>NZ_JBICXA010000001.1:0-178569 GCF_043200035.1 Streptomyces sp. NPDC048504
GGTGTTACCGAGCGCGCCCGGGCGGGCGGTGGGGCTCAAAAACCCCCCGCCGTCGGGGGGCGCGCGGTACTCGGGGGCGGGCGCCCACAGCAACGCGCCCCCCCCCCCGCCGGTTGATCGTCTGGCGCTACGTCAGCTGTCGCCGACCCTCGACCCCAGGGTCAGGTCGGTCGTGTGCTCCGTACCGCCCCGCTTGTACGTGATCTTGACCTTGTCGCCCGGCTTGTGGGTCCAGATCTCGCCGATGAGGGTCGGGCCGCTGTCGATCACCGAGTCGTCGAGCTTGGTGATGACGTCGCCGGCCTTGAGGCCCGCCTTGGCCGCGGGGCCGCCGGCCTCCACCGAGGAGGAGCCGCTGACGCCCTCGGCGGTGATCGTCGCTCCGGAGGTGCTGTCCTCCAGGGAGACGGAGGCGCCGATCTTGGCGTACACCGGTTTGCCGGTCTTGATCAGCTGCTGGGCGACGTACTTCGCCTGGTTGATCGGGATGGCGAAGCCCAGGCCGATCGAACCGGACTGGCTGGTGGAACCGAGGCCGCCGCTGCTGGTCGACTGGATCGCCGAGTTGATGCCGATGACCGAGCCCTGCGCGTCGAGCAGCGGGCCGCCCGAGTTGCCGGGGTTGATCGAGGCGTCGGTCTGCAGGGCGCTCATGTACGACGCCTTGCTCGTGGAGCTGCCGTCGCTGGAGGCCACCGGGCGGTTCTTGGCGCTGATGATGCCCGTGGTCACCGTGTTCGACAGGCCGAACGGGGCGCCGATCGCGATGGTCTCGTCGCCGACGGCCACCTTGTCCGAGTCACCGAGGGCCAGCGGCTTCAGGTTGCTGGGGGCGTTCTTGAGCTTGATGACCGCGACGTCGTAGCCCTGGGCGTGGCCGACGATCTCGGCGTCGTACTTCTTGCCGTCCGGGAAGGTCGCCGTGAGCTTGCCGCCGTCGACCGCGTCGGCGACGACGTGGTTGTTGGTGACGATGTGGCCCTGGGTGTCGAACACGAAGCCCGTGCCCGTGCCGCCCTCGCCGCTGGTGCTCTCGGCCTCGATGGTGACCGTGCTGGGCAGGGACTTGGCGGCCACGCCCGCGATGGTGCCGGCGGCGCGCTTCACGGAGGCGCTGCCGGTGTCGGCGGAGACGGTGGTGGAGTTGGTGTTGTTGTCGTTGTTCTTGGCCAGGGTGTAGCCGATGCCACCGCCCAGGCCGCCGGCGACCAGCGCGGCGATGAGCACCGCGGCGATCAGGCCGCCGCGTCCGCCGCCGGGCTTCTTGGGCGCGGGCTGCTGCTGGTACGGCGTGCCCCAGCCGCCACCGGCACCGGCGCCGTCACCTCCGTAGCCGTCGCCCCCGTAGCCGCCGACGCCCTCGCCGCCGTACGCGCCCGCGCCCGTGCCGCTGTCGGCGTACGACGGGGTGGCGGGCGGCGGGGGCGGCCAGGCGGCGTCGGGAGCGGATCCCGTGCCCTGCGGGGCCGCTCCGGCGTACGCCGGGGCGGGGCCCGCGTGCAGCGTGTCCTGCGGGGCGCCCGGAGGCACCGGCGGGAGCTGCGTAGTGGGCGCGCTCCCCTCGGCCGCGGCCGCCTGCGGGGAAGCTGCGGGAGATTCCACCGGCACAGGAGGTGCAGACGGGGCCGGGGGTACCTCAGTGCCCTCGTTCTCGGTGCTCACAGCTCTTCTCCTCGGTCCACGGCTGTTGTTCTCGGAAGCATGCGGTCACACTCTTCACGCTTGTCGATCGGTCCGGCGCGAAACAGCTGTGCATGTGCTTTTGTATGCCGTCAGCTTTTCCCACCGGCCGTCAGGGCACCATAAGCGGTGCCTGTGGGTTCATGGCGATCCTTTATAAGGTGTCATTCGCGTCAAAAAGCCCCATACCTATACGTTCTTGGTTCCACGTGTACCCCTTCGCGGTGGCACCATGACGCGGTGACCCTCGCACGGCAGCACCGGATCCAAGTCGTCGCCCACCGCGGAGCCTCCGAAGAGGCCCCCGAGCACACCCTGGCCGCCTACAAGAAGGCGATCGAGGACGGTGCGGACGCTCTCGAATGCGATGTACGGCTGACCGCCGACGGCCATCTCGTCTGTGTCCACGACCGCCGCGTCAACCGGACGTCGAACGGGCGCGGGGCGGTCTCGGCACTGGAGCTCGCCGATCTGGCCGCCCTCGACTTCGGTTCCTGGAAGGGCCGCGACTCCCGGACGACACGGGACGAGGAGCCCGACTGGGAGCACCTTCCGGAGGACCGCGAGGACACCTCCGTGCTCACCCTGGAGCGGCTGCTCGAACTCGTCGCGGACGCGGGTCGGCGCGTGGAGCTGGCCATCGAGACGAAGCATCCGACGCGCTGGGCGGGCCAGGTCGAGGAACGGCTGCTGGTGCTCCTGAAGCGCTTCGGCCTGGACGCCCCGGCCTCCGCCGCCGACTCCCCAGTACGGGTCATGAGCTTCTCGGCGCGCTCGCTGCACCGGGTGCGGGCGGCCTCCCCGACACTGCCGACGGTGTACCTGCTGCAGTTCCTCTCGCCCCGCCTGAGGGACGGTCGACTTCCGGCCGGTGTCCGGATCGCAGGCCCCTCGATCCGGATCGTGCGCAATCACCCTGCGTACATCGAGCGGCTGAAAAGCGCCGGTCACCAGGTGCACGTGTGGACCGTCAACGAGCCCGAGGACGTCGACCTCTGCGTTGACCTGGGCATTGACGCCATCATCACCAACCGGCCGGGGGCCGTTCTGAGCCAGCTCGGCCGCGGTCAGCAAACAACCTCATAAAGACCGCCAAACACCCCTTGACCCGGCCACCTCGCCTGCACCATCCTCCGAACCCGGCCACACCGTCGAAAACAAGCCACTCGATTACAGGGAGTGCACCGGCGCGTTCGGTCCGTGTTCGATCGTTGCGAATGCGTCACTGAACGTGGATTGGCCGGTTTCCGGTACAGGCCAAGGGGGCATCCACACCGTGGCGTGGGGCGAAGGAGGTCTCGGGGGTGGCGTTGGTGGTGGCACAGGAGGTGCCCACGTCGTCGAGCATGGCCGTGTCCCATGGCCCTGCGGGCGTGGGACAAGCAAGACATCGCATGCGCGATCAGCTGCGCACGGGCGGTGTGTCGGAAGCGGTCATCGACGACGCCGTACTGATCCTCTCCGAACTGCTGAGCAACGCGTGCAAGCACGGCCGGCCCCTGGGCGACGCCCTGGCCGGTGACGGCGACGTCCGGTGCGCCTGGCGCGTGGACACGGGCGGACGGCTCACGGTCGAGGTGACGGACGGCGGTGGCCCGACCCGCCCGGCTCCGGCCACCCCGTCGGTGACGGCACACGGCGGACGCGGGCTGAACATCGTCACCGCGCTGGCCGACGACTGGGGTGTCCGGGACGACACCCGGGGCGAGGTCACGGTGTGGGTCGTCGTGCAGGACGACGTCCATGATCCGGATGCCGGGCACCGGCGCGACGACTTCGCTACGCGCGTCACGGCTCCCGCGGTGTCGGCGGTCCCCCGGCTGGAGTTCGCGGACGCGTTCGACGACCTGGACTGACCCGTCGGCCCGTACCTGTCCACGTCGGCCCGTACCTGTCCACGTCGGCCACGTCGGCCACGTCGGCCGCGTTGTCCACAGGCCGCCGTCCACGCCCGCCGGGTTGTCCACAGGCTCCCGTCGGTCATGGCGTGAACGGCTAGGCTCCCGCCAGTACGAGACGAGCCGTAACCGGGAGACACCCACGATGGCCAAGAAGCGCCCCCAGACCACGGCCAGGCGGCCGCAGCTCAGCGACGGAGAGGTCGCGGTCGTCGGTGCCCGCGAGCCCTGCCCCTGCGGCAGCGGCCGCCGCTACAAGGCCTGCCACGGCCGGGCCGCCGCGCACGCGGTGACCGAGCTGGTGCAGCGCCCCTTCGAGGGCCTGCCCGGCGAGGGCGACTGGGTGGCACTGCGCGAGCTGGTGCCCGCGGCCACGGTCGCGCTGCCGCTGAAGGGCGGTCTCCCCGAAGGGGTTCCGTCGGTCACGCTCGCCACGGTGCTGCCGATGGCCTGGCCGGCCCTGCGCCGGGACGACGGCTCGGTGCTGCTCGGCCTGCAGAACGACACGGCCTCCGGAGACATCAGCCGCGACCTCGCCGACACCCTCCAGCGCGCGCTGGTCGCCGATCCGGGCACTCCGGTGCAGGCCCGCCGCGCCCCGGCCGAGGGTCCGCGACTGCAGGATCTGCTCGACCCGGAAGGCACGTTCGAGCCAGTTGTGCACCCGGGCTTCGAATTCTGGGTCCCCGAGGCTTCGAGCGCGGCGCCGGAGGTGACCGCCTCCCTGGAGCGCGCCAACGCCGCCGCCATCCCGACCGTGAAGCTCCAGGGCGTGGACGCCGCGTACTGGTGCGAGACCCCGGACAAGAACCATCTGCGCTGGGTCATGCCGTACCCGGAGGAGCAGCTTCTGGACGGTCTCGCCCGGCTGCACGCCGCGGGCCGCTCGGGTCTCGGCGAGGGCACGCGTCTCGTGGGGTCCTTCCGTGCTCACGGGCTGACCGTGCCCGTCTGGGACCTGCCGAGCGGGATGGGCGCGGACGACATCGAGAAGCCGGCCGCCGAGTTCGCCGAGCGCCTCGCCGCCGCTCTGGCCACGGAGGCACCGCTCACCGCGGACGAGCGCCGCGCGCGGGGCGGCCTCACCAACCGGCAGGTCACGCTGAGCTGACACCCGGAATGGGCCAAGGGTTCGACTGAACGACCACTCAGCCGCAACAGGCCTGTTCACTCGGGTGACTCCTGTCACAACTCCCCGTTGTGAAAGGGAAGTCGGTGTCCGAATAGCCGAGATCGAATTTGCTAACCGCCGATCTCTTGTTACCGTTCGAGTAGCCCGGTTGCTGGTGCATCCCCCGTCGCCAGCAACCGGGTCTTTTCATGCCCGGGTCGCGTGTACGGAACGACGTCGTCCGTCAACTCGCCGTAGGCGCCGAGGAGTTGCTCCCCGAGCGCAGCAACAGCGGCCCGCTCCCGCTCCGCCCCGCGAACTCCGCCACGGCCGTGTAGGCCGCCAGATCGCCCCGTGTCCGCTCCCGGGGTGTCTCGCACAGCGCGGGCTCGTCCTCGGCCGCCACGTCGCAGTGCATCTGCACGGCGCGGTCCGCCGGACCCATGAGGCTCAGCACCGAATCCAGGTCGTCGCCGGTCGCGTTCCGGTAGTAGGTGCGCGCCCAGGTGTCCTCACCCTGCGTCATGACACAGGTCTGCGCCTCGATGCCGTCGGGGGAGGAGACCTCGGGTCCGCAGCGCGCCGCCGTCGCGAGTCCCAGGCCGAGCGTCAGCGGGGAGCGGACGGGCGAGGGCGCGACGGACGGCGCCTTGGCGTCACCCTCAGAAGAGCCGGAGGAATCCGAGGAATGGACCAGGGACCGTACGACCGCGTGACCCTCGTCGCGTACGGGTCCCGCGGACGCCACGGCCAGCGGCAGCGCGACCGCGCACACCGCGACGCCCGCGAGGGCGAGCAGACGAAGGTTCATAGGTCGGAAGATAACGACCAACTACGGGCGCCATGTCCCGCGCACGCCCGACACCCTTACAACTCGGGCGCGCTCACACCCGTACGAGTGAGGGCCTCGACCACGGCGTCCACCACGGCCTCGACGTCGGGCACCCAGGGCGACGACGAGCCGGGCAGTGGTGCGCGCTCCCAGCGGATCTGGCCCTGGCCGGTCTCGGAGGGGGGCAGGGCGAGATAGCCGCCCTGGCCGTGGAAGCGGAGCGAGCCCGGGACGTGGTCCTTGGCGTAGAGCAGCTCGCCCAGCTGCTCCAGGGAGTACGGCTTGACGAGTAGCGACCAACGGGTCGGCGCGGCGACGACCGGGCCGAGGCGCATGCCCTGGCGGTCGAGCGCGGCGAGGGCCCGGGAGGCCGCGGGGGCGGGCAGGCTGACCGCGCAGGGAGCCTTGTCGCCGGTGGCGAGGACGATCGGGGCGGCGGGCCGGTTGCCCCACCACCAGCGCACCATGCGGGCGTCGGTGGTGGCCGCGAGGAGACCGGGGTCGAAGGGGTGTGCGCCGGGGACCGTGCACTCCGGATCCGGACAGCCGCAGCGCGCCCGCCCTTGGGGATCCGGTGCCACGCCCGGGAGGACGGGCCATTGCCATTCTGTCGCGAAGGTCAGGGCCGCGCTGAGCATCTCAGACCTCCTGTTGTCTCGCCTGGACAGGAGCCTGCGTCGCTTTCCGAGGATCTCGCGCATGAGCGCTCGTTCCTTTCCGTTGCACCGCTGGCAACACCGAGGACCACATCACACCATGTGTCGATCACTTCACTGTGCGTACCTGTTGGCGCATCACACCCCTGCCTTCGGCAAGGGGAACCCGTGCGTGCTTGAAAAGCATGGGCGTGGCGATTGGGGGTGGCGAAGTCTGGCGTTTTGCCGTCCCGCGTAGTTCTCTCCGCCTCCGCCACGGGAGGATGGGGCACGATCGTCGGTGGTTAAGACGCCCGGGTCCTTCACCAGGTTCCGGGTGGCTCCCAGCCACCCCTGGCCTTCTCCGAGTACGTACCCATCACGACCGCTGTGACGCTCCGTCGAGCAAACCCAGTCGACCGCAATGGACCGTCCCCTGATGCAGTTTTAAGCCAACTTTGCCAATCCGCAAGGGGAGAGCGAAATAGCACCCGTAAACCCATGGACACCAGGAATCCCAGCAGGACAATGCTGGACATCCCCTCACGAGTGCGTGTACATGTGGAGACACTGCCAGCGGCGCAGAATGACATGGGGGTTTGCGATGCTTTTGAGCAATACGCACCGGTCGGAAAGCCGGACGCCATGAACGCCCCGCACCCTCCGAAAGTGGCTGGAATCGATTCAACGGTTCCCTCGCCCGCACACACTGTCGCGCCCGCGCCTGCCGCCACCGATACCCCTCCGAGCCCCTCCTCGAACACGCAGAACAGGCCTGATACCGCTCCGAACGCGCCAAGTGCCCTGCTCCAGGACCGGCTCGCCGGGTGGGTGTCCGATCTCACGACCCTCCATGAACTCACGGAGCGGCTGGCACGCACGGACGCACTCGACGAAGCACTCCAGGAGCTACTCCGCGCCGGAGCCGCCCTGGTGGGCGCCCGCCGCGGGCTCGTCGTCCTGGAACCCGGCGACGGTCTGGGCCCCGACACCACCATCGGCCTGGGCCTCGCCCGCGCCGACCTCGGCCACATGGAGACCGTCCCGCGCGGGGCGATGTCGTACGGCCAGCTCCTCGACGGACCGGCCGGCGCTCCCGGGGGCGAGGGCGGCGAGATCGTCCACCCCGACCTGTTCGCCGAGGACGCCCTGGACCCGCGCCACCGCGAGGTCGCCGTACGCCTGGGCTACGCGGCCAGTTACGCGCTCCCCCTGGCGACCGACGCGGCCGGGCGCCTGGGAGCCGCCGTGTGGCTCTACGACGAGCCCGCCGAGCCGGTCGAGCGGCAGCGCCACCTCGTCGGCCTGTACGCCCGGTACGCCACCGAGCACCTCGCCCGGGTCATCGAAGTCGAGCGCACGCGCGCGTGCATGACGACCATCGCCGAGGAGCTGCTGCCGTCCCGGCTCCCCCGCGTGGCCGGTGTGCAGCTCGCCGCACTGCACCGCACGGGTCCGCGCGGCGGCGGCGACTGGTACGACGCGCTGCCGCTGCCCGACGCCGCGCTCGGCCTCGCGGTCGGCTCGGTGACCGGCTCCGGGCCCAGCGCGATCGCCGCGATGGGCCGGCTGCGCGCCTCCCTGCGGGCGTACGCCGTGATGGAGGGCGAGGACCCGGTCGCGGTCCTGTCCGACCTCGAACTCCTCCTCAGGCTCACCGAACCCGCCCGCTCGGCCACCGCCCTGTTCGCCTACTGCGAGCCCGCGCTGCGCAAGATCACCCTGGCCGGCGCCGGACACAGCCCGCCCCTCCTGGTCGGCGAGCGGCGCACGGAGTTCGTCGAGACCTCCGTGTCCGCGCCCCTGGGCATGCTCGCCTGCTGGGAGGCGCCGAGCGTGGAGCTGGAGGCGGAGGCCGGCGAGACGGTGCTGCTCTACACGGACGGGCTGCTGCACCGCACCGGCGACCCCATGGACCGCGCTTTCGCCCGCCTGCACGCGGCGGCCGCGAGCGTCCCCAAGGCGCTGCGCGAGGACCCGGCCGCGATCGCCGACCACGTCCTGCGGACCGTGCTGCCGGACGGCCTCGACACGGCCGACAGCGACGAGGACGTCGTCCTCCTGGCGGCTCGCTTCGAGTAGTCGCCGGACAGCCATGTGTAACAGGCCATACGGCCCTGGGCCCCCTTCCGTACGACCGTACGATGGACGGGGTCCAGTGCCGTATCTAGGAGGATGACCGTGGCCGACGAGCTCAACCCGGAGACCCCGGAAAGCGAGCCTGAGGAGCCCATCAAGAAGCGGAAGAACGGTCTGTACCCGGGCGTGTCCGACGAACTCGCAGACAGCATGAAGTCCGGCTGGGCCGACACCGAGCTGCACGACCTGCGGCCCGTCGAGCAGGCCGAGCACACCGCCCGCCGCCGTGCCGCGCTCTCCGCGCGCTTCCCGGGCGAGCGCCTGGTGATCCCTGCGGGCAACCTGAAGACCCGCTCGAACGACACCGAGTACCCCTTCCGGGCGTCGGTCGAGTACGCGTACCTGACGGGCAGCCTCACCGAGGACGGCGTCCTCGTCCTGGAGCCCACCACCGAGGGCCACAAGGCGACGATCTACCTCCTGCCGCGCTCCGACCGCGAGAACGGCGAGTTCTGGCTCTCCGGCCAGGGCGAGCTGTGGGTCGGGCGCCGCCACTCCCTCACCGAGGCCGAGCAGCTCTACGGCATCCCCGCCTCCGACGTCCGCGAACTGCCCGCCGCCCTGCGCGAGGCCACCGGCCCCGTCCGCGTGGTCCGCGGCTACGACGCCGGCATCGAGGCCGCGCTGACCGACAAGGTCACCGCCGAGCGCGACGAGGAACTGCGGGTCTTCCTCTCCGAAGCACGCCTGGTCAAGGACGAGTTCGAGGTCGCCGAGCTGCAGAAGGCCGTCGACTCGACGGTCCGCGGCTTCGAGGACGTCGTGAAGGTCCTCGACAAGGCCGAGGCCACCAGCGAGCGCTACATCGAGGGCACGTTCTTCCTCCGCGCGCGCGTGGAGGGCAACGACGTCGGCTACGGCTCGATCTGCGCCGCGGGCCCGCACGCCACCACCCTGCACTGGGTGCGCAACGACGGCCCGGTCCGCTCCGGCGACCTGCTCCTCCTGGACGCCGGCGTCGAGACGCACACCCTGTACACGGCCGACATCACCCGCACGCTGCCGATCAACGGCCGCTTCAGCGAGGTCCAGAAGCAGGTCTACGACGCCGTGTACGAGGCCCAGGAGGCCGGTATCGCGGCGGTGCAGCCGGGCGGCAAGTACCGCGACTTCCACGACACGGCACAGCGCGTGCTGGCCGAGAAGATCGTCGAGTGGGGTCTTGTCGAGGGTCCCGTGGAGCGCGTCCTGGAGCTGGGCCTCCAGCGCCGGTGGACGCTGCACGGCACGGGTCACATGCTCGGCATGGACGTCCACGACTGCGCCTCCGCGCGGACCGAGACGTACGTCGAGGGCACCCTGGAGCCCGGCATGGTCCTCACGGTGGAGCCCGGCCTGTACTTCCAGGCGGACGACCTCACCGTCCCGGAGGAGTACCGCGGCATCGGCGTCCGCATCGAGGACGACATCCTCGTCACCGAGGACGGCAACCGGAACCTGTCCGACGGCCTGCCCCGCACCTCGGCCGAGGTCGAGAGCTGGATGGCGTCCCTCAAGGGCTGACAGCTGACGACCGCCACCTGATACAAGACTGATGGCCGGGCACACATGCGGTGCCCGGCCATTCGTGTGCCGATCGCATGCCTAGGGGGAGGCTTTTTTCATGAACGCGCCTAGGGGGAGGGCTTTTTCGTGAACGACTTCTGGTCCGGCGTCGGGGTCGACCTGCACCTGGAACCCGACCCCGAGGGAGGCCGCCGGGTCGGTCTCGAACGCGCCCTCCGGGACGCCGTGCGGGACGGCCGGCTCGCCCCGGGGACCCGCCTCCCCGCCACCCGCCGGCTCGCCACCGAACTCGGCGTCTCCCGGGGCACCGCGAAGGCCGCCTACGACCAGCTCGTCGCAGAGGGCTACCTGACCGCGCGCCAGGGATCGGGCACACAGGTCGCGCTGCTGCCCTCCGTGGACGCGGAGGCCCCGGGCGCGGCGGCACGCGCGCGTGTGCCCCGTTTCGACCTGCGGCCCGGCAGCCCCGACGTCGGCATGTTCCCGGCGGCGGCCTGGCTGCGCTCGCTGCGCCGCGCCATCGCGACGGCGCCCTCCTTGGCGTACGACTACGGGGACCCGCGCGGCCGCGTCGAACTGCGCACCGCGCTGTCGGGGTACCTGGGGCGGGCGCGCGGGGTGATCGCGCCGCCGGAGCGGATCGTGATCACGTCCGGGTACGTGCAGGGACTCGCGCTCCTCACGCGCGTGCTGGACGCGGCGGCGGGGCGCGGTGCCGCCGAGGTCGCCATGGAGGACCCGGGACTGCCGTTCCACCGGGAGGTGGTGCGGCACAACGGCGGGCGCGTGGTGCCCGTACGGGTCGACGAACGGGGCGCCCGCGCCGAGGACTTGGGGAACGCGGCGGCCGTGGTGGTGACACCGGCCCACCAGTACCCGACCGGCGTCACCCTGCACCCCGAGCGCAGACGGGCGCTGACCGACTGGGCACGCGCGCGTGGCGGGCTGATCGTCGAGGACGACTACGACGGGGAGTTCCGCTACGACCGCCAGCCCGTGGGCGCGCTCCAGGGGATGGCGCCGGGCCAGGTCGTGTACCTGGGGACCGCGTCCAAGACCCTCGGGCCCGCGCTGCGGCTCGGCTGGATGGTGCTGCCGCCGCACCTGGTCGACGCGGTCGCCGACGCCAAGCTGCACAGCGACCACCACACCGAGACCATCGGCCAGTTGGCGCTCGCCGAACTGATCGACAGCCACGCCTACGACCGGCACGTCCGCGCGTGCCGACTGCGGTACCGGCGCCGCCGCGACCAGCTCCTCGGCCGGCTTGGCACGCACGCAAACGTTTACGGCATCGCGGCGGGGCTGCACGCGCTGGTGGAGGTCGCCGACGAGGAGGCGGTGCTCGCGCGGGCCGAGAAGGAGGGGCTCGCGGTGGGACGGCTCGGGGAGCACTGGCACACGGCGGGCGAGAACCGGCCGCAGGGGCTGGTGGTCGGGTACGGAACGCCGCGCGAGCGGGTGTACCCGGAGGCCTTGGACGCGTTGGGGCGAGTGCTGGAAGGCTTCTGAATTGGACCAACAAAAGAAGGGCTCATTGGGTCTCACCGGAGATCCACTGAGCTTCTAACGTCAGAGGCATGACGAACGCACTCGTCCCGCCCGCGGGCCCGCAACGCACCCTCGCTCTGGCCCAGTTGACCAACTCGGTCGGCGACGGTGCCTACTACGTGACCTCGGCGCTGTACTTCACCCACGTCGTCGGGCTCGCCCCCGCGCGCGTGGGCCTCGGGCTCACCCTCGCGTGGGCCGTCGGTTCGCTGGTCGGGGTGCCGCTGGGGCGGCTGGCCGACCGGCGTGGACCGCGCGGTACGGCGGTGCTGCTGGCGCTGGCGACGGGGCTCGCGGTGGCGTCCTTCCTCGCTGTCCGGGGATTCGTGCCGTTCGTGGTCGCCGCGTGTGCCTACGCCTCCGCGCAGTCGGGGCTCGCGGCGGCCCGGCAGGCGCTGCTGGCGGGGCTGGTGTCCGCCGGGGAGCGGACCGGGCTGCTGGCGCATCTCCAGTCGACGCTGAACGCCGGTCTCGCGGTCGGCGCGGGCCTCGGCGGGCTCGCGCTGCGGGCGGGGACGCGGTCGGCGTACCTCGGCGTGTTCGCGCTGGACGCGGTGAGCTTCCTGGTGTGCGCGGGGCTGCTGGTGCGGCTGCCGTCGGTTCGGGGCGTCCAGGTGCGGAGGGCCGGCGGTCTCGGAGTGCTGCGGGACCGGCCGTACGTCGTCGTCACGCTGCTCAACACCGTGCTGCTGCTGCGGATGCCGTTGCTCAGCCTCGGGCTGCCGCTGTGGATCGCGGAGCGAACGGACGGGCCGACCTGGCTGGTCTCCGCGCTGTTCGTGCTCAACACCGGGGCGGTGATGGTCTTCCAGGTGCGGACGGCCCGCGGTATCACGGGGCTCGCGTCGGCCACGCGCGCGGTGCGGCGGTCCGGCTGGATCATGCTGGCGGCCTGCACGGTGTTCGCGCTGTCGGCGGGCGCGTCGCCGTGGGTGGCCGTCGGGGCGCTGGTGGTCGGGGCGGTGCTCCAAGTGGCCGCCGAGATGGGGCAGTCGGCGGGTTCCTGGCAGCTCTCCTTCGACCTGGCCCCGGCCGACCGGGTGGGCGAGTACCAGGGCTTCTTCGGGACCGGCGTCACCGTGGCCAGGACGATGGGCCCCCTGGTGCTGACGTCCCTCCTCCTGGAGTGGGGGACGCCGGGCTGGCTGCTGCTGGGCGGGGCGACGGTCGTGGCGTCGTACGCGATGGGGCCGGCGGCGCGGCGGGCGGCGGGTGCAGGCCGCACGGCGGGCGATGTGGATGAGGTGAACAGGCGGCCCGCACTGGCGAGTTGAGGTTCAGGCCGCCCACGCCGTCGAGTTGACCGGTAACGAGTCCAGGAACAGCGCGCCCGCCAGGAGCCCCGCACTTCCGCGCGGGCTCCACGCGCGCGCGTGCAGGTCGGTGTCGAAGGCGGTCAGGGCCTCCGCGCCGGCCGGCGTGGCCGTGCCGCCCGCCTCCAGGACACCCCGCGCCCCCGCCTGGACGTGGCGCAGGCCCAACGGGCCCACGGCGTGCAGGAGTTCGGTGTCCTGGAGGGTGGACATCACCGTGAGCAGGGCGTCGAGGCGGGCCTGTGTCTCCGTCGCCCCGGCCGCGCGGGTCGTGGCGAGGGTGTCCAACGCCCGCCGTACGTGCGGGAATCCGGCCTTGGCCTCGCCCCGCGCACCGGCCGCGCCGTACTTCGCCGAGATCGACGAGCCGCGCGAGGGCCTGCGCGGGGCGCGGCGGTCGGGGTGGGCGGCGATGCGCTTGGCGGTCGCGGCGACGTCCTTGGCCCCCGCGTGGGGGTCCAGGGCGGCCGCCGCGACCAGCAGGCCCAGCGCCCACAGGGCACCGCGGTGGCCGCCGCCGGCGAGCGCCACGGAGTGCTCGGTGCAGCGGCCGATCGCGCCGAGTTCCGCGCGGAGCACGGAACTCGGCTCGCCCGTGCGGCGGGCGGACGCCGCCATCGCCGCGAGGCCGGGTGTCAGCGCCTTGGCGGACCAGCGCAGGGCGCGGTGGTCCACGCGGGTCGTACGGGCGGCCAGGTCACGCGGGTCGGGCAGGCCCGGCTTGGGAGCCAGCGCCAGTTGCCCGGTGAGCGCGTGCACGGCGGCCCGCGCCAGTGCCTCGTCCTCGCGGCTCTGCATCGTCGTACCTTACGAGGAGGCGGAGGCCGAAGGGGAGGGGCTGTCGCTGGGCGGTGTGCCCGTGGGGGCGTCGCTCGGGGGCGTACCGCCTCCGCCGCTGCCCGCGCCCGTGCTCTCGGCGTCCGGGTCGACGCCGAGGGTCAGTGAACCCTTGTACCCCTTGGACGGGTCCTTCTTGTGCACGGCCTTGAGGGTGAGCAGGCCGCTGGCGGCGCCACCGCCGTCGTAGACCATGTCGTCGGCGAGGACGGTGTACGAGCCCGTGTGCTTGGCGTATGGGTCGAGGGTGAAGATCTCCTCGGCGATGTCGTCGGCGAAGAACAGCTGGCCGGTGTAGTTGACCTTGCCGCCCTCGTAGGTGCCGTCCTCCTTCTCGCCGCCGGTGTGCACCTTCACGTGGATGTGGCAGGTGCGGGGCGTGTACCAGCCCGGGAAGATCGTCTCGAACTTGACGACCCCGTTGGCGTTGGCGACCTGGTAACCCCGGAGGTACGTCTGGTCGTTGGCGGAGTCGCCCTCCTCGCTCTCCGCGGGGGCCGAGCCGCCCGGGTTGGCGGTGGTGTAGCCGGAGTAGTAGCCCCAGGCGTCGCAGTGCCAGATCTCCACGGCCGCGCCCTTGACCGGGGTGCAGCCGTCCGTGGCGTCGACGACGGTCAGCCGCAGGGTGAGCGGGACGCCCGCCTTGCCCTCGGTGATGTCCTTGCGCACCAAGGCACCGTCGAGGTAGTAGGGGCCCTCCGTGACGCTCGTCATCAGCGTCATGCACTCACTGCTGGTCGAACTGGCCGAGGCCGTCGCGTCCGCGTCGGTCGTGGTGTCGGCTGTGTCGGCGAACGCCGACTGGAACCCCGCGGCGACCAGCCCGCCGGCCGCGACCGTCCCGCCGGTCACAGCGAGGGCGCGGCGCCGGCTGATGGTTCTGTCTGTGTGTTTTCCCGTCATGATCGCGAAGTTATGGACGGCAGCCGTCAGGGGCATGGGCCTGAGCTGTGCGCGAGGTAAGAATCCTCAGAAACCTGTAGTCGCCCGGATCCGGCCGCTCCCGGCCGACTACACCGCCATCAACGGCGCGTCCTTCCGCCACTTCAGGATCTTGTCGAAGCTCACCACCGCTCCGCCCACGCCCGGCTTGTTGCCGATGTGGACGTGGTCGGCGAGTTCCTGGATGAGACACAGGCCGCGGCCGTTCTCGGCCTCGCTCGGGGCCGGGCGGACGGACTGCGTGCGGGCGAAACCGGGTCCCGAGTCCGCGACTTCGATACGGCACTTCTCGCCGTCGAGGTAGGCGGTGACCCGGTACGCCTCCGTGGGCGCGCCGTGCGCGGTGTCGCCGCCGTGCTCGACGGCGTTGGCGCACGCCTCGCTCAGGGCGACGGAGAGGTCGTAGGAGATGTCCGGGTCGACGCCCGCGGTCTCCATCGTGCCGAGAAACAGTCGCCGGGCGAGTGGCACGCTCGCGGCCTCGCGCCTCAGATGGAGTGACCACCAGATGCTCATGCTCCAGCCTCCCGGCCGCGGCTCGACATAGTGATACCTATTGCCGCCAGTGCCCCTGTGTAAGCACGGAGTTGACGTGATGCCGCCCATATGGGCGATGCGTCCCAAACGTAATTGGTGTATCCGGAGGTAGCTCACGTCGGAGAGTGATCTTTGTGACCTACGACACACTATGGCCTCGGTGGTGCGGACCTGCCGTATGGCGGCGACAAGGCCGGTGCGATGATGAGCCCGCCATGACTGCCCCCCACCCGAGTACGGCGCGCTCCGGAGGTGAACTCCGGGTCCTGCGGGCCGCGGTGTTCGCCGCGGTCTGTGTCGTGCTGGCCGCGGCCGGTCACGCGATCGCCTCCTGCGCGACCGTTCCGCTGTGGACACTGGGCGCGGGCTTCCTCGCGACCTTCCTCGTCGTGACGCCGCTCGCCGGGCGGGCGCGCTCGCTGCCGGGGATCGTGCTGCCGCTCGCGGTCGGACAGACCGTGCTGCACACGCTGTTCGGGCTCGGGCAGAGCGCCGGCACGTCGGCCACGGGCACCTTGTCCGCGTCCGACGCCACGCTCGTCGCGCGCGCCGCGCATCTCCTGTGCGGGACCACCGCCGCGGCGATCAGCCCGGCGCAGGCCCACCAGATCCTCACCGACGCGCGGCTCCTGCCGACTTCGGGCTCGATGAGTTCGATGAGCGGCATGGGGTCGATGCATCACCCGGCGGACGCCATGTCCACCTCCGCCGCCTCCTCGATGTCGCTTTTCCCGTCCCTGTCCATGCTGCTCGGTCACGTCCTCGCGGCGCTCGCCGCGGGCTGGCTGCTGCGGCGCGGGGACCTGGCGCTGCTGCGCCTGATGGAACTGTCGGCGCACGGAGTCGCCGAAGGGGCGCTCGTACGGTCCCTGCGCGGGGCCCTCGCCCTGGTGTGCGCCCTGCGGGCCGGGCTGCCGGGGGCGCCCGAAGTGGGCCCGCGTCCGCTGCGTAGCGCCCTGTTCGCGCCGCCCGCGCCGCACACCACCGCACTCCAGCACTCGGTGATCCGCCGCGGCCCGCCGGCCGCCGCCGCACACATCCTCGCCGCCTGACGCGACGCGACCACCGACCCGCACTCCCTATCTGTGCGTGAAGAGGCCGCCGTCGTGCGGCACACGCGCGTGCCCGTGTTCTTCAGCCGGGAAACCACTGACGCACCCGGGACACCACGCGCCCCTCTTCACCACCGGAACTCACTCGAACTCGAAGTGGAGTGCTCCTTTCCATGAAGGCCATGCAGTCTTTGAAGACCTCTCGTGTCGTCGCCGCCGCTGCCGTCGCCGGTTCGGCCGTGCTCGTCCTGTCCTCCCCCGCCTTCGCGCACGTCTCCGTGCAGCCGGAGGGCGCAGCCGTCAAGGGCGGCTACGCGGTCGTCGACTTCAAGGTCCCGAACGAGCGTGACGACGCCTCGACCACCAAGCTGGAAGTGACCTTCCCGACCGACCACCCGCTCGCTTCCGTGATGCCGGAGCCGATCAGCGGCTGGACCGTCAAGGTCACCAAGTCGAAGCTCGCCAAGCCGGCCGAGATGCACGGCGAGACGATCACCGAGGCCGTCACCAAGGTCACCTGGACCGCGACCGGCAAGGGCGTCGAGCCCGGCTACTTCCAGAAGTTCCCGGTCTCCGTCGGCATGCTGCCCACGGACGCCGACCAGCTCGTCTTCAAGGCGCTGCAGACGTACTCCGACAAGCAGGTCGTGCGCTGGATCGAGGTGCAGAAGGACGGCGAGGAGGAGCCCGAGAACCCGGCTCCGACGCTCACGCTGACCTCCGCCTCGGCCTCCGGCGCGACCGCCGAGGACGCCTCCGAGAAGACCGGGACCACCGCAGCCGACTCCACCTCGTCGTCCGCCGACTCCTCCGACACCACCGCCCGCGTCCTCGGCGTGGTCGGCATCGCCGTCGGCGCGGCGGGCGTGGCGTACGGCGTTCTCGCCGGCCGACGGCGTACGACCGTCTGAGGCCCGTCCGCTCATGGTGCGCACAGGGGTCCGTGCGACTCTTGCGTACGACCCCGGTGCGCGCCGGAGCTCTCACAACTGGGACATTTCTCTATGCGCAAGAAGACGTTCGCGGCGGCCGTTCTGCTCGCCGCCGCCACCCTGACGCTCTCCGCCTGCGGCAGCGGCGACGACGGCAAGAGCCCCGTCTCCGTGGTCTCCGAGGACACCGCGACCCAGGCCGCCACCGTGCTCGACACCCCGTTCGAGAAGCCGGACCTGGTCCTCACGGACACGCACGGCAAGAAGTACGACTTCCGGGCGGAGTCCAAGGGCCGGCCGACGCTGATCTACTTCGGCTACACCCACTGCCCCGACATCTGCCCGCTGACGATGAACAACATCGCCGTGGCCAAGAAGTCGCTGCCCAAGGCCGAGCAGGACAAGCTGCTGGTCGTGTTCGTCACCACCGACCCGGCGCGGGACACCCCCTCCGAGCTCGGCAAGTGGCTCAAGGGCATCGACACCCAATTCGTCGGCCTGACCGGCGACTTCGCCACCATCCAGGCCGGCGCCCGCTCGATCGGCATCTCCATCGAGCCGACCTCGAAGGACAAGAACGGCAAGCTGGTCTCCGTCCACGGCACCCAGGTCGTCGCGTTCTCGCCGAAGACCAACGGCGGTTACCTGCTCTACGGCCAGGACACCACCGTCGACGACTACACCAAGGACCTCCCCAAGATCGTCAAGGGGGAGACGCCGTGAGACACGCGGCCGCGTCCTTTGTCGTAGTGCTGGCGGGGGCGCTGGTCCTCACCGGCTGCGGCGGCTCGGACGACGCGAAGGCCCAGCTCTCCGTCAGCTCCGCCTACATGCCCCAGCCGGTCTCGGACATGGCGGCGGGCTTCCTGGACATCGCCAACAAGGGCGGTGCGAAGGACGAGTTGACGTCCGTCACCAGCGACCTCGGCCCGGTCTCCGTGCACGAGACGGTCGGCCAGGCGATGGAGGAGGTGACGTCCCTCGATGTGCCCGCACACGGTCAACTCGTGTTCAAGAGCGGGGGCAACCACCTGATGTTCGACAAGCTGAAGCACACGCTGAAGCAGGGCGACAGCGTGACCGTGAAGCTGCACTTTGCCAAGTCCGGCCCTCTCACGGTTGAGATGCCCGTGAAGTCGGCCACGTACAACCCCACGACCGGGCACTGAGGGAGGGACCCCCACCTTGAAGACGACCATCACCCCCCGCGTCCGCAATCTGGTGCTGCTGCTCCTGGCTGTCACCGGCATGCTCTTCGCCGGGGCGGGCACGGCCTCCGCGCACGCCGCGCTGACCGGCAGCGACCCCAGTTCGGGGGTGGTGGTCGCCAAGGCTCCGACGCAGATCTCGCTCACCTTCTCCGAGAAGGTCTCGACCAACGACGACTCGCTGCGCGTGCTCAACCCGAAGGGCAAACGCGTCGACGTCGGCAAACCGTCCAACATCAGCGGTACGACGTACGCCACCCAGGTCCGCAGCGGCCTGCCCGACGGCACCTACACGGTGGCCTGGCAGGTCGTGTCGGCCGACAGCCACCCCGTCGGCGGCGCCTTCACCTTCTCGATCGGGTCCCCTTCGAAGACGGTCGTCTCCGCGTCGGCCGAGCAGGACGTCGGCGGCGGGCTCGTCGGCGGGCTGTACGGCTTCGGGCGCTACATGTCGTACGCCGGCTTCATCGTCATGGTGGGCGGCGCCGCCTTCATCCTGGCGTGCTGGCAGCGGGGCGCCGGAGTGCGCGCCCTGCAGCGGCTGGTGGTCTCCGGCTGGGTCTCGCTCACCGCGGCCACACTCTGGCTGCTGCTCCTGCGCGGCTCGTACTCGACCACCGGGAAGGTCGGCGACATCTTCGACCTGAACCTCCTCGGCCAGGTCCTCCAGACCAAGACCGGCGCGGCCCTCGTCTCCCGGCTCCTTCTCCTCGCCGCCGCCGCGCTGTTCATCGCCGTGCTCTTCGGGGCGTACGACAAGCGGGAGGACGAGGAAAAGCGGGACCTGACTTTCGGTCTGGCGATCGGCGGCGGTGTGGTGGCCGCCGGGCTCGCGGCGAGCTGGGCGCTGGCCGAGCACGCCTCGACCGGGCTGCAGCCCGGCATCGCGATGCCCGTCGACGTGGTCCACCTGCTGGCCGTCGCCATCTGGCTCGGCGGGCTCTCCGCCCTCCTCGTCTCGCTCTACCGGGCCCCCGTCGACAACCTGGTCGGGCGGGCGGCCGTACAGAACTTCTCGCGCATCGCGTTCGGCAGTGTCCTCGCGCTCGTCGCGACCGGCATCTACCAGTCCTGGCGCCAGCTCGGCTCCTGGTCGGCGTTCACCGACACCGGCTACGGCCAGCTGCTGCTCGTGAAGATCGGCCTCGTGGCGCTGCTCGTCGGCATCGCGTCGATCTCCCGGCGCTGGACGGCGCGGCTGGCGGAGACCACCGCGACGGCCGGGACAGTCGTCGAGAAACGTGCGCCGGAGAAGGAGAAGGCACACGCCAGCGCGTCCACGAAGACCGCCGACTCCAGCGCTACGACGTCCGCCGAGGCCAGTGCCTCCAGCGCTACGGCCTCCGCCAAGGCCGGTGTCGCCGGCGCCACCGCGTCGGCCGAGGCCGGCTCCGATGGGGCCGCGTCCACCAAGGGCGCCGGTTCCGGGGCGCCCGGTGACTCCAAGCGCGCCGCTCAACTCGCCCGCCAGCAGAGCGCCGTGGACACCGCGCGGCAGAAGCGGCTGCGGGACGCCGACCCGGTCCGCTTCGGGCTGCGCCGCTCGGTGCTCGCCGAGGCCGCCGTCGCGGTCGTCGTCCTCGCCGTCACCACGGCCCTGACGGCCACCGAACCGGGCCGCACGGAGGAGGACGCCAAGGCGGCCAAGTCCTCCTCCTCGTCCTCTTCTTCGTCGTCCGCCGGCGCCCTGACCCTGGACATGTCGTTCGACACCGGGGGCACGGACGGCAAGGGCGTCATACGCCTCGACCTCGACCCCGCGCGTGTGGGCGGCAACGAGATGCACGTCTATGTGCAGCGCCCCAACGGCCGGGCCTTCGACGTCCCCGAGGTGAAGGTCGCCTTCACCCTCGCCGCGAAGAAGATCGGCCCGCTGCCCGTGACGCCCGACCGCATCACCACCGGGCACTGGGCCGCGAACGGAATCCAGATCCCCATGGCGGGCGACTGGAAGATCTCGGTGACCGTGCGGACCTCCGACATCGACCAGACGACCGTCGACAAGAACGCGCAGATCGGCTGAACCACGCCATGCCTGACCAGTCCATTCCCGAGGCCCGTATCGCAGAGGCATCCCCCGGGGAGGCCGTTTCCGAAAACGCCTCCCCCAGGGAGGGCATTTCCCGCCGACGGCTCCTCGGTACGGCCGGTGCCACCGGGCTCGTGCTCGGTGCGGCGGGCGGGGCCGTGGGATACGCGTCCGCGCCCGCCGGGGCCACACCGCTGACCTCGCTGGGCGAGGACATGGCAATGTTTCACGGGAAACATCAGCCCGGCATCACCGAGGCCCTCCAGGCGCGCGGCCATCTCGTCGCCTTCGACCTGGCGGCGGGCGCGAGCCGCAAGGAGGCGGCGGCCCTGCTGCGCCGCTGGTCGACGACCGCCCAGCGGCTGATGGCGGGCGAGGCGGCGACGCAGGACGACACGGATGTCGCCCGGGACGCGGGCCCCTCGTCGCTGACGATCACCTTCGGCTTCGGCAACTCCTTCTTCTCCCGTACGGGACTGGAGAAGCAGCGCCCGGCCTCCCTCGACCCGCTGCCCGACTTCTCCTCCGACCACCTCGACAAGGCGCGCAGCAACGGCGACCTGTGGGTGCAGATCGGCGCCAACGACGCTCTGGTGGCCTTCCACGCCCTGCGCACGATCCAGAAGGACGCGGGCAGCGCGGCCAAGGTCCGCTGGCAGATGAACGGGTTCAACCGGACGCCGGGTGCCACGGCCCACAAGATGACGGCCCGCAATCTGATGGGCCAGCTCGACGGCACCCGCAACCCCAAGCCCACGGAGTCCGACTTCGACAAGCGGATCTTCGTGCCGGCGTCCGGTTCGACCGACCCGGCCTGGATGGCGAACGGCTCCTACGCCGTCGTACGCCGTATCCGCATGCTCCTCGACGACTGGGAGAAACTCTCGACCGGCGCCCAGGAGAACGTCGTCGGGCGCCGCAAGTCCACTGGGGCGCCCCTGTCCGGGGGCGGCGAGACGACCGCGATGGACCTGGAGAAGACCGACGCGAAGGGCGCCCTGGTCGTCCCCATCAACGCGCACGCCCGGATCGCCCGGCCCGACCAGAACGGGGGTGCGGCGATGCTGCGGCGCCCGTTCTCCTACCACGACGGCATCGCCGCGGACGGCACCCCGGACGCCGGGCTCCTCTTCGTCTGCTGGCAGGCCGACCCGTTGCGCGGCTTCGTCACCGTGCAGCGGAAACTCGACCGCGGGGACGCCCTGTCGACGTACATCCGCCACGAGGCGAGCGGCCTGTTCGCGGTGCCGGGCGGGGCGGCGGAGGGCGAGTACGTGGGGCAGCGGTTGCTGGAGGGGTGAGGCCGTCGCCTTGAAGGGGCGGTGACTGGTGGAGGCGGGAGCCGTCGCCCTGACGGGTGGCCGGTCCGGGAAGCGTGCGCCCGGTTTCGCAAGGCCCATTAGGGTGAGGTCATGCCAGCCAGCTACGCGTATCTCGGCCCTGAGGGCACCTTCACCGAAGTCGCCCTGCGGACGCTTCCCGAGGCGGCCACCCGGGAGCTGATCCCGTACGTGTCGGTGCAGTCCGCGCTGGACGCGGTGCGCACCGGTGAGGCCGAGGCCGCGTTCGTGCCGATCGAGAACTCCGTCGAGGGCGGCATCACCACCACCCTGGACGAGCTGGTCGCGGGCGCGCCGCTGATGATCTACCGCGAGGTGCTGCTGTCGATCACCTTCGCGCTGCTGGTCAGGCCGGGCACGAAGATCTCCGACATCAAGACGGTCTCCGCGCACCCCGCCGCCCAGCCGCAGGTCCGCAACTGGATGAAGGCGAACCTCCCGGACGCCCTGTGGGAGTCGGCGGCCTCGAACGCGGACGCCGCCCGGCTGGTCCAGGAGGGCCGCTACGACGCCGCGTTCGCCGGTGAGTTCGCGGCCGCCCGGTACGGTCTCGAAGCTCTGGAGACCGAGATCCACGACGCGGAGAACGCGCAGACCCGGTTCGTGCTGGTGGGCAGGCCCGCCCGCCCGGCCGCCGCGACCGGCGCGGACAAGACGTCGGTCGTGATCTGGCAGCGCGACGACCACCCCGGCGGGCTGCGTGACCTGCTGGGCGAGTTCGCCACCCGGGGCATCAACCTCATGCTGCTGCAGTCCCGCCCGACCGGCGCCGGCATCGGCAACTACTGCTTCTGCATCGACGCCGAGGGACACATCTCCGACCGCCGGGTCGCCGAGGCGCTGGCGGGGCTCAAGCGGATCTGTCTCCAGGTGCGCTTCCTCGGGTCGTACCCGCGCGCGGACGTCGGCGTGGACGGGGTGCGGCCGCTGTTCCCGGCCACCTCGGACGAGGATTTCCTGGCCGCGGCCGACTGGGTCGCGCACTGCCAGGACGGCCGTTTCTGACCGGTAGTACCTGTGTGGCGTCCCGGTACTACCTGCGTATCTTCGTTATCCACAGAAGTTATCCACAGGTCCGCTTCTCGACCTGGGGACAAGTCGACAACGAAGTGCGATCCAGTCGACAAATCTCCCTACAGGCCGCCCACTCGTCCACCGGGGCGTAGGTCACTCTTCGTCCACCCGTTTCCTTCGGGCAATCCTATGGAGCGACACATTTCCACCCGAAAGTGGGTGGGAGGTGCGTTTGGGACAGGAATTGCCCGTCGCGCGAAACCCTTTGGAAATGATCATTTTCGATGTCCACAGATCTTTCGCACACCCTGTGGATAACTCTTCCGGGATGTGGATTCCTGTGGACAACCGCGCCCTCAAGTCCCGTTTCCCACAAGGGATTCGGGTCAACAGGCCGCCTCGCGCCTGCCCCGTTCCAGGGAGCGGGACGCCTTTTCGTTGACCCGCATCGACCTGCGGGAACACTCTCCGCAATTACCCCATAACTGGACGTAAGCAATAGTTCGGAATACCGAGTCGTGAGCCGGAACCCGGCACCGGTAGCCTGTTCCGCGTGATTGACCTTCGCCTGCTCCGTGAGGACCCCGACCGTGTGCGCGCGTCCCAGCGCGCCCGTGGAGAGGACGTCGCGCTCGTCGACGCTCTCCTGTCCGCCGACGAGCGGCGCAGGTCGTCCGGCGTCCGCTTCGACGAGCTGCGCTCCGAGCAGAAGGCGCTCGGCAAACTCATCCCCAAGGCCTCCGGCGACGAGAAGGCCGAGCTGCTCAAGAAGACGGGCCAGCTCGCCGCCGACGTCAAGGCGGCCGACGCCGAGCAGCACGAGGCGGACGAGGAGACCAAGCGCCTCGCGCTCCAGCTCGGCAACCTCGTGCACCCCGACGTGCCCGTCGGCGGCGAGGAGGACTTCGTCGTCCTGGAGACGCACGGCACGATCCGCGACTTCGCCGCCGAGGGCTTCGAGCCCAAGGACCACCTGGAACTCGGCGAGTCGCTCGGCGCCATCGACGTCGAGCGCGGCGCCAAGGTCTCCGGCTCGCGCTTCTACTACCTCACCGGCGTCGGCGCCCTCCTGGAGCTGGCGCTCGTCAACGCGGCGATCGCGCAGGCCACGGAGGCCGGCTTCATCCCGATGCTGACCCCGGCGCTGGTCCGCCCGCGCGCCATGGAGGGCACCGGCTTCCTCGGCCAGGCCGCGGAGAACGTGTACCACCTGGAGAAGGACGACTTCTACCTCGTCGGCACCTCCGAGGTCCCCCTCGCCGCTTACCACATGGACGAGATCCTCGACGCGGACAAGCTCCCGCTGCGCTACGCGGGCTTCTCCCCGTGCTTCCGCCGCGAGGCCGGCACATACGGCAAGGACACGCGTGGCATCTTCCGCGTGCACCAGTTCGACAAGGTCGAGATGTTCTCGTACGTCCTCCCCGAGGACGCGGAGAACGAGCACCAGCGGCTCCTGGACTGGGAGAAGCAGTGGCTCACCGCCCTCGAACTGCCCTTCCAGGTCATCGACGTGGCCTCGGGCGACCTCGGTTCGTCGGCGTCCCGCAAGTTCGACTGCGAGGCGTGGATCCCGACCCAGGGCAAGTACCGCGAGCTGACCTCGGCCTCCAACTGCGACAGCTTCCAGGCCCGCCGGCTGTCCGTGCGGCTGCGCGACGGCAAGAAGGTCCAGCCGCTGGCCACGCTCAACGGCACGCTGTGCGCCGTACCGCGCACGATCGTGGCGATCCTGGAGAACCACCAGCTGCCCGACGGTTCCGTGCGCGTGCCCGAGATGCTGCGTCCGTATCTCGGCGGCCGTGAGCTGCTGGAGCCGGTCGCCAAGTGAGCACCGGCTTCCCGTACAAGCTGGTCGCGACCGACCTCGACGGAACGCTCCTGCGCTCCGACGAGTCGGTCTCGCCGCGCACCCGTGCCGCCCTCGCGGCGGCCGCGGAGGCCGGTGCCGCGCACATCGTGGTGACCGGCCGCGGGGTCCCCTGGACCCGGCACATCCTCGACGACCTCGGCTACGACGGCCTCGCGGTCTGCGGCCAGGGCGCCCAGGTCTACGACGCCGGGGAGCACCGCCTGCTGACGTCGGTCACCCTGGACCGCCAACTCGCCGGGGTGGCACTCGCCAAGATCGAGGCGGAGGTCGGCCCGCTGTACCTCGCGGCGAGCCGGGACGGCCTGGACGGCGAGGTGCTGGTCAGCGACGGTTACGCGCTCACGGGCACGCTGCCGTCGACGCCCCTCTCGGACGTGTCCGAGCTGTGGGCGGCGCCGCTGAACAAGATCTACATCCAGCACCCGACCCTCACGGACGACCAGCTCGCCGAGGCGGCGCAGCTGGCCGCGGGCGGTTTCGTCTCGGTCGCGATGGCGGGCGAGGGCATCGTCGAACTGCTTCCGCTGGGCCTGTCCAAGGCCACGGGCCTGTCCATCGCGGCCCGCCGCCTGGGCCTGAAGTCCGCCGACACGATCGCCTTCGGCGACATGCCCAACGACATCGCGATGTTCGCCTGGGCGTCCCACGGCGCGGCGATGGCCAACGCGCATGAGGAACTCAAGGCGGTGGCGGACGAGGTGACGGCGTCGAACGAGGACGACGGGATCGCGGTGGTGCTGGAGCGGTTGCTCGCGTAGGTGTGGGCAACCGCCCCAGCGCAGGATGCCCCCGGCAGTGGGGGCGAAAGGGAAGGCGGCCCACGCGATAATGAGTCGCGTGCTCGAAGCGGCCGCCCCGGGCAGCTCCCCGTGGTGGGCGACTCGACGGAGGGTAACTACTCCGGAGACCGCCGCGGGCTGCCCTGAAGGGAGTTGGACGTCCTGTCGTGCATCGACATCGTCCAGCTCCTCTCCCAGTCGGTGGCGCCGGCTGATCCGGCGTCGACACAACAACTGTGCCTGTACGCCGAGTTGGACGCCACCGAATAAAAGGGCAGCCGCGTGACGCCTACCGCCGCCGCCACTTCCGCCGCCGCGCCTTGCTGAAGAACCACCCCGCGGGCGGCTCGTCAGAGCGCCACGGCTGGGGCTCGGGAGACTCGGTGCGCCAGCGCGCCGCGAGCATCCGCGCGCGGGCGGACGGCTCGGCCGTCTCGGCGGACCGTATGAAGTCGTCGTCCAGGACCAGCTTGTCCCAGCCGTCCCCGGACTCCGCCTGGCCGCCGCCGTACGTCGCCTCTCCGGCCATCCCCGTTCCTCCTAGCCGTGCGTCCTGTTTGCCCAGTGTGCCCGGACAGAGATGAAGCCCCCGTCAAGATCAGGACCTGTCACTCCTCGCCGGCGAGCTTCAGCGAGCGCAGCTTCTGTCCGGCGTACCAGGTGGCTCCCGCGGTGACCGCGACGAGGAACACCGTGGCCGTGGTCAGTCCGACGTCCGAGGTGACCAGGTCTCCGCCGGCGACCTTGTGGGCGACGGCCAGGGACCACTGCTGGACGCTGAGCGTGCGGGCGCCGGCGACCAGGGAGCCGAACAGGGCTTCCCAGACGAGGGCGTAGACGAGTCCGAAGACCACCGCGTGCCGGGAGACCGTGCCGAGCAGCAGGAAGAGTGCCGCGTACGCGATGGAGGCGACCAGGGCGGCGACCGTGTAGGCGACGGCGATCTGCTGGCCGTTGCCGTTGAGGATGAGGCCGGCGATCAGCATGGGGACCGCCGAGAACACCATGGTGACGGCGACCGCCACGATCAGCTTGGTGAAGATGATCGTGGGCCGCTTCAGCGGCTTGGACAGCAGGTACACCACGGAGCCGTCGTCGATCTCCGGTCCGATCGCGCCGGTGCCCGCGATGACGCCGATGATCGGCACCATCGTGGCGAGCCCGAGCCCGCCCAGGACGTCGACCGCGGTCTGGTCGTCGGCGCCGGTGAGGCCCCGCACCACCACGGAGATCATGATCAGCAGGAAGGGCAGGGCGCCCAGGATGAGGGCCCGGCGCCGGCCGAGCAGGGCCCGGTACGTGAGTCGGGCGACTGTGGGGTCGTACATCTCTTGGCCTCCTACGCCGCGACGAGATACGAGAAGACTGATTCGAGCGACTCGTCGGACGGCGAGACCGTGAGCAGCCGGATGCCGTGGTCCTTGGCCACCCGGGGCAGCAGGGCCGTGAACCGGCCGAAGTCGACGGCCTGGATGCGCAGCGCGCCCTCGGCCAGGTCGACCTCGATGCCGGACGTCGACGGGTCGGCGATCAGGGCGGCCGCGAGGGCGCGGTCGTCGCTGGAGCGGACCAGGTAGCGGTGCGGGCGGTCGGTCATCAGGCGGCGGATCTTGCGGAAGTCACCGCTGGCCGCGTGCCGGCCGGCCACCACCACCTCGATGTGCCAGGCGAGTTGCTCGACCTCTTCGAGGATGTGGGACGAGAACAGCACCGTGCGGCCCTCGTCGCCCATCCGCCGCAGCAGGTCCATGAGCTGCATGCGCTGGCGCGGGTCCATGCCGTTGAACGGCTCGTCGAGCAGGAGCAGCGACGGTTCGTGGACCAGGGCGGACGCCATCTTCACGCGCTGGCGCATGCCCTTGGAGTATGTGGAGATCTTGCGGTCCTGCGCGTACTCCATCTCGACCGTGGCCAGCGCCTTCTGGGCGGCCTTGGCGCCGAGGCCGTGCAACTCGGCGTTGGCGACGACGAATTCACGTCCGGTGAGGAAGTCGTACATCGCCTCGCGCTCGGGGACGATGCCGATGTGCTTGTAGATCTGTTCGTTGCGCCAGACCTGCTGGCCGTCGAGGGTGACGGTGCCGGTGGAGGGGGCGAGGAAGCCGCCCATCATGTTGATGAGGGTGGACTTTCCGGCGCCGTTGGGGCCGAGGAGTCCGGTGACGCCGGGACCGACGTTCATGGTGATGTCGTTGACGGCGACCACGTTGCCGAACCAGCGGGAGACGTGGTCGATGGAGAGCGTGGTCACAGGCCCACCTTCCGGTAGCGGCGGATCAGGAGGCCGTAGGTCGCGGCGATGAGGCCCAGGACGGCGAGGACGTAGACGACGCCTTCCGCGTGGCTGGGGCCGACGCCTCCGGGGAACGCCGAACTCGCGCCCAGGAACGCCGACTGCAGGCCGTCGATGAGGGTGACGGGCGAGAAGAGGCCGATCCAGGGGATGGCGCTCGTGGAGTTCTGCGCGTCGGCGATCGCCTGGAGGGTGGAGACGGCGCCGGAGGAGACGGTCAGTACGGCGATGACGGCGGCGATGCCGAAGCCGCGGCGCGGGGTGACCGCGGCGATGACCAGGCCGATGCCGGCGAAGAGCAGCGAGAGGAGGGTCACGGACACGAGTCCCTGGGCGAAGCCCTTGGTCTGGTCGGCGAAGTCAAGCTTGGCCAACAGGGCGCCTACGTAGAGCACGATCAGCGGGGCCCCGGTCAGGATGAGCATGGCCGAGGCCAGGGCCGCGAACTTGGCCCGCACGTAGTCGGCGGTCTCGATCGGCCGCGAGAAGTACAGCGGCACGGTCTTGAAGCGCAGGTCGCGGGAGACCGACTGGGGTGCCTGCGAGGCGACGTACAGGCCGATGACGGCCTGCATGATGATCGCGTAGCGCGTGTAGTCGACGGGCAGGTCCTTGGCCTTCGTGGCGACCGCGACGGCCACCATGATGGCCGCGGGCACGCACATGACCACGAACAGCAGCATCGGCAGCACCTTGGACTTCACCGAGCGGCCGAGGCCGTACGAGCCGCGCAGGGACTGCGAGTAGAGGGAGCGGCGGGCGTAGGCGCGGCCCAGGCGGGGGCCGTCGTAGTGGCGGTAGCCGATGTTGTGGATGCGGGTCTGGTCGCCCGGCTGGGGGACCAGGGGCTGGTCAATTGCCATGGCCTACGGCCTCCTTCCGCTCTGCGTAGCTGTCGGTGCCGGTGTCGGCGTCGGTGAAGACCTCGGAGATGTGGTGCCTGCGCTGCTCCATGCGCACAAGGCCCAGACCGAGGTCCGCGATCGTGTCCCGGACCACGTCGTACGTCTCCTCGCCCGTGGCCGTCAGGAGGAGGACGTGGCCCGCGCCCGGCAGGCCGCTGCCGTCGTGGGTGTCCACCCCGCGCGCGTGGAGCGCGTCGCGCACCGCGCGGGTGCCGTCCGGGTGGTCGTCGGTGTCGGTGACCTCGATCGCCAGGGTCGTCGTGGTCTGGGTGAAGTCCGTGGTGGAACTGGAGCGCAGGAGCTTGCCGCCGTCGACCACGATCACGTGGTCGCAGGTGCGCTCCAGCTCGCCCAGCAGGTGCGAGGTCACCAGCACCGAGATGCCGAAGTCCGTGTGGATGCGGCGGATGAGGCCGAGCATCTCGTCGCGGCCGACCGGGTCGAGGCCGTTGGTCGGCTCGTCCAGGAAGACCAGCTGCGGGTCGTGGACGAGGGCCTGCGCGAGCTTGACGCGCTGCTTCATGCCCGTCGAGTAGCCGCCGATGGGGCGGTAGCGCTCCTCGTACAGACCGACATGGCGCAGGGTGTCCGCGGTGCGCTCGCGGGCCGCGGTGGGCGGCAGGCCGGACATGCGCGCCATGTGGACGACGAACTCGGTGGCCGAGACGTCGGGCGGCAGACAGTCGTGCTCCGGCATGTACCCGACGCGCTCGCGGATGTCGGCACCCTTGGTGGCGACATCGAGGCCGAGCACTTCGGCTCGGCCCTCGGAGGCGGGGGACAGACCCAGCAGGATCTTGATCAAGGTGGACTTGCCGGCTCCGTTGGCACCGACGAGCCCCGTCACACCGGGTCCGACGTCCACGGAGAGCCGGTCAAGCGCGGTCACCCGGGGGAACCGCTTGCTCAGGCTTTCGGTCGCGATCACAGTCACGTCTACGAAGGTAGTGACGCGGACCACTGCGGTCGTCACCCCGCAGAGCTGTCCTCACGTCAGACTCCAGACGTACGGGCCCGTAGGGGATGCCCTGCTTGAGGGCTACGCGGCGTCACCCTCGCACTTGTCCACAGGTGGAGATCGCGGCTATTGACGGAGCCTCTAACAACTGTCACATTCACCAGTGTCAAGTTGCGAGCACGTACCGCAGTCGGTGTGGACAGGTGGGGCGGTGGCATGACTACGGCGGTGACACGCGAACTCTCCGCGGAACTGCGGGGGTTCAGAGAGGTCCAGCGGCTGGCGTACGAATGCGCCGAGGCCGTCGCGGACCGGTTGGAACCCGGGGTGACCGAGCGCGACGCGGCGCGGATGCAGCGGTCGTGGCTGCGCGCGCGGGGTGTGCGGGACTGGTTCCATCTGCCCTTCGCCTGGTTCGGCGACCGCACGGCGTTCACCAACTTCCGGGTGCCGCTGCAGTTCTTCCCCACGGGCCGCCGTCTTGAGCCCGGGATGCCGTTCATCCTGGACATGGCTCCCGTGCACAAGGGCTTCACGGCCGACATCGGCTACTCGGGCTCCCTGGGCGCCAACCCCGTGCAGGACCGGCTGATGGCCGACCTGGAGGCACACCGCGCGCTGCTCCTGCGCGAGGTGCGCGAGCGGCGCCCGCTGCGCGAGATCTACGAGGACGTGGACCGCCTCATGGTCCGCCAGGGCTATGCCAACCGGCACCGCGCGTACCCCTTCGGCGTGATCGCGCACAAGGTCGACCGGGTCGCCGAACGCCCTTGGTCCCCGCGCCTGTTCGGGTTCGGCACCCAGTCCCTGAAGGGCCTCGCGAGCGACGCGCTGCACGGCCACCGCGACGGCTGGTCCCCGCTCTGGTCGCCGTACCGCTTCTCCGACCATCCCCCGCACCCGGGCCTGTGGGCGGTCGAACCGCATCTCGGATTCCGGGGCACAGGCGCCAAGTTCGAGGAGATCCTCGTCGTCACCGACTCCAAGGACCCCGAACAGAGCGCCTTCTGGCTCGACGACGATCTGCCGCACGTGCGGCGCTGGGCGGAGGACAAGTGACGCTTGAGGGTGCGCGTGAGCGCTGGGTGCGGACCGGCGGAGTCGAGCTGTGCGTGGCCGAGCTGGGGGACCCCTCGCGCCCCACGGTCGTCCTGGTGCACGGCTACCCCGACAGCAAGGAGGTGTGGACCCAGGTCGCGTCCCGGCTCGCGGACCGCTTCCACGTCGTCCTCTACGACGTCCGGGGCCACGGCCGTTCGACGGCACCGGAGCCGCTGCGGGGCGGGTTCACCCTGGAGAAGCTCACGGACGACTTCCTGGCGGTCGCGGACGCGGTCAGCCCGGACCGGCCCGTGCACCTCGTAGGGCACGACTGGGGCTCGGTGCAGTCCTGGGAGTTCGTCACCGTCGAGCGCACGGTGGGCCGGATCGCCTCCTTCACATCGATGTCCGGACCGTCCCTCGACCACTTCGGGCACTGGATCAACAAGCGCCTGACCCGGCCCACCCCGCGCCGCGTCGGCCAACTCCTCGGCCAGGGCGCCAAGTCCTGGTACGTGTACCTGCTGCACACGCCCGTGCTGCCCGAACTCGCCTGGCGCGGCCCCCTGGGCAAGCGCTGGCCGAAGATCCTGGAGCGCGTCGAGAAGGCCCCCAGCGGCGACTACCCCACGTCGTCGCTCCCCACGGACGCGGCCCACGGCGCCTGGCTGTACCGGGACAACATCCGCGCCAGGCTGCGCAGGCCACGCCCCGACGCATACGCGCACGCGCCCGTGCAGCTCGTCACGCCCCTGGGGGACGCGTTTCTCTCCGAGAAGCTCTACGACGAACTGGAGCTGTGGGCGCCGGGGGCGGTGCGCCACACGCTGCCCGACAAGCACTGGATCCCGCGCACCCGCCCCGATCAACTGGCGTCCTGGATCACGGAGTTCGTGACCACCCATGAGGGTGAGCGCCCCAGGTCGACGCCGGCGACCGGCAAGTACGTCGAGCGGTTCGGCGGGCAGCTCGTGCTGGTCACGGGTGCGGGCAGCGGCATCGGGCGGGCCACGGCGTTCGCGTTCGCCGAGTCCGGCGCGCGCGTGGTGGCCGTCGACCGGGACGCGGAGAGCGCGGCCCGCACCGCCGAACTGGCCCGGCTGATCGGCGCCCCGGAGGCCTGGGCGGAGACGGTCGACGTCTCCGACGAGCAGGCCATGGAGAAGCTCGCAGCGAAGGTCGCCGCCGAGTACGGCGTGGTGGACGTCCTGGTGAACAATGCCGGAATCGGACTCTCCGGTTCCTTCTTCGACACGACCCCGGAGGACTGGAAGAAGGTCCTCGACGTCAACCTGTGGGGCGTGATCCACGGCTGCCGCCTCTTCGGGAAGCAGATGGCCGAGCGCGGCCAGGGCGGCCACATCGTCAACACGGCCTCGGCGGCGGCGTTCCAGCCCTCCAAGGTGCTGCCCGCCTACAGCACCTCCAAGGCGGCCGTGCTGATGCTCAGCGAGTGCCTGCGCGCGGAACTCTCCGGCCAGGGGATCGGCGTCTCGGCGATATGCCCCGGCCTCGTCAACACCAACATCACCTCGACCGCGCACTTCGCCGGGGTCGACGCCGCCGAGGAGAAACGGCGCCAGAAGAAGTCGGCGCGGCTCTACGGGCTGCGGAACTACCCGCCGGAGAAGGTCGCCGACGCGATCCTGCGGGCCGTCGTGCGCAACGAGGCCGTCGTGCCCGTCACCCCGGAAGCGCGCGGCGCCCATCTGATGTCCCGGTTCGCCCCGCGCGCGTTGCGGGCGATGGCCCGCCTGGAGCCGCCGCTGTGACCTCCGAGAGCGAGCAGCACGCCATCGCCCCGCGCCGGGTCTCCTTCGACTGGTCGCGCACGCCCTTGCACTGGATACCGGACGAGCCGACCGCCACCCATGTCATCAACGTGCTGCATCTGCTGCTGCCGGCGGGGGAGCGGTGGTTCGTGAAGGTCTTCAAGGAGGGCCTGCCGCTGGTCGGGGACCCCGAACTCCTCGCGGACGTCAAGGGGTTCATGGGCCAGGAGGCCACCCACAGCGTCCAGCACGCGCACGTGCTGGACCATCTCGCGGCCCAACGGCTCGACACCACCGACTTCACCCGGCACGTCGACTTGCTCTTCGAACGGCTCCTTGGCGAACGCCCGCCGCTCGGGGCGCCGTTGCCGGAGCGGGAGTGGCTGCGCTTCCGGCTGTCGGTCGTCGCGGCGATCGAGCAGTTCACGGCGGTGCTGGGCGACTGGATACTCGCCGCCGAGGCCCTCGACCGGTCCGGCGCGGACGCGATCATGCTCGATCTGCTGCGCTGGCACGGCGCCGAGGAGGTCGAACACCGCGCGGTCGCCTACGACATGTTCCAGCACTGCGGGGGCCACGGCCTCCCCCGCTACACCCGCCGTCTCGTCGGCATGGCGGTCACCGCGCCCGTGATGCTCTCCCTGTGGGCCTGGGGCACGGCCTACTTGATCCGCCACGACCCCCAACTCGCGGGCCGCGTCCGCTACTCGCTCACCGAACACAACAGGGCCGTACGAAAAGGCCTGTTGCCCACCTGGCGCTCACTCGGCGCGGCCGTCCCCCGCTATCTGCGGCGCTCCTACCACCCGTCGCGGGAAGGGTCGTTGAACCGGGCGGTGGAGTACCTGAAGCGCTCACCTGCGGCACGGGTGGGGGCTGCGTGAACACCGGGTCGGATTCGGGCTCCGGCCCCCGCGAAGCCGCCTACCGCATCGAGGACCTCGCGCACCTCAGCGGCGCCACCGTCCGCACGATCCGTGCCTACCAGGACCGCGGCCTGCTCCCCCGCCCCGAGCGGCGCGGCCGGGCCAACGTGTACGCCGATGTCCATCTCGCCCGGCTCCGGCAGATCGCGGACCTGCTCGACCGCGGCTACGGCCTGGCCTCCATCAAGGAGTTGCTGAACGCCTGGGACGCGGGCCGGGGGCTGGGCGGGGTGCTCGGGCTGGCCGCCGAGGTGGACGGGCCGTGGACCGACGAGGAGGCGGTCCGGATCTCGCGCGCCGAGCTGGAACAGCGCTTCGGCGGCAGCCCGGACGACGCCGCAGTCGCCGAAGCCGTCGAACTCGGCGTACTGGAACCGGTCCCCGGAGACACCGACTCCTTCCTCGTGCCGAGCCCCCAAGAGCTGGCGGTGGCCGTCGAGTTGTACGCCTCGGGGGTTCCGCTGCCCGCGATCTCGTCCCACCTGAGGGAGTTGAGGGTCCAGGTAGAGCACATCGCCTCCCGTTTCCTGGAGTTCACCACCGAGCACGTCTTCGCCCGCTACCTCGACGGATCGCACCCTCCGACGGACGCGGACGCGACCGAAGCGGCCTCACTCGTACGACGGCTGCGGCCCCTCGCGCAGCAGACCGTGGACGCCGAACTCGCCCGCGCGATGCGCCTGTTCGCCAACCGGACCCTGCGCCGGCACCTCGGTGCGGCGGAACCTCCGCGGTCCGTGTCCTCGTCACGTTCCGTGGCCGTGCCCGAGACGACAATGCGGGCTGTGGAGGGGTTGGTTGGCCCGGCGAAGGCCGCCGAGTTCATCGCGCTGGCGGCTGAACGGGAGCTGCGGGCAAGGGCGTTGGATGCGCTCATGCCAAGGTGTGGGCCCCCAGCTGATCTTGACGAACAGGTGTGACATGACAGGGAGTTGTCCACAGAAACGCCAATTCCCCTGTGGATAACTACAGTTGGTTGTGGATCAAACATCGGCCGCAAAATAAAGTGCGTGATCCACGTCTCTCCCATCATGCTGACCGGATGGATGAAAGACGCACCGTCAAAGTGTCGAAGTACCTCTCCAAGCATCTGCGCCACCAGCCCGAGCGGATCGGGCTCACCCTCGACGAGGCCGGCTGGGTCGAGATTGACACGCTGATCGCCGCCTGTGCCGCACACGGGTTCCGGTTCGACCGCCAAGAACTCGACCACGTGGTGGCCACGAACGACAAGCGCCGCTTCGCGATCGAGGGCACCCGTATCCGCGCCAGCCAGGGCCACAGCATCGAGGTCGACCTCGGCCTGCCCCCGGCCACCCCGCCGCCGTACCTCTTCCACGGCACGGTCGCACGCAACCTGGACGCGATCCGGGCCGAGGGTCTCCGGCCCATGAACCGCCATGCCGTCCACCTCTCCGCCGACCGGGAGACCGCGACCCGCGTCGGCGCCCGCCGCGGCCGGCCCGTCGTGCTCTCCGTGGACGCGGGCGCGATGCACAAGGACGGCCATGTGTTCCGGGTCAGCGAGAACGGGGTCTGGCTCACGGAGGCCGTACCCGTGCGGTATCTACGGTTCCCCGCACCCCACTGATCCCGCACCGCCCGAGGACTACCGCCCCCGGTATGGCCTCGGCCGCACCAAGCCCGGCATGATCAGTGGTATGGACCACTTCCACAGCACCGAGGCCGCCGTCACCGCCCTCCGCGCCATCGCGTCCGAGTACTCCCGGGAGATCGAGGTCACCCATGACATCGGCGCCGACCAGACCTCCCGCCGCACCTCCGCGGGCTTCGGCGTCACCACGGACCCGGACGGCTCGCTCCCGCACGAGGCCTTCGCCGAGTTCGGCGGACTGCCGCGGGTGAGCGTGCGGCTCTATCCCGAGGACGACGCCCTGATCACGGTCGAGGGCATCGACTGCCCCGACGTCGCGCGCGACGACGTCCCTGCCTTCCTCCGCTCCGTCTTCGACGGCCACGCCTACGTCAAGACCCGCAGCTTCCCGCCCAGTTGTCGCCTGATCGTCCCGCTGCCCGGTGACCGGACGCACGAGGAGTGGATCTCGATGATCATCCTCACTCCGTGGCTCAACAGCCGCATACGGTGACGGTTTCACGTGAAACACGGACAGCCGCATAGCCTGGGAATCATGAGCCTGCGTCTGAGCACCGTGATCCTCCCGTACCGCCGCTGGAACGAGGGGAGCCGCGACTCCTGGCAACGCGCGGAGCAGCTCGGTTTCCACACCGGTTTCACCTACGACCACCTGTCCTGGCGCACCTTCCGGGACGGCCCGTGGTTCGGTGCCGTACCGACGCTGACCGCCGCCGCGGCCGTCACCGAGCGGATGCGTCTGGGCACCCTCGTCACCTCAGTCAAGCCTTTTTCGCCTATCGCGCATTGACTTGCAGAGACGCGACTTGGCGGGTGACGGGGGGCGTTGCGCGTAGCCACAGCCGGGTGAACGTCGCGGCTACTTCCCGACGACGCTTTGTCGCAGTAGGCGACGCCAGTTCGAGGACACGCGGGCTGGGTGCGTTGCGAAGGTCGAATTCACATCTTGTCGGCCACGGCTGGCTTGTGCGGTCCTGCGCTCGGACCGCTTTGTCATACCCCACCCGTACCGTAAGAGCAGCAGCATCGAGCGGGAGAGGTGTCCGTGACTGAAGTGGGACTCGAGGACCTGATCAAGGACCTCGACCAGAAGGCGAAGGACGAGTTCGCGTCCACCCCAGAAGTGGTGGACAAGGGGCACAACCTCGACGTGTCTGCACTGCCGATCACTGCGAGGAGGTGGCACAAGGTCACCGACGCCGTCGCCGTGGTCGCGGACTTGAAGGGCTCTACCAAGTTGGGTACTGGCAAGTGGGCCGCGAGTACGGCCAGCATCTACGAGGCGAGCACCGGCGGAGTCGTGAGGATCTTCGACGAGTTCGAGGCCAACTTCCTGGCGATTCAGGGAGACGGCGCGTTTGCACTCTTTTGGGGGGACCTCCGATACGAGCGTGCGCTGGCCGCGGGGATCACAGTCAAGACGTTCAGCGTCGACCTGGTGAAGCGCCTTGAAGACCGCTGGCCGAACGACTCCGAACTGCCCAGCACTGGATACAAGGTCGGTGTCGCATCCAGCCGTCTCCTCGTCAAGCGGGTCGGTACGCCGCGCAACATCAACCAGCAAGAGCCGGTTTGGGCGGGCAAGGCTGTCAACTACGCTGCCAAAGCAGCACAGTCGGTCGACCGACACCTTATGGCCGTGACTGGCAGCGTGTGGGACAGGGTTGAGAAGAATGACTACCTGGCTTACACCTGTCCGTGCGGCGAGGGACCGTCTGACACCATCTGGGGCGACCACATCATCGATCGTCTTCCCGACGGAGATCCAGAGGCTCAAGGACGCGTGCTGTCATCCACTTGGTGCGCCATCCATGGGGAGGAATACTGCGCGGCCGTCCTGCGCGGCGAGAAAAAGCGCAACGACGTCGATCACCTGAAACGGGCGGCCGCTTCGACTCAGATGCGCAAGGCAATCTGGGTGAAGGCGCAGCAGGAACGTCAGACGCTGCGAGCACGACGTGCTGGATTTCCCTCGTGATGCCACAACAGGACTCCCCGGCCGGCGAGCAGGCCGGGGAAGGCGTCGCAAGTTCGAGCAGTCTCCAACCGGAACACGCATGGAAGGCGCTAAGCCTAGTTAACGACTGGGTGAAGCACGCTGAGACCAAAAGCGTCGCGACCCTGGCCGCCGCTGGCGTCGCTGGCGGGGTTGCCTACAACTTGCTCAAAGACCAGAGCGACCCTGGGATCATCCTTGACGTCGTTGCGGCCACTGGCTGTCTCATGATCTTTCTCGCCGGACTATTCGCTTTGGCCGCCCTTGCGCCGCAGCTGAAACCCCCTTTGCGTGGCGAGCTTCGCGCGAAGCTGCGCGGCATGTGGGCGAGGCGGAATGTTCCTCGTAGCGAAGGCGAGGCCGAACCAGCGCAGGCCGAAGCTGAGCGCAGTCCAACAAACCTGCTGTTTTATGGTGACGTAAAGCGTCAATATGAGCATGATGCGCCGACATATGCACAGGTACTGGCCACGCTTACAGGAAACGCCGAAGAGATCACCAATCACATTGCACTTCAGGTGCACGCAAACTCTCTCGTCGCGAATAGGAAGTACGTATGGGCTAACCACGCAATCCGAGCGCTGCGTGTAGGTCTCATTTGCCTGGCCCTAATCGCACTGCTCACTGCCACTCACTAATTTCCATGTTCCACAGAGATCTCACCATGACTCAGGAAATATAGAAGTTGCACCATATTAGTCACGACTTGAGCAGCTTGCAATAAGCGCACGCCCCCAGGCATGAGACAGTTATTCTGCGCCCGATCTTGCGATCCAACGTGCGACACCTTCAAAGGCATTTAGCGCCCGCATATCATAGGGGCCGAAGAAGTCCTGACAGTCACGGCCAAGGCTGCTGTAAAGGGCTGCGGCCCCTCGCACATCGCCCGACTGACCGGTGAGTTCGGCGTGCTCTACGCGTGCCTCAACCACCGCCTGGTCCTGCGGCCCGAACCGGAGTTCCAGTTCGAAGATGCGGCGATCCAATACCCGGATGCGCTCCGAATGACGAGTTTCGCTGTCCACGTCTTCAGACAGGGCTGTTGCCTGTCCGCTCGCCTTGGCCAGGTCCTCAATGCCGAGAGAATTCTGGATATCTCTCATCACTTCCGCAACCGCTTCGGCGCTTCGTGGGCGATACGCCGGGTCCTTGGCCAGGAGAATCCGGACGATGGAGTCGAGTTGGTCGGGCACGCCTGGCCGGTGGGCACTCGGAGGCGCCGGCGAATCGTCCTGGTGCATTCTGCCCACGGTCATGGGGTCGTCCTGAGGGCTGCCGAAGGGAGGACGCCCAGCCAACATCTCGTACAGGACGCATCCCACTGAGTACAGGTCACTGCGCACGCTGCCCGGGCTGTCGTTCCACCGCTCCGGTGCCTTGTACAGCGGGGTGCCCACGCCCGTCTGGGACTGGGTGACATCAGCGAAGGACGCCAGCCCGAAGTCAACGATCTTCACCTCGCCCTGGTTCGTGATCATGATGTTGTCTGGCTTGATGTCGTGGTGGAGGACCTTGCGGGAGTGCGCGGCAGCGAGGCCCTCGCAGATTTCGCGTGTCCATCGAACGGTTCGCTCAAGTGTGAGAGTGGGGCCAGTCTTCAAGTGACTGGTGAGCGACCTGCCCTGGATGTACTCCATGACGATGTAGAGCTCACCGTCATGTTCGCCAGTGTCATAGATGTGTGCGACGTGGGGGTGGTTGACCCGCGCCATGGCAAAGCCCTCGCGCTCGAACCTTTTCACCGTCCAATCAGTGAACTCCGTGGGGGCTCCCTGCTGGCGGAGGCGTCGCCGTGCTAGGAATTTCAGGGCCACGGTGCGACCCAGCTTCATGTCCTCGGCTGGCCACACGTCGCCCATGGCACCGCTGACAGGGCCATCCTTCGCTTTGAAACGGCCACCGATCAGCTTGGAGGTGTCCATCCGGTCCCTTTTCTACTCCCGGGCAGGGTCGCGTCAATCCGTCGATTACTTATGCTCGTGTTGCATTCCCCATTGGGTGAGGGAAGTCAGTTGCCCCATCGCCTCGCGCCATTCCTCGAAAAAGTCCTCGTGCTGGCGTAGCGCCTTGACTAACGTCGTGACAGCCTCATATCGCAACCGGTTTCCCTGATCACGTACGTGCTTCTTTCGAAGTGGAAGGCTCCAGATCTCCCAAATCGGCCACGTGAAAATGCCGATCGTGAGCAGGGCGAATATCCACCGTGCCACTCCGTCGACGAACGGGACCACGAGTGCCCCACTGAAGGCACCGATCACCAGGGCTGCAACCACGCGAGGCCATCTGCGCACCACAGCGTCCGACTGGACCTGGGTCTGCTGCTCGATGTACGTGGTGAGCTCATCGACAAGCGGCTCAGGTTCCACCATCAGCCGCAGGTCCGTAGCCACCCTGCAGGACCAACCTGCGACGCTCAACGTGATGTGCCGCGGAAGGCGGTGCTGAGAGAGGGCGATGAATCGTTGCGCAACGTTCTCCAAGCCCGGCCAGATAGCACGTAAGGCCATAAGGCGGGCGGGCGGGCCGAGCCGTACTTCGTCCGGCTCGAAAACGGCTTGGTCGAGCAGCGTTATGAGTGCGACCGGGGCTGAGTCAGGGGCGAGTGACGACTCGTGTGCCCTGACGGCTTCCTCAAGGTCTCCCTCGTGTTCGATAATGCGCTCAAGTCGCCGCATTTTCACGCGCATATCCGCTTCATCCAGCTCGAGTTGGTCGATGAGGCGTTCCAGAGCACTCTCGACGTGACCGCCGCCGCTGACCGGCGTATCGACCCCGTCGACTCCGTCCGGGAATACACGCCGGAGATAGGACAAGGTCATATCGGGCACGGTCGCCAGTTCCCAACCGCCCCGGAGTACCTCCCACTGGTGGTCACCGCATGTCTCACGCAGAGCTGTGTACCGGTTCTCGGCAATGCGGCTACGCAGGTTCATCAGGCGTGATTCCAGGTGAGTGCCACCGCGCATGTCGGGGGTTGTATCCGCACCGATCACGAGGTGCGAGTTGCCTCGGTTCCATCGCGCCATGGCTTGCTGGGCATACCCGAGTGCCTTCTCGCCCAGTTCCCTGCTCGCGATCGCGTCCAGGACGACGAAGAAGTCCTGCCCCAGTTCGTCGGGGTCGAGTGACTGGAGGTACAGGTCCATCCATGCGGCGGCTTCGTTCTCGTCTCCGAGGCGAGAACATGTCAACGAAAAGAAGAGGTTAGCCTTGGCGGCGTCCAAGGCGCAGGCGTGTGCGCGGGCGCGCCCACCTTGCTCGTCCTCGTTGCGGAACTTGGCCGCGACCGCCATGGTGGCGGGTGCAAGCCAGTACGTCGGTTCGAGGAGCAACCGCTCCTCAGAGCAGGCCCGCACGGTAGCTGTGTTCACCACGTTCCTGTAGATGGCCTGCGCGGTGAGGGTGTGCACAAGGCCGCGGGCTAGGGCACGGGTCTGCTTGCGCTGTGCGAAGTTTGCGTGCCACTCCGTTGTCAGGCGAGACAGTTCGGCCTGAGCCTTGGAGACTTCTCGGTCGCGTCCGTACTGCTCGATGAAGGTGTCAAGGGTCTGGCGTGTGTCGGTGACAGCGCTCTCCAGCTCTGCGATCTCCTGACGCACATTGGTGACCTCGCTGCTGAGCCTCACGACGTCGGCTTGCACGCCATGCAGCCCTCCTCTGAAGCTGTCCAGCTTCTCCTCGTGACGCCCTTGCCCCTCCTCTACACCTTCGATTCGTTCGCTGATTCGGTGCAGTGCTGAGTCCGGCTCAAGCCAATCTTCCATGGCCTCCCCCGAGGTCATCGCCGCGTGCGGTGCGTAACTGCTTATTGTCGGCTGCACATGGGCCTTGAGTCGGCAACTGGCTTGATTTATAGCGGTATTGAGCCGTTTCGGCCAGTGTCAGTGGGGGGTGGCAGTATGACGTGTCACGTGACCAGCCGATCGGACGGGAGCACTCCTTGCGTGAGATCGTTTACTTGTCGGAGAGCAAGCTGCGGCAGTTCGTGCCTGAGCCGCGACGTGTCCCGCGTACGGGTGCCCTCCGCTTGACCACGCCGCTTGGCGGTATCGACATGGACGCGCCAGCAGCAGACATAGAACAGGGGCAGTTGCGGCACCTGCGTGACGTATACAAGCATGTTGAGCTCGTGGCGGATTGGTACGCGGTGCCTAACCTGCGTCCTGGTCAGTGGGTACAGTTCGAGACGCCTCTTCGTTGCGTAACGCTCAGCGGCGCCCACCAGGATCTCGTACTGTTCGTGGACCCAGCAGGTGGCAGAGGAACAGCCCCGGTGGGTGACGGAGGCTGTCGTTTGCTCATGCATGGGTCGGTCCGGCATCTGAGGAGCTGGACCCCGATGTCGGTGGACGGTCCCGCGTTGGAGGTGGAGAACTCAGCCTCCAGCCTGGGAACTGCATTCGTCACCAGGGTCGGCCAGGTCGTAGAGGCGCTCACCAGCCACCGGGACCCGCTGCCAGCGGAGGACACTCCATCCCGGACAGAGGTACGACTGCACGGCCGAGGCGTGCAGGAACTGTTGGACACGCTGGACGATGAGGATGCCAGCATCGACATGTCCGCGATGATGACTGGGTACGCGCGTGTAACCGGGCTTCTTCCGAGTACCCGTGCAACACCTCGGTGTGTAGTGGCGAGCCCTCTCGTGGTGGAGTACGCGACAACCGACTCTACGCGGGTTCCCGTGTGATCCCACGGCAACTTCGCGTGCCAGAAGGCCCAACCACGATGTCAGCGAAGTGACTGCTGGGTATTCACTGCGACCCACTTTCGGTGCGTCCACTAATCGAGCTGCTTGAGCGCTTCTGTGGCGATGCGCTCGAAGACGGCCTGGTCCGCAGTGAAGTCCGAGTCGGGAATGGGCCAGTGGATCACGATCTCGGTGAAGCCGAGCTCCCGGTGGCGGCCGGCGAACTCGACGAAGGCGTCCACCGACTCCAGCGGGCGGTTTCGGTCCGGGGTGAAACCGGTCAGCAGGATTTTGTCGAGCTCGGCCAGGTCCCGGCCGAGCTCCGCGCATGCCTTGTCGAGCTGGCCGACCTGGCCGCGCGTCGCCTCCAGCGACTGCTCGGGGGTCCCCGTTTCATACAACTTCGGGTCACCGGTAGTCACCCACGCCTGCCCGTACCGGGCGGCGAGCCGCAGTCCGCGCGGGCCGGTCGCCGCCACCGCGAACGGCAACCGGGGCTGCTGCACACAGCCGGGGATGTTCCGGGCCTCTTCGGCCGCATAGAAGGTGCCCCGCTCCGTCACTGCTCCCTCGGTGAGTAGCCGGTCAAGCAGCGGCAGGAACTCGCCGAACCGGTCCGCCCGCTCCTTCGGCGTCCACGCCTCCTGACCCAGCACGGTGGCATCGAAGCCGTTGCCGCCGGCACCGATGCCGAGGGTAATCCGGCCGCTGGAGATGTCGTCGAGCGAGATCAGCTCCTTGGCCAGCGTCACGGGATGCCTGAAATTAGGCGACGTAACCAGGGTGCCCAAACGCATCTGCTCCGTGACGCCCGCCGCGGCCGTCAGCGTCGGGATCGCGCCGAACCACGGGCCGTCCCGGAACGAACGCCATGAAAGATGGTCGTAGGTGTACGCGGTGTGAAACCCGAGCTCCTCCGCGCGCTGCCATGAGGAGCGGCCTCCCTCATGCCAGCGGCGGTACGGAAGGATCACGGTGCTCAGGCGCAGGCTCATGTCTCAGAGCCTACGGCGCTGCTCGGCGAGCCTGAGACACACAGGGCTCGGCGCAGATCCTGGGCCTGACCTCGCAGGAACACCGGTGACTCCCTCCTACAGAGGTGAGCGGGCGGCCTTGAGGAACACCGTCCTCGCATGTTCCACGTCGCTGGGCAAGCGCTGTTGGTCGTCCTGCGCGAGCGAGGCCAGGTGCTGTGCAGAATCAACGACCGCACGAAGCGGTGACTTGCCATGGAGACACTCCCCTGGACCGCCTGCATCCGAACTATGCCGCCTCCGCCTCCTGCGCCGCCTGGCGCGCCAACCGGTGCGCCTCGGGCAAAGCGTCGGGCGTAGTCAGAGGAAGGCGCACCGAGTGGGGGTTGTCGGCCTGAACGTCGCGCGCTACGGCGTAACGGCAGCCCTGCGCCGCCTCGCCGGGCAGACGGAAGTCAAGGTAGGTGCGGTCTGGTCGTACGTAGCAGTACGCGCCCACCTTGCGCGGTCCCGGCACATAGAGCTTCACGTAACTGGTCTTTTCGGTTCCGAGTTCGGCGACCGCCCCATGCTCGCGGACCTCCATCTCCACGAAGGAGACGAAGATGTCGGCGTACGAGAAGGCGGCCCGGGTGCGCAGCAACGCTAGGACGTCCGGGTCCAGCACCGACGCGGTCTGCGGCCCCTCCGCCTGCGTCGTGGTGTGCAGGCTGAACTCGGCTCCGTGGACAGCCAGCGCGTCGATCAGTGCCGGCAGTTCCTCAGGACTCGCGTGGATGCTGACCTTGATCACGGCATTCCACCTCTTCGATATCGATCACGACCGCGCGAACCTCAGCGGCCCGCCTCACAGGCAGCCTAGCCGCCGCCGACACTTTACTGTCAACTGCTGCTCGCCTTCTTTCATCAACTGTTCGCTTCTGTTCGAGCCTCCGCGTCCCGGACGCGCTGCCCCGCCGACAACCCCCACAGCACACGCCCACACCCTGACAGACCTGGTCCGTGGCGCCAGTACGCCTGGTCACAGCTACCGTTGGCCGACATCTTCGACGCACGCCCCCGTCGTCAGCGACCGAAGTGCACATGAGCTGCCCAAAGGCCGGGGGACAGCGGATGCCGGGCTCGCACGGCGACGACTGCTGTGTGCAGTGCCCGAGCCGGGGTGGTGGCGTTCGGTGGCCTGGTGCCGTCTGCTGTCAACTGCGCGTAGACGGTCGCGGCGATGCGTGTGGCGGAGGTGCCCTGGACCTTCCACAGGCTGCCGATGACGTTGCGATACCCGGCAGTTTGGAAGGCTCCGGTGATGTGCAGCGCCTCGTCGACAAACCTCGGCGCGGTGTCGCTAGTTTCGCAGGCCGAGAGATAGGCCAGGTTCGCGTGCGGGATGTCGAGCCGAGAGACGTCAGCCACGGTGAACGCACGCGTCTGGTGGTCATGGAGCAGCAATCTGCTGTAGCCCCTGCCGCGTAGGTCGCTGACCCCATGGCAGACGAAGTGGGCGACGGAGTTTTGGCGCATGGCCGCCGTCACCGCGTCACGGGTTGCATCCGGGCCGTACAGGGACGTGACGTTGGGAAGGAGGCTCTTCAGGGCAAGGCACTCCTCTTCGGCCGAGCGCAGGACAGGCGCACCCGGTGTGTCCGGCAGTCCGACGATCAGTGTGCCGCCTTCGCGGTATCCGTCGGCGGGCGGAGGCTCGTCGGTGCCTGGCCCACCGTCAGGGCCCGTCGCCCGGCGTGCGTACGCCAGCGCCCCGACGGTGGGGGTGTACGAGGTGACTGCGCGGTCGAGAACCGACGGCCCGCTCCCGGCCTCGTCGTATCGCTCGGCCGCGTGCAACGGGAGGAAGGCCATGATGCCCACCGGACACCACCACAACCTGGGCAGGGCTGTTCCATCGGGCGGCGGGACGTTCATGCCGCAGGCGTCCAGCACGGGCGACGCGACCGTGTGCCACAGGTCGCCGAGTACCTTGCCCAGATCCCGCTGGGCGGTCCTTCGTGCGCCATAGCTCGGTTCGTCGTAGATTCGTGTATAGGCCGACCGCAGCCGCACCACTAGGTTCAGCGCACGTTCCCACGAGAGCCCGGCCAGTTCGACGACGTCGACCGGCCGGTCACCCTCCGGACACAGGACGAGCGCGTCGCTGCGCAGAGGGCCTGCGTAGACGGTGACGACGGGTCCCTCGGCGGCCTGCGCACGCAGTTCGCTGAGCGTGGGCGGCAGCAGAAAGCGTGAGAAGTCGTCGTGGGAGCGCCTGATACGGGCCAGCAGATCCGTCCAGTCATCCGCGAGTTCCTTGCGGCGCCGGGCGGCGGCGCGGTCGGAGAGGGCAGGGTCGAGACCGGGGCCGGTGGTCGAGGGCAAGAGGCTGTCGGCCGCTTGGGTCCGGGCACGGAGGCTGCGAAACTCCTCGGCGAGGCCCGGTTCGTGGTCCGCCAGCGCGTCCAGAGGAGTCCGGGTTCCTACCAGTTCCGCTTGAAGCAGCACGCGTGACTGCTCCAGCAGTTCCAGGGCGCGTCCGGGCTGTCCTGCGGCGGTGGCGGCCCCAGCCGCCTCGGCTGCCAACCCGGCCACCGCGCCGAGGCCGGATTCCCGGTCCCCGCGAAGGAGTTCGCGGGGTGCGATCCTCGGCAGCAGGTCGACGGCCCGTTCGAAGGCGACGAGGGCGTTGGTGGGGTTCCCGGCGAGGTGGGCCGCTCGGCCGGCCAGCCGCGCGGCTGCAATGCGGTCCTTTGCCCTCACTTCATGGCGTGCGGCGACACGTTCTGTCAGCTCGTCATGGGCTTCTTCGAGTGCCGCGCGCCCCTGGCTCCGGTCGGGATGGGCGCCGCCGAGAGCCAACAGCGCCTGTCCGAGCGTACGGACCGCAGCGGGCATCAACATGGATTCCGCGGGCAACATCGTCACCGCCTCGCGGGCCAAGGCCACCGCCTCCTTGAGGGGTGTCACGCTGCCGGGCCGCGCCGCCTCTTCTTCCGGCCCTGCCTCGCACAGCGACTGGGACAGGATCAGCAGCGCACCAGCCATGTCCGGGTTGTCGTCGTCCAGCGCGGCTACGGCCGAGCGGCAGATGTCAACAGCCTCCTGTGCGGCTGCGGGGTCCCGGCTGGTCCGAACTGTCTCCAGCAGCAGTCGGGCGAGGTCGTACAAGTTCCCGGCGTGGTGGGGATGTTCGGGCGGGCAGCAGTTGACGGCGAGCCGTGCCAGAGTCACGGCCTCGGCAAGCGGTTCGGGGTCCTGTTCGTGTGTGGAGAGCAAGTGGAGGGCGTTGACCAGCCGGTTGATCACCACCACGCGGTGTGCTTGCCCGTCCGTGGTGGCCGCCAGGGCCCGGCGGCCCGCCTCCACTGCCCACAGCAGAGATTGCAGGTCGCCGTCCCGGTCATGGCGCAGCCGGAGCGCGAGGCACAGATCCGCGAGCGCGGTCGCGGCCACAGGCCCGCCCGTCGCCTCGCGTGCGACGGTGACGGTATGGCGGACATACTCCTCAAGGCATGCATCGTCGCCGGTGTCGCTGTACAGCAAGCGCAAGCAGGCGGCGAGGCTAGACAAGCATAGGACGCGGTCCAGGCGGTCGTCCCCGACGGTTTCCACCGCCTCCCGCGCTGACGTGAGCGAGGCGTCCATCAGCGTGCGGTCGCCGGTGCGCGCGGCCAACGCCCGCAGTGCGTTGGCGTGGTTGGACAGGGCGATCGCTCGGCGTGGGTCTTTGGCGACGAAGGCGGCGATCGTAGCCACCCCCATCGTGATCGCCTCGTCCGCCATGCCGTCGTCATCGCTTCGTTCGAACAGGGACACCAGCGCGTTCTGCAGGTTGCCTGTCACGATGGCACGCAGCGGATCCTGCCGGTCCCGGGTAAGCGCCTCGGCCTCTCTACCCACCGTCACCGCCTCGTCCAGCGCGGCACGCTCACGGGTGTTTGCGCGGTACAGCGAGTGCAGCGAGTTGCACAGGTTGGCCATGCGGCCCGGTCTGTTACGGTCAGCCAGATCGGAGCGTCGTACGGCTTCGCGGTTCACGCCGACGGCCTCAGTCAGCAAGTGTGCGCCGCCTTGACGCTGGTGGAGTTCCTCCAGGGCCGATCCGAGATTCGACAGCAGGGCGACGTTCGACGGTCGGCCAGCCGCCGCGTCACGAATCCTCGTCGCTCTGCCGGTCTCGACGGCCTCGACTAGCAGCGTGATTTCGCCGGTGCGAGCGAACAAGGTCTGCAGGGCACCAGTCAGCTGGAAGTGGTGGGTGTCGCGCGCCTCGAGGGCGGTGACAGCTGTCCTCAGCTCGCGGACGATCTCCCGGAGGACGCCGAGGTCCTCCGCGCGCCGGTACGCGTCCAGCAGTTCGCTGAGGGATTGCTGATTCGGCCCGTCGAAGCCGTCGGGCTCGGGAAGCGTCACGTGTGCCCTGCCGTTCTGTCGCACTTTCCGTCTCGCCGGATAACTACCCTTCGTATTACCTACACTGCACAGAGCGAGCAGTGCAGCCAAACGGTCCAGGTGTGGACGGTCATCGACTCGTGGGGCCAACAGGCCCGCGCGTGAACGGAAGCGAGCCGTTTTCTATGGAGTTCCCACCCGAATACGCCGAGTTTCCCACGGAGTTCCCGCCCGAGGACGCCCAGCCTCTGGCGGAGGTCGGGCTGTTTCTGATGGACGACGTCCGCTCCGGGGAACCGGATCCAACGGGGGCCGCAGTCGGCAACATCGTCTTTCACGGCTGGCAGATACGCTCCCTGCCGCGTACGCCGCCCGAACTGCCGCGCCGCGACGCGTATCTGGTCAAGGCGCGCTACGACGTGGACTTCGACCCCGAGGTGCCGGGCCCTCGATGGGCCGAGGCGGGCTTCTCGTTCGACGCCGGGGACCTCGTCGTCAACGCCGCGCTGCCCGCCGGTGTGGCCGAACACGAGCCAGCGCGGACGTACGTACTGACGCACGACCTGGACTTCGCCCTGCCGGACGTCAACGACCTGGGCGACGGGGCGCTTGCGCGAGTACAGCTCCCTGCCCTCACACCGGACATCACCGTCTTCGGGGTCGGGGGACACACCTGTCGCTGGCGTCATCGCGCGGTGGACGACGGCGAGGTGCGGCTGGGCTCACACGTCGGCTGGTTCGTCCTTTTGGTGCCAGCCGGCTGTGACGAGGTGCACGCCACAGCGAGGGCGGGCTACGCCCTCACCGAGGAGGCGTCAATGGGGATGCAACCCCATGCCAGCATGGACGAGTTCACAGTGCGGCTTCCGGTCACGGAGCTGCCCGAGCCGTCAGCGCCACCGTCACCGCAGGACTCGGCGTGGACGCACAGCCATGGGAAGGAGGTCCGCCGAAATCCCACCGAGACGCGCATGGGCTTCGGTGTCGACGTGGTCGGGTATTCCGAGCGCGACGCCTTGGGCAGGGAGACACTGCAGCGGCGTCTGGACCAACTCGTACGCGACGTCCTCGGTGACATCGGGTTCGACCTGGCGAATCTGGAACACCAACGTAACGGCGACGGCATGAACGTCGTCCTGCCTCTGAACACCGACATCACGCAGGCGCTCCCGGGTCTGATCAGCGCGATGGGATCCCGGCTCCGCCAGGACAACGAGCGCCACGCCGACCGGATGCGCATAAGGATGGCCTGCGACGTCGGCACCTTCAGGACGGGCGCCAACGGCTACGAAGGCGAAGCGGTCCTGAGCTTCTGCCGCCTACTGGACAGCCTCCCGCTGCGCGCTGCCCTCAGAGCCCACAGGAGTGCCGAACTGGGCGTGCTGATCAGCGAGTTCCTCTACGGACAGGTCCTCGCTCCAGGCTATCCCGGGCTGAACCGGACGGAGTTCACCCGGGTGACCGCCGTGGTGAAGCACTATCAGGCAGACGCATGGCTGTACACGTCACCGAGTGCCGGGAGCGTGGAATGACCCGCCCGTCCGCCGAACGCGCGGACCTGCTCGGGGTCGTTCGCGCGTACACCGATGCCCCCGTCGGCGGAGGCGGGGCCAGTGGGCCCACCAGGCCCGGCGCTCTTGAGTCCCTCGGACGTCTGCTGGCCGGGGTCGGCGACCTCTTCGACGACGTGGAAACGGCCGTCGCGGCGGGACAGCTACATCTCCGCCGCGCGACAGTGCGGAGTGCGGACGAGGATGCCATGGAAGCGGACCTTCGGACGGCCGCCTGGTACTTTCTGCCCGTGATCGCGGAGGGGGTGACTCACCCGCCCCAGGCCGTCACCGACTTCTACGGGCGGGCCGCAGCCACGTACGTGCCCGGGGCCGGGCCTCCGACCGCCCCCGGGCTCTCCCTTCGCGAGTGCCACGACCGGATGGTGACGGCGATGCAAGGGCACGGGCAGGGCTCCCGAGGCGGCGTAGCACTGCGGCCGACCCTGTTCGTCCTCCGGCACGTCGCGGCCACCTCGACAGCTGGCACCGACCGGCACGCAGCCTGCCTGTCCAATCTCTCGGGTGCTCTGCTCACGCTCTACCGCCTGGAAGGTAAGGCGGGGCTGCTGAACGATGCCGTCGCGGCGGCACACGAAGCTGTCCGTACGACCGAGACCGCAGCCAGGGACACCGGCCACACCACCGCCCCCTCCACCGACTCCACGTCGCAGGACGGATCGTCCGCCGACCAATCGGACCGTGACCTGGCGGACCGCCTGATGAACCTCGTCGCGGCACTGCACGCCCGCTACGGCCGAAGTGGCTCCCCAGAGGACCTGCGGGACGCCTTGAAAGCGGGCCGCAGGGCAGCCTCCCTCGATTCCGCACCGGCACAGACCCAGGCACGCAATCTCAGCAACCTCGCCCTGGCCCTCCTGTCGCACTTCGAGCGGACCGATGACGAGGAGGCGCTCATCGAGGCGGCGGCCTACGCCCGACAGGCCGTCACCCTCGTGCCCGAGGGCCCCCGGGCCGCCCTGCCCCTCACCAACCTCGCGGCCGTCCTGGGGTCGTTGGGGTCCCGGACCGCGGACCCCCACGTCGTACGAGAGTCCGTCGACGCTGCCAGAAGGGCCGCACTGTACGGTGGCGATACCCTCGACGGCCCCGAGGAGTTCGCGCTCGCGCTCGCCCAGTCCCTCTTCGACCTTTACCGGACGACCGAAGACACGTCTGCCCTCGACGAGTGTGTCGAGGTCTGCCGCGCGGCGCTGGCCTCACTGCCCGTGCACAACCCCGAGCGATACCGCTACCTGCTGACGCTCGGACGGGCCTTGCGTGTGCGGGCGCATTCCGCGCCAGGCGACGCCGCGGCGCTGTCCGACGCGGTCGGTACCCTCAGGGAAGCGGCGGTGGCCACACCGCCCGGTCACCCGGGCAGGGCGGACACTCTCGGCAACCTCATGCTCGCCCTGCAGGACGTCTACGACGGCACCGGGGATCCCCACGCCCTGAACGAGGCGATCGACACCGGCCGGCTCTCCGTACACGCCGCTGCCGAAGGCGATTCCGTACTTCTCAAGGTTCAGGGCAATCTCGCCAACTCACTACTCGACCGCTATCGCCGGACCGGCATCGTTATTGATCTTGACGAGGCAGTGGAGATCGGCCGCCGTGCAGTGGCCGCGACTCCTCCCGGCCATCCTGACAAGGCCGCTCATCTCACCTCGTGGGCGTACCAGCTGCTCGTCCGCTATCAGGCGACGGGAGATCCGGCGGCCCTGAAGGAGAGCATCTCCGCCGCGCGACGGGCGATGGACACGGCGAGTCCAGGAAGCGCCACCGCTGTCGCCGCGCAGTCGAACCTGGCCATCGCGCTGGAGACGCTCTTCGAACGAGCCGGATCGCTGGATGCCCTTGACGAAGCGGTGGAACTCAGGCGCAAGACGATCCGCGCGACGCCCACCGGCTCACCAGCGCTCGCGGGTCGGCTCTCCAGTCTTACCGGGGTGCTCCGTATGCGTTACGACCACACCGGAGACCGCGCAGCGTTGGAGGAGGCCACGGATTGTGCGCGTCGGCTTATGTCCATGATCGTGTCAGGGCAGCCGGAGTACCCCCTGCGCATGGCAAACGCGGCTGCCACTCTCCATCAGTGGAGTGAACTCGCCCATGACGACGTAGCGGGCAAAGAAGCCGCGGCCGCAGCCGGCCTGGCGGTGGAATCGGTGCCCGAGACCCATACAGCGCGACCGGCTCTGCTGAGCAACCTCGCCGGGATCCTCCTCGCCCGCTACCGGAGGACCGGAGTCCTCGCCCGGCTCACCGAAGCCGGTAACGCGGCCGACGCAGCGGTCCGTACCGCGCACCCCGCCGACCCGGACCGGCCGCTGTATCTGCTGAACCTCGCGATGGCGTCGCGGTCCCGGCATGAGCGCACGGGCGAGCCGAACGCACTGCGCGAAGGCATACGCGCGGCTGAAGAAGGACTAAGCCTCGCTGCAGCCGGACATCCTCTCAGGCCGCAGCTGCTCTCACAGATCAGCCTAGGGTTGCGGGCCCGCTACGAGCGGAGTGGTGAGATACGGCATCTGACCGAGTCGGTCAAGGCGGCACGTGAAGCTGTCGGTGCATGTCCGTCCGGCCATTCAGACCATGCCATGTACCAGTCGAACCTCTCCGCTGCCCTGCAGACACTGCACCAGCGGCAGGACCCGCCGGATGCGGAGCGCACGATCAGCGAAGCGGTCGTAGCCGCCCGCGCGGCTGTCGTCGTCACCGCACGCGGCCATCCCGACCTGCCCGCCCTCCTCTCCCATCTCTGCGGGGCGTTGATGTTCCAGTACGGCTCGACCGGCGGGCGGCGAGAGCTGGCCGCCGCCGTCACCGCCGGCCGCCGGGCCGTCGCCCTCTCGCCGCACGGCCACCCCGACCAGACGCACCGGCTCGCCAATCTCACGGCCGCATGGCGACTGCGGTACCGCCACGACGCCTCGCCCAAGGCCCTCGGAGAAGCCGTGGCCACCGCCCGCCGCGCTGTCGTCTCCCTCGCCCCCGACCACCCCGACGAGGCGTCCGTCCTGACCGGCTGCGCGGCCGCGCTGCGGACCGCGTACAGGGCCGGGGCGGGTCGAACGGAGCTCGAAGAAGCCCTGCGTCTCCTCGACCGGGCGGCACATTCCACGGTCAGCCCGATCGGGGACCGGATCAGGGCCGCCCGTGCCCTCGGCCGTGCCGCCCTGGAGGCCGACGAAACCGGTCGGGCCCTGAAGTCCTACGAAACCGCGGTCGACCTGCTCGGACAGCTCGCTCCCTGGCGGCTGTCGCGCGGGGACAGGGAGTTCGGTCTCGGGGAGATGGAAGGGCTGGGCAGCGAGGCCGCCGGGGCGGCGCTGAGCCACGGAGATCCCGGACGGGCCGTCGAACTGCTGGAGCAGGCACGCGGCGTAATGCTCAACCAGACACTCGACATGCGCAGCGATTTCGACGAGTTACGAGCAGCCTGTCCGGACCTGGCCGACGAGTTCGAAGCCCTACGGGCGAAGCGGGACGCCGCCGACCACATCAGCCTCGCCGAGCAGTTCGACGAAGCGTCCGGTGCACAGGACGGCGGCCCTGGCGATCCCGACAGCATGAACAGCCCCGGCCAGGCCGTCCGGCGCATCGCCGCCGAACGGGCCGCGATGGACTCGGAATGGCACGCGCTCCTTTCCCGCATTCGAGCCCTTCCCGGCCTGGACGGCTTTCTTGGCCGCCCCGACCTGGAAACACTCCGACGGCAGGCCGAACACGGCTTTGTGATCATGCTGGCGGTCGGCAGGCATCGAGGTGACGCCCTGGTACTCACCTCGGATCCGCACTCCCCCGTCACCGTCATCGGTCTCCCCGAAGTGACCGAGAACCGAGTGATCGACTGGGCTGATCGGCTCTTCAAGGGACGGGTGCCGGGCTCCCCGCCGGTGACCGACTACGCGCAGGCCAAGCGGCGCATGCGGGACCTCGTCGAACTGCTGGAGTGGCAGTGGGACCATGTGGCGGAGCCCGTGCTGGAGCGGCTCGGACTCACCCGGTCACTTCGACCGGACAACGATCCCAGCGAGTGGCCGAGGATCTGGTGGTGCCCGGCCGGTATTACGGCCTTTCTGCCCTGGCACGCTTCGGGCCACCACCAGGAAGACGGAGCGCGGAGCGGGACCGCGCACACTGTTATGGACCGCGCGGTCTCCTCCTGGACGCCAACCGTTCGGGCTCTCGCCCACGCGAGGCGCCCCCCACGGACAACAGCACTGGTTCCCCCATCCGGGCCCGGCGTCGCCGCGCCCAGAAGCGGAAAGGGCACTCTGCTGGTCGAGATGGCACAGCCAACCGGAACGACCCGCCCTCTGCTGCATGTGCGGACCGAGACCGAACACATCGTCGGCCTGCTGCCCGGTGCGACCCGGGTCAGACCTCCTCACAACACACCGCAGACCGTGCTCGACGCGCTGCCCGCCCACCCGGTGGTCCACTTCTCTTGCCACGCCGTCAGCGAGTGGGGCTCTCCGGGGCACAGCGGACTGCTGCTGAGCGACGGCGGTGGCACCGGGACGGCACGCCTCACGGTCGACGCGATCTCCTCACTGCACATTGCGGATGCCGAACTCGCCTACCTCTCGGCATGCAGTACCACGCTGACTAACCAGCGGCTGGCGGACGAGTCCGTTCACATCACGGCCGGATTCATGCTCTGCGGCTACCGCCATGTGATCGGCACCCTCTGGCCCGTCGACGACACGGCAGCCGGAGAAATCGCCGTCGACTTCTACACCCGGCTGACGAGCAACGGCGGCGCGGGGCTTCGAACAGAGAATGCGGCGTACGCGCTGCACCTCGCCCTGCACCGTGGGCGGGCGAAGCGCCCGTGGGCCCCGTCGCTCTGGGCGGCGCATCTGCACACCGGGGCTTGAAGTGGCCGTGTCGTGTCCTGGGCGGTGCAGTCGTCGTCGGCGGTCAGGCCAGCACTGCGGCGATGACCACGAGAATCAAGCCGAGTGCGAAGAAGGCGAGCGACATCTGGACGTGCCGGTGCTTGCTCCAGGCGATCTTGCTCATGGCGATGAGCTGACGGCTGAGGACAGGGAGCAGATCGGAGCGCCTCATGGATTCGGCCAACTCGGTGGCCTCACGGTGCATCAGGTGGCCGAAGTAGACGAAGTTGTCGGAGGCTTCAGCCTGCATCCTGGGGGCGCGAAGACGGGGTACTACGACGAGTACCGCGAAGACGGCACCGATCAGGATGAGCGTGCTGCCAGCCCACAGCAGGCAGCGGGAACCCCAACCGTGCAGATCGGCGAAGACGTTGTCCTGCCCGGAGAGTGCGATGATCCCGGCCGCAGCGGCCGATTCGAGAGTGAGCGCGAACGAAGCCTTGGCATCGACCCGGGCCGTCCACTCTCCGACCGCCCCATGAATCCGCCAGGCCGTCTCCACGGCCTTCTCCTCGGTCTCGGGGCTAGCTCCACTCCGTTGAGGCATCAGATCTTCCGCCGGCGAGAGGTTGGGTAGACCATCGTCAGGTGTACTCCTCACGAACGTCGCCGAGCCGGGCCCGCGATGTCCGGTGCCCGGCCGACGTCTCCCGATGTCATGTGCTGCTGGATGGCATACCCAATTCCGGTCGGACAGTTGCGCGTGGGTGGACCTGGGATGTCGGCCCTTTCGACCCTTTGATCGCGTGGTCCAGTTCATCCCGTAGCTGAGCTGCCCTGCCGCCTTCGTCGACGAGAAGCCGGATTTTGTGTCGGGGAGCGTGCGATCAATTTCCGAGGATGGCCTCCCGCGCCGCCCGTGACCAGATGGCCTGCTGACGCGTGGTGAAGCCCATGCGATTGAAGTGGAAGAGGACGTGGCGGGCGAGGACACCGCGGGTGGCGAGGGCGAGTCGTCCTTCGCGTCCGGCGTCTCCGAGAGTCTGGCCGCCGTGCTTCACCGCGTCGGCCCAACTGGCGAGGGGAGCCAGCGAGTTGCCGACGGTGAGGGCGGGCTCGGTGTCGGCCGTCAGGAGCTTGCGCACCGTGCCGGTCATGGCGGTCACTCGCTCCGGCGGAACGTCGTCGGGGAGAGGGCGCTTGGCTTCGACGCGTGCCCACACGTCGCCCTGCTCGCTCCATTCCTGGCCAGCCGCACGCAGGAACAGACTAGTGATGATCAGCGAGGTCGCCTTGGCGTCGAGCGAGGCGCTGTTTTCTGCTGCCGAACGACGCAGGTAGTCGAGAATTCCCACGCTGTCCGCATGGAACAAGGCGTGGGCGATCCTCATCCCGTCAGTGCCGCCGAAGGCCACGCTCTCGGCCTCGTACGGCGACGGCCACCAGCGTTTCACCACGCCCCACGAGACTGCGCTGTTGAGAGCCTCATGGATGGGTTCCGACGCACACTCGCCCATCGTCTGCGGGCCGGAAGCGACGCGGAGACGCCAGCAGGGGAACTTGCGCACGAACCACCAGGCGCCGATGGCCCCAGCGTCGCAGGCTTCGCGTAGAGACGGCAGCAAGTAGGCGAGGAAGGCGCGTTGGGCGGTCGGGTAGTCGGTGAACTCGATGTTCACCTGCTGCCAGTCGGAGGTGGACGACCGTGCGTCGAGTGCTGTCCGTCCAGCGGCGCAGTACAGCTTGACGGCTTCGGCCAGGTGTTCCGGTGACGAGTGCAGCCGAGCGGAGACCGTCTCGATCGGGGTACCGGCCAAGACGGCGTGGACGGCTCGTTCTGCCGTTCTGCTGTCATGCAGGTCCACCTCTTCCTCCTTTCGGGGCCTCTGCCATGTCAGGCGAGGAGCAGGCAGGCATCCCAGTCTCTGACCGGTGCTTCGTCGGTTTCGATGCTCTGGAAGGCGAGCGCGACTCCTGCCGTGCCTTCGAGGAACCCGGCTTCCGTCGGTGTCTCAGCGGCGAGGAAGCGTTCGGTGAGGTGCGGCAGGAAGCTGGTGAAAGCGTCGGGCTCGTCGGCATCCTGGGCAACGCGCTGAACGACCCGTATGAGGCCGCCGATGCCGTGGCACAGACCCCGACCGGTGAGTTGGACGAGTTGGAGGGGGTCGGCCAGGCAGTCCAGGAGCGCTCGTTCGGCTATGCGTTTGCGGTCGGTGTCGCCGAGGGCGAGGGCGGCGAGTTGCTGGGCGCGGGTGAGGCCGGGGGTGCCGTAGCACCAGGATGGTGCGGCCGAGTGCCTGGGGCTGGCGGTGGTGTCGGTGGTCCAGCGCGACCATCGGGTGCCTCGGTGGTCGCTGACGCGTATCTGGTCCAGCCAGCGGCAGATGCGCAGCATCGCCTCCTGGTGGCCGGGCACGGTGGTGCCGCGCAGGTGGGCGAGTGCAAGGAGGGCCAAGGGGCCAGTGATGCCGTGGGCCAGCCCGGCGTTGGCGTGGCCGCCAGGGGTGGGGGTGCTGAGGTTGACGGGGCTGTGCCCCGCCCACCATCCGGGCCGTGTGCGTCCGTCGGGTCCGGGGAGCGGTTCGGTCAGGCGCACGAGGTATTCCAGGACGCTTTTGAGTTCTGGGCCGTCGGGGGTGCGGCGTAGGAGGAGGGCTCCGAGGCCGGTGAGGCCGCGCAGTAGGTCGTACTCAGCGAAGGTGGTGGGTCGGCCCTGATCGATACGAGTGTGGGCGGCTTGCAGGCGGCTTCGGGTGTGCGTGGCCACGATGCGGTCGAGGGTGTTGAGGGCGCCAGCGTATTGGTTGCTGTCGGCGGCGGTCAGGTGCAGGACGTATGCCATCGCGGGTGCGCCGAGGAAGAGGCCCGCTTGGTCGCCGTCGATCAGTGGGCCGACGGCGGCGAGTCGGCGGTGGACGGTCTGCCACGATCCACGGCCTTGGCGGGCGCGTTCGATGTGGAGCAGGGCGATACCGAGGGGGCCGTGGGCGAGGGACTGCCGGAAGGCGGTGTCCTGCTCGGGGACGGGTCTGACGCCGGTGGTCACGGTGGTGCTCCTTCGGTGCGGGCGCTCCAGGACAGGGCGGCGGTGCGGGCCAGGCGGCGGCAGACGGTCTCGTTGTCGGGATCGATGCCGGCTGCTCGGTTGTGGTGCATGTGCAGCAGAGACGGCAGTACGTCGGTGGGTTCGATGCTGTGGTCGGCGAGGGCGGTGCGGTACGTCGCCAGTGCGGATCGGCGATTGGCCCAGGCGGTGACGACGCGTTCGCCGCCTGGCAGGGCTCGTAGCGCGGGTAAGTCGCTGTCCGGGGCGGTCAGCTGTATGGCCAATGCTTGGAGATCACGCGAAGGCATCTCGCCTTCCCCTTTGAGCAGGTGCTCGGTCAGCCAGCGACGCCGGGCCGCCGGGCTGCCGGTGAACGTGGCGGCGATGTCCGTGAAGCTGGCGGCGGTGACGGCCGGCTGCAGGTGGGGAAGTAGGCCGAGCGTCCGTTGGGCGATTGCGGCGGCGGAGTCGGCGGCGAAGGCGTGCTCGGCGGCGGCCAGGGTGTCGCCGGTGCCGTAGCGGCCGGTCTCAGGTTCGTCGGTGTCCCACTGGATGCTGCGGAGCAGGCCGGTGTTGCGGAGTTCCGCCGCCCAGGCTCCGACGTGCTGCGCGGCGGTGCCGAAGGCATCTGGGGTCGGCAGTCGGAGGCGCAGACGCACGTGGGTGTCCGGGTCGCTGTAGCGGGTGTACCACCACAACGGCTCGCCGCCTTCCCAGCCCTGGAACAGACCGGGCAGGTGCGTGGCCAGGATCTCCGGGACGCGTTCGGGGTGGCAGTAGATCTTCAGGTACGCCCATGGAGAGGTGCCCGGCAGGCGCCCGCTGTCGCGCCGTACGACCACTGTCGTTCGGGGGTGGTGGACTGCGGGTGGGAGGCTGGAGGCGAACGGCATGGTGACTTCGTGGGCGTGGCCGAGCCAGCCGTATGCCTCGTCCTCGGGAGCTTCGTGCAGTGTCGCGGTGCCGGTGCGCTCCAACTCCATGCGCAGGAGGTGTTGGTGGGTGGGGTGGTCGAGGTCGAGGCGGAGGCGCTGGTCGTCGGAGCCGAGGAAGACGGTGCGGGTTACGCCGTAGCGGCAGCGCCAGTTGGTGAAGCGGCGTAGCCGGCCGGAATGGTCGTTGTGGCCGAGGTCGCTCAGCCGGAGTCGCCAGCAGGCGGGCGAGAGGACGGTGCGGCCGGTGCGGACTTCGGGCAGGAAGGGCAGTCGGGCGGCGGCTCCCCAGGCGAAGGGGGTCAGCACTGCTGTGTGGGAGCGGTGCACCTCGGTGACGAAGCGGACCAACGGATGGGTGGCGTTGGTGAGTTCGACGGCGTTCATCACCGACGGCTCGATGAGTTGGCCGGTGGACAGCGAAGCCAGGTAGAGGCACTTCGAGTCCGCGGTTACCGCGAGGTCGTCCAGGTCGAGCGTGGCGGCGGGGTTGTGTTCGCCCAGCGACAGCAGGTGTGGCGTTACGGCGAGGGCACGGCTGACGTTCTGGGTACGGCGCCGGAGCGGCGGGCTGGAGACCTGCGCTCGCTCCGCGTCGGCGGTGAGCGTGGGCAGGGCCGCGTACGCGGCCGTCATGCGGTGGCGGTCGGCTGACTCCAGCATGGCCAGGAACCGGCCTGTCGTCGTGCCCGCCGCCTGGGACAGGCCCACGATGCTCAGCGCGAACTGCCCCTGCTGCAGGGCATCCAGGGAGGTGGCGAGCACGGAGAAGCACAGCTCGACATGGGCAGGGACCTGAGTGGCCTTGTCGACGGCGAGCGCGGCAAGATCCTCTTCCGTCAGGACCACCTCGCGTACCTGGTTCGCCGCGGCGTGTTGGGCGAGGGCCAGAAGGTGTTCGTCCCGGCGGGTTGAGCCCTGGACGGGTCGCTTGAGGACCGAGCCTCGGTACCCCGCCGGAAAACCGAGGCCGATGTCGGGATCGGTGAGGTCACGGACCGGAATGAGGGCGCCCATGCTGTAGCGCTCCAGGAAACGGGCGCGGTAGTCCTGCCAGGCCGGGGGCCCAGCCGGGAACGGCGAGATACGGGCCATGACTTGAAGGGCGTGTTCTGCTTCTCGGGCGACCTCGGCGGGCAGGACGACTTCGCAGTCGGGCCGCAGATTCACCACCAGGGTCCGCTCGGTGACGCCGGTCAGGGCTGTCATGCGGCGGGTGGCCTCGGTGCGCAGAGCCCGCTGTTCGTCGGCCGGGGCATGGTCGTGCCGGATCAGAAGCTGATGGATCTGCCGGAGATGCCCAACCGTTGCTGCCTGGGGCTCCATGCTGACGGTTGTCAGTTCGGCTAGGTCTGTCAGTTCGGCCACCAAGTGCCCGAGGGCGTCGTCGCAGGTCATGGGCGCCCGCAGGCTGGTGATGAGGATCTGGTGCGCGACGAGGCCATGCACCATGTCCTCGATCACCGACGTGGGCGTGTCGGGATAGCCGGCGTGCAGTTTGGCGATGATGTCGTCGACCGTGATCGCCGAACGGGCCAGTTCAAGGACTGCCTCGGCAGCGGGGGTGCGGCGCAGGGTGACCTCGGCCGGGCCGTTCTTGCCCGGCTGATGCGGTACGGCGATCCGGGTGCCCCGGACGATGCAGGTGGGATCGGCGATCACGGGCAGGCGGTGCAGCAGATCGCGGTTCTGCTCCAGGGCGGTGACGATCTCGGTGAGCCACTCGGCGTCCGCTCGGGCGAAAGCCCGGTGTCCGGCGCCCCATTGGACGTGGGCCTGGATCCCGAGGCGTACGGGCGCGGGGCCGGCGAACAGGCCGAAGGGGGTGGCACGGTGCTGCATCCGCAGCAGGTAGCGCACCAGGGAGATGACCGTGCGCCGAACGGTTCGGGGCCGCTGCTTACGGCTGTCGAGCACGCCGTGCACGGCCTCGACCAGAAGAGGGCTGGCGACCTCGATGGCAGCCGCCGTGGCATCGTCCGTCCAGACCTTGCCGATCCACTCCCGCCAGTGCTCTACATCGCCGGAGGAGCTGCCGTCCAGGTCAGGCCAGGGAGGCACCTGGGCCGCCAGCGGCCGGGCGGCTGCTCTGATCAGAATCGCGTCAACGGCCTTGTACATCCCCATCCCCGTGGCTCCTTCGTCCGTCGTCCTGGGCGGTGCGGGGCCGGGCCGGGCCGAGGACTTCGGCCCGGACCCGCACCGGTTGGTCAGCCTCCGATGCAGGTGCTGTTGGAGCAGGCGGACTGGCAGGTCGCCCCGCAGCCGTCGCCGGTGTCGTTCAGAAGACCCGGCACGACCGGGGCGGACGCGATGGTCTCGATGTTGAGGTCGAAGTCCGTGTCGGCGGCGGCCGTGAAGTCCGTGGCGGCCTTGAGCGCGGTGCTGCCCTGCTGTGCCATCTCGAATTCCTCCTGTAGGGCTGGGTGGGATGTGCCTTGCTGTCCTGGCCGGTGGGCGCTGTCGGCGCTACGGCCAGGTGATCAGGACCCGCGTGTGGGGCCGGTCGACGACCCGGCCCTCGGGAAGCTGCCCGTCCGGAGTGGACGCCGGGTAGACCTCGACCTGTGCCCGGTCGCGGCGGTGCTCGCCGTCCCAGACCCGGATCTCCTCCACCAGGCGCTCGGCGACCTTCTGGCCCTGCGAGCCGTGGCCGATGGCGCCAAGCTCGAATCGGTCCGGGTTGTCGGTACGACGCACGGTGCGGTAGGCGAAGCTGTCCGCGTCGACGAGCGTGGGCACGCCGAGCGGCGAGGCGGAGGCGACCAGGCCGCGTTCGCGGGCAGCCGGTGTCGCGGCCAAGAGCGGCAGGTTGTCCAGCGCGGTTGCCAGCCACAGGTCCAGGTGCTCGCTGGACTCGTCACCGGCGAGCGTCACCCCGGACCAGGCTTCGACACGAGGGCTGCGCAGGGCAACTCGCAGCCCGTCGGCATCGGGCTCGGGGTGACCGTCCAGCCGCAGCCCGACCTCTTCGCCCTCGGTGTCGTGCAGGAGGACCAGGCGGACCCGGTTCTCGCCGACGCCCTGCATGGGCACGAAACCGCACAGCTCGACGCTGTCGCTCACCAACCGGTCGCCGTGGCGGACGAGCGCGACGGTGCGGGTCATGCCGCGCATCCGCAGCGGCACGACGACACGGCCGCCGTCGACGAGTTGTCCGGTCCAGGCCGGCGGGATGTCGGCGGCCTGGACGGTCACGATGACACGGTCGTACGGGGCATGCTCCGCCATGCCGTACTCGCCGTCGGCGGTGACGACGCGCACCTGCTGGTCGTAGCCGGTCTCGGCCAGGAACTTCTCGGCGCGTGCGGTGACGTCGGGGTCGATGTCCACGGTGACGACGAGGCCCTCGGGGCCGACGATCTCGGCGAGGTAGGCGGCGTTGACGCCACCGGAGCCGATCTCCAGGACCCGCATACCGGACCGGATGTCGGCCTGTTCGATCTGCATGGCCTGGATGCGGGCGGCGGACACCGAGCTGATGGCCACGCCGTCGGCATCCTTTTTCGTGATCGCGGCATTCTCCGCCTGGTACACCGCCGCCATGTCATCTTCGGGGGTGGCCAGATGACGAGGGACTTTGCAGAACGCAGCCACGACGTGCGGGCTCCGGGCTGCACCGAGCGCGATCAGCTCCCGGACCATCGCGTCACGCAACTGCTGGTCGGACGCGGGGGCTCCGTCGTCAGGGGTGGTCATGTCGGGGACGTTGTTCACGGGCTCTCTCTTTCTCGGCGGTGGAGGTTGTCACGACGCCGCCTCCAGGGGCACGGGCTGGTCGACGTGCTCGGTGGCCATGGGACTCAGCGACCAGCTGCACCACACCCACTTACCGCGACGGTTCCCCCGCCTGCGGTATCCCCAGTCGTCCGACAACGCCTCCACCAGCGCTAACCCGCGGCCAGACTCGTCGTCGGCCGACTCGCGCCGCGGCACCGGAAGAGCGGAAGAGACGTCGGCGACCTCGACGAGGACCGTCTCGTCGCGCTGCTGCAACACCATCACGATCGGCTCTGAGGCGTGCTGCAGGGCATTGGTCACGAGCTCTGACGCGACGAGCACCATGTCGTCCACCAGGTTGTCCAGGCCCCATGCGGCCAGCGTCTCGTGCACGGTCCAGCGCGCCCTGGACACGGCTTCCGGTCTGGGCTCCAGAGGCGTCGCGACCGCGCGCAGGATGCGGCCGACCGACGACCGCGATCCGGTGGCCTTCATCATTCCCACCCGCGCGATGCGTCCTGGACTCGCCGTACGGTCCCCGTGCCGTTGCTGAAACGGCTGACCGAGGCGCAATCGGCGCCTTCACCGGCCGGAGTCGCCCACGACCGCACGGGCAGGGTGGTGGGACAGGCCCGGCCACCACCCGGACGTAGGGGAAGCGGCCGTCTGCCCCGGAGGGCCAGTGGGGGACTTTCCTGCATCACAGCGAGGCTCCTTGGAAGGGACGGACAAGACCGAGCGGGATCTCAACCACCGTGTACGTTGCCGGTGATGGCTCCTCGCACTCGGTGACGGCGACCAGAGTGGGCCTGATGTGGATCTCACCGCCATGGCCCAGCAGATAGCGTCCGGCGCTCTTCCGGGTGACAGACAGCGCGCGCGGGTAGCGTCGAAGCGTCGTCTGAGCCGAGGGCGTTGCGTGCGGAGCAGGTGACGGGATCTCCTGCATGCGAGGGAGCCGCAGGCCCAGGGCCGACGGCAGATGGTCAGTGGTCTTCTTGGCCGAGAGGGGCCGACGATGGATGAACGTCCCAGGACGCTACTCAAGGCCCTGGTGGCCCAACGCCACTGGCGCTACAGCGACTTCGTGGCCCACTTCAGCCGTACCGCCGAGAAGGTCATCAAGAAGGGCACCGCGAACCCGACGATCTCCGAGGCACAGTTCCGCCGCTGGACCGCGGGAACCATCCGGACCCTGCCCAGCCCGGACGCCTGCCAGGTGCTGGAGGAGATGTTCGGCGTCAGTGCCGCCGCCCTGTTCCAGGCGCCGCCCTCGCCCGAGTCACCCGCACCCGCATTCAGCCTGAAAGACGAGATCGACATGACCGCACGCGACGCATCCAGCGAGGCCGGCGCCGCCGCCTCCGCGTCCATCTCCGACACCACCCTCGACCAGTTGCGAGACGACGTCGCCGAACTCGCCCGCCGCTACCACTCCTTCTCGGCGTTCGAGGTCCTCCAGACAGCGCGCAGGCTGAGGGAGGAAGCCGAACAGCACCGAGACCGCACACAGGTACCCGCCCAGCAACAGGACCTGCTGATCATCGCCGGCCAAGCCTGCGCACTGCTGTCCGCGGCGGCCTTCGACCTCGGTTCTCTCGACGGCGCCACCCGCCTCGCCCGAGCCTCCGCGCTGTACGGGGAGACCGCCCGCTTCACACCGCTACGGGCCTTCGCCGGAGGCGCTCTCGCCTACATCGCCTACTTCTCCGGCCGCCCCGCCGAGGCAGCCCAGATCGCGCAACGCGCGCAGATGCTCACCGGCCTCGGCGACGTCGCGCACCGCCGCCTGGCGGCCATCGAGGCACGCGCGCACGGCCACCGAGGCGACGCCGCCTCCGCCCAGCAGGCCATCGACGTCTCCCATCGTGAGGGACGCGGTGTAACCGACGACCTGCACGACGGCGTGGCCGGCGAATTCGGCTTCCCCGGCGAGCGGTTGGCCATGTCCAACGCCTCGACCTGCCTGCTCCTCGGTGACGGCGAACAGGCCGAGACCGCAGCCCGCACCGCCCTGGAGCTGGTAACCAGCAAGCCCGAGGCACTCCGCTCTGCACACGTCGTGGGCGGCGCCGCCGCGGACCTGGCCGCCGCCCGGCTGCTGAGCGGCGATCTCGACGGAGCCGCCGAAGCCCTCGAACCCGTCTGGACCGTGCCAGGTGAGCAACGCGCCACCGGCCTGCTGACCCGCACCGCGCGCATCCGCCGGGCCCTGACCGCCGAACGCTTCCGCCGAACACCCCTCGCCGACGAAATCAGCGAGCGCCTGGAGCACTTCAGCCGACTCGCCGCCCAGCACCAACTTGGTGCGGGCGCCGGAGCAGTGGCCGCCCTGGAGGGCTGAGGGAACTCAGGAAGCAGAGGCCAGGGCAGCGAGAATCTTGGCCTCCTTCTCGGGGGCGAGCCCGTGCTCCGCCCAGCGGGGATGATCCACGGGGCGACCGTCGGCCCGCAACCACGCCCAAGTGTCCGTGATCGTCTCGGTGAGCGGGCGGCACCGCAGACCGGCCTCCACCGCCCGGCCGGCGTCCACCGACCACACCCCTGTGTGAGTACGCCACAAGGGCAGTTCGGTCCACTGCCGCACTCCGTGCTCGGCGAGCAACTCCGGCTCCACCCACACCAGGTGACCGTCCGTCCCGGTGACGGCGAGGCACGCGAGCAGGAAGTCCCCGAAGCCCATCCCCTCGGGGTGGGCCACATTGAAGGCACTGCCATTGGTCGCAGCTGCCTGGTCCACGGCGAAGGCCGCGACATCGCGCACGTCGACCGGCTGGATGAGCCGGTCAGCCGGAGCCGGCGCCAGCACAGATCCGCCCCGGCCGGCCCGGTGCAGCCACCACGGCAGCCGACCCACGTACTCACCCGGCCCAAGAATGACCCCGGGCCGCAGAAACACCGCCCGCTCACCGAACGCCTCACTGACCGCCCGCTCCCCGCCGGCCTTCTGAAACCCGTACTTGGTGGGCGAACCGTCCGAGCCCGTGTAGCCGAAGGACTCGTCCGCGTCGGACGGGCACTCCAGCACCTCAGACGACTCGGTCAGAGTCTGATGCGGCCACCCCGAATACACCGACACGGTCGAGACGTGCACCCACCGGGACGCCGCATCACGCAGCGCCTGTGCGGCCAGCCGCACGTCACGCGGCGGCAGCTCGGAACTCGACGTGTCGATCACGGCATCCCAAGGACCCTGGGAAGCAAGCCGGTTGAGGTCCGCTACTTCAGTACGGTCGCCATGGACCGCACGCACCCCGGGCACGTCCCGCCTGGACCGGCCACGGTTGAACGTCGTCACGTCCCAGCCACGGCGTAGTACCTCGTCCACGATGCTCTTGCCCAGGAACCACGTACCGCCCAAGACCAGAATCCTCATGCCCAGAATCCTGCCCTTCCCGAGGACCCAGGAGAAGAGACCCCAATCCAGCAGTGGGGAACAGAGCCTTGTTTCCTACGCTCGCCGAGTCGATGTGTTCGGGGGTGGGCCATGTCCACGCTCCGCCCGTCATGATGAGCCGGGAGGGGCGGATGATCGAGTGAGCGAAGTGTTCGACGGGACCATGGACGTATCCGTTATGGCCGTGGGCCTGGAGCAAGGGTGGCAGTAATGAACAGGTCCGTTTCCTGGAGCGAGGCGGCGTTCGTTGCCACGGCCTGCTGGGCGGTCAGCGCTCTGGGATACGGTGTGATCGCCGCCCTCGACGAGCCGCAACTGTCTGTCGCTCCCCTCATCGGACTGGGGCTTGCCCAGTGGTTTTGGGCGCGCCACCGCTCCTGGTTCGCTGCAGTCGCGGCAGGTCTCGCGGGGGCTGTCGTACTGTTCGGGCTTGTCGACATCCTGCGGCCGGAGCTGGGCCGGTATGTCGCGGACGCGTTGTCCACAGGGGCCGCAGCGACCGTCATCGTGGCCGTGCTCACGCTGGTGGAGCGGGGAAGGGGACACCGTGATCGCGCGGCAGATCGGTAACTCCCAGGCGGCGAGCCGTCCGCACCAATAGCTACGAAAGATTCGTCCGGGTACTCAGTGCGCGAATCAACATCAGAAGCCCGCTCAAATCTGCCGCAACCTGAGCGTTCTGCCCGCGCCTTGCGATGTGATCGACCATACTTCACGCTGAACGCCGCGATCGATGCACACCAGAGAGGATCGACATGGCGAGCGATACCCTCAAAATCAGTGTCCCAGGCGAGTTGGCGGATCTCCTTGTGACCGAGGGACACGCAACAGCAGCGCGGGGGAGGCGGAGTGGTGAATGGGCGCTGGATGCCCCATTTCTTGGCCAGGCCACGACCGTCATCGCTCTGCTCCAGGCTCCGCAGACGGTGGAGTACTTGGCACGCACTCTGCGCACACTGGTGTCTCGTCATCGGGCCACTCGCAGTGGCGCTGGCACCGGGGGCGAGTCCATGGTGCACATTGAGGCAGTAGGCCCTAATGGCCAGATCCGCTTCGATGGAGAAGCGAGCGTGGAAGAAATCGAGAAACTTCTTCGGCAGACTATTTTCGCCGCCGAGAATGACGGATAATCTACGCAGCGCCATCCGTAGGCGCTATATTCATTTTCTATCTGCAACACTGAGGCGAATCCTTCCTTTGAGCACGGTCAACAAGCTCAGAGAAGTGGATTCCGAAGATGTCCGAGCCATCTCAAGGATGTATCAGATACTCGATCGAAAACCTCTATACGCATCCAGCCTTGAGCATGTAATATCTTCGGTCATTGAGCATTATTCTCAATCAACCTATTCATCGCTCACCAGGTCATTGCTATCGGCATTGACACATGAAACTGCATTAAGATTTGACGAGATAGGCCGCCCCGAACAGGCCAACGAATGCCGTAATATGGCAGAGAAGTGGGCAGTCGGCGACTCCGATCAAGTGATTACTTGGTTGCGATTCTCGATTTCCGACTCCAGCAAACTTCACGAGCTGAAACCTCTGACCGTTGACGCTATAATCCGGGCACTCCTATTCGAAGTCGATAGATCCAGCCCCCGGCTTAATCGACCTCTCGTGCTCAGTGAGGTCGCCCACGCAGCGTTCGTCACGGGCAACTCCTTGCGACTCAAGACCGCGACCGATAAACTAGCAAATGCTGCAAATTCTCCCGGATTCCAGGCACTCATAAAATACTACGAATCCCGAATACTCGTCGCGGTCGGAAAATTAAAGGAATCCGAGCCACTGGTCGTAGAATTCGAGGAGATGGCCGCAGGGATCGCTAAGTCCGACCCTGCCTACGGGCACACGGATTTCCTACGTCGGCACCTCAAGGAGAGGTCCACGATCACTCAGGACTACACCGCCGATGAGTCCAGCGCCATGGGGCGGGCGGCAGTGGCGATGCAGCGCGGCGACTGGCAGCAGGCTGTCGAGTTCAACGAGCAAGCTGCAGCCGAGCTGCCCCTGGGTGCACTGCGCTCAAGTATGCATGGATTGGCCGAGACGGCCCGGCTAATGGGCGGCATGCTCGAGACATCATCTGCGGTCAATGCAAGTCTGGACCGAATGGCTTTGAATAATCTATTCGCCGCCAGGTCACTCCTGCCTTTGGAAAACCTGCTAGTACATTTATTTGCACAGGCCGTGAATATTTACGAATCGGGTGACGCATCGGCACCTGTAGCCCGGGTCTCCGATCTATTGGGAGAATTCCGCGGCGGTGCCGGCGTTGGTCGTGGGCACGGGAAATCCGGGTACCGGAGTGACGCTCTCGCCGATCTTACGTTGGTGGACTTCCTCTCCCACACTACCCAGGCAGTGACCCTCTCCGAGGTAAGTGACGCCTTTCCCGAACATCATGTCGTTTGGGTCAACTTCGCAGAGATGCAGAGTGGTGGACACGTGATCGTCACTACGACTCTGCGCCCAGGCTCCCCAGTTCCCCTAGTCCGTCGGACGCCTCTGTCACAATCGGATGGGAAGGCGCTGGCCCAATGCCTGGACGAAGAATCCGAAGAGGCCCCGCCCGAGGCCGTGGCCCGTGTCCGGCAGATGTTTTTCTCAGATCTGGGACAGGCATCCACTCAAGGAGCCAGAGTCCTAGTGGTGCCCGATGCGCCGACCTGGTGCATGCCCTGGAATGAACTGGCACCGCCCAGCGTGGAGGAGATCGCACTATCGGTTTCCATAGCTGCGGCTATGCGCATTCCACCACCCTCCTCAGTCGATGTTCCGCGTCTCATTGGCATCTTCGACGAAGTCGACCTTCACGGGTCACGCAAGGAAGTAAAAGCACTGGAAGATTTGGCGGCGGCAGGATATATTCATTTCACGCGCGCCTATTCAATAGATGAACTCCGCAACAAACTGGAGTCTTCGCGGTACGACGTGCTCACGGTCAGCGTGCACGGCACCACAGGCAACGGTATTGAGTACCGCATGCTTCTTCCTGATGGGCCCTCGTCCCCGGCAGGTCTGCTTCAACTGCAACTCCCACCGACGGTCGTTCTGGGTTGTTGCTGGTCAGCGAAGTCTTCCGAACAACCAGACACCACCGCCGCCGTACTGGCATGCCTCGTAGCTGGGGCCTCCCGGGTCGTCGGTGGCCTCTGGGCCATCGACGACGAAATCGCTGGCGACTTGCTCGCGCGCATGTATGAAATGCATTTCCTCTTCAGGAAACCGCTCGCGCAAGCCTTGCGAAGCGCTCACCTGACGCTCGACCCGGAGGTGCGCCCCGGGGCCGCAGGGTTGATTGTCGTCGGGCGAATCTGAGGGGCATCCCCGGAGCAAGCCTTGGCAAACCCTCAGCTAAGTGCAAGAACAACCCCGAGTAGTTCCTCAGTGCACGTCCGTCGCCTGTCCGTAGAGGCGAGCGGCACCTGTGAACACAGGCTCAACATCTCCCCCTGTTCGGCCCGGGGGCACCACCAACGACCGACGTGGCGTGAGACCCAGCGACACCATAGTCCCCAGCCTCTCCGATCGCGACCAGAAGGGCCGCTGATGCGGCGCACCCGGCCAGGCGCACTGGCTGCCCAAGTGCCATGCCCAGCAGCGACAGCGCGAAGGAAACCGTGATCCACCACACGGTGGCGGATCTCGCTTCCGACCACCACCGCAGACCCTGTTTCATCGGGCAACGCCAGTGATGGGGAAAGTGGAGACTGCCAGGGCGAGCCACTGCCAGGCCATCGTCGTGGTCTCTTTCGCGTAATAGGCGAACAACGGGACGACGATGTCGGCGGAGATGGGCCGCAGAAGGTGTTCGGTGCGCTCGCCGGGTGAGACGGTTTCGGCCGCCCGCCATTTGGTGGCGGGGTCACGGGTGGTGCGCAGGATCAGGCCCATCGCGCCGCCGGCGACGGTCGCGTGGACGCCGCCGTGCCGATCACCGTTGGCGCGATCGCGCCGCTTCCTGCTGGGGGATGGCTGCTGCGACGGGGGCCGGAGTGGGGTTCGACTTTGGGCGCCGAGGCGGTGCGGTGACGTATCCGAGGTGGTGCCGCCGCCAGACGAGGACGTCGCTGGCTGAGTCGGCGCTGTCGAGTTCGCGTTGGGCGGCGGCTTTGGCCAGTAGGGCGGCCGTGTCGTGGCCAGCTTGTTCGGCCTGGTCGAGGAGGGCTGTCAGTCCGTTCCAGCCGGGCTCGGCCTGGAGGCGGTCGGCGAGGTGGGGTAGGGCGGCGTGGACCGTGGCGGTGTGGCGGCGCCGGTTCGGGGCGGGCAGGTGTTCGCCATGGGCGCGCAGGGTGGCCAGTGGGCCGGCAGCGGTGGCCTGGTAGGCGGTACGCAGGTGACGGGCGGCGAACTGGGCGGCCTCGGCCTGCTGGGCGTGGCCACGAGCGGCGTGCCAGCGGGCGGCAGCGACAACGGCCAGGATCACGACGTCGAGGATCAGGGCGGTGGCGGCGCCGTCCGGGCCGCGGCCGAGGGCCGTGCCGGAGTGGACGATCTGGCCGGCTGCACGGCGCAGGGCGTACATCTCCTGATTCTTGGCGCGGATGTGGGAGCGGCTGGCACGCTCGAAATGGCGTGCGGCTGCTTGCAGTTCGGCGCGGCTGGAGGGGGGTGAGGTCTGGGCGAGAGCGTCGAGGACCTCGCCGACCCCGATCAGCTGGGCTGCCGCTGTGGTGTCGTCCGCGGACGTCATCGACGCGAGGGCGGAGTCGGCGGCCTGGACTGCGACGTAGCGGGCGCGGGCTGGTGCCGAGGCGCCGCTCGGGTCCAGGACCGTGGGCTGTGCGGTCGTGTCCGTGGGGGTGGTGAACCGTTTCCGGATGCGGGGCAGGGAGAGGTCAGGGGCGAGGGTGGATCCGGCGAACCAGATGGGTTCCTGGGTCTCGTTGCGGTCGCCGACCATGGCGACCTTGTAGCCGAGGGCATCGCCGGAGGGCGCGGTGCGTTTCTTTATGCGTACGCCTTCCGCGGCGAGCCGGTCGAAGAACTCCGTCTCGTCGGCGGCGCCGGCGAGGGCGCGGCGGACGTGTTCGTGCAGCAGTTCGCGGGAGGCGGCTTCCTGACCGAGGCGTTCGGCCTTGTGGCGCTCGGCGCTGGTGGGGCGCTTGGCGGCGGTGCCGTCGCCTTCGTTGAGGCGGCAGAGCCCGAACTCCTTCTCGATCTTGCGGCATTCGGCCTGGGCGCGGGTGCCGTCCTTGTGGTGGCGGGGGCGGGTGCGGTCGGCGCGGACGAGGGTGGCGACGATGTGGATGTGGTCGGGAGCGTGGCGGACGGCGATCCAGCGGCAGGCTTGGTCGTCGCCGTCGGGGGCGATGCCGGTGGCGTTCAGGACCCGGCGGGCGACGGTGGCCCATTCCTCGTCGGACAGGATCCGGTCGCCGGGGGCTGTACGGACGGGGCAGTGCCACACGTGCTTCTTCGGCGCGTTGTCGCCGAGGGCGTCGACCCACAGGTCGAGGTCGGCGGCCAGGTCGCTGAAGGTGGCGTGCGCATCGCGGCCGGGGTCGGGCAGGTGGGGATCGTAGGCGGCGACGAGGTGTGGGTCGACGTGGGCCTCGATGTCGCTGGTGCGGTAGAGGTAGTGGATCAGTCCGATGGTGCGGGAGCCGCGGGAGACGTCGGGGACCAAGGTCTCAGCTCACCAGCTTCCGTGCGGCGGTGCGGATCTCGGTGGCGGCATCCGCGACGGCGTCGGCGGCGCGGGCGATGTGGGGTGCGTCGCCACCGGAGTTGAGGACCTTGGCTATCTGGTTGAGGTTGGTGCCGGCGCGCACCAGCTGGATGCGGGCGGCTTCGAGGACGTCGAGGGCGTCGTCGTGGTCCAGGCGGGGGCGGCCGTGGATTTCGGCGTGGACGGACTGGGCGATGAAGCGGGCTTTGGAGATGCCCTTGGCGTCGGCGGCTTTCTGGATCTCGGTGGCCTCGGCGGTGCTGGCGCGGAAGGTCTGGCGCTCGGAGCGCTGCTTGGGCTGGCGGGCGCGGCGACGTCCTCCCCGCCCGGCCTTGGCCGGCGGCTCCTGCCCCTGTTCGTGGCCGCCCTCGGCCACGAACCCCTGACCCAGCGCCCCCTGGTGTCGGGCCTCCTCCGCCGCCCCCGGGGCGGAGGCAAGCGCACTGGACCGGCCATGGGACGGTCCAGTGCTACAGCTTGCTCCGTCTGGGGCAGAGGTGGTGGTCATCTGCTGCTGGGGTATGGAGAGTTCGTGGTGCTCGTCGGACATTGGCTTCTTCTCCATGGAGTCGTGCGGGATGGGGACCGTAATCGCGGGCGTGGACCCGAGGACCGCAAAGGGCAGTCACAGGGCGGGGCTTCAGAGTCGGCGTGGTGCAGGTGAAGAGCTGAAGTTCTGGGGCGCGGGCCAGCAGCGACGCTCAGGAGGCTGTGGCAGGCGTTGGCGGAACGTGATCCGCCAACGCTTTGCGTTCTGTCGTAGCGCTCATGTGGCGACGGCGTCCTTGGCGGCGCTCAGTTCCGCCCTGACGGTGTCGGCAGCCCTCTGGGCGCCGTCCTTGCTGATCGAGTAGCCCTTGGCCCGGACCGCCTTCTCCAAGGCAGGGCGGGGGACTTGGCCGGTCTCGGCACCCATGGCGCGGGCCATGGTCAGCAGCTCCTCGTCGGGTACGGTGCGTTTGCGCCGGTCCGTCCTGGGCGCCTTCTTGTCGGTCGGCGTCATGGCGACGGCGGGCTTCACCTCGGGCATGGGCACGTCGTTCGCCTTGGCGGGCACCCCGCTGTTGGCGTCGTCCGTCTCCTCGTGGCGGACCTGACGGTCCTGCCTTGACGTGGCGGATTCGGCAGGCGCCGTGGCGAGGGTCTCGTCCGCCATGGCGCCGTCGCCGCCGAGGTGGCGGTTCATCACGAGGTAGAGGTGGACGGCGCCGGCGAGGGCGAGTGGAGCGATGCCGGACAGAGCGCCGACAGTCGCGTTGTTGAGGAGTAGGTGAGTCCCTTCGTTGAGGCCGACGGCGTGTACGACGTTGGCCCAGATGCTGGTGAGGGTGGCAACGCCGACGAGCGCCCACACGTACAGGCGGGAGCGCAGCGGGGCCCCGCGCAGGATGAGCAAGGCGACGATGCCGATGGCGATGAAGCCGTCGATTACCAAGGGGAAGAGGTAGGTGAGCAGCCCGCGCACATGGCTGGCGACGGCCATCTGACGCAGCGCGTCGTAGGAGAGCGCGAAGCCGATGGTGGCGAGCAGGACGATGCCGACGCGGATGGTGAGGCTGCCTCGGACGGCGGCCGGGGCTGTCGGTGCAGGGGAAGGCAAGGCAATCGCTCCGGGAAGGCAGGGCACTGGGGCTTGAGGAAAGGTGCACTCCCACGCGGACCCCTCTACAAGGAGGGGGCCGCGCGTGAGTAACCCGTGGTGTGAGGCGTGTGTGGGTTCGCGTGAGCTTCTGACCTGGCCATTTACCGGCTGGGTAGCCCCGCGTGAGGGGCCTGTGAGTCCGTCGCCGGGACCTGGGCCGTGAGCGCCCGCGTGAGTCGCCGTTCCGGCGCCGGACGCCTCTCCGGCACCGGAACCCACCTCCGTCAGGAGACGACGGCCATGTGTCGTGCCGTGACCCGGTAGCGGACCTGGCGGCTGCCGCCCGGCTCCTGCTCCTTGGTGGCCTGCCCGACCTCGTGGAGGGCCTTCAGCGTGCGCCGGGCCCTCTCCTGCTCCTTGGCGCTCGGGTCCGCCTCTCCGGTCATCAGGGCCGCGAGTTCCCTGCTGGTGAGGCCGCCCGGTGCATCGCGCAGCAGGGTGTACGGGTCGAGGGGTACGTCGACACGCGAGGTGCCGCGCCGGTGGTCGTGGACGACCGTGAGGGGGCCGATCTCGCCGGTCACCGTCTTGGCGTGGTGGAGCTTGACCGTCGCGTCGCCCGCTCCCCCGCTCAGGAACATGACGCTGCCCGCGCCCGCCGTGAACCAGGTGGTGCCGTACACCTTGTCCAGCGTCGGGCGTCCGCCGGGCTTGGCGTCGGCTGCGGACTTGCGCTGGTGGTGCAGTTCCAGCAGTTCGGCGCCGGAGCGCAGCAGCTGCTGGCGGGCGCGGTTGTAGGCGCCGACGGCCTCGTCGTCGGTGAGCTTGCCGACGATGTCCTTGACGCTGTCGATGACCACGGTGTCGGCGTCGTGGTGGGCGGCGAGTTCGGCGAGCAGGTTCGGCTCGCGATCGAGCGTGGCCGGAAGCGGTCCTCCCCAGACGACGAGCCGGTCGCGGAGGGTCTCCTCGTCGATCGGGCGTACCAGGCGTCGCAGAGCACGGGCGATCTGCGGCGGCCGGTCCATGGCGAGGTAGAGCACACGCCTGCCCTCGGTGACGGGCATCCCGAGCACCAGCGCCTGGAAGCCGAGCCGAGCCATGACGAGCTGGTGGGCGATGGTGCTCTTGCCGACCCCCGGCGGGCCGACCACCATCAGGCTCTCGCCGCTCGCCCATCCCGTCTGCTCGGGCGTGCCCCATACCGGCGGGACCTCGGTGCCGAGGCTGTTGACGAAGTCCCAGCCGTCGACGGCGAACCGGCTGAGCCTGCCGCCACCACTCGATCCGCGCCAGTCGGTGCTGTCGAGGGCGCTCTGCAGCAGCACGCGTATCTGGGCAGGGTCGGCGCCTTCGGCACCGCTCTGCTGCAGGGTGTGCACCGCTGCTGCCTGGAGGCGGCGCAGCTCCGCCTTCTCCCGCACGATCTCGGCGTAGTAGTCGCAGTTGGCCGGCCCTGGGGTCGCACCGGCGAGAGTGTGGAGGTAGGGGGATCCACCGACGCGGGTGAGGGCGCCGACCCGTCCGAGTTCCTCGCCGAGCGCGATGGGATCAGTGGGTGATCCCTCGTCGCGCAGGGAGAGCAGGGTCCGCCAGATGTCGCTGTGGGCGGGTCGGTAGAAGTCGATGGCCTGCAGAATCGGCCGGGCGGCATCGACTGCCGCCGCGCTGTACATGCAGGCGCCGAGCACGGCTTGCTCCGCCTCCAGGTTGTGCGGCGGTACGGACAGACCGGGACCGTCGACCTCGTCGAAGCGGGTGTTGGTCTGAGGGGATGCGTTGCGGGTGGGCGAGAACGTACCCTGGGGCACAGAACTTCCTCACTCGGTGCCGTACGGGCTGGCAGGCCCGGCACCGGGACAGATCGTTTATGGGCGGTCGTCTGGGAGTCGTTTCGGCCTTCGGCGCTCCAACGCCGGGGGCCGCTCCCATGTCTGCGGCTGCTGCTGCGTCTACGCGGCCTTCGCGTACGTCGTGGTCGTCATCAGGTCGGCCAGCCGCGCCGCGCTGTGCGGGCTGATCGTCGTCCTGAATCCCGCGCAGACACGCTCCAGGGCCTGGGCGCGGGCCGCTTCCTGGGCCTCTCGGCGGCCGGACGGTCGTACGGAGACTGCGGTGTTCTGGCGCTCCGACGGCTGTGGCATGGGCAGGTCCTTGCTGACGGTGCGGGGCTGGCAGGCCCCGCACCGCCGGTCGTTCGATGGGCGGTCGGTCGTGCGCTCGGTCCCGAGGTGCTCCAACACCTGGGGCCGTGCGTGTCGCCTACGAAGGACTGGCAGGTCCTCCGCAGCTGAGCTCTTAAGTTTCCGGAGATTCGCCGGTTGGGTTAACCGGCGATCCGTGGTTATACTCCGCGGCTCCCTTGACGGGCACAGAGCTCAGGGACCGTGACCTTCATTGCCTACAGCGGGTTCTGCTCGATGGCGATCCGGTCCCAGTCGAAGACCCCGCTGGGTTTGCCGGACGCGTCGATGACCACCCCGGAGAACAGGAACCGCAGCACCGCGTTGCGCCGCTCGTCGGTCATCTCCTCGGCGTGCCAGGCGGCTTTCGCTCCGGGGCCCGTCAGCCCGTCGAGCAGCTTCATCGGCCGTACGACCAGACGGCGCTGGGCCTTGGCGATGCGGTCGGTGATCTCCTTGCGCATCTTGCGGTACTCCGCCGTGGAGATCTCCTTCGCGGTCCACATCCCGTTCAGCTCGACGAGCTGCTGCTGATCGGCCTCGACGGACTCCGTCGCGGCGTCCGGCAGCGAGGTCGAGGCGAGTTTCCCGGAGACCGTGAGCCTGCCGAGCAGGTCGATGGCGGCCTCCGTGACGAATTTCTCCAGCTTCACCGCGACGATGCGCCGCACGCACTTCTTGTCGCCGTTACGGCTCTTGCGCGTACACAGGTAGGACGGCACCGCGCCGACCTTCGTGCCGGACATGAGCGTGCCGCAGCGCGAGCACATGACCAGTCCACGCAGGAGATAGAAGCGGCGCAGCTCCAGGTTGGTCTGGTGGATCGCGGAGCGGTACTCACGCCGGGCCCGGGTCTCCTCCCAGGTGCCCCGGTCGATGATCGCGGGCCACTTGCCCGGCCCGACCTCTTCACCCTGGTGCATACGGATGCCGGCGACGTGGCGGGAGTCGAGGAGCGCGCGAACCGTGCCCTGTGACCACTCCTTGCCATACACGGTCTTGATGCCGCGCTGGTGGAAGACGAGGGCGATCGCGCTCGGGCTCTGGCCCTTGAGGTACCGGTCGAAGACCTCGCGGACGAGCTCGGCCTCGTCCTCCTTGATCGTCACACCGCCCACCTCGTACCCGAAGCGGCGCTTGCCCGAGTGCGGCAGACCGTTCTCGGCACGCTCCTTCAGCGCCGACTTGAGCCGCCGCGAGGTGTCGTCGGACGACCGGCAGGCATGGGCGACCTCGATGCGCAGGATGAACCGGTCGTCGGGGTCCGACAGGTCCCGCCGGTTCGCCTCGCCGTGCAGCGTGATCCGGTGCTCGTCGGAGACCTGGAGCAGTTCCTCCAGGTCCCTCGGCTGCCGCATCAGCCGGTCCGGGTGGTACGCGATGACGTGCCGGAACTCGTGCCGCTGGGCGCGTTCGAGAAGCTGGTCCCAGCCCGGCCGCTTGCGGCCACGGCTCCACGCCGACCTGCTGTTGTCCACGAAGACGTGGGCAGGGTCGATGGTGAGTCCCCGGCGCTCGGCGATCTCCCTGCAGATACGTTCCTGCCGATCGACGCCGGTCTGGTCGTCGTCGTCCGCCTGGGATATCCGGCAGTAGAGGGCCGCAGGCTCACCTGGGGTTATGGTCGGCTCGTGGGGCCTGGGTCGTCGCATAGGACCGATGGTATGAGCATGCAGTGGGCTCGCCGAATTTCCGGCACCCGGTGACCCTCGCCAAGGAACTCATCTCGCTCGACGACGTCTCCGACGGGCGGGTCACCCTCGGCATCGGCGCGGGCGGCACCGGCTTCGACGCCACCGCGCTCGGCCAGGAACCCTGGACCCCGCGTGAGCGTGCCGACCGGTTCGGGGAGTTCGTTCCGCTGCTGGACCGGTTGCTCACCGAGGACTCGGTGTCGTACGTGGGGGACTTCTACTCGGCGCACGAGGCGCGGAACATCCCGGGCTGCGTGCAGCGGCCCCGGCTGCCCTTCGCGGTGGCGGCCACCGGTCCTCGCGGGCTGAAACTCGCCGCCCGGTACGGGCAGGCGTGGGTGACCACCGGCGACCCCAAGCTGTTCGAGAACGGCACCCCTGAGCAGTCGGTTCACGCCATTCGCGGGCAGGTCGACAAGCTGACCGACGCCTGCGCCGCGATCGGCCGGGACGCGGCCGGGATCGACAAGATCCTGCTCACCGGTTTCACCCCGGACCGCGGCCGTCCGCTGGAGTCCCTCGGCGCCTTCGTCGACTTCGCGGGCCGGCACCAGGAACTGGGCTTCACCGACATCGTGATCCACTGGCCCATCCCGGACTCCGACTTCGCCGCGGACGAGAAGGTCTTCGAGCAGATCGCCATGGAGGCTCCGGCCCAGCTCCGCTGAGTCGGCACCCCCGCCCCGCCGACACCGTGGAGTACAACGGCCCTGGTAGGAGTGGTATCCACTCACCTGTGCACTCTCCCGCACAGCCGTGCGGGCATATGCGGGAGAATGGCCCGGTGACCTCAGCGACTCGACAGCCCGAGACCCCGGCCGCCGCCGTCCCGCCACGGCTGATCGCCACCGACCTGGACGGCACCCTGCTGCGCGACGACAAGTCGGTGTCCCCCCGCACGGTGGCGGCCCTGGCGGCAGCCGAGGAGGCGGGTGTCGAGGTCTTCTTCGTCACCGGCCGCCCGGCCCGCTGGATGGACGTCGTCAGCGACCACGTCCACGGTCACGGCCTGGCGATCTGCGGCAACGGCGCCGCCGTGGTCGACCTGCACGGCGGCCCCGGCGCCCACCGCTTCGTGAAGGTCCGCGAACTGGCCCGGGAGAACGCCCTCGACGCCGTACGCCTGGTACGCGAGGCGGCGCCAGGGACGGTGTACGCGATCGAGCTGACGTACGGCTTCTACCAGGAGCCGGCGTATCCGAAGCTGCACCTGGAGATACCGGACACCCTCGCCACCGCCGAGAAACTCCTGGCACCGGACGCCCCGGGGGCCGACGAGCCGGTGCTGAAGATCCTCGCGTTCCACCCCGAGCTGGACCCGGACGTCTTCCTGAACGTCGCGCGCCTCGCCCTCGGCGACCGCGCGAACGTCACCCGCTCCAGCCCCAGCGCCCTGCTGGAGATCAGCGGCCCCGGCGTCTCCAAGGCCAGCACCCTCGCCCTGTGCTGTGCGGAGCGCGGGATCGCACCCGAGGAGGTCGTCGCCTTCGGGGACATGCCGAACGACGTCGAGATGCTCACCTGGGCGGGACAGTCGTACGCGATGGGCAACGCGCACCCCGCCGTGCTCGCCGCGGCCTCCGGGCGGACGGTCGACAACAACGAGGACGGTGTGGCGGTCGTGATCGAGCGGATGCTGGCGGAACGGCGGTAACGGCAGCCGTAGTAATGGGCGTAATCCCGGAGCCCGTCCCTTACGCGAGCGACGAGTGCCCTAGCCCAGCGGGACTCCTCGCTGCGCCAGCCAGGGCAGGGGGTCGACCGCCGATCCCATGTCCGGGGTGACCCGCACCTCGAAGTGCAGGTGTGGGCCGGTGGAGTTGCCGGTCGTGCCGGACTGGGCGATCCACTGGCCGGTGGTGACGCGGTCCCCCTGGTCGACGGTGACGGCGGCGAGGTGGGCGTACTGCGTGTAGTAGCCGCCCGGATGCTCGATGACGATCTCGATGCCGAAGGCGCCGCCGCAGGACACCCGCACCACCCGGCCCGCCCCGGCCGCCCGGACCGGAGTGCCGATGGGCACCGCGAAGTCCTGGCCGGTGTGCCGGTTCGCCCAGCGGGAGCCGCCGCTGCCGAAGCCCGCGGACAGTTCGACGGTCTCCACCGGCGCGACCCACGGGTCGGTGACCTGGGTCGGCGGCTGGTCGAGACGGACGGCGCCCCGGCAGCTGCCCGCCGCGACCGAGGCGTCCGCCTGGCCCTGCAACTGGCCGCGCGCCTCTTCGAGTTTCCGCTGGATGCCCTGCTTCAGGTCGGCGAGTTCGGTGTTCCGTTTCTCCAGGGTCCGCCACGCCGACGCGGCCTTCGCCTCGTCGCCGGCGAGTCGCACCTCGGCCCGGTGGCTCCTGCCGAGCGCGTTGCCGACGGCGAGATCCGCCTGGGAGAAGACGTGCTGATCGCGCATCAGATCCTCGGGGCTGTCCGCGAGGATGATCCGGGCCGCCATGGGGATACCGCCGCCGCTGCGGTACTGGGCACGGGCGATCCGGCCCAGGTCCTCGTGCAGCCGTGCGATCTCCCGCCGTTCGCGGTCCAGTCGACCCTCGACCCGCTGGGCGCGGGCCCGTTGCGCGTCGGCCTCCTGCCGCCCCGCCTCGTACCGCTGCGCCGCGACGGCCGCGTCCTGGTACAGCCGCGCCACCTCGGCACTGGCACCGGCGGCGCCCTGGGAGTCATCGTCGCCGGGGCGGGCCGCCAGGACGGCGAGCGCGCACAGCAGCACCGGAACGAGCAGTGGATGACGGCGAGATGAGCGCATGTCAGCGATCGTGGCCCGCGCGACGGACGAAGGCCCTGTTCAAGTCGTACGCATGGGGGACGCGTTGCTGCGAACGGCTCAGCGGAAGCCACAGCGGACGGGGGCCTGACAGGGCTCAGTGGGAGTGACGGCGGACAGGGTCCCGCCGGGGCTCAGTGGAAGCCGCTCTGAACAGGGGCCCGGCCGGGGCTCAGTGGGGCACCTGCCACACCACCGTCGTACCGCCGCCGTCCTCGCCGATGCCCGGCCCGTACCAGCTGTCGCCGCCCAGGGATTCGGCCCGCCGCTTGAGGTTCTTCAGGCCGCTGCGCCGACCGCCGGCCGGGATGCCGACCCCGTCGTCCGCGACGGTGAGCCGTACTCCGGGCCGCCCGTCCGGCAGGGTCGCGGTCGCGTCGACGACGACCTCGATGCGAGCGGCCTCCGCGTGCCGGAACGCGTTGGAGAGCGCCTCGCGCAGGGCCGCGATGAGGTTCTTGCCGGTGAGGTCGCCGACCGTCGTGTCGACCGCGCCGACGAAACGGTGCCCGGGCTTGAAACCGAGCGGCACGGCCGCCATGTTGATCTCCCGCAGCACCCGCGTACGCAGCCCGGAGGGCGCCTCGGCGGGGCCCTGCTGGAGCGCGAAGATCGCGGTGCGGATCTCCTGGATGGTGACGTCGAGTTCGTCGACGGCGTTGCCCACACCGTGCCGCACCTCGGGGACGAGCGACCCCCGCTGGGCGCTCTCCAGCATCATCCCGGTGGCGAACAGCCGTTGGATGACCAGGTCGTGCAGGTCGCGGGCGATCCGGTCGCGGTCCTCGTACACCGCGAGCCGCTCCCGGTCGCGCTGTGCCTCGGCCATCATCAGCGCGAGCGCGGCCTGCGAGGCGAACTGGATCGCGAGGGTGCGCTCGGCCTCCGTGAACGGCCGCTCGCCCTGCGCGCGGGGCGTGACCAGGGCCCCCAGGACACGCCCTCCGCTCTGCAAAGGCAGCGCCATGATCGGCCCGTACGCGCGCGCCAGGGCGCTGAGCATACGGGGATCGGTGGCCGCGTCCGCCACGAACACCGGCTGTCCGCCGAGGAGTTGGGCGACGATCTCGCTGTCCGGCGGGACGACCCTGCCGAGCTGGTCCGACGGCTGTTCCGAGGCCACGGCGACGATCTCCATGCCGCCCTCGGCGGCGGGCAGCAGCACGATCCCGGCCGCCGAACCGGAGAGCCGGCGGGCCCGTTCCGCGACGACCTGCAGCGCGTCCTCGGCGTCCCCGCCGGACAGCAGGGCGGTCGTGACGGCCACCGACCCGTCGATCCACCGCTCGCGCTGCTTGGCGGCCTCGTACAGCCTGGCGTTGCCGATGGCGATACCCGCCTCGGCCGCCAGCACTCGGACCATGCTGACGTCGTAGTCGTTGAAGGGGTCGCCGCCGCGCTTCTCGCCGAGATAGAGGTTCCCGAAGACCTCCCCCTGAACGCGGATGGGAACGCCGAGGAAGCCGCGGATCCGTGGATGGTGCTCGGGGAAGCCCCAGGACCGGGGGTCCTCGCTCACATCCACCAGCCGTACCGGCTCCGGCTCCCGGATGAGCGCGCCGAGCAGCCCCGTGTGCCCGTCGGGGAACCGCCCGATGCGCCGCGCGGTCTCCGTGTCGACCCCGTGGAAGACGAAGTCGGCGAGCGCGTCGCCGTCCTCGTCAACGACACCGATCCCCGCGTAGCGGGCGTCCGTCAGCGTGGCCGCCGCCTCGCAGATCCGCTCCAGCGTGGAGTGCGGTTCGAGCCCGCTCCCCACGGACCGCATGGCTTCCAGCAACTGCGGGACGCGGGCAGCCAGTTCGGCCGACAGGCCCGGGTCGGGCGACAGGGGACCGGGGCGCTCGGCGGCTGACATATCCCGAGCCTAGTTAGTCCCCTTTGTCACGGAAAGTCGAGCGGCTCGGCCGCCGGACCCCTACCCGGCCGCCACCAACAGCTCCGACTCCGCCTCCCGCTCCGCCATCCCCCGCAACGGCCCCTCCACGGAGGCCAGTCCGGCGTACGGACCTCGCTGCACCACCCGCCCCTCGTCCAGCACGATCACCTCGTCCACGTCCTCCAAGCCCGCGAGCCGGTGGGTGATGAGCAGTGTCGTACGGCCTTCCGTGGCGGCCAGGAGATCGGCGGTGAGCGCGTCGGCGGTCGCCAGGTCCAGGTGCTCGGCGGGCTCGTCGAGCACGAGTACCGGGAAGTCGGCGAGCAGCGCGCGGGCGAGCGCCAGCCGCTGCCGCTGCCCGCCGGAGAGCCGTGCCCCGTGCTCACCCACGAGCGTGTCCAGGCCCTCGGGCAGCCCGTCCGCCCAGTCGAGCAGCCGGGCACGCTCCAGCGCGGCCCGCAGCTCGTCCTCGGTTGCGTCCTTCTTCGCGAGGAGCAGGTTCTCGCGCACCGAGCTGTCGAAGAGGTGCGCGTCCTGCGCACACAGCCCGACGAGCCGTCGTACGTCGTCGCCGTCCAGGGCGTACGCGTCCACACCGGCCAGCGTGTACGTGCCGGAGTCCGCGTCCAGGAAGCGCAGCAGCACCTGTGCCAGCGTCGTCTTGCCGGACCCGGAGGACCCGACCACCGCGACCCGGCGACCCTTCTCCAGCGTCAGGTCGAGTCCGGTGAGCGCGTCCCGGTCCTGACCGGTGTGCCGGGCGGCCAGTCCCTGTACGACGAGCGGGAAGGGTGTCGCGGGCGCCTGGCGGGGCCGCTCCGGTTCCCGTACGGGCTCGGGGGCGTCCAGCACCTCGTACACGCGCTCGGCGCTCTTGCGGACCCGTTGCCGGTACTGCACGGCGAGCGGGAGTCCGAGGACGGCCTCGAAGGCGGCGAGCGGGGTGAGGACGACGACCGCCGTCAGGACACCGCTGAGCCGTCCCGCGGCGACGGCCTGGGCGGCCAGGAGGGCGGTGGCGGCGACGGTCAGGCCGGAGATCAGCGCGGTGAGGCCGTCACCGAGTGCGGTGGCGGTGGCTGCGCGTGAGGCGATCCGGGTGAGTGTGCTGTCCGCCCGCTTGGCCTCCGCCGTACGGGCGGGCAGTGCGCCGGCGACCGTCAACTCGGCGGTGCCGGTGAGCAGTTCGGTCACGCGGATGGCGAGTGCCCCGCGGGCGGGGGCCAACCGCCGTTCGGCACGGCGGGCCACGGCGCCGGTCACGAGGGGGACGCCGACACCGGCCGCGAGGAGGCCGACCGCGAGGGCCGCACCGGCCTCGGGGAGCAGCCAGGCCGTGAAACCGACCGTCGTGGCGGAGACGGCGACCGCGACCCCGGCGGGCAGCAGCCAGCGCAGCCAGTAGTCCTGGAGCGCGTCCACGTCGGCGACGAGCCGGGACAGCAGATCGCCGCGACGGGTGTCGCGCAGCCCGGCGGGCGCCAGCCGCTCAAGGCGCCGGTAGACGGCGACCCGGGTGTCGGCCAGCATCCGCAGCACCGCGTCGTGCGACACGAGCCGCTCCGCGTACCGGAACACGGCCCGCCCGATGCCGAAGGTCCGGGTCGCCGTCACCGCCACCATCAGGTACAGCACGGGCGGCTGCTGCGAGGCCCGCGAGATCAGCCACCCCGAGGTGCCCATGAGCCCAACGGCACTGCCCAGCGCGAGACTTCCGAGCAACAGCGCCAGGGTGAGCCGACCGCGCCGGGCACCCGACATGGCACGGACCCGGGAGAGGACACCACCCGCATGTGCAGCAAGCCGCGTCTCGGGCTCGTCGGCGGCAGTGGAACTCACCGAGATTTCCTGGACAATCCGTGTCTCGGGGGTCGTCGGCGTGGCCTCCGCACGCGTCGCGGCCACGCCCTCCGTCACCCGCACCACCCGGTCCGCGACCGCCAGCAGGGCCGGCCGGTGCACCACGAGCAGGACCGTCCGTCCGACCGCCAACCGCCGTACCGCCTCGACCACTTCGGCCTCGGTCGCTCCGTCCAGCGCGGCCGTCGGTTCGTCGAGGAGCAGGACGGGCCGGTCGGCGAGGAAGGCCCGGGCGAGGGCGAGCCGTTGCCGCTGCCCGGCGGACAGCCCGGCCCCGTCCTCACCGAGTACGCTCCCGATGCCCTCGGGCAACGCGTCCACGAAGTCCAGAGCACCCGCATCGGCCAATGCCCGCCGTACGGCGGTGTCGTCGGCGTCGGGGCGGGCGAGCCGTACGTTCTCGGCGATCGTCCCGGCGTACAGCTGCGGGCGTTGCGGCACCCAGGCGATCCGTGACCGCCACCGTTCCAGGTCGACGTCGGTGAGATCGACTCCCCCGACGCGCACCCGGCCCTCGGTGGGCCGGACGAACCCCAACAGGGCGTTCAGCAGAGTGGACTTGCCCGAGCCGCTCGGGCCGACGAGGGCGACCGTCTCTGCGGGGGCCACGGCGAAGGACGCGTCCGACACGGCGTCTGCGGACCGCCCGGGGTACCGGACCGTCACGCCCTCGAAGGCCAGGGCGTCCGACGGCACTTCGGTGGTGCCGGAGGCCGGTACCGGCGTCTCCAGTACCGAGAAGATCTGCTCGGCCGCGGCGAGGCCCTCCGCCGCCGCGTGGTACTGCGCGCCGACCTGACGCAGCGGCAGATAGGCCTCCGGCGCCAGGACGAGGACGACGAGACCGATGTACAGGTCCATGTCGCCGTGGACCAGGCGCATGCCGATCGTCACGGCGACCAGGGCCACGGAGAGCGTGGCGAGCAGTTCCAGGGCGAACGAGGAGACAAAGGCGATCCGCAGCGTCCGCATGGTCGCCTGCCGGTACTCGCCGGTGATCCGGCGGATCGACTCGGCCTGTGCCTTGGCCCGGCCGAACACCTTCAGGGTGGGCAGTCCGGCGACAACGTCCAGGAAGTGCCCAGAGAGCCGCGACAGCAATTGCCACTGCCGGTCCATCCGGGACTGAGTGGCCCAGCCGATCATCACCATGAAGAGCGGGATGAGCGGCAGGGTGCCCACGATGATCGCCGCCGAGACCCAGTCCTCGGTGACGATGCGCGCCAGCACCGCCACGGGGACGACGATCGCGAGCCCCAACTGCGGGAGATAGCGCGAGAAGTAGTCGTCGAGGGCGTCGGCACCTCGGGTGGCGAGGGCAACCAGCGATCCGGTCCGCTGCCCGCTCAGCCAGCCGGGGCCCAGCTCCACGGAACGCTCCAGCAACCGCCCCCGCAGCTCCGACTTCACGGCGGCGCTGGCCCGGTGGGCGGCGAGTTCGGTGAGCCAGGAGACCAAGGCGCGGCCGACGGCGACCGTCGCCAACAGCAAGAGGGGAGTGCCTAGATCACCGACGGACATCCGGTGCTGGAAGGCACCGACCACGACCTCGGCGATGAGCATCGCTTGGGCGATGACCAGCAACGCACCGACAGCACCCAGGCCGACGACCGCCATCAGGAAGAGGCGGGTGGCACGGGCGTAGCGGAGCAGACGGGGGTCGATCGGTTTCACGTGAAACACACCCTCTTCTCAAGGGGTCCCAACAGGGCATGTTTCACGTGAAACATGCCCTGCGCTGGATTCAACGCTTGGACTCAGTGCGCGGCTTCGGCAATGTGCTGCGTGCCGATCCGCTTGCGGAACACCCAGTACGTCCAGCTCTGGTAGAGCAGCACGATCGGCGTGGCGATCCCCGCGCACCAGGTCATGATCTTCAGGGTGTACGGGCTCGACGAGGCGTTGGTGACCGTGAGGTTCCAGTCCGGGTTGAGCGAGGACGGCATGACGTTCGGGAAGAGCGACAGAAAGAGCATCGCGACGGCGGCCACGATGGTGACCCCGGAGAACGCGAACGACCAGCCCTCACGCCCGAGTTGGATCGCCCCCAGCGCCGCGACCAGGGCGACGACGGCCACGATCAGCGCGCCCAGACTCTTGCCGTCACCGCTGTCGACCTGCGTCCAGATCAGGAAGGCCAGCGCCAACAGGGCGGTGACGAGGCCGACTTGAAGGGCCAGCCTCCGCGCCCGCACCCGGATGTCCCCGACGGTCTTGAGCGCCGTGAACACCGCACCGTGGAAGGTGAAGAGGGTCAGCGTGACCAGGCCGCCGAGGATCGCGTACGGGTTGAGCAGGTCCCAGAAGGTACCGGCGTAGTCGAAGTTCTTGTCGATCTTCACGCCCCGGACGATGTTGCCGAAGGCCACACCCCACAGGAACGCGGGGAGCAGCGAGGTCCAGAAGATCGCCGTCTCCCAGTTGCGCTGCCAGTTCTCCTCGGGCCGCTTCGCGCGGTACTCGAAGGCGACGCCCCGGACGATCAGGCAGACCAGGATGATCAGCAGGGCGAGGTAGAAGCCGGAGAAGAGGGTGGCGTACCACTCGGGGAAAGCGGCGAAGGTCGCGCCGCCGGCGGTGAGCAGCCAGACCTCGTTGCCGTCCCAGACCGGGCCGATCGTGTTGATCAGGACCCGCTTCTCGGTGCGGTCCCGGGCGAGCAGCTTGGTGAGGATGCCGACCCCGAAGTCGAAGCCCTCCAGGAAGAAGTAGCCGGTCCACAGGACGGCGATGAGGACGAACCAGACGTCGTGCAGTTCCATGACTGTGCAGCTCCCTCGGCCTAGTAGGAGAAGGCCATCGGCTTGTCGGCGTCCTGGGAGTCGCCGCCGATCTTCGTGGGCGGGTTGAGGTCGGCCTCGGTGAGTTCGGGCGGGCCGGCCTTGACGTACTTCGCGAGCAGCTTGACCTCGATGACGGCGAGGACGGCGTAGAGCGAGGTGAAGACGATCATCGAGGTGAGGACCTCGCCCTGGGAGACGCTGGGGGAGACCGCGTCACGGGTCTGGAAGAGGCCGTAGACGACCCAGGGCTGGCGGCCCATCTCGGTGAAGATCCAGCCCCAGGAGTTGGCGATCAGAGGGAAGCCGAGGGTCCAGATCGACACGAGCCAGTAGAGCTTGGTGAGTTTCGGGCCCAGGGCCTTGTTCTTGAAGAGCACGACGTTCGGCACTTCGTCCTCGGCGACCCGCAGATGCTGGGGCAGCATGAACTTCTTGCGGGTCAGCCAGAGTCCGGCGAGGCCGATGACGAAGGACGCCATCCCGAAGCCGATCATCCAGCGGAACGCCCAGAAGGTGACGGGGATGATGGGCCGGTAGTCGCCGGGGCCGTACTTGGCCTGCTCGGCCTTGTTGGTGTCGTTGATGCCGGGGACGTAGGAGCTGAAGTCGTCGTCGGCGAGGAAGGACAGTATCCCGGGGATGGACAGCTCGACGGAGTTGTGGCCCTTGCTGACGTCGCCGTAGGCGAAGATCGAGAACGGCGCGGAGTCCTGGCCGTCCCACAGAGCCTCGGCGGCGGCCATCTTCATGGGCTGCTGCTTGAACATGACCTTGCCGAGGGTGTCGCCGCTGACGGCGGTGAGCAGGCCGGCGATGGCGACGGTGACCAGGCCCAGCCGCAGCGAGCTCTTCATCACCGTGATGTGCTTCTTGCGGAACAGGTGGAAGGCCGCGATGCCGACCATGAACGCGCCGCCGGTCAGGAAGGACGCGGAGAGCGTGTGGAAGGCCTGCGCGAGCGCGGTGTTCTGGGTCAGCACGTGCCAGAAGTCGGTGAGTTCGGCACGGCCCTTCGCCTTGTTGATCTTGTAGCCGACGGGGTGCTGCATCCACGAGTTGGCCGCGAGGATGAAGTACGCCGACAGAATCGTGCCGATCGAGACCATCCAGATGCAGGCCAGGTGGATCCGCTTGGGCAGCTTGTCCCAGCCGAAGATCCACAGCCCGATGAAGGTGGACTCGAAAAAGAACGCGATCAGCGCCTCGAAGGCGAGCGGGGCACCGAAGATGTCACCGACGAACCGCGAGTAGGCGGACCAGTTCATGCCGAACTGGAACTCCTGCACGATGCCCGTGACGACACCCATGGCGATGTTGATCAGGAAGAGCTTCCCCCAGAACTTGGTGGCCCTGAGGTACTTCTCCTTCTCCGTGCGCACCCAAGCGGTCTGCAGCCCGGCCGTGAGTGCGGCGAGCGAGATCGTCAGGGGGACGAACAGGAAGTGGTAGACGGTGGTGATGCCGAACTGCCATCGCGCCAGTGTCTCTGGCGCCAGAGCCATTTCCACGTCGTCGGTCTCCTTATGTCGCCGTGGTACAGCGGCAGTTTGCCCCTTTTAGCGCACACATCATGGGACGAACTGGGACACGCTTGTGAACGCGTTCACATTCACAAGCTATTATGACGTACGGATTTTCGGCAGCGGAAGGGGGGTCCCGTTCGGAAGCCCATTACGGAGGGGGGTCCCCCTGAGGCAACCCCCCTGACGTCACTCGTTACGAACCCTCACATCGGCAGGCGTGACGAACCACACCGCCGGCGACGGCTAGAGCTCCTTGCGGAAGCCCTCCGCCACCTTCAGGAAGATGTCGTTCCCCTCGGTCTCCCCGATCGTGATCCGCACGCCCTCACCCGCGAACGGCCGTACCACCACGCCCGCCTGGTCGCAGGCCGCCGCGAAGTCGAGCGTGCGCTCCCCCAGCCGTAGCCACACGAAGTTGGCCTGGGTCTCCGGGACCGTCCAGCCCTGGGCACGCAGCGTGTCCGCCACGCGGGTGCGCTCGCCGACCAACGAACCGACGCGGCCGAGCAGTTCGTCCTCGGCGCGCAGCGAGGCGACCGCCGCGTCCTGCGCGAGCTGGCTCACCCCGAAGGGCACGGCCGTCTTGCGCAGCGCCGCCGCGACCGGCTCGTGGGCGATCGCGAAACCGACCCGCAGCCCGGCGAGGCCGTACGCCTTGGAGAAGGTCCGCAGGACGCAGACGTTCGGCCGGTCGCGGTAGAGCTGGACGCCGTCCGGCACCTCCATGTCGCGGATGAACTCGCGATAGGCCTCGTCCAGGACGACGAGCACATCGCCGGGCACCCGGTCCAGGAAGCGCTCCAGCTCGGCCCGGCGTACGACCGTGCCCGTCGGGTTGTTGGGGTTGCAGACGAAGATCAGCCGGGTGCGGTCGGTGATGGCGTCGGCCATCGCGTCCAGGTCGTGCACGTCGCCCGGGGTCAGCGGCACCTGCACGGCCGTCGCGCCGCTGATCCGCGTGATGATCGGGTACGCCTCGAAGGAGCGCCAGGCGTACATGACCTCGTCGCCGGGTCCGGCGGTCGCCTGGATCAGCTGCTGGGCGACGCCGACCGAGCCGGTGCCGGTGGCCAGGTGGGAGACGGGGACGCCGAACCGTTCCGCCAGCTCGTTCATCAGACCGGTGCACGCCATGTCGGGGTACCGGTTGAAGTTCAGGGCGGCCGCGGTGACGCTCTCCATCACGCCGGGGAGCGGGGGGTACGGGTTCTCGTTGGAGGACAGCTTGTAGGCCACCGGACCGTCCGCCGAGGCAGCCTTGCCCGGCTTGTAGGTGGGGATACCCTCCAGCTCGGCGCGCAGCTTCGGGCTCGTCTCGCTCACCGCAGTCCTCCTTGTGACCACCACCACCGGCACCACCGGCTATCAATACTGCTCACCTTATGAGGATTCGACGCCGGGGCGTACAGGGCCGATGCGGGAGAGCAACCCCGGGTGTCCGCGCGAGACGCCTCCAGGCCTCTGTCGGGAGTCTGCCGGGATCGCCCCACGTGTCACATCCGCATCAGGGGCAACACCGTACGAAGGCGCACGAACCGGGGGCGCGCCGTACATATATCTATGCGCCGGTAGCTCGCGCCGTAGCGCGCATCCCTCGTGCAGGTGAGTTGAGACCTCTTCGAAACATGGGGGTCTTGGCAGGCCCATGCGCGCCGACAAGTCACGTAATGCCATCGCATCGCTTAACTGACTTTGTTTCTAAGGCAGTTGACCCCTTCTGACCTTGCAGAAACGTGCCTGTCAACGCGTGCATATGCGTCCGCACTACCCCACCGCCTGAGCCCTACTATCGGCTCGCCATGACAGCAGCAGGGAAGCACCAGGTGAGCCGCGCGGAAACCTCTCGTCGAGGAAGCCGGCCGGGCCGGGCGGGAATCAGAGACGTGGCCGCCGCGGCCGGAGTCTCCATCACGACCGTCTCCGACGCCCTCAACGGCAAGGGCCGGCTCCCGGACGCCACCCGACGCCACGTCCGAGAAGTCGCCGACCGGCTGGGCTATCGGCCCTCAGCGGCGGCTCGCACACTCCGTACCGGCAAGTCCGGCCTCATCGGCCTGACCGTGACGACGTACGGGGATGAACCTTTCACCTTCACCGAGTTCGCGTACTTCGCCGAGATGGCGCGGGCCGCCACCTCGGCCGCGCTCGCCCGCGGCTACGCCCTCGTGATCCTCCCCGCGACCTCGCGCCACGACGTGTGGTCGAACGTCGCCCTGGACGGCACGGTCGTCATCGACCCGTCCGACCAGGACCCGGTGGTCAGCGAGCTCGTCCGGCAGGGTTTACCGGTCGTCTCCGACGGCCGCCCGGCCGGCTCGCTCCCGGTGACCGCCTGGGTCGACAACGATCACGAGGCCGCGGTCCTGGGCATCCTGGACCACCTGGCCGACGCCGGCGCCCGCCGGATCGGCCTGCTCACGGGCACGAGCACGGACACGTACACGCACCTCTCGACCACGGCGTACCTCCGGTGGTGCGAGCGGGTGGGTCAGGATCCGGTGTACGAGTCGTACCCGGCGCACGATCCGTGCGCGGGGGCCGTCGCCGCCGACCGGCTGCTCGCCCGGCCGGACCGGCCCGACGCGGTCTACGGCCTGTTCGATCCCAACGGCACTGATCTGCTGGCGGCGGCACGGCGCTACGGCATGCGGGTGCCGGAGGATCTGCTGCTCGTGTGCTGCAGCGAGTCCACGGTGTACGCGAACACCGAGCCGCCGGTCACGACGTTGTCCCTGAAACCGCGGCGGATCGGTACGGCGGTGGTGCAACTCCTCATCGACGCGATCGAGGGGGTTGAGTCCGACCTGCCGATCGAGCAGGTGATACCGACGGAGCTGATCGTGCGGACGTCGTCCCAGCGACGTCCGCCTCGGACAACGGTCAGTCCGCCTCGGTCGCCTGAGGGGAAGTAGAAGTAGGGAGCGGGGGTGTCCTGGGGGGCAGGGTCGGTGCCGGTGCCGTCCCGGCGGGTGTGAGTGTGGGTGTGGGCTCGGGCGGGGTGGGGGTTTCCTGAGTTCCATCGGGCGCCGGGGTGGCAGGAGGCGGGGGTCGGGCTTGTTCCGGGTGTCCGTGGGGCTCGGTGCCGGGGGGTCGGTGCCGCGGGGCTCACCTCGGGTGCCGTCGCGCCCCCTGCCCGCCGGGGTGGCAGGGGGCGGGGGTCGGGCTTGTTCCTGGTGTCCGTGGGGCTCCGAGCCGGGGGCTCAGTGCCGGGGGGCTCACGTCGAGTGACGCCGGGCGCCCGGCGTCGAGGCTCACCTCGGGTGCCGTCGCGAGCCTCGGGTGCCGTCGCGAGCCTCGGGTGCCGTCGCGAGCCTCGGGTGCCGTCGCGAGCGGACCGGGGCCGGGACTCCCACCCGGCACCCCGGTCCTGCCCGCTACCCCGATCCGCCCCGCCACCCTGGTCCCACTCCCACCTAGGCAGGGCCCGGAGTACTCCCGCCAGTTGCCGCGGCCGCGGCCAGGACGGTACCGCCAGGCGCCATGGGGTGGCCGGAGCGGTACCGGGAACTCCCCTCGGCCCGCAGCGCGCAGGATCCCTCTCAGGTGCCCGTGGCGGGCCGGCCCGGGGCGCCGGGACTCCCACCCGGCGCCGGGGCCGCAGAGCGGGCAGTGAGGCCTCCGCCTTGGCGGGCAGGACCGGCGGTGGGGACCGGTACCGGCGCCGGACAGGCGGTCGGTACCGGGGCAGACAGGGCGGACTGTGAAACCGGCACCCTGGCGACCAGGGCTCGCGTTGGCCACCGGCGACGGAGCGGGCGACCGGCACCAGCGCCGGGCACGCGGCAACACCGGCGCCAGGACCGACTGGACCAGCTGTGAGACCGGCACCGCGGCGGACGGACCGCGCACCGGGAACCCACGAGGCGCAGGCACCCCGCACCAGAGCAGGAACCCGATATCGGCACCGAGTTGACCAACCGGCACCCAGCGCCGAACAGCCAGCCGGCACCCACACCAAGCAGGCAGGCAGGCAGGCAGGCAGGCAGGCAGGCAGGCAGGCCACACCAACCCCGATCAGCCGGTCCACACCAGCCCCACGGAAGCGGCCCACACCACCCCGAACGAGCACCGCCCAACCAGCCCCGCCCGACCAGCCCCGCACAAGCAGCCCCGCACAAGCGGCCCGCAAAGCCCGGTGCCCCACAGAGCCCCCTACTCGCCCGCAGCCGCCGACGAAACGGGAGCGGGTCGTGGCGGTACGGCGCAGCCCGCCGCGTACCCGGCACCAACCCGTTCAGCCATGTGGACAAACAGAGGGGCCCCACCAGCGGCGGGCTCGCCGTACCGCCACGACCCCGACCCACCCACCAACCGCGGGCGACCCACCCCGAACCGATGCCCCCATACACCCCGCGTAAGCAATCGCCACCGCCACCGCCACCGCCTCCGACCACGCACCCCACGCGCCCCACGCGCTGCCACGCACCCCACCGCACCCCACCGCAAGCAACCACCACCGGCGATTTCCAGCCGCCCGACGGCGCGAACCAACCCCCGTCCAACCCGCGTCAAGCAGACGGCCAACAGCCGAACCCCTGCCCAATCGGGGCGAAAGCCGCGGTGGACCGGAGTCCTGGTCCGATTCAGCACCCCTGGGTCATCACATGGCGCGATCCGCATTCCTATGATGGGCCCACGACACCGCGGGCCGCTGCGACCAGGCAGTCCGACGCGGTGCAGACGCGGCGTGATGGTGGAGGGGTCGATGACTCAGGGGGCCGGTCAGGGACCCGAGACGGAGCGGGCGGCGACGTTGCGCGACTTCCGGGTACCGGCGTACGTCCACGAGACCGGTCCGTACGCCGACAGCGCGCAGCCCGGCGAGGCCGTACGACCCGACGAGGAGGCCTTTGACGAGGCCTTCGACGAGGTCTATCCGGAGGGCTACACGCCCACTCAGCGCGATCTGCCCGTCATCCGTCGGGGTGACACGGTTCAGGTCGCGGTGGACCCGGCGTCGGTGGCCGTCCCGCAGCAGACGGAGGGCCCCGGTCCACTGTTCGTCGTAGGGGATGTGCACGGCTACCTGGACGAACTGGTGGCCGCCCTGCGGGAGAAGGGCCTGATCGACGCCGCGGGCAGCTGGTGCGCGGGCACCGCTCGGCTCTGGTTCCTCGGCGACTTCACCGACCGCGGACCCGACGGCATCGGCGTCATCGACCTGGTGATGCGGCTGTCCGCCGAGGCCGCCGCGGCCGGCGGCTACTGCAAGGCCCTGATGGGCAATCACGAGCTGCTGCTGCTGGGCGCCAAGCGCTTCGGCGACACCCCCGTCAACTCGGGCGCGGGCACCGCCACCTTCCAGGCGGCCTGGCTGCTCAACGGCGGCCAGAAGACCGACATGGACCGCCTCCAGGACGTCCACCTGCAGTGGATGGCCCGGCTGGACGCCATGGAGGAGGTCGACGGCCACCTGCTCGTCCACTCCGACACCACCGCCTACCTCGACTACGGCGACTCGATCGAGGCGGTCAACGACAACGTCCGCGAGACCCTCACGCGCAACGACGCGGACGAGGTCTGGGACGTGTTCCGCAAGTTCACCAAGCGCTTCTCCTTCCGCGACGAGGGCGGCGCCGACCATGTCCGCTCCCTGCTCGACATGTACGGCGGGACCCGGATCGTGCACGGCCACAGCCCGATTCCGTATCTCCTGGGCGACGTGGGCTCCGAGGACGGCGAGGACACCGCAGGCCCCGTGGTCGAGGGACCGCACGTCTACGCCGAGGGACTCGCCATCGCGATGGACGGCGGAGTGACCATGGCCGGAAAACTGCTGGTCCAGCAACTGCCGCTGGATATCTGAGCGTTTATCGGGCAGGCGTCCCCTCCGGAGGACCGGCGGACGACAGCGCTGGCCAGGGGCCAATTTCTGGAAACCCCCTGTCACCGTGTGCCGTCGCCGCTCTACCATCGGCTTATCCGTAGCAGGCTCCCCTCCGTTTCTGCCCGACGGCTCGTTGGCATGCGAGCCCCAAGCCCTACGGAGCATCGGGGGATGCACATGAACAGCGTTCCGCAGCACCTGCACAGCGAGGACCGCCAGGAGTACGAGCGGATCCTCGACGAGGCGCTGCGCTCCGCCCCTACCCGCCCGGAACTGGCCGCTGTCGGCAAGCGGCTCAACCCCGAACAGCTGCGCACCATGGCGCTGAACGCCACCGCGCTCATCACGGCGGCCGCGGCGACCGAGTACCAGCACTACGTGAAGGTCCGCGAGGAACTGCGCCAGCCGGCGTCGTCCACCCCGTCGGCCGTCCACGAGACCGGCTCCGCGGAGCCGGCCGGCGTGGGCGCGATGGGGCTCGCCACCACCCTGGGGGAGGCGGCCGAGGGTGCGGGCGCCATCGCCGTAGCCGCCGTCCTCACCCCCGTCCTCGCCGGCACGGCCGCGGCGATATTCCTGCTCGTGGGCTACATCCTCAAGATGCTCAGCCCCGAACCGGCGTTCGCCAAGACCATGCTCACCGCCGGCTGGGTGTTCGGCGCCATGACCGCGGCGGCGATCCTCGTCGCCATCGTCGGCCTGCTGCTCACCGCTCTGCGCAACAGGCCCTCGCCCGACACCGGCCCCTACGGCGAGTCGGGCGGCGAAGTGGCCCGCGCCAGGGAGGCCTGGCACGACGCCCTTCTGGAACGCGGCATCCTGCCGTTCCTCCAGGAGGCGCTCGCGGCTCCTGGCACGGCGACACTCCGCCGTACGACCCCCACGGCCCCGAGTCGCATGCCGAACCTCGGCTACGACCGCCCGGGCTTCTCCAGCCCCGACGACGGCCCGGAGCCGGGCCACCGTCCGAGCTTCAGCAGCCCGGACTTCTCCAGCCCGGACTTCGGGGGGCCCGAACACCAGCCGGAGTAGCCCCTCGGCTTGCGCCCCCACCCAACGGAGCGCAAGCCGAACACCCGGTCACCAGGTCGGGTTCACAGGGGTGACCGAGTGCTGCGGTCCGGCCGTGCGCCGGAATTGGTCACTCTGCCGTGGACACCTGGGCCACGAGGTCTACGGCATGCCCGCCGTCACCCCGCGCGGCGCGTACGCCGAGTCCACCGCCGTACTGGCCGACGCGGTGGCGCCAGCGCCCAAGAACCTCGACCTCGTGCACGCGGGGTCCGTCCGACTGGCCAAGGAACCCGGCGCGTGCGCCAACGGCGCGTCGATCACCACTCGCCCTTCGCCCCTCACCCCTCAGGAAGATCCAAGACCGCGATGCTCTCCGGCTGGGCGACAGCCAGTCGCGTGCCGCCCGGGTGCGGGGCCGCAACGGACGTCGGGATGTGGATGACCCCGTAACTGCCGTCTGCCATCTCTGAGGGGCACCTCCACGGCCGGCCATTCCGCCATCGACACCCCCGTAGTGACACCGATCAGCCGCGGATGCCCATACAGCGAGACGACCGTGTCACCCCGCGGGATCAGCGTGACGATGCTGAAGTCGACCCTGTTGCGATGGACCCACCGCTTCTCGGCGAGCGACCACACGCCCAACTCCCGTCGGCCCAGGGCAGATTTCTCCTCACCGTCGAGCCAGCACGGCGGGGTCCGCCAACACCCGTTCCAGGTCGAAGACTTCGACGATCCCGTACGGATGCCACAACCAGCCCACCGACAACAGATGGGCCCCACCCGGAGACACCGCCAGGCGCGAATGGAAAACGTCTCGCGGACTACGGCCGCCACCGGTGAGCCGTTCCCCCAGCACCTCACGGCTGTCCCACGGATCAGCCGATCGCCCGCGATCAACAGTGCCTCGGTGCCCCGCTCGCCGTAGAGCACGGTGAAGCGGCCGGACGGAGAGCTGACGCTGAGGTCGAGGGGAAACTCATGAACGACCAAGGCAGGCTGCTCCACACCATCAGCACCCCAACGCCGACCACCCACCTCCCCCCAGCAGCAACTCCACTCCACGGGTGAATCTACGGACGGGGGGTGAACCCGTAGGCCGTAGGGGGGCCAGGTGCACCCCTCATTCGGAGGGCAGTCCCATCCTCACGCGCCTGGGGATCCGGTTGGCTGGTGATCGTCACCGATCAGGAACCAGAGCACCGGGGGATACGAACATGCAGATGCCGTCGTCCAAGAAGACCGGCGCAGCAGTGCTGGCAGCGGCGCTGCTCGCACTTGGCCCACCCCTGGCCGCGACCGCCACCACCGGGCACACGTCGCCAAGGCCATCGCCCTACACCGAGCACACCCTCCAACAGGACCTCGCAGCCGTACGAAAGGCCGGCGGCGGCGATGTGAACGTGCTGGCCAGGGTCGACGGACCGAACGGCGCCCCGCTCATGGCACGCATCGGCACCCGCACGGCCGACTCCAGGGATCCGATCCCCTGGAACGCGCACTTCCGCGTGGCAAGCACGACGAAGACATTCGTGGCGACCGTAGTCCTGCAACTCGTGGCGGAGAAGCGCCTGTCGCTCGACGACACTGTCGAGCACTGGCTGCCCGGAGTCGTCGCGGGCAACGGCAACGACGGCGGCCGCATCACCGTCCGCGACCTGCTCCGCCAGACCAGCGGCCTGTACGACTACATCGACGACCCGGAGATCCAGGACCGACTGATCAACCACTTCGACGAGAACCGCTACGACGACACCCCGACGGCCGACCTGGTGGTGGTGGCGATGGAGCACCGGCCGGTGTTCGTACCCCAGCCGGGCGGGCCCACCCGGTGGGCGTACTCCAACACCAACTACCTGTTGGCCGGGGTGATCGCCGAGAAGGCGAGTGGCGCGAGCTGGCAGGACCTGGTCGAGCACAGGGTGATCGCGAAACTGGGACTGCGGAACACCTCCGTTCCCGGACTGAACCCCTTCCTGCCGGACCCGCACGTCAACGCGTATCTGACGACCGCCGACGGCAAGCGTCTCGACGTCACCGAACACAGCTACCAGCACACCGCGGACTCCGGTGTGGTGAGCACCACCGCCGATCTGAACACCTTCTTCCGCGCCCTGGCCGACGGCAGGCTGCTCCCCGCCGCGCAGTGGCGCGAGATGCGGCAGACCGTCCAGCGCACCGACGACCCGGAGGACGTGGCCGAGATGCCCGAGGGCACCTACGGCCTCGGCCTCCGCAAGATCCCGCTCTCCTGCGGCGGTTTCTACTACACCCACGAGGGCGACGGCGCAGGCGTCAACACCCGCCCCGCGGTGAGCGCGGACGGCAGGCGCGCGGTGACGATCTCCATCACGACCACCACCGCGCCCCCCGACCTGACCGCCCTCAACCGCGCGACAGGCACCCTCGTCGACCATGCCCTGTGCCGCACTCCGAAGAGCTAGCCGGTAGAGCTGGACGGTAGAGCCAGCCGGTCGTCGTCAGTCGGCGATCGGCAGGTACACCCGGTTGCCCGCCGCGGCGAACTCCTTCGACTTCTGCTCCATCCCGACCTCGATCTCCTCCCGGCTCCCGCCGTGCTCACGGCGGATGTCCTGGGAGATCTTCATCGAACTGAGTATTACTTAAAGCTACACATGCGCTACGATGGTTCTACCAGCACGTTCAGCGGACCGAGGGGGCCCCGTGGGCAAGCGTGAAGAGGTCATCAGCAAGTTACGAGGCGTACCCGAGGGACTGCCGGCCGTCGAGGCAGTCCGCGCCATGGTGGCCGCCGACCCCAATCTCAAGTGCGTCGTCTGCTACGCGCGGATCTCGTTCGACGGCCGGGTGAAGGACGCCCACGGCATCGAGGACCAGCACCGCGACATGACCAACGCCGCCGAGCGATTCGGGTGGTTGGTCGTGTACCGCTACACGGACAACGACAAGAGCGCCAGCAAGGAGGGCGTCGTTCGCGACGACTTCGAGCAGCTGCTCACTGACCTCTCGGCCGGAGTGACCCCTGAGGGGTACCCGGTCCACGGCGTCATGGCTGCGAATGACGACCGCCTGTACCGGCGTCCGAGCGACTGGGAGCGCTACTTGAAGGCGTTCACCGCGCACGAGGACCGGGTGTACCACGACTCGAACGGCATGCAGGATCTGTACGCCGAAGGGTTCGAGATCAAGGGACTTGTGGGTGTCGCCATGTCCCTCAGCGAGACGAGGAAGAAGCAGCGCCGAAGCCGGAACAGCCACCGCAGCCGGGCGATCCGTGGGCAGGCCGTAGCCGCGTGGCGCCCCTTCGGGTGGGAGGACGACAAGGTCACCCTCCGCCCGGAGGAGGCGGAGGCCATCCGAAAAGCCGTGCATGACGTGATCGCGGGTGCCTCCATTTCCGAGATCACGCGGCAGTGGAAGGAGGCCGGGTTCATCACGAGTCGCGGCAATCCCTTCCAGTACCAGACGGTCAAGCAGGTGCTGATGAACGCGCGACTGTGCGGATACCGCGAGATCAAGGGTGAGCTTGTCCGCGACGGCGATGATCAGCCAATCGTGGGCGAGTGGAAGTCGATCATCACTCCCAAGCAGTGGTTTGCGGTCACGGCCAAGATCAGGGAGCGCGGGGGCGGGACCGGCATGCCACGCGGTGGCTTGGTCCACAAGTACCTGCTGACAGGCATTCTCCGGTGCGGCCACGTGCGGGAAGACGGCACCGTCTGCAACAACAAGATGATCGGGATCAAGGCGAACGACTGGCTCAAGTACCGGCACGCCTACATGTGCAAGAAGACCGTGGACGGTGGTTGCAACAAGACGTACAAGCGCGGCGACATGACGGACGAAGCCGTCGAGAAGCTGGTGATCAGTAAGCTGAAGAAGGACGCCGCGAACAAGGCCCAGGATGTACCCGACTGGGACAAGACCGAGGCTCTGGAACGAGCGATCAAGAGCCGCAAGGAACTGGAGCGTCGTTGGCACGACGATGAGGACACGGACATCGATGATGAGATGTTCTTCCGCAACCTTCCGGTGCTGGAACGGCGGATCAAAGAGCTGCGTGCGGACGAGGCCAAGCACGAAGCCTTGAAGGCCGAGGCGGAAGAGGCTCCAGAAGACATCGACAAGGCGTGGAAGTCGAAGACACTCACGCAGAAGCGCGATGCGATCAAGAAGGTCTTGGGTGCGGTGGTCGCGGTGCCCGGGGGCAAAGGCAACAAGACCTTTGATCCGGAACTCCTCAAGCCTGTGTGGCGGACTTCCGGCGGATGAGCTGAAGTCCGAGGATCTCCCCCACACTCCGCAACTGATCATCGGAGAGCGGGGGAGATTCGCGTATCTGCCGCTCGATCCACGCATCCAAGGCCGCTTCCTGCCGCTCTGTGGCGGTGCTCTCGGCTCTCCGGCCACTCAGACGCCACCACCGCCTACGGAGCGGATCTCTTCCCTCGCGAACTCGCGACTTTGAGCGAGGTCGTCAGCAACACCCGCAGCAATCAGCGCGGCGCCGGGTGTGTGGCCGGAGTCGACGTAGCGCCAGTTCCGTTCGGTGATCGCGTCGGGCATGTCGGCGTGGCCCATGTGGTGGGCGCGTTCGGCGCGCAGGGCCGCGTAGGTTGTCGAGTAGGCGCGGGATTTGGTGAGGATGTGGCCGCGGTAGCCGAGGGTGTGGGTCCAGGTGCGCAGGTTCAGCGGCTCGTACTCAGCCAGGCTGCCGAGGCGCCAGCAGGCGCGCATGAGGGTGCGGACGTACGCACTGACGGGTGCCGTGTCGATGTCGGACCAGGTGGTGACCCTGTGGTCGGTGCCGGCGCCTGTCTCGCTGGCTCCCTTGGTGACGTACTTGGCCACGTACGCGGCGACCGCGTCATCGTCGGGCCCGTCACCGGCGGCACGCAGAGGCCGGGCGTCGACCTGGGCTCCCCCAGCGCAGGGCCAGTTCCCCCACGGCGGGACTGTAGGGGGTGTGGACCTGGACACGTTGGGCCGAGGCGAGCACGACATCAGTGAGCAGGTCCGCAGTGCCCCACGCCGGGGGTTCGTCGTCGGGCCCGTTGGGACCGTCGAGGCGGACGACGGCATGGACGTGGACGGCCGCCCGTTTCTGGTACTCGGCGACACGGGCGAAGGACAGCCGGGCGTTCGCCGCGAAGCGGGACTGAACGATGCCGGCCGATGAGGCCAGGCGCCGCCTTACGTCGATGACGAACCGGTCCCACAGCTTGGAGGCGTGCGCGTGCCACAGCACGTGGCCGGGGTAGTCGTAGCAATCAGCGCACAGCGGTTGACCGACAACCGATGCGTCCGAGGTGTGGACAAAGCCGCAGTTCAGGGAGCGCCGGTGCTCGCAGGTTCCACCTTCGCGGCGCGGTCGGCAGATCTCCCCAGCGCGATGGACCGGCCCGAACGACGGGGCGGTCAGGGTGACGAAGAGCCGGGGCCGGTTGCGGATCGTGGCGGGGATGTTCTTGCCGCCAAGGAGACCCGCACGGACGAGGTGGTAGGTGTCTCCGGCATGGAGGCGGGAGCAGGCCGGGCAGACGGTGGCGCGTCGGTTGCGGCAGCGGACCATCAGACGCTCGCCGGGCTCGGTGCGGGTGTCGTAGTGGTGCAGGATCTCGCCGGTCGTGCCGTCCAGGGTGGTGGTCGAGCCGGAGAGGTGGACGGGGTGGGCGCAGCCGCCGGTTGCGGTGATCTGCTCCAGCCAGCGCGGGAATTGAGGGTCTTGGGCGATGTGGATTGCGTCGCGGTCTGCTTCGGGGAGCTGACGCAGGCGCGCCGCGCGGTCGAGGGCGGCGCGCCTGTCAGCCGGGGTGAATGCCGGGGTGATGGTGGTGACCTTCCGGGGTGGGCCGCCGAAGCGGCTCGGGGGATGGGTGGTGGTGCGCCGGTGTCCATGGGGTTGTCCTCTCGGTGGTTCAGTCGGTGGGGTTGTCGGTCAGCGGATGGTTCCGGTGCCCCGGCAGACGCGGCAGCGCCGCAGCCGTCCGGTCCAGGTCCTGCGGGCTCCGTCGCCCTTGCAGAACGGGCACCTCACGCGAGACATGGGCATGGTGGTGGGTCCCTTCTGCTCAGGTGTGCGAGAAGCCGCTGACCATCCAGATCACGAGGCCATGGATGGTGAAGACCACGGGCGTTTGGCCGAGGTAGACGCCGAACAAGCCGACACAGACCGCCTCCCAGGCCCGCACGTCGCGGGAGCGGACGAGAAGGACCGTGATGATCCCGAAGATCACCGCGAACGTGAACGCCGTACCCTCGCTGATCACATCTCCAGTCACTTGTCGTCTCCTTCCAGCGCCGCAAGGGCGCGGCCAATAGCGGGCAGTTCGGGGGTCATGCCGGAGTACTTCCGTGCCGTCGACACGGCCTCTTCCGTCGGGGTGAGGTGGGAACGGGCTCGGCTCCATCCGCCGTCCGGGCCCGTGCAGACGGCCACGCCTCGTTCCTCCGCAGTGATCGTCTGAGCGACGGCCACGGCGTCCTTGTTCAGGTCGCCCAGGGTCATCTCGGCCGTGCCGGGGTCGTTGACGCGGTGGCAGATCCGGCCGCCGAGTTGGGCCCGCAGCGTGGTCACCCCGGGGCCGAGGTCGGAGCCGACGCGCTGTCCGGCGACGACCAGGTGCAGGCCGAGCGCGGCCCCGAGCTGCCCGATACGCAGTAGCAGCGTGGAGCACTGTTCCGCCTCCGCCTTGCTCTCACGGGTGCCGTCGGACAGGTACAGTTCCGCGATCTCGTCCACGAGCACGACGACCGGCACCGGCCGGAGCTTGTCCGGCAGCTCCCAGATGGAGCGCACGCCGGCCGACCGGCACACGCTCATGCGCTCCTGCATGTCGACCACCAAGGCGGAGAGCACGGCGACCGCTTCGCGCCTGCACGTGGCTAGCGCGCTCAACCGCCGGGTGAACAGGCCGAGTTCCATGCCGCCCTTGCAGTCGATGCCGACCAGGGCGACCGGCTGAGTCGCGAGCTGGGTGATCAGCCGGGCCAGCAGGGTGGACTTGCCCGAGCGGGTGGCCCCGGCGATCAGCCAGTGCGGGACCAGGCGCAGGTTCATCACCCACGCCCCGCCGGACTCCATCACGCCGATGAGCGCCGAGAGGAGTTCGGCCGGAGCGGTGGCTAAGCCGGGCCGCTGAAGCGGATCGGCAGCTGTCGCCGTCAGCAGCACCAGGCCGCGTTCCGGTGAGGTGACCCGCACCGCGTGCACCCGCCATGCGTGGACGAGTGCTTCGGCCGCCTTCATGTACGTCATGGGCGTCTGGCCCGCGTGCAGCCGCACGGTCACGGTCAGGCCCATGCGGGTGGCACGGGGAAAGGAGATCCGGGGTGCTATCGGCCGCAGCGGATCGCCCTTGACCACCAGGTCGCCGAGCAGGCCGCGCGGCGGACGACGCGAGACGGCGAGGTCGTTGAGCATGGCCACCTTGCGCCAGGTCGCCAGGACCCGGCACACGGTCACCGGGTAGCCGATCAGGTACCAGTGCCAGAGCGGACGATGCCAGCGCACCAGGTCGCCGACCAGCAGCCAGGCCAGCACGGCGAGCGCGAAGGCGAGCAGAATCGGACCCATCACGCGTCACCGCCCTTGCCGTGCACACCAGTTGAGTGCACGGGCGTGATCGCATCCGCGCGGAAGCTGACGCCGTGCCGGTCGCCCATCGACCACATGAACGCGGTCAGTCCGGTGACCTTGACGACCTGGCCCGCTTCGAGGCCCTTGGGCTCACCGCTCACGGCGATCTCGATGACGGAGATCCGCCGCCCGTCCGGCCGCACGGTGACCGCGACGCTGTAGACCGGGTTGCCGTCCCGGTCCTTCTTCACCTCCTGTGTCTCGGAGTTGCTGAACTTCACTTCGGGCACGCCCGCGCACCGCAGTACGCCCAGTCGCGCCGTGTCCACGGGAATGGACTGCATTTCTGTGGCCTCCCTGGCCAGTCAGTACGCCAACTCTGATGCTGACGTCACTTGTCCTTACGAGTTACGACTATGCAGGTCTGTACGGCGAGAGCGCAAGTACTTATGCTGACGAGTGATGTCGCGCGTGCGACGTGACTATGACCTCGACCCGGAGATGCCGCCATGTCGGAGATCCAGCGCCCCGGAGCCCTCTACCAGCAAGTCGCCGCCGTGATGCGGGAAGCGATCCTGTCCGGCGAGTTCGCCCCGGACTCGATGCTGCCGTCCGAAGCCCAACTGATGGCCCGCTACGGCGTTTCGCGGCCGACCGTCCGTAACGCGATCTCGGCACTGCGCGCGGAAGGACTGATCGACGTCCGGCACGGCAAGGGCAGCTTCGTGCGCTCCAGCGGACACCCATTCCTCACGGTCGAGCGCCGCATCAGCCGCACCACCGAGGGCAAGTTCGTGATGCCCAACGGCGACATCTGGCAGGAGACCGAGGAGCCCAGCACCTACCGCACCCACACCACCGAGGCCACCGGCCGACTCCTCCAACTCGACGAGGAGGAAGCCCTGTTCGGCTGTGACCGCCTGCTGATCGACCCAGCCACCGGGACGCGCGCCATGCACCGCACACTGATCCCCTTCCAGGTCGCCGAGGCCGTCCCGCTGCTCGGCAAGGAGCCGTGCAAACCCCCGGCAGCGATCTACTGGGTCCTTACCCAGGCCGGACACAAACTGACCTGGACCGAGACGGTACGCGCGCACATGCCGCTGCCCGACGAGCGCACCGCCCTCCAACTCCCCGACGCGACCCCGGTCCTGCACGTGGCCCGTACCGCGCACGGCGCCGATGGCCGCCCCCTGATCCTCGAAGAGTTGCGCGTCGGTGCGGACCGTGCCGAACTCGCCTATCGGATCACCGCCGACAAACAGCCCACGCGACGCACCCGCCTCTGAGCAGGAACGGCGATCGGTCGAAACAGCCTTCACTTCCTCAAGGGCGCGCCTGCGGCGCGCCGGGGCGCCCGGCCGCCCCGGCCGGGCGTGCGGCGTGGCCGCCGGTCCCGTCCGGTCGGCAAGCGCCCCGCACGACCACAGCTTGCCGGAGGAGTTGAAGCGTCGAACGGCCGTCGCCTGCCGGGGTGTTGGGGGCTGGGGGTCGCCGGCTGCCGAGACTTTAGGCAGCTCCCATGGGGCGAGCCTCGAAGAACAGGGGGCCGATCGGGCTAAACGCGGGCAGGCTCCAAGAGACTGCCCGATCCGCCGGCGAGCGTAAGGCCCCCTGTTCACTCGCCCCATGGCAGCTACCGCCCAAAGTCTCAACAGCCGCCGACGTGCCCACCCGCACCGCTCACCAGCGAAAAGACGCCTCATCGCGCGCCGCCGTCGCCGTCCGCGAGCGGCTCCAGGAGTCCAGCGAGCCGATCCACCGCACCCGGCCAGCCCGCCACCCGCACCACACCGCGCCCCTCCTCGTTCGCCGAGGCGACGGCCCGTAACTCGGACAGCTCGAACCCGACACCGAGGAATGCCCGGTTCAACTGATCAGCGGACTCCCGCGCTTCACGCCAGCCCGCGATGTAGTCGACACCCGACACCCACAGACCAAAGTCCGCCCCCGCAACGTCGCCGAGTCCATCGCTCAGCCAATTCTCACCCGCGCCAGACACCTTGCCCACCTCTGCCCTGATCTAGGTAACGGATCATCAACTCTCTTTGGTCCAAGGCAGATGCACAGCACAACGGCCCCGGTACCATCAGGCACCGGGGATCTTCGCGTTCCCCAACCGGGTCACCCTCCGCTTTTCCAGGGCTAAGGGGGTGGCCCGGTCTCCGTCTTTGGTTGTGAAGCGGGCCTCCTGGCACCGAGTGGGGAACCCGGCGGAGCTCCAGGAGGCGCGCCCCGTCCGCCGGAGGAATCAACCTCCGGCCCCCGGCCGCCGCTCACTCCCGAGGGAGCGAAACGCGTAGCGTCAGCCGGAGATCATCAGGACGGTTGGTCACCGCCTCCGCCGCCGAGGTCGAATCGGCACCACACGGTCTTGCCGCCCTTGTCCTCCGGTGTCCACCAGACCGCCGCAGCCAGTCGCTGAAGAATCAGCAGCCCACGGCCGCAGTCGGGTAAGACCGCTTCCGACAGCTCCCCCGCCAGCCCAGGCAAGAACGAGTCGCCCAGGGGAAGCACCGGAGGAGTCGAGTCCTCATCCGCGACCCCGATGAACAGCCACTTCGGCCACATCTTGAAGATCACGTCGATACGGCGGCTCGCGCCAGGGCGGGCAAGGCAGCGATCCGGCACCACGTGGTTGACCACGTTGCCGACCAGCTCCGAGACGGCCAACTGGGCATCATCTACAGCGGCATCCGCGCCCACGCTCCGGAGGAACACAGCCGTCTGATCACGCGCGATGCGTCCGGTGTCGCTGAACTCGGCAAGGAGCGTCAGCGTCAGGAAGTGCCCGCCGGAGGACGGATCAGGCCGCGTGTACCAATGAGCCATCGCGTTCAGTTCCTCGGCCACGTACGCATGCCGGCGCGCTTTCCTCGCGTCCATGACACGCCCCCGTCTCAGGTCACGGCTGCCGAGTCCCTCCCGGCAGGGTGACCCGAGGGTGCACCTCTCTTACCGGCTGTCGCTCCCCCCTCTTGGGGACCCCCCTCGTGGGTACACTCGCGAAACGGACGCGGCACAGCAGACAGAAACGCCAAACACCGTCAGGTCGATCACAATGGGGAAGTGAGATGACCGGAGCTGCACCGACACCGGCAGCGCTACCGCCGCACGTCCTGGAACGCGCGGACGTGCGGTCGGCTATCGCCAACCACGACTTCGGCGAAGTCTTCAGACTCGCCAAGATCCACGGAAACGTCAGCTACGCCAAGATCTCCGAGGCCGTCGGCTACAAGCGCGAGCACATCGGCAAGATGGCCCGCCCCGAAACGGGCGGCACGGGCGTTCGCCCACGGATCACCCAGTTCCACAAGATCCTTGAAGTCGTCGACGGCCTGCGCATCCCGGGCCATCTCGCAGGACTTGCCCCACGCCCGTGGGAGCTGGAACGACCGGCCACACCCTCCCGGCTCGACGACCCGAGCGCCCTGATCGCGCAGGGTGGCGCCGGACTGTGGGATGTAGCCGAGTTGCTCCGACGCACGGAGATGTCCAGCATCAACAGCGCCGCCCTGGAGTCGATCGAAGGGGGCATCGACCAACTGGCCCGCGCCTACCCGTACGCCGATGCCGACTACCTGCACGAGCGCACGCGCAACGGCCTGCAATACGTCACCAAGCAGCTCGAAGGCCGGATGACGCTCAGCCAGCACCGGGAACTACTCGTCGACACCGGATGGCTGTTCCTCCTCAACGCCTGCGTCCAGTACGACCGAGGCCAGCGTGAGGCCGCCAACCTCAGCAAGGCCGCAGCCCTCCGCATCGGCCAAGAGGCCGGCCACGGCGAGATCATGGCATGGGCCTGGGAGATCGAGGCCTGGTTCGCCCTCACCCAGAGCCGATGGCAAGACATGCTCAACGCCGTCGAAGCCGGACACGTCGCCGACCAGACACATTCCGTCGGCGTCCAGCTCTACGCCCACAAAGCACGAGCCGCCGCCCGCATGGGAGACGCCCGCCTGGTCCGTGACTCCCTGGACGCCGGACGTGCGCGCCTGGACCGACTGCCCCGCCCGGACCACCCCGAGCACCACTTCATAATCGATCCGGACAAGTGGGACTTCTACGAGATGGACGCCTACCGCCTCCTCGGAGACGACGAACGCGCCGCTACCCACGCCCGCTCAGTCATCCGCATCAGCACCGGCCCCGACGGAACCGAGATCTCACCCATGCGCGCCGCCGAGGCCCGCCTCACACTCGGAGTTGCCGCCGCCCGAACCGGCGAAATCGACGAAGCCATCGGCATGGGCACCAGGGCACTCGAAGCAGACCGGAAGTCTCTCCCGTCCCTGCTTTTAGTCGCTGACGAACTCGACAAAGAACTACGCGCCCATGACGAACCTCGGTCTGCTGATTCGTAGAGACCATGAGAGGAATCCTGCCGCCCGCTGGAGCCCGTTGTCCTGAGATCCGTAGCGTAGTAACCAATTTGATTCCATCGGTCGCATCGGATCGAGGCTCCATAGCTCAAGCAAGAGACACGCGGTCTGTGCTCTTGCCCCGGTGGTGTCAGGGCGAAAGCACAGACCGCTCGTGAACAAGCGTCAGTCCGCCAGCGGCAGATACACCCGGTTCCCGCTCGCCGCGAACTCCTTCGACTTCTGCAGCATCCCCTCAGCGACCTCCTCAGCCGTCGCCCCCGCAGCCGCCGTACCGCCGAACTGCGCTGTGATGCTTTGGCTAATCTTCATCGAGCAGAACTTCGGCCCGCACATGGAGCAGAAGTGCGCCGTCTTGGCCGGCTCCGCCGGAAGCGTCTCGTCGTGGAACTCCCGTGCCGTGTCCGGGTCGAGGGCCAGGTTGAACTGGTCCTCCCAGCGGAACTCGAAGCGGGCGTCGGACAGCGCGTCGTCCCATTCCTGCGCACCGGGGTGCCCCTTGGCGAGGTCGGCTGCGTGGGCGGCGATCTTGTAGGTGATGACGCCGGTCTTGACGTCGTCACGATTGGGCAGGCCCAAGTGCTCCTTGGGCGTGACATAGCAGAGCATGGCCGTGCCCCACCAGGCGATCATCGCGGCACCGATGCCGGAGGTGATGTGGTCGTACGCCGGCGCGACGTCCGTCGTCAGCGGGCCGAGCGTATAGAACGGAGCTTCATCACAGATCTCCTGCTGAAGGTCGATGTTTTCCTTGATCTTGTGCATCGGGACATGTCCCGGGCCCTCGATCATGGTCTGAACATTGAAACGCTTCGCGATCGTGTTGAGTTCCCCGAGCGTCCGCAACTCCGCGAACTGCGCCTCGTCGTTGGCGTCCGCGATCGAACCGGGCCGCAGGCCGTCGCCGAGCGAGTACGTGACGTCGTAGGCGGCGAGGATCTCGCACAGTTCCTCGAAGTTCTCGTACAGGAACGATTCCTTGTGGTGCGCGAGGCACCAGGCCGCCATGATCGAGCCGCCGCGCGAGACGATGCCCGTCTTGCGGTTCGCCGTCAGCGGTACGAACGGCAGCCGCACGCCCGCGTGGACGGTCATGTAGTCCACGCCTTGTTCGGCCTGTTCGACGACCGTGTCCTTGTAGATCTCCCAGGTCAGCTCCTCGGCGCGGCCGTCAACCTTTTCGAGCGCCTGGTAGAGCGGCACCGTGCCGATGGGGACGGGGGAGTTGCGCAGCACCCACTCGCGCGTGGTGTGGATGTTGCGGCCGGTGGACAGGTCCATGACCGTGTCGGCGCCCCAACGCGTCGCCCAGGTCATCTTCTCGACCTCCTCCTCGATGGAGGAAGTGACCGCGGAATTACCGATGTTGGCGTTGACCTTCACCAGGAACCGCTTACCGATGATCATCGGCTCGATCTCCGGATGGTTCACGTTGGCCGGCAGCACCGCCCGCCCGGCCGCGATCTCCTCCCGGACCACCTCGGGCGAAACCTTCTCCCGTACGGCCACGAACTCCATCTCGGGCGTGATCTCGCCCCGTCGCGCGTAGGCGAGTTGCGTGACCGGCGTACCGTCACGGCCTCGGCGCGGCTGACGCGGCCGGCCGGGGAACACCGCGTCGAGGTTGCGCAGTCCACCACGCGGTGAGGTGTGCTTGATCCCGTCGTCCTCGGGGCGGACGGGACGGCCCGCGTACTCCTCGGTGTCGCCGCGGGCGATGATCCAGTTCTCCCGCAGCGGCGCCAGCCCCCTGCGGACATCGGTGTCGACGAGCGGATCGGTGTACGGGCCGGAGGTGTCGTACAGCGTCACGGACTGCCCGTTGGTGAGGTGCACCTGACGGACCGGCACCCGGAGATCGGGGCGCGAGCCCTCGACATACCTCTTGTGCCAGCCGGCGGACTTCCCGGCCTCAGGGGACTCCTCGGCCCCGGTCGGCTGCTCGGCCCGTGCGGACTTCTCGCCCGGAATGGGCTGTTCGTCCTGGCTGGAGGCAGGCGTGCGTGCGTCCTTGTTGGTCATGAGACCTACTCCCTACGCCGGCATTACCCGGTAACAGGTTCGGCGGTCGACGCAGCGGCTTCCGTCAGCCGATGTTTCATGTGAAACATCACTCGATTCAGGTGACGTTTCCCGTGAAACATCGCAGAGACGAAGGTCAGCGCCCTCTCAGCCCGGTGCTCCGAGCTCCCGCGTGTGCAAAGGTGCCTCCACGCTAGCGTCATAAGTGGCGCGGTGAACAGTGGGCCTCCGGCGTTCTTGCGATGATCGGGCGGTGACCACGACACAGCAGCCCCCGTACCCGCCGACCGGGCCGCCGCATGGCCACGGCCAGGGATCCGGCGACGACCACGGTTCCGGTTCCGGGCACGACCACGGATCGGGTGGGGACGGCGGACACGGACCGGGTGGAGACGGCGGGCACGGTTCCGGGGCAGGCGGTGGCCACGGTCACTCGCACAGCCACGGCCCCGCCGCCCCCGTCTCCCGGCATCTGCGGAAGGTCATCGCGGCGATCCTGATCCCGTTCACGGTGGCGGTCGTGGTCGGCATGGTGGTCCTCTGGCCCGGCGGCGCCCCGTCGCACAAACGCACCGGCGTCGGCTTCGACCGGCAGACACAGCAGGCGACGGTCACCAAGGTCGTCAGCGTGAGCTGCGCGTCGGTGAACGCCTCGGGCGGAGGCTCGACCGGGGACACCTCCACCGCCGAGGGCTCCTCTGCCGCGCAGGAGGCGGCCGGCACCTGCAAGAAGGCCACGGTCACGGTCTCCACCGGCAAGGACAAGGGCCGTACGTTCACGGAGATCGTGCAGCCCGACCAGTCACGGCAGTTGCATCAGGGCGAGAAGGTCGTGGTCGCGTACGAACCCTCCGCGCCCAAGGATCTGCAGTACTCCGTCACCGATGTGAACCGTAAGTTCCCGATGGCACTGCTCGCCGGGATCTTCGCGCTGGCCGTCGTGGTGGTGGGCCGGCTGCGTGGCGTCATGGCGCTGGTCGCGCTGGCCATCAGCTTCATGATCCTGAACTTCTTCATCCTGCCCGCGATCCTGCACGGCTCGAACCCGCTGATCGTGGCGGTGGTCGGATCGAGCGCCATCATGCTCATCGCCCTCTACATGTGCCACGGCCTGTCGGCGCGAACGTCGGTGGCGGTGCTCGGCACCCTGATGTCGCTGGTACTGATCGGCGTCCTGGGCTCGGTGTTCATCGGCTGGGCCGCGCTGACCGGGAACACGGACGACAACACGGGCCTGATCCACGGGCTGTACCCGTCGATCGACATGAGCGGTCTGCTGCTCGCCGGCGTCATCATCGGTTCGCTCGGCGTGCTCGACGATGTGACGGTCACGCAGACGTCGGCGGTCTGGGAACTCCACGAGGCCAACCCGTCGATGGGCTGGCGCGGGCTGTACCGCGCCGGCATCCGCATCGGCCGCGACCACATCGCATCGGTCGTCAACACGCTCGTCCTCGCCTACGCGGGCGCCGCCCTGCCCCTGCTGCTGCTCTTCTCCATCGCGCAGAGCAGCGTGGGAGCGGTCGCCAACAGCGAGTTGGTCGCCGAGGAGATCGTGCGCACGCTGGTGGGTTCCATCGGCCTGGTCGCGTCGGTACCGGTCACCACGGCCCTCGCGGCCCTGGTGGTCTCGGCGGACCGTCCGGGGCCCGAGGCGGTTCCAGCGGGTGCGGCTCCGACAGGCGGTGGGGCTTCAGCGGGTGGGGCTACGGCGGCCACGGCGGCGCCGAGCGCCAAGCCCGCTGCGGCGCGCGGCGGGAAGGGCCGGCGCCGCAAGCACTGAGACGCCGTAGTGCTGAGGCACAGCAGCGCTGAGGCACCCGTAGGCACGTGGGCGCTGAGGACGGCGGGAAGGGCCCCAGGGGGCCGCGCAGAAGCGTTACTGCGGTTCCCTGGCCCCAGCGGACCTTCAGGGCTCACAGCGCCTCCAGGAGCTTCAGGGCGCGTGGCGAAGCGTTACGCCAACTCCCGCCCCACCGCCGTGACGACACATCAGCCCGCGCTCTGCTCCTCCGCCAGGATGCGGTCCAGCGCTTCGTCGAGGTGGGTGTCGAAGTCCGCGAGGGCACCTTCCTGACCGAGCGGAACCAGCCGGTCGGTGCGGTCGAGGAACGCCACGAGCGGGGCCGCGCCGGTGCGGAACAGCGCCTGGTCGCTGCCCACCTGAAGCCGGATCAGCACCTCGCCCAGCGTCTCGGGGTCGACGGGCTCGATCCGCACGTCGCCCTCCCCGCACGCCATGCCCACCCCGTCGATCAGCAGCTCGCGACCGAAGGCCCAGGTCACCGGGGCGTCGCCCGGCAAGTGGAAGGTCAGCCGCACGGCGTACGGATCGGACGTCTCGTAACCCAGCTCGACCGGGATACGGAAGGAGAGCTCCTCGGAAACGAGGAAGCTCATCATGACCTCTGCCTGTACGGACTCGCGCATCGCCTATCCCGTCAACTGCCGTCGCCTGGCCGGGAATGATCCCCGTGACACTGAAGGAATATTGCTGAACGTACACGTTAGATCACAAGGAGTAAGTTTTCAGATACTGATAGAGAGCGCGAGCGACCCCAGAAGCCTGCCGACCTCGGCCTGCAACTGCCGCGCCGCGACCGGCAGTCGGTCGGCCTGATGCGAGGGCAGGGAGATGGCCATCGTGGCTGCCGTGGCGCCGAGCGTGATCGGAATCGCCGCGCAGACCGTCCCCAGCGCGTACTCCTGACGCTCCACCACCAGCTCCGTCCGCCGCATCCCGTCCAGGCGCCGCACCAGGGCGTGACCGTCGCGCACGGTGTAGGGCGTGAGGGACCGCACGGGGTAGCGGTCGAGGTGGTCACGGCGGACGTCCTCGCCCAACTGGGCCAGCAGACACTGACCGATCGCGTGCGCGTGCCCCGTCTCACGGAAGTCCGCCCACTCCTCCACCGCCGGGCTGCCGGGGGTGTCGGAGACGCACAGCACCTCGATCTCACCGTCGCGGTACATCGCGTAGTACACCGGTGCGCCGACCAAATCCCGCCACTGCGCCAACGCGTCGACGATCGTGCTGCGACGTTTCTCCTGCGCCCCGCTGCTGCTCAGCCGCTCGGCCGCCTCCCCTAGGAAGAACAGACCCTTGTCGCGGCGGAGATATCCCTCGTGCACGAGGGTGCGCAGCAGGTGGTACGCCGTGGGGAGGGCGAGGCCCGTCTCGCGGGCCAACTGCTTGGCAGGGGCGCCGTGTTCGTGTCCGGCGACGGACTCCAGCAGACGCATGGCCCGTTGGACGGAGCCGATGAGCGTGGCGGCGGACTGCTGCGGGCCGTCGGCTGTCGCGGAGCTCTGCCGGTCAGGGGCTGCGGGGAAGGGCTGCTGGTCGGTGGCCGCCGCGGAGCGCTGCCGCGGCGGGGCCGCCACCGGGCGCTGTTGTGGCACCGGCCTGGGCTGTGGCACCGGCTGCAACCGTGCCACCGGACCCGACCGTTCCACCAAGCCTGGCTGTGCCGCCGGGCCTGGCTGTGGCACCGGTCGCAGTTGTGCGGGGACCGCCACCGAGCGCGGCCAAGTGGACGGGACGGGCAGGGTGGGGCGTGCGTGTGGTTCTACGGGTGCGGTGTCAACCGTGGCCAAGGGTCACTCCCGGAGCGCGAGGAGGCAGCCCGTGCGGGGAACACGGGGAGGGGGTGCGCCGCCCGCGGGGTTCGTCCCCGCGTCGAATTCCGGACTTTAACCGCCCGCCACCGCCCGCAGACGGCCTGTCCGGGAAACTTCCCCCGCCCGAGGGAACCGGTGATTCCTGTTACCGATCACCGGTCGGCCGGCAGGGCCTCACCAGTCGCCGCGTGAGGAGGAGCTAGACGTGAACTTCCGCACGACGTAGATCACTCCGCCGACCAGCGCCACGAAGACCAGCAGCTTGAAGAGCAGTCCGATGACGATGCTCACGACGGTCGCTATCAGCCCGCCGAACACGACCAGGGCGATGACCGGCACCGCGACCCACTTCACCCACCACGGCAGTCCCGCGAAGATCTCTCGCATTGTCCTCGTCCTGTACCTCTCCGCCCGTCGCTCGTACCGGGTCCGGTCTGTGTCCGGCACTCTCGTACCGGATCTCTGATGTCCTGCACTCGATGCTAGGGCGGGCGAAGGCCGAACGGGGGCCTCGCATCCCTTGTCCTCCCCTGACCGTTCCCCTAGGGAACCCTGAGACGCGGGTCAGGCTTCGGGTGGAGAGAACACCACGAGCACCCGCAGATCCTCGCTGATGTGGTGGAACTTGTGGGCCACCCCGGCCGGCACGAAGACCACGCTGCCGCGCGCCACCTGGGTGGTCTCCATGCCGACGGTGATCGCGGCCCGGCCGCTCACGACGAAGTACACCTCGTCCTGGTTGTGCGGCTGCTGCCGGTCGTGCTCACCGGAATCGAGCGCGTACAGGCCGACCGACATGTTCTTCTCTCGCAGGAACTGCAGGTACGCACCGTCGTTGGCGGCACGCTCCGCCTCCAGTTCATCCAACCGGAATGCCTTCATCGCCCTCGTCCACGCTCGGAGTCGATCTCTTCTGTCACGATCAGACACATGAAGAATTTCCTAGTCAAGACGATCGCCAACGCGGGTGCCCTGGCGGTCGCCGTATGGCTGCTCGACAAGATCACCCTCACCGGTGACAGCACCTTCAAGAAGGTCTGGACGCTGCTCCTCGTCGCCCTGGTCTTCGGCCTGGTGAACTTCCTGGTCAAGCCGATCGTCAAGGTGCTGACCTTCCCGCTGTTCATCCTGACGCTCGGTCTGATCACCCTGGTGGTCAACGCGCTGATGCTGATGCTCACTTCATGGCTGGCCGACAAACTCGACCTGAGTTTCCATGTCGAGGGCTTCTGGACCGCCGTCCTGGGCGGCCTCATCATCTCGGTCGTCTCCTGGGCGCTCAACGTCGTCCTGCCCGAAGGGGACTGAGCGCGCGATGACGTACCGCGTCAGCTTCGTCTGCACCGGCAACATCTGCCGTTCGCCGATGGCCGAATCGGTCTTCCGCGCGTGGGTGGCGGAGGCCGGGCTCGACGGTCTGGTCGAGGTCGACAGCGCGGGCACGGACGGCTGGCACGAGGGCGACGGCGCCGACCCGCGCGCCGTCGCCGTCCTGGAGGAGCACGGCTACGGCACCGACCACGTCGCCCGCCGGTTCCAGGTCTCCTGGTTCGGCCGCCTGGACCTCGTCATCGCCCTCGACTCCGGCCACCGCAAGATCCTGCGCCGCCTCGCCCCGACCGAGCAGGACGCCCAGAAGGTCCACCTGCTCCGCTCCTATGACCCGGACGCCGGCGACGACCTCGACGTACGGGATCCGTACTACGGGGGCCTGGACGGCTTCGAGGAGTGTCTTGAGATGGTGGAGGCGGCGAGCGCTGGTCTGCTCGCCGCAGTGCGTGACGAAGTGGAGGGACGAGCGGTATGAGTGATTCCGCTGCAGACAAGGGTGCAGGGGACGGCACGCGCGCGGTGCGGGCCGGTCTGCCCGAGCCGGTCAAGTACGACCCGACGCTCCCCGGGCCGGTGTTCGCCGCGCACTTCCATCTCCCGGGCGAGGCGACGGGCCCGTACAAGTACGGGCGGGACGAGAACCCCACCTGGACCCACTTGGAGCGCGCCATCGGCGAGCTGGAGGCGCCAGGGCGGGACGATGTCGAGACGCTGGTGTTCGCCTCCGGCATGGCCGCCATCTCGTCGGTGCTCTTCTCCCAGCTGCGCGCCGGCGACGCGGTCGTCCTGCCCGACGACGGCTACCAGGTACTGCCCCTGGTGCGCGAGCAGTTGGAGGCGTACGGCATCGAGGTGCGTACCGCGCCGACCGGCGGGGACGCCCAGCTCGACCTCCTCGACGGCGCCAAGCTGCTGTGGATCGAGACGCCGTCGAACCCCGGGCTCGACGTGTGCGACGTACGACGGCTCGCCGAGGCGGCACACGCGCGTGGCGCCCTCGTGGCCGTCGACAACACCCTCGCCTCGCCCCTGGGGCAGCGCCCGCTGGAACTCGGCGCCGACTTCGCCGTGGCGAGCGGCACCAAGCAGCTCACCGGGCACGGGGACGTCCTCCTCGGGTACGTCGCCGGGACCGATGCCACCGCGATGGCCGCCGTACGCCGCTGGCGCAAGGTCGTCGGCGCGATTCCCGGGCCCATGGAGGCCTGGCTCGCGCACCGCTCGGTCGCCACGCTCCAGCTGCGGGTCGACCGGCAGAACGCCACCGCGCTGATCCTCGCTCAGGCCCTGCGCGAACGGACCGACGTGACGGGCCTGCGCTACCCGGGGCTGCCCGACGACCCCTCGTACAAGATCGCCTCGCAGCAGATGCGGCGCTACGGGTGTGTGGTTTCGTTCACGCTGCCCACGCGCACGCGTGCCGAGCGTTTTCTCGACGCGCTGCGGCTCGTGGACGACGCGACGAGCTTCGGCGGAGTGCGGTCGACCGCCGAACGGCGGGGGCGCTGGGGAGGGGACGCGGTACCGGAGGGCTTCGTTCGCCTCTCGGTCGGTGCCGAGGACCCCGAGGACCTGGTGGCCGATGTGTTGCGTGCGCTGGACGAGTCGGCGCGGTGACCGCTTTACGTACCGCCGGTCGGTGTCCGGCTACGCACAACGGACGGTCCGAGCCTCCCCCCTCGTGGCTCGGACCGTCCTCGGTTCTGCGCGCGAAGAACCGCGCGCACAAGGCTAGTTGACTCTGTGTCAGTGTCCAATCACAGTAGCGACAGAGACCTATCGACTTATTTATAGTTGGGCCCTGCCCGGGGCCGGAGGAAGGGTGGGGAGAGGAGAGTGCGTGCCATGGATCTGGCCTTGCTGCGCACCTTCGTCACAGTGCACCGGGCCGGCTCCTTCACCCGCGCAGCGGCCCTGCTCGGCCTCTCACAACCCGCGGTGACGTCCCAGATCCGCACCCTGGAACGGCAGTTGGGCCGCCCCCTCTTCCTGCGCCAGGCCCGTGGGGTCACCCCCACGACCATGGGCGACGAACTCGCGCACAAGGCCGCGCCGCATCTCGACGCCCTCGTGGAGATTGCCGAGACGGGGCCCGACAACGACGCCTCGCTACGCACCCTGCATCTCGCCGGTCCCCCCGAATTCACCGCCGAGCGGGCTCTGCCCGCGCTCACGGAGCTGACCGGCGACGACGGCCAGGGCTTCGCGCTGCGCGCGTCCTTCGGGAACGCCGAGGAAACCCTGGAGGGACTGGCCGCCGGACATCATGATCTGGCCATCAGCACGGCCCGTCCGCGAGGTGCTCTGCTCACCGCGACGACGCTCTGCGACGAGGAGCACGTCCTGGTCGCCGCCCCACACCGGGCCGAGCAGCTCGGCTCCGCGAAGCTCGGCCCCGAGGACGCGCCCGCCCCGGACGACCTCCCCGTGATCGAGGTCCACGAGTCGCTGCCCTTCGTCTCCCGGTACTGGGCCTCCGTCTTCGATTCCCGCCCGGCCGCCCCGGGCACCGTGATCGTGCCGGACCTCCGCGCGGTCCTCGCATGCGCGATCGCGGGCGCCGGGCTCGCGGTACTGCCCCGCTATCTGTGTGCCCTGGCGCTGAAACGCGGCGAGGTCGTCCCGCTCCACGAACCCGCGATTCCACCACTGCGGACGTATTTCCTGGTGGTGCGCACCGGCACTCTCGCGATGCCGCACATCGCCCGGGCCCACGAGTGGTTGCAGCGGGCCGCGACCAACTGGGGCTGACCAGGCACTTTGCCGCCGTTCCGCGACGAACCCGCTGGTTCCACGTGAAACATCACGCTCCGAACCGTCAAGGTGACGTCATGCGATGTTTCACGTGGAACCAGCCGGGCCACATTTCTCCCATGACCGTCCGACCCGTGGTCAAGCGCACCGCACGTGCCGTTCTCCTCGACGGTGACGCCCTGATCCTGATCAAGCGCACCAAACCAGGTGTCGATCCCTACTGGGTCACGCCCGGTGGCGGGGTCGAACCCGAGGACACCACCGTCGTCGATGCCCTGCACCGGGAGGTGTACGAGGAGCTCGGCGCCAAGATCAGCGACGTGGTGCCCTGCTTCGTGGACACCGTCGAGCACATCGGCGCGGACGCGGCCTCGACCGGCGTGAAGGTGCAGCACTTCTTCGTCTGCCACCTGGAGTCCATGGACCCGGCGCTACGCCACGGTCCCGAAGTGGATGAGCCCCTCGGCGAGTACGAGATCGTCAGAGTGCCCTTCACCCGCGTAGGCATCGCGTCCGTCCACCTCGTGCCCCTGTCCCTACGGCACTACCTGGACGGCAACATCGAAGGCGTCCTCGCGATGCATGCCCCCGACCTGGGTTGAGGCCTCCGGCACCGGGTCAGTCCCCGGCAGCCACCAACTCCTCGACCGAGTCGTGCCGTATGCGCTCCGACGGGATGCCGGCGTCCCGCAGGGCGTGGACACCGCTGCGGATCATTCCGGGCGGCCCCGAGACGTAGGCGTCGAACTCGTTCCACGGCCCGTACGTGCGGATGGCGTCCGGGAGTTGGAGATTCCCCTGCCGGTCGACGATCGGCCGGACCGCGAGCCAGGGATGGGACTGCTGGAGCCGAAGCATCGTGTCGATGTCATACAGGTCGTGGTCGGTACGGGCGCCGTAGAACACCTCCACCGGGCGCCGCTCGCCGCGTTCGGCGACGTCCTCGACCAGTGCCTTGATCGGCGCTATGCCGGTGCCGCCGCCGACGCAGAGCAGTCCGCTGTCGGTGGTGTGGTCCACGGTCATCGAGCCGGTCGGCGGGCCGAGCCGGATGACATCGCCGGGCCGGGCGCGGTGCACCAGTGCGTTCGATACCCAGCCCGCGGGGACGGCCTTCACATGGAAGGTCAGCAGCCCGTCCGAGCGGGGCGCCGAGGCGAAGGAGTAGTGCCGCCAGATCCGCGGCCACCAGGGCGTCTCCAGGCTCGTGTACTGCCCGGCGAGGAAGGGATAGGGCTGGTCCGGGCGGACGGTGACGACGGCGACGTCCCGGGTCCTGAGGTCATGGGTGACGACCTCCGCGTGCCACCAGGCCGGAGCGCGAAGTTCGTCCGCTGCGGCCGCGTCGATCATGACCTGCGAGATCGTCGTGTACGCCCGCACCCAGGCCGCCTCCGTCTCGGCGTCCCAGACGGCGGAGGCGTACTTGTTCAGCGCGCCGATGAGGCACTCGCCGACGGCCGGGTAGTGCTCGGCCCTGGTGCCGTACTTGCGGTGTCCGCGGCCGAGGTTCTGCAGATACGCGACGAGGACCTCGGTGTTGTCGATGTGCTCGGCGGCGGTCAGCAACGCCCTGAGCAACCGGTCCCGCTGGGTGTCCATCGCCGCCGGGAACAGCGACCGCAACTCGGGGTGGCGGACGAAGAGCAGCGCGTAGAAGTACGAGGTGACCTTGTCGGCCACGGGGCCGACTTCGGCCATCGTCCGTCGGATGAGTACGGCGTCCGGAGAGGCCTTCTCGGTGGCGGTGACGGGGCCGGAAGAACGCTGGGCGGGCACGCGCACGGGGGCGGCCTGGGCCTGGGCTGGGGCAGCTACCGTGACGGCCGGAGCGGGTGCTGCGGCGGGCTGCGGCGCGGGAGGCAGGGGTGCTGCCGGCGCGGGGGCGGGAGCCATGGGTGGGGCCGGAGTTGAGGGCTGGACGGGGGGCGAGGGCTGAACGGGAGTTGAGCGCTGCGGGGCGGTCACGGCCGACGGTATTCGCTGCTGCCCGGACGTCACATCCTGCTGAGCGGTGTGCCCGTCCGGAGGGGATGCGGGACCGTCGCCACTCGGAGTCGGCGAGACGGGTGGGGCCACTGAGGCGGGTGAAGCCGAGAGGGTGGGAGGAGCCGAGGGGGCTGGTGGAGTCGAGGGTGCCGAACTGTCCGTGGGGGGAAGCTCTGCACTCCCCGCCGCCAGGCCCCTGCGGACCGGACGGAGCACTGCCGGACGCCGTCCCTCGGTCGTCTCACGCTCTTCGCCCGCAGGCACCTCCGGCTGCTTTCGCGGAGTGAACCAACCGCCTCCGCCTCCGCCGCTGCCGCCGGACGTGCCGTTGTCGGCCGACGGGGTGGTCGGAGCGTCCATGGTGTGCCTCGCCTCGAACATCTTTCGGTCGGTCTGCGCGCTTCCTCAGCCGGAAGCTGACTGCTTCCGCGCGGACGGCTTGCTGCTCCCCGTTCGGTCAAGCTGCCGATACAGCCATATCCAACCCACATTCCCACTGCGTACGGACAAGTAAGGCGAGAGTGTGACATTGCCCGCAGTACTCTCCCGCAGCGTCCGGCTCCGGACAAGAACCGGAGTCGACCCTACCGGCCCATGGTCCGCACACAAATGCCGCCTCGCTCCCCCGCGAACAGAGGGAGGGGCGAACCATCGATTCCCTCAATTACCGGGCGCCGCGCACCAATTCGTAGGCATCCCATAGATCCCGCCCCTCATAGGAGTGGGTCGCGAGGCCCGACAGATGCTGATCCGCGTTGACCGCGACGGAGACGGGCACGGCACCGAACAGGTCCTTGTCCGACATCGAGTCGCCGTACGCGACGCAGTCCGCCCGCGTCACCCCGAACTCCTCACACAGCCGGTCCGCGATCACCACCTTGGCAGCGGAGCTGAGAACTCCGGTCAGGTCCATGGACGGCGCGGTGAACGGCACGGCGGGGAAAAGCGATCCGTGTGCCGCGTGGGCGCCCCAACCCGTGAGCCGTTCCACAAAAAAGGAAGGCGAGAGCGATACGACGGCGCAGTATTCGCCGGCGCTCCTGATCTCGGCCCAGACCTCACGGATCCGCGCCAGCCAAGGGGCTCCTTCAAAGGCCGCCGCCACGTGCGCCTCGGTGAGATCCGCCCATAGCGTGTACACGCGGGTCGCATACTCCGGCGGCCCGATCAGCCCGGTCGAGATCGCCTGTTCGAGTTCCACCGTCTCGGCCTCCAGGCCGAGTTGACGGGAGATCTCCATGGGCGCGCTGGTTCCGTGCAGCAAAGTACCGTCGAGGTCGAAGAGATGAAGTCTCGCCATGAGCCACGAGGTTAATGGGCGGACCTGTGGCACCTTCCCCGAGGCTGCCGGATGCTCGCCGTTCGCCGGTGTTTCACGTGAAACATCCGGCTTCTGTGGGTGCGTTGTGCCGCTGATCACGACATGGCCAAAAGCACGTACGTCTCACCGGAAACAGGTGGACGCCGACAATGCACGTCAGACAGCCTGACCTGCGTGCCGACTCCTTCCCTCGCCGCTCTGCCCATCCGCCGGCTGACACTCCGCGATCGCCTCGCCTGCGCCGACTTGTCCGAAGACCGGGGGTGGCCACGCGAGGAACACAAGTGGGGCTTTCTCCTCAGCGCCGGAAAGGGCTACGGCATCGACGCCCCCGAAGGCGGTCTCCTCGCGGCATGCGTCGTCACGGAGTACGGCCCGCAGGACCGCCCGGATCTGGTTGCCATCGGTATGGTCCTGGTCGCCGAGCGGTACGCCCGTCAGGGCGTGGGCCGCCGACTGATGAGCCACCTGGTCTCAGCGATGGGCACCGCACCGCTGACCCTGTACGCGACCCCGAACGGCCGCCCGCTCTACGAAGAACTCGGCTTCAAGGCGACCGGCCGAGCCGAGACCCTGCGCGGCCACTTCACATCTGCCGGACCCGAGTCCCCGATCGCCACCCGTGCGGCCACGGCCGATGACCTCACCGGCATTCTGCGCCTCGACGAGGCGGTGTTCGGCACCGACCGCACGCCCCTCATCACGCGACTGCCCGCCTTCTCCGACCAGTTGAGGCTCGCGGAGGAGAACGGCCGGATCATCGGCTACGCGGCCGCCTGGCCCAACATGGACACCCAGGTCGTGGGCCCACTGATCGCACAGGACACGGAGACGGCAAAGGCCCTCCTGGCCTCCCTCGCCGCCCACACCGACCGTCCCCTGCGCACCGACATCGACGTACGCCACGAGGAGCTGCTGTCCTGGGCGAAGGAACACGGCCTCGCATCCTCCGCCCTCAACTCCGTGATGACGTACGGCATCGCCGAACTGCCCGGCGACTGGACACGACGGTTCGCCCCACTCACGGTCGCGGCCGGCTGACAGCCCCCGAACACGCAGAACGCCGGTTCCCGACCAACCTCGTCGAGAACCGACGTTTCCGTCACCCACAGACGTCAGACAAGCGCCTCTACGGCGGCCTGGGCGAAGCCGTGGTCCTGCGCGGGTGCGCCGCCACCGACCCCGATCGCTCCGATCAGCCGGCCGTCACGGTGCACCGGGATGCCGCCCGCGATGAACAGCAGCGGCCGGTCGAGCGCGGTGGGCAGGGTGTGGAAGAGGCCTCCGGGCTGCACGGCGTCGACGAGGTCGGCAGTGGGCGCGTTCAGCTGGAGCGCTGTGTACGCCTTGCGGGTGCTGGTCTCACCGGAGATCAGCACAGCCTGGTCGTCCCGCCGGAAGGCGAGCAGATGGCCGCCCGCGTCCAGCACGGTGATGCTCACGGTGACCCCGGCGGCCTCCGCGGCTCGGCGGGCCTCGGCGACGAGCGCTTCGGCGTCCTGGATGGTCAGCGGGGTTACGGCGGTGGTGATGGTCACCAGGGTTTCTCCTTGCGGGTGTTGCTGTTTCTGGTGGTGGTCGGACAGCCGAGGCCGGCTGTTGGTCGGGAGACCGAGGCCGGTGGGGATGCACGGGGACGGCCCTGGCCCCGCGTCTCCCCGTTCGGCCGGGCGCGGTCAGTGATGGACGGCGGTCCGCTGCTCGCTCGGCGTGCCGGCCGCCATCACGGCGCCGTGGGCACTCGTGCGGCGCTCCAGGGCGGCCGAGAGGAACGCGAGGACCAGGGCGGCCGCGGCGAGGACGGCGCCAACCCAGTTCGGGGCGGTATAGCCGAAGCCGGCCGCGATGACGATGCCGCCGAGCCACGCGGACAGCGCGTTGCCGAGGTTGAACGCGCCGATGTTCACGGCCGAGGCCAGCGTCGGGGCGCCGTGCGCCTGGTCGAGGACACGCTTCTGCAGCGGCGGCACGGTGGCGAAGCCCAGGGCGCCGATGAGTGCGATGGTGACGGCCGCCGCGATCTTGTTGTGCGCGGTGACCGTGAAGAGCGCGAGCACGACGGCCAGGGAGCCCAGCGAGACGTACAGCATGGGCATCAGGGCACGGTCGGCGAACTTGCCGCCGACGAGGTTGCCGCCGACCATGCCGAGGCCGAAGAGGACGAGCAGCCAGGTGACGGAGCCGTCGGCGAAGCCGGCGACGTGGGTCATCATCGGCGCGATGTAGGTGATGGCCGCGAAGACGCCGCCGAAGCCGAGGACGGTCATCGCCATGGCGAGCAGGACCTGGGTGTTCTTGAAGGCGGCCAGTTCGTGCCGCAGCCGTACGCCCTCGGGTTTGGGCAGGTCGGGCACCAACTTGGCGATACCGGCCAGGCCGATCACACCGAGGCCCGCGACGATGGCGAAGGTGACGCGCCAGCCGACGGACTGCCCGACGAGGGTGCCCAGCGGGACGCCTACGACGTTGGCGACGGTCAGTCCGGTGAACATCATCGCGATGGCCCCGGCCTTCTTGTCCGGGGCGACCAGTTCGGCCGCGACGACCGAGCCGATGCCGAAGAAGGCGCCGTGGGCGAGCGAGGCGACCACGCGGCCGATCAGCATCACGGAGAAGCTGGGGGCGACGGCGGAGAGCAGGTTGCCGAGGATGAACAGGCCCATCAGCAGCATCAGCATCCGCTTGCGGGGGACCTTGGTGCCGAGCACGGTCATCAGCGGGGCGCCGATCACCACACCCAGCGCGTAGCCGGTGACCAGCAGTCCCGCGGTGGGGATGGAGACCCCGAAGTCACCCGCGACCTGGGGCAGCAACCCCATGATCACGAACTCGGTCGTTCCGATTCCGAAGGCCCCGATCGCTAGGGCCAGAAGCGCGAGAGGCATGTGGAGGTACCCTTCCCAGAAGATTGCAGGAGCGCTTTGCGTGCGTTCACAATAGTTGTAGACGCGGGCTACATGCAAGCGCGGACTATTTCATCTGTGCTCTATCCTGGGTTCAGCCGCTCCGGGACGGAGGAAACGCCAATGACAGCGACGGACCCCGCACTCACCGCCCTCGCCCAGGGCTGGTGCGCCCTCTCTTTGCTGCACGGGAGGATCGAGGCGCACATCGAGCGCGCCCTGCAGGCCAAGCACGACCTGAGCATGCGCGAGTACTCGCTGCTCGACGTGCTCAGCCGACAGCACGACGGTGACGGGGGCCATCTGCAGATGCGGCAGGTCGCCGACGCGGTCGTCCTCAGCCAGAGCGCCACCACCCGGCTGGTCACCCGGCTGGAGGACCGCGGCCTGCTCGCGCGGTACCTGTGCCCGACCGACCGACGGGGCATCTACACGAACGTCTCCGAGGCCGGCCTCGCCCTGCTCGAAGAGGCCCGCCCGACCAACGACACCGCCCTGCGCGAGGCCCTCGACGCGGCGGCCGCGAACCCCGAACTGGCGCCACTGGTCCGGGTCGTGGAGTCGATGAACGTGCCCGCGTAGGTCCGTCCCGCACCCACACACCTCTGCCTAAGGTGTGGTCATGGGAGATCTTGAAATACGAGCCGCGGTCACCGAGGACGTCCCCGCCATCGTCGCCATGCTCGCCGACGACCCTCTGGGTTCCCAACGCGAGTCACCGGACGACTTGACGCCCTACCTGGCCGCCCTGGACCGTCTGACCGCCGACCCGAACCAGCACCTCGTCGTCGCCGTCCGCGAGGACCGCGTCGTCGGCACCCTCCAACTCACGGTCATTCCGGGGCTGTCCCGCAAGGGCGCCACACGCTCGATCATCGAGGCCGTACGCATCCACGCGGATGAGCGGGGCAGCGGCCTGGGCACACAGCTCATCGAGTGGGCGATCGCCGAATCGCGGCGCCAGGACTGCCAGTTGGTCCAGCTGACGTCGGATGTCACGCGGACAGACGCTCACCGGTTCTACGAGCGACTCGGCTTCACCGCCTCGCACGTGGGCTTCAAGCTCCCCCTCTGAGAAGACCTCTCCTCCGAAGAGGGAGCGAAGCATCCGTCCCGGCCGACAGCGGGAGGGCGTCATGTTTCACGTGAAACATGACGCCTCTACGGCTACGGCGGCTAGCGGATCCCCCGCCACCCCTCCGGGTCCACCCCACCCGGCACGGAAGCGTTCTCCTCGTACGGCTGACGGGTGAAGACGAACGATCCGAGGTCCAGGTGACTCAGGGACCCGTCCGGGCCCCGTACGGGCCGTAGGGCCTCTCCGGCGTAGTAACCCTCCAGCCCGGTCCAGGTGCCGTCATCGTTGGCCCGGAACCGCGAACGGCGGCCGTTGCCGACCAGCGGCTCCAGCGAGGCCGCACCGTCGGCCGTCAGCCGCAGGGCGAAGCCGTGCGTACCCCAGTACCACTGCCCCGCCAACTCCAGTGCGGCGGCGTCGACTTCGGGAATCGGACGCCATGGCTCGGGAATCCTCGGCTCGGCCTCGGCGACGATCCGGACGAGATCGGCGCCCACCGAGGACAGCAGAGGCCCCGAGGTGCAGTTGGCCAGGACGACGGCCGAGACGTCGTCGGCCAGGCTGATGGTGAGGTTCGCCAGGAAACCAGGCAACGATCCGGAATGGCCGACGAGCAGCCGCCCATCGCGGTGCTGGACCTGCAGGCCGAGACCGTAAGCGGAGCCGTCCACGACATCGGCGGCCTCTGCCGGTGCCGCTGGGGTCCGCATCTCCCGTACGGACTCCGCGCTCAGAACCCGGTCGTCCCCATGGGCGAGGAAGACGGCGAACCGCGCCAAGTCGCCGGTGGTGGACCAGAGTTGACCGGCAGACGCCATCCGGCCCAGATCCTCGGCGGGTTCCGGCAACAGCGCATCGGCCCAGGGATGCACCGCCCAGCCACCCGCGTGCGGTGCCTGCGGCTGAGCACTCGTACGGTCGAGGCCCAGGGGTTCGAGCACTTCCCGCCGGAGTACGTCCTCCCACGGGGCGCCCCGCAACTCCTCGACAAGCGCGCCCAACACCGAATAGCCGGGATTCGAATAGTGGAACCGGCGGCCCACCGGATGCAGCAGCGGCTGTTCGCCCAGCACGTCGCGGAGCTCCGGACGCAGGGAACCCGGCGTCCGCTCCCACCAGGGCGCGGGCGACTCGGCCGCCAACCCGCTTGTGTGCGCGAGCAGTTGAGCGATGGTGGCCTCCCCCGCGCCGGTGCCGGGCAGATGCTTCTCCAGCGGGTCACCGAGGTCGAGGACGCCCTCGTCGCGCAGCCGCAGAACCAGGACGGCGGTGAACGTCTTGGTGATCGAGCCGATCCTGTACTGCACGTTCTCGTCCGGCCCGTGCCCGTCCACAGAGGTCCGCGCGCCGTGCCACACCGCCTGCCCGTCCCGCACCACCGCCGCGACCAACGACGGCGCCCGTCCCTCGGCCTGGGCCACGGCGATCCGATGCAGCAGCGCCCGGCGGGTACCGGGAAGCAAGTCGTCCTGAGATGTCGTCATGCCCCCAGTCCATCCGGCGGGACGGCCGTACGTCGAGCACATTTCTCGGGACACGGCCCCGGGTCGGCCGCCTACAGTCGCCCGGTCACGTCTGCGCCATGTCCACGAAGCGCGAGTAGTGGCCCTGGAAGGCAACGGTGATCGTCGCCGTCGGGCCGTTACGGTGCTTGCCCACGATGATGTCGGCCTCGCCCGCGCGCGGGGACTCCTTCTCGTACGCGTCCTCGCGGTGCAGCAGGATGACCATGTCGGCGTCCTGCTCGATGGAGCCGGACTCACGCAGGTCGGACACCATCGGCTTCTTGTCCGTGCGCTGCTCGGGACCACGGTTCAGCTGCGAGAGCGCGATCACCGGGACCTCCAGCTCCTTGGCCAGGAGCTTGAGGTTTCGGGACATGTCCGAGACCTCCTGCTGACGGCTCTCTTGGCGCTTGGAGCCACCGGCCTGCATCAGCTGCAGATAGTCGATGATCACCAGCTTGATGTCGCTGCGCTGCTTGAGCCGACGGCACTTGGCGCGGATCTCCATCATCGAGAGGTTCGGGGAGTCGTCGATGTAGAGCGGTGCCGACGACACCTCGGGCATCCGGCGCGCCAGCCGCGTCCAGTCCTCGTCGGTCATGGTGCCGGAGCGCATGTGGTGCAGGGCGACTCTGGCCTCGGCGGACAGCAGACGCATCGCGATCTCGTTGCGCCCCATTTCGAGGGAGAAGATGACGCTCGGGAGGTTGTTCTTGATCGACGCCGCGCGAGCGAAGTCGAGCGCGAGTGTGGACTTACCCATGGCGGGACGGGCCGCGATGACGATCATCTGGCCCGGGTGCAGACCGTTGGTGAGCGAGTCGAGGTCGGTGAACCCGGTGGGTACGCCGGTCATCTCGCCGCTGCGTGAGCCGATCGCCTCGATCTCGTCGAGCGCGCCCTCCATGATGTCGCCGAGTGGAAGGTAGTCCTCACTGGTCCGCTGCTCAGTGACCGCGTAGATCTCGGCCTGGGCCCGGTTGACGATCTCGTCGACGTCGTCGTCGGCCGCGTATCCCATCTGGGTGATGCGCGTGCCGGCCTCGACCAAGCGGCGCAGGACGGCGCGCTCGTGGACGATCTCCGCGTAATACTCGGCGTTCGCCGCCGTGGGGACGGTCTGGACGAGCGTGTGCAGATACGATGCGCCGCCGACTTTGTTGATCTCACCGCGCTTGGTGAGTTCGGCGGCGATGGTGATCGGGTCGGCCGGCTCGCCCTTGGCGTAGACGTCGAGGATCGCCTGGTAGATCGTCTCGTGCGCGGGTTTGTAGAAGTCGTGACCCTTGAGGACCTCGACGACATCGGCGATGGCGTCCTTGGACAGGAGCATGCCGCCGAGCACGGACTGCTCGGCATCGAGATCCTGCGGCGGCACGCGTTCGAAGGCCGAACCCGCGCCTTCCCACTCGCCGCCCTCCCTGCCGCGGTCGTGCTGCTCGTCCCGGCCGCGGCCTCCGTCACCTCGTCGTCGGGAAGCGGGCAGACGATCACTTGGACCGCTCTCGGCCCACGGGTCGTCCAAGGGCTCGGAAATACTCACCGAGCCACCTCCTCCCGTCCGTCGAGCGGACCTCGCCATGCCCCTTATTTCTACGGCACGGCACTGACAAATGAAGCGCCCAACTCCGGTACGGGCGCGTCGGTTTTGTGATGGTTCTCAGGCCGACGGACGGAGCGGGCGCCGGTCCACCGTAGGCCCGCGGGCACCGTCAGCCAATCTGGTTATCCACAGGCCATGTGGACGACGGCCCGGATGCTGTGGAGAACCTGCCAAAACCTGTGCACGACCCGGTGGACAGCCCTGTGAACAAGACCTCGCCACTTCCGCCGTAACCGATCTGACCTGCTCCTTTCCCGTCCACCGGCTGTGCAGAAGAAAAACTTTCCACATCGGACCAAGATCGCTTCGAACAGTGCGCGAGAGGACACGAGGCGAGATCAAAGGTAAGGGTCAGAAAGCAATTGCATCTCTTACCTGTGGACGATTAGATTAGTGCTCATGACACAGGCTCCTGCGGCCACCAGGGCTGCCCGACGACAGCACGACCGAGAGATCGTCATGCTGGCCGTTCCGGCCTTCGGCGCACTCGTCGCCGAGCCTCTCTTCGTCATGGCCGACAGCGCGATCGTCGGCCATCTCGGCACGGCACAACTAGCCGGACTCGGAGTCGCATCCGCCCTCCTGGGGACAGCCGTGAGCGTCTTCGTCTTCCTCGCCTATGCCACCACTGCGGCCGTCGCCCGACGCGTCGGCGCTGGTGATCTCCAGGCCGCCATCCGCCAGGGCATGGACGGCATCTGGCTCGCCCTGCTGATCGGCGCCACCGTCATAGCCGTCGTCCTCCCCTCGGCGCCCGCCCTCGTCGACCTCTTCGGCGCCTCGGACACCGCCGCCCCGTTCGCGACGACCTACCTGCGGATCTCCTCCATCGGCATCCCGGCCATGCTGATCGTCCTCGCCGCCACCGGAGTCCTCCGCGGACTGCAGAACACCAAGACACCTCTCTACGTCGCCGTCTCGGGCTTCGTCGCCAACGGCGTCCTCAACGTAGGGCTCGTCTACGGCGCCGACCTCGGCATCGCCGGTTCCGCCTGGGGCACTGTCATCGCCCAGTGGGGTATGGCTGCCGTGTATCTCGTCGTGGTCGTCCGTGGAGCCCGCCGACATGGCGCCTCCCTCAGCCCGGACGCCGCAGGGATACGAGCCTCTGCCCAGGCCGGCATACCGCTCCTCGTACGCACCCTCTCCCTGAGAGCGATCCTCCTGATCGCCACCGCTGTCGCGGCCCGTCTCGGGGACGCAGACATCGCCGCCCACCAGATCATCCTGTCCCTGTGGTCTCTGCTGGCCTTCGCACTCGACGCCATCGCGATCGCGGGTCAGGCCATCATCGGCCGCTACCTCGGTGCGGACGATCCCGCGGGTGCCCGAGCCGCCTGCCGTCGCATGGTGCAGTGGGGGATCGCCGTCGGAGTGGTGCTCGGTCTCCTGGTGATCCTGTCCCGCCCGCTCTTCCTCCCTCTGTTCACCAGCGACCCCACCGTCAAGGACACCGCCCTGCCCGCCTTGATCATGGTCGCGCTCTCCCAGCCGATCTGTGGCGTCGTCTTCGTCCTGGACGGGGTACTGATGGGTGCGGGAGACGGACCGTATCTCGCCGGGGCGATGGTGGTGACCCTGGCGGTCTTCGCTCCAGTGGCGCTGCTCGTACCAGCTCTCGGCGCCGGACTGACCGCACTCTGGGGAGCGATGACCCTGATGATGACGGTGCGGATGCTGACGCTCCTGCTGCGGGCCCGCTCAGGACGCTGGGTTGTCACGGGCGCGACCCGCTGACCGTTTCACGTGAAACACGACGCACCGTCATGTTTCACGTGAAACATGAGCGCCGCAGGGCCGCCTCGAACGCAACACACGGGCCACGTATGCCCCGTCCCGGAACACAGCAGAGGGGCCGCACCCCAACGGGTGCGGCCCCTCTCTCAGCTGTGCCGAGTGCAGCGATCAGGCTGCGATGACCTCGATGTTGACCTTGGCGGCAACCTCGGGGTGCAGACGCACGGACGTCTCGTGGGCGCCCAGGGTCTTGATCGGGGCAGACAGCTCGATACGACGCTTGTCGACCTCGGGGCCACCCGAAGCCTTGATCGCGGAAGCGATGTCGGCCGGGGTGACGGAACCGAAGAGACGACCGGCGTCGCCGGAGCGGACGGCCAGCCGGACCTTGACGCCTTCGAGCTGGGCCTTCACAGAGTTGGCCTGCTCGATGGTCTGGATCTCGTGGATCTTGCGAGCACGACGGATCTGCTCGACGTCCTTCTCGCCACCCTTGGTCCAGCGGATAGCGAACTTCCGCGGGATCAGGTAGTTGCGAGCGTAACCGTCCTTGACGTCGACGACGTCGCCCGCGGCACCGAGGCCGGAGACCTCGTGGGTGAGGATGATCTTCATTAGTCGGTCACCCTTCCCTTATCGCGCGGTGGAGGTGTAGGGCAGCAGCGCCATCTCACGGCTGTTCTTCACAGCCGTGGCGACGTCACGCTGGTGCTGCGTGCAGTTGCCGGTCACGCGGCGGGCACGGATCTTGCCGCGGTCGGAAATGAACTTCCGCAGCATGTTCGTGTCCTTGTAGTCCACGTACTGGACCTTGTCCTTGCAGAATGCGCAGACCTTCTTCTTCGGCTTGCGCACAGGCGGCTTCGCCATGGTGTATCTCCTGTGTGATCAAGAAGTGTGGGTACGACCCACCCTCGGCCCGAGGACCTAGAAGGGGGGTTCGTCCGAGTAGCCGCCACCGCCGCCACCGCTGGCGCCGCCGGAGTTTCCACCCCAGCCGCCGCCACCGCCGCCGCCCTGGTTTCCACCGGCAGGAGCGCCGGTGGCCCACGGGTCGTCGGCAGGAGCGCCGCCGGCCGGCTGACCGCCGCCGGAGTTTCCACCCCAGCCGCCGCCACCCTGGCCACCGCCACCGCCGAAACCGCCGCCCTGGCCACCGCGAGCGCCACCGGCGGTCTTGGTGACCTTGGCCGTGGCACTGCGCAGGCTGGCGCCGACTTCCTCGACGTCCAGTTCGTAGACCGTGCGCTTGACGCCCTCACGGTCCTCGTAGGACCGCTGCTTCAGCCGACCCTGCACGATGACGCGCATGCCTCGCTGGAGCGATTCGGCGACGTTCTCCGCCGCCTGACGCCAGACCGAGCAGGTGAGGAAGAGGCTTTCGCCGTCCTTCCACTCATTCGTCTGGCGGTCGAAGGTGCGGGGAGTGGACGCGACACGGAATTTCGCGACCGCCGCACCGGACGGGGTGAAGCGCAGCTCGGGGTCGTCGACAAGATTGCCGACGACCGTGATGACGGTCTCGCCTGCCATGGGGGAACCTCTCGGCGGGTTTGCTGCTGGCTGCTTGGTGCTGCTACTCGAATCCCGAGATCAGCTGAGCTGGATGCTCAGTGGGTCTCGGGGCGGAGGACCTTGGTCCGGAGGACCGACTCGTTCAGGTTCATCTGGCGGTCGAGCTCCTTGACGACCGCAGGCTCGGCCTGCAGGTCGATGACCGAGTAGATGCCCTCGGGCTTCTTCTTGATCTCGTACGAGAGACGACGACGGCCCCAGGTGTCGACCTTCTCGACCTTTCCGTTGCCCTCACGGACGACGGAGAGGAAGTTCTCGATCAGGGGGGAGACAGCGCGCTCCTCCAGATCGGGGTCGAGGATGACCATCACCTCGTAGTGACGCATGTGGAACCCACCTCCTTTGGACTCAGCGGCCACGGTCGATCCGTGGCAGGAGGGTTGTGATGCGTAAGCAACAGTGTGTGCCAGTAAAACAGCCGCCACTGACATCGGGTGCCCCTGGCGGGGATTCCGAGTCGTGACATGGGCAGACACCAGTGCAGAGGGTACAGAGTACCCGCACACCGGCTTCCGGTTGAAATCCGGTGGCGGAGAGCGTCAATCTGTACACATCGGGTGCGTCCGGCGCGACGATGCGCCGCCTTCCGCAGGAGGTGCCATATGGCACAGGCATTGCGACCCAACACCGCCGGTTCTCTTTTCGCCACAGACGGCAAGCCTCATCCGCTCCAGGACACGCTGCTCGCGGTGACCGTGGTGCTCGGGCTGACCGCGTTCATCACCGGGTTCTTCCACAACCTGCATCTGCTCAGCTCGTGGGCCGGCCTGGTGGGGATCCTCACCGGCGCGTACGGACAGTGGATCTCCGAGACGACGCGGGAGCGCTTCGGCCTGATCCTGGGTCTCGGTGCCGCGGGTGTCGGATTCTTCCTCGGCATGGCGCACGGCGGCCTGTTCGGCGGCGTCATCAGCTGACGGCCCGGACGCCGCAGTCCGAACTCCGCGTAAAACAGCACGGAACGCCTTGGCGGCCAACAGGCCGAGGCGAAGGTTGCATACGCCCAGTCGGGGCGCTCGCAAGGCGCAGTAGGCTTCGGCGCGAGAGCCGGAGCCCCTGTACCCATGGGGACACACCAGCCCGAGGAGCGCCCCGAATGAGCCTGACCCTGAGGACCATCAGCCGTGAGCAGCATCTGGCATTCATCCAGAGCCTGCCCTCGGCGAGCCACATGCAGGTCCCGGCATGGGCTGATGTGAAGGCGGAGTGGCGCTCCGAGAGCCTCGGCTGGTTCGACGAGAAGACAGGCGAGCTGGTCGGCGCGGGCCTGGTCCTCTACCGCCAACTCCCCAAGATCAAGCGGTATTTGGCCTATCTGCCCGAGGGCCCGGTCATCAACTGGTTCGCGCCGAATCTGGACGACTGGATCCAGCCGATGCTGGCCCACCTCAAGCACCAGGGCGCCTTCTCGGTGAAGATGGGCCCGCCGGTCATCATCCGGCGCTGGGAGGCCACCTCCATCAAGGCCGGCATCCAGAACCCGGACGTGAAGCGACTGCGGGACATCGAGGCCGACTTCATCGAACCGCGCGCCTTCGAGGTGGCCGACAAGCTGCGCCGTATGGGCTGGCAACAGGGTGAGGACGGCGGCGCGGGCTTCGGCGACGTCCAGCCGCGCTACGTCTACCAGGTGCCGCTGGCGAACCGCTCCCTCGAAGAGGTCCACAAGAACTTCAACCAGCTGTGGCGCCGGAACATCAAGAAGGCCGAGAAGGCCGGTGTCGAGGTCGTCCAAGGCGGTTACCACGACCTTGAGGAATGGCAGCGGCTGTACGAGATCACGGCGGTGCGCGACCACTTCCGGCCCCGCCCGCTGTCGTACTTCCAGCGCATGTGGACGGCCCTCAACACCGAGGACCCCAACCGGATGCGGCTGTACTTCGCCCGGCACGACGGGGTGAACCTGTCGGCGGCGACGATGCTCGTGGTCGGCGGACACGTCTGGTACTCCTACGGCGCCTCCGACAACATCGGGCGTGAGGTCCGGCCCTCGAACGCGATGCAGTGGCGGATGCTGCGCGACGCCTACGCGCTCGGCGCCACCGTCTACGACCTGCGCGGCATCTCCGACTCGCTGGACGAGACCGACCACCTCTTCGGTCTGATCCAGTTCAAGGTGGGCACCGGCGGGCAGGCCGCCGAGTACCTCGGCGAGTGGGACTTCCCGCTCAACAAGCTGCTCCACAAGGCGCTCGACATCTACATGTCGCGCCGCTGACCTCACGGTCCTCGCTTCGATAACGTCGACAGCTTCCATACTTCTGATACACCGCAGCCACCCGAAAGGTTCCAGGTCCGGCCATGGCGCTCACGCTCTACGTCGACACCGCGCGCTGGCGGGCGCATCACAAGCACGTTGCCGGGCAGTTCCCGGGGCTCGTCCCGGTCTGCAAGGGCAACGGCTACGGCTTCGGGCACGAGCGGCTGGCGGAGGAGGCGACGCGGCTCGGCGCGGACGTCCTCGCCGTCGGCACGACGTACGAGGCCGCCCGGATCAAGGACTGGTTCGGCGGTGACCTGCTGGTGCTGACGCCGTACCGCCGCGGCGAGGAGCCCGTTCCGCTGCCGGACCGGGTCATCCGCTCGGTGTCGTCCATCGACGGCGTGTACGGCCTCGTGGGCGCGCGTGTGGTCATCGAGGTGATGTCCTCGATGAAGCGTCACGGCGTGAGCGAGCAGGAACTGCCGCAGCTGCACTCCGCCATAGAGAACGTGCGCCTGGAGGGCTTCGCCATCCACCTCCCGCTGGACCGCACCGACGGCTCGGACGCCGTCGAGGAGGTCATCGGCTGGATGGACCGTCTGCGGGCCGCCCGGCTGCCGTTGCACACGATGTTCGTCAGCCACCTCAAGGCCGAGGAACTGGCCCGGCTGCAGCAGCAGTTCCCGCAGACCCGCTTCCGCGCCCGTATCGGCACCCGCCTGTGGCTGGGGGACCACGAGGCCACCGAGTACCGCGGGGCGGTCCTGGACGTCACCCGGGTCTCCAAGGGCGACCGCTTCGGCTACCGCCAGCAGAAGGCGGCCTCGGACGGCTATCTGGTGGTCGTGGCGGGCGGTACGTCGCACGGAGTGGGCCTGGAGGCCCCCAAGGCGCTGCACGGCGTCATGCCGCGCGCCAAGGGCGTCGCCCGCGCCGGCCTCGCCACGGTCAACCGGAACCTTTCTCCGTTCGTCTGGGACGGCAAGCAGCGCTGGTTCGCCGAGCCGCCGCACATGCAGGTCTCGATCCTGTTCGTACCGGCGGAGGCGGCCGAGCCGAAGGTGGGCGAGGAACTGGTGGCCCATCTGCGGCACACCACTACGCAGTTCGACCGCATCGTGGATCGCTGAGCCACGCTAGGACAGCCGAAAGGCCGTACACGGGACCTCCCGTGTACGGCCTTTTCGTGTGGTCGCGCCGTCTTTCGCAGGTTCTTCCGCGCCCTGTTCGCTCACAGCGAACGGTCGGCCGGCCCCTCGCTGCCCCACTCCACCTGAGGTCCCTCAAAGGGGGCCGCGTGCCGCCCGGGACGGGCCGCAGCCCCGAAAACGAAGACATCCTCCGCCCTGTCGAGCACCCCGCCCGAGGGGTCGTCGTCACCCGCCAGGCGCACCACGTCCCGTTCCGGCATGAGGATGTCGCGCACGATCACGGCGCACAGGTAGAGCGTGCCCAGGAGGTGCAGGCCGATGGCCCAGTGGTAACCGTCGGTCGGCAGGCCCTTGTGGGCGTCTCCGCTGGTCGTGTACGCGAGGTACATCCAGATCCCCAGGAAGTACGCCACCTCGCACGCCTGCCAGATCAGGAAGTCCCGCCACTTCGGCCGGGCCAACACGGCCAGCGGGACCAGCCACAGCACGTACTGCGGCGAGTAGACCTTGTTGGTCAGGATGAACGCCGCGACGATCAGGAAGGCCAGCTGGGCGAAGCGCGGCCGGCGCGGAGCGGTCATCGTGAGCGCCGCGATGCCCGCGCAGCACAGCAGCATCAGCAGCGTGGCGAACGTGTTGACGGTGTCGGTGCTGAGCGGGTCGCTGGAGTTCTGCGCCAGGATCAGCCAGAACGAACCGAAGTCGACGCCCCGTTCCTGACTGAACGTGTAGAACTTCGACCAGCCGTCGAAGGCGAAGAGCATCACCGGCAGGTTCACCGCCAGCCAGGCGACGGCAGTTCCTCCGAACGCCTTCCCGAAGTCCCGCCACTTGCCCGCACGCCAGCACAGCAGGAACAGCGGGCCGAGCAGGAAGACGGGATACAGCTTGGCGGCCGTAGCAAGGCCCAACAGGACGCCGAACGCGAGGGAACGGCCCCGCGACCACATCAGCATCGCCGCGGCCGTCAGAGCGACCGCCAGGAGGTCCCAGTTGATGGTGGCGGTCAGCGCGAAGGCGGGTGCCAGGGCGACCAGCAGACCGTCCCAGGGCCGACGGGCGTGCGTGCGGCTGACACAGACGACGATGACGGCCGCGCACACCATCAGCATTCCGGCGTTGACCATCCAGTACCACTGTTCCTGGTGCTGGATGCTGCCGCTGCCCGGTGTGAGCCAGGCGGCCACCTCCATGAACACACCGGTCAGCACCGGGTATTCGAGGTACTGCATGTCGCCGGGCAGCTTGTCGAAGTACGGCACGAGCCCGTCGGCGAAACCGCGCCCCTGGTAGAGGTGCGGGATGTCCGAGTAGCACGCGTGCGTGTACTGCGAGCTGGCCCCGAAGAACCAACCGCTGTTGTAGCAGGGCGCCTTCTGGACCAGGCCGAGGGCGAACATGCCGATCGCCACCAACGCGACGACCCGTACGGGAGTCCACCAGGACGTCCCCAGGAGAGCGCGCCGGCCGATGGGGCCACCGATCAGTTCACTCCCGGCGGCGGCGACCTGGTCGTCCTTGGTCGGCCGTACCGGATCCGGCTCGTGCACGCTCGTGGGCGTCAGTTCTGCACTGGGCATGGGGCACATCCTGCCGTACGGACCTAGGTGTACGCCGAGGGCCGCCGCACCTCGTGGGTGCGACGGCCCTCGTTTCACGTGAAACATCCAGTGAAGGGTGTTTCACGTGAAACACCCTTCATAGGCGATATGGCGGCTACCCGGTTGAGCCTCCGAAGATGCCCCCGTTACTGCTGCCTCTACTGGTGCCACTGGATTCCGTAGCAGTGGCCGTGTCCGTCGGCGTGGACGTCACACCTCCGTCGGTGCTACCGCCGTCGCTGCACTGCCAGCTGAACTTGCAGGACTCAGTGGCTGAAGGTGTCGAACTCGGCGTCTCACTGGGCGTTTCGCTCGGCGTCTCGCTGGGCGTCTCAGTCGGTGTCACGACGGGCGTCGGAGTGGGAGTCGGGGCACCGTCTTCGTTCGACACCTTGTCGATCTTGGTGGCGTCCGGGAAGCCGGGGTCTGACTTGCCCTTCAGTGCGCCCTCCATGTACGCGGTCCATACCGCCGTCGGGATGTCACCACCGTGGATGGACGCCACGCCCGCCGTGCCGTTCATGGAGAGCAGTTCGGCGTCCTTGGGGTTCTCCCTGAACATCGCGACCGACGTCGAGAGCTGCTGGGTGTAGCCGACGAACCAGGCCGACTTGTTGCTGTCGGTGGTACCGGTCTTGCCGGCCGCAGCGCGGCCCAGAACCTTGGCGGCCTTAGCCGTACCGTTCTGGATGACGTTCTCCAGGGTGTCCGTGACGTTGTTCGCCACGTTCTCCGGCATCGCCTGCTTCACGGTCGGCTTGGTGAAGCCGGACACCGGCTGCCCGTCATGCTTGACGGCAGTCACCGAGTACGGGTCCGCCTGCTTGCCCGAGGCGGCGAACGTGGCGTACGCGTCGGCCATCCGGATCGCACTGGGCGTCGAGGTACCGATGGCGAAGGACGGGTTCAGCGTGGCGAAACTGTCGTCCAGTATCCCGGACGCCTTGGCCACGTCCCGCACCTTCGAGTTGCCCACGTCCATGCCCAGTTGCACGAACGGCGTGTTGATGGACTGCTCCATCGCCTTGCGCAGCGTGATGTAGCCCCAGGGGTAGTTGCTCTCGTTGTTCTGGTAGAAGATCGAGTTGTCCTTGTTCAGGACGCTCGTGCCGTCCTGGTTTCTGACCTTGAGATGGTCGTCGCCGTTGTACTTGCTCAGCGGCGAGATCCCGACGCCGTCGGTCTTGTACGTGCCGTACTCCATGGCGGCGGCGAGCACGAACGGCTTCCAGGTCGAACCCACCGGGACACCGGAGGTGTTGGCGTTGTTGGTGAAGTGGCCGTTCTCGTAACCGTCGCCTCCGTAGAGGGCGACGATCGCTCCGTCCTTGGGCACCACCGACGCCGCGCCGAACTGGACGTACTTGTCCAGGTCACGCTTCTTCGGGTCGATGCGCTCCTTCTGGATCTTCTTCACGGCCGCGCTCAGCTCGTTGACCTTGTCCTTCTGGAAGGTCGTGTAGATCTGGTAGCCGCCCTGGTCGAACTCGGCCTGCGAGATGTTCGAGTGGCTCAGGACGTACTTCTTGGCCGTGTCCACCAGATAGCTGATCTGGCCGGTCATGCCCTTGGTCGCCTTGAGCCCCTGAGGCATGGGGTACTTCTTGATGGCCGTCTGGTACTCGACGTCCGTGATGCGCTTGTCGTTGTGCATCTGCTCGAGGATCCAGCTCCAACGCGCCTTGGAGCGCGCGGTGTTGGACTTGGCGTCCGCCGCGGGGTCTATGTTCGTGGCGCCGATCGGGTCGTAGTACGTCGGACCCTTCAACAGCGCTGCCAAGAAGGCGCACTGGCTCGGCGTCAGTTTGACTGCGTCCACGCCGTAGTAGGTCTGCGCGGCGGCCTGGATGCCGTAGGCGCCGCGGCCGTAGTACGAGGTGTTCAGGTAGCCCTGGAGGACCTGCTGCTTGCTGAGCTGGGTGCCCACCTTTATGGAGATGAACATCTCCTTGAACTTACGGGTGACCGTCTGTTCCTGGCTCAGGTAGGTGTTCTTGACGAACTGCTGGGTGATCGTCGAACCACCCTGCGTCTGGCCGCCCCGGGCCATGTTGGCCAGGGCGCGGGCAATGCCCATGGGGTCGACGCCCGAGTCCGTGTAGAAGCTCTTGTTCTCGGCCGAGATCACCGACCACTGCATGGCCTGGGGAATCTGGGCGATCGTGATGTTCTGGCGGTTGGCCCCGGTGCCCGTGGCGACCATCTGGTCACCGTTGGACCAGTAGTAGACGTTGTTCTGCGACTTGGCCGCATCGTTCTCGCTGGGGATGCCGACCATCGCGTAGCCGACACCGACCGCGGCCACGAGGCTGCCGAAGAAGAACAGGCACAGGCCGGAGACAAGCTTCCAGGAGGGCATCCAGCGGCGCCATCCGTACTTGTCGAAGCGCGGATAGTCGATGAACCGCTTCTTGCCGGGCGCGGGAGCGCGGCCTCTGCCCCGGCCGGGCCCGTTCGGGCCGCCGGGACCTTGGCCGGCGGGCTCTCTGCGACGGCCGCCGCCTCTCTGCGCAGCCCGACGTGCTTCGGCGCGGCTGCCGTACTGGCGCTCCTCACCCCCCGGCTCTGCGGGGTTCGACCCATAGGAGTCGGAGGGAGACCCGGTGGTGGCGCCTCGCGGTGCCGCGCGGCGGCCGGAGGTAGGTCCGGACTGGCCGCGTCGGGCCGCGGCACGTCCGCCTCCCTGCGGCTGCGGCGGTTTGCGACGGTGCTCGCTCATCGAACGATTACTCCTCGGGCAGGCGCATCCGTGCGCGCCTGGAAACGGCGGCTGGTTTCCGGTCCCCCCGAAGTACGGATGTGGTCGGTTCTGCATTCATCCGTACCGCACCGGGGACGTTGACGCCCCCACGCGTCACTTGGTTCCCGGTGGTGTGCATGCCGCACAGACTACGCACCGTCAAAACCTGCTTAGCCCCGAAGTTCACCCCAAATCAGGCAACTTGATTCCAACGAATCAGTGATGTGACGCCGCTCACCATCTCCCCACTTGTCGCATCCGGAAGGCCGTTCTATCGTCTGGATGTATCGAGTCGATACATCAGCTCGGCATAAAGGCCGTCACGGTCGGACCGCGGACAGGAAGGAGGCGACGATGAGCAGACGCTCCGGCATCCTTGAGTTCGCCATCCTCGGCCTGCTCCGCGAATCCCCGATGCACGGCTATGAGCTGCGCAAACGACTCAACACGTCACTGGGTGTGTTCCGTGCGTTCAGCTACGGGACGCTCTACCCCTGCCTCAAGACGCTGGTCGCGAACGGCTGGTTGATCGAGGAGGCGGGGAACACCCCCGAGGACGCCCTTACCGCCACCCTCGCGGGACGTCGCGCCAAGATCGTCTACCGGTTGACGGCGGAAGGTAAGGAGCACTTCGAGGAGCTGCTCTCGCAGACGGGGCCCGACGCGTACGAGGACGAACATTTCGCCGCTCGTTTCGCCTTCTTCGGGCAGACGTCACGCGACGTACGCATGCGCGTACTGGAGGGTCGCCGCAGCCGGCTGGAGGAGCGTCTGGACAAGATGCGCACCTCCCTGGCGCGGACCCGGGAGCGCCTCGACGACTACACGCTTGAGCTCCAGCGCCACGGAATGGAGTCCGTGGAGCGCGAAGTGCGCTGGCTGAACGAGCTCATCGAGAGCGAGCGAGCCGGACGGGACCTGAAGGGTCCCGCCTCCGGAGGCTCGGCTCAGCAGGACAGCACATCTGGGGAGTCGGGCGGCCTGCCCCGGCTCGGGGGCGCCACCCCCGGGCCGGATCCGTCCGACGAAACCACCACATGAGGTCCAGTCAGGGCCTCACCTCGCACACACAGGGAGCAACCGGAATGGGTTCGGTTCGCGTAGCCATCGTCGGCGTGGGCAACTGCGCCGCCTCACTGGTACAGGGCGTCGAGTACTACAAGGACGCCGACCCGGCGGCCAAGGTGCCCGGCCTGATGCACGTCCAGTTCGGCGACTACCACGTCGGTGACGTCGAGTTCGTCGCCGCGTTCGACGTCGACGCGAAGAAGGTCGGCCTCGACCTCTCGGACGCCATCGGTGCCAGTGAGAACAACACCATCAAGATCTGCGAGGTCCCGAACAAGGGCGTCACGGTCCAGCGTGGTCACACCCTCGACGGCCTGGGCAAGTACTACCGCATGACGATCGAGGAGTCCGACGAGACTCCGGTCGACGTGGTCCAGGTCCTCAAGGACAAGCAGGTCGACGTCCTGATCTGCTACCTGCCCGTCGGTTCCGAGGACGCGGCGAAGTTCTACGCCCAGTGCGCCATCGACGCCAAGGTCGCCTTCGTCAACGCCCTCCCGGTCTTCATCGCCGGCACCAAGGAGTGGGCGGACAAGTTCACCGAGGCCGGTGTCCCGATCGTCGGCGACGACATCAAGTCGCAGGTCGGCGCCACCATCACGCACCGTGTGATGGCGAAGCTGTTCGAGGACCGCGGTGTCCGCCTTGAGCGCACGATGCAGCTCAACGTCGGCGGCAACATGGACTTCAAGAACATGCTGGAGCGCGACCGCCTGGAGTCCAAGAAGATCTCGAAGACGCAGGCCGTCACTTCGCAGATCCCGGACCGCGACCTGGGCGAGAAGAACGTCCACATCGGCCCGTCGGACTACGTCCAGTGGCTCGACGACCGCAAGTGGGCCTACGTCCGCCTCGAAGGCCGCGCCTTCGGCGACGTCCCGCTGAACCTGGAGTACAAGCTGGAGGTCTGGGATTCCCCGAACTCCGCGGGTGTCATCATCGACGCCCTGCGCGCCGCGAAGATCGCCAAGGACCGCGGCATCGGCGGCCCGATCCTCTCCGCGTCGAGCTACTTCATGAAGTCCCCGCCGGTCCAGTACTTCGACGACGAGGCCTACGCCAACGTCGAGAAGTTCATCAAGGGCGAGGTCGAGCGCTAGGACCCGCCACCGGTTCGGTCGTCGAGGGTCCCCGGGCATTGCGCCCGGGGACCCTCCTCGTATGTGAGGCTGTGCCCATGGCCGTCGTCCGTGACCTGCGCATCCTCCTGCGCTTCCAGGGCTTCCGCCGCCTGCTCGCCGTACGCCTGCTCTCCCAGGGCGCGGACGGCGTCTACCAGGTCGCACTCGCCGCCTATGTCGTCTTCTCCCCGGAGAAACAGACCTCGGCCGCCGCGATCGCCTCCGCGATGGCGGTCCTGCTCCTCCCGTACTCCCTCATCGGCCCCTTCGCCGGCGTCCTCCTGGACCGCTGGCGCCGCCGCCAGGTCTTCCTCTACGGCAACCTGCTGCGCGCCCTGCTGGCCGCGCTGACAGCTGTCCTGATGCTGAGCCACGTCCCGGACTGGCTCTTCTACGTCTCCGCCCTGTGCGTCACCGCGGTCAACCGCTTCGTCCTCGCCGGCCTGTCCGCCGCCCTCCCGCGCGTGGTCGACGACGAACGCCTGGTCGTCGCCAACTCCCTTTCCCCCACGGCCGGAACACTGGCGGCGACGGTCGGCGGCGGCCTCGCCTTCCTCGTACGGCTGCTCGTCGCGGACACCGACGCCGCGGTGGTGCTGCTGGGAGCCGCCCTGTACCTGTGCGCGGCCCTCACGTCCTTGCGCATGGCCCCCGAACTCCTCGGCCCCGACCGCGCGTTGACCCAGCCCCGACTGGCGACGGCACTCGCCGGCACCGCCCGGGACCTGACGGCGGCGGTACGGCATCTCGCCGCACCACAACGCAGGGAAGCAGTCTGGGCCCTCGCCGCGATGACACTGATGCGCTTCTGCTACGGCGCCCTGACCGTCCTCCTGTTGATGCTCTGCCGCTACGCCCTCTCGTCGACCCCGGACGGCGGACTGCGCCTGCTGGGGGTGGCGTTGGGGGTGTCCGGCGCCGGCTTCTTCGTGGCGGCCGTGGTGACGCCCTGGGCCGCGGGACGACTCGGCCCTGGTCGCTGGATCGCCGTGTGCGCAGCGGGCGCCGCCCTCCTGGAACCGGCCCTCGGCCTCCCGTTCACCACCGCCCCCATGCTGGCGGCGGCCTTCGTCCTGGGCCTGACCACACAGGGCGCGAAGATCGCCACGGACACGATCGTGCAGTTCTCGGTCGACGACGGCTTCCGCGGCCGCATCTTCTCCGTCTACGACGTCCTCTTCAACGTCGCTTTCGTCGGCGCCGCCGCGATGGCAGCGCTGATGCTTCCCCCTGACGGCCGCTCAGCGGTGCTGGTGCTCACCGTGGCCGTCGTCTACGGAGCGGTTGCTGCGACTATGGCCCACTTTGAGCGCCGGGGAGTGTCACATCACTGATACGGAGCCGCTCCGAGCCACGGCAGTGTCAGTGGGGGCAGGTAACTTACGGGCGTCTTATTTCGCATCATGCCGCACGCCAGCCCATGGGTCATGCCGTGCCATGCGTCCACGTTCCAGGGGGGACCCCAGTGACTACTCCGCCGCCTCAGAGCCCGAACCCATACGCCCAGGGACCGAATCCCTACGCCCAGGACCAGCAGCCCTACGGCCAGCCTCAGACACCGGCGCCCTACCCTCCGCAGGCCCAGGCCCAGGCGCCCTACCCGCCACAAGGCCAGGCTCCGTACCCGCCTCAGGGCGGCTACCCGCAGCAGCCCGGACAGCCCGGCTTCCCGCCCCAGGGCGGAGTCCCGTACGCTCCGGTCCCCCCGCAGCCGAAGCGCAAGTTCAGCCCCAAGATGATCCGGCTCGGCGTCATCGTCCTGATCGCCGCCGGCGCGGCCATCTACGGTGCCATATCGAGTCAGGACGACGCCGACACCGCAAAGGTCGGCGACTGCATGCACCGCGGCAGCACCAGCGACACCAACCCGGACCTCGAGGTCGTGAAGTGCAGCGACTCGAAGGCCCAGTACACGGTGCTCGCCAAGATCAGCGGCAAGTACTCCGAGTCGGAGGCCGACGCCAAGTGCACAGCGGCCGCGAAGGACTTCCAGTACTCGTACACCGAGAGCGGTGACGGCAGTAACTTCCTGCTCTGCCTGAAGGACTACTCGAAGTAGGGCGGATACGGCGAGGGGCGGTGTCTCATGTTTCACGTGAAACACCGCCCCTGATGCTGTCCGGGGTCATGTTTCACGTGAAACATGACCCCGTTCCACGCCCTCAGCTCTCCGAGGCCCACCACTCCTTGAGCGCGGCCACCGCCGCCTCATGTTCCATCGGCCCGTTCTCCAGCCGCAGTTCCAGCAGGAACTTGTAAGCACGGCCGATGGCAGGTCCCGGTGTGACGCCCAGGATCTCCATGATCTGGTTGCCGTCGAGGTCGGGACGGATCGAGTCCAGCTCCTCCTGCTCCTGCAGCTGGGCGATGCGCTCCTCCAGACCGTCGTATGCCCGGGACAGCGCGGCAGCCCTGCGCTTGTTCCGCGTGGTGCAGTCCGAGCGGGTCAGCTTGTGGAGGCGGCCGAGGAGCGGGCCGGCGTCCCGGACATAGCGGCGAACGGCCGAGTCGGTCCACTCGCCGGTGCCGTAGCCGTGGAAACGCAGGTGGAGTTCGACGAGACGGGAGACGTCCTTCACCAGGTCGTTGGAGTACTTGAGCGCCAGCATGCGCTTCTTGGTCATCTTCGCGCCGACCACCTCGTGGTGGTGGAACGAGACCCGGCCGTCGTTCTCGAAGCGGCGGGTGCGCGGCTTGCCGATGTCGTGCAGCAGGGCGGCCAGGCGGAGGGTGAGGTCGGGACCGTTCTCCTCCAGTTCGATCGCCTGCTCCAGAACGATCAGCGTGTGTTCGTAGACATCCTTGTGTCGGTGGTGCTCGTCGCTCTCCAGGCGGAGGGCGGGAAGCTCGGGCAGGACGTGGTCGGCCAGTCCGGTGTCGACCAGCAGGGCCAGCCCCTTGCGGGGGTGCGCGGAGAGGATCAGCTTGTTCAGCTCGTCCCGCACCCGCTCGGCGGAGACGATCTCGATCCGCCCGGACATCTCCGTCATCGCCGCGACGACCTCGGGAGCGACCTCGAAGTCGAGCTGGGCGGCGAAGCGAGCCGCCCGCATCATCCGCAGGGGATCGTCCGAGAAGGACGCCTCGGGAGTACCCGGGGTCCGCAGCACCCGGGCCGCGAGGTCGTCGAGACCGCCGTGCGGATCGATGAACTCCTTCTCCGGGAGCGCGACAGCCATCGCGTTCACCGTGAAGTCACGCCGGACGAGGTCCTCCTCGATGGAGTCGCCGTACGACACCTCGGGCTTGCGCGAGGTGCGGTCGTACGCCTCGGACCGGTAGGTAGTCACCTCGATCTGGTAGCCGTCCTTCTGCGCCCCGACCGTGCCGAAGGCGATCCCGACCTCCCACACGGCGTCCGCCCACGGCCGGACGATCTTCAGTACGTCCTCGGGCCGTGCGTCCGTCGTGAAATCCAGGTCGTTGCCGAGCCGATCCAGCAGCGCGTCCCGGACCGAGCCGCCGACCAGGGCGAGAGAGAACCCGGCCTCCTGGAAACGGCGGGCGAGGTCGTCGGCGACGGGAGCCACGCGCAGCAGCTCGCTCACCGCGCGGTGCTGCACCTGGCTCAGGGCACTGGGGTTGTCTTCGTTGGCGTTCGGCACAACAGAAAAGGGTACGTGGCCCCGGCCTCCGCGAGCGCCTCCATTAAATGTGCGCGGACATGTCCCCCGATACCCGCGCAAGCGCCGCCCTTACGACGTACACGAGTGCTCCCTCTTTATACGGGCGCATACAGGACGATCCGCCGCTGTTCTCCGATCTTGTGGACCAGTCCGCGGCACTTCCCCTCAGCGCGCATCGTTACCATGCGTGGACGCACATTGCGACGACCACTGACGATGACGAGGGACGGGCGAGCGCGTGGCCGAGGCGGCAGACTTCCAGGGGACGAGTCCCTCACCTGCCCGCCGGTGGCTGCGGCGCACCGGCGCACTGCTCGCCGGGGCGCCTCTGCTGGCCGGCCTCCTCCAGCTGTCCGCTGTCGCACCCGCCAGTGCGGCCGAGCAGACGTCCGCGAAGGCCGCCTCCGGTTCGCAGACGGTGTCCATCTCCCTGGACACGCTCAGCCCCAGCATCCCCACGGACGGGGACACCCTGACCGTCTCCGGGACGGTGACCAACAACGGCAAGCAGGCGGTCACCGACGCCCATGTGGGCCTGCGCCTGGGCCAGGCGCTGAGCACCCGTTCGGCGATCGACAGCGTCGCCAAGCGCACCGACTTCATCCAGGGCGTCGACGGCTCGGAGGTCGGCGACAAGTACACCGAGCAGTTCTCCAAGCTCACTCCGGGCGTCGCCGAGCCCTTCACCCTCTCCGTGCCGGTCGACAAGCTGGACCTCGGTGACGACGGCGTCTACCCGCTCGGCGTCTCGCTGTCCGGCCAGACCTCGGCGCAGCCATGGGAGCAGGTGCTGGGCATCCAGCGGACGTTCCTGCCGTGGCAGCCCGACGAGGCGGACACGAAGACGAAGACGACATATCTGTGGCCGATCGTCTCCAGCGTCCACATGACGGCGCAGACGGGTTCCAACGAGCAGCAGACGCCGGTCTTCCGCAACGACGACCTCGCCAAGGAGATCGCCCCGGGCGGTCGCCTCGACCAGATGCTGTCACTCGGCAAGGATCTCGACGTCACCTGGGTGATCGACCCGGACCTGCTTGCCTCCGTCGACGCGATGACCCGCAGCTACAAGATCCAGGGGGACGGCGACACCACGACGACGGGCACCCACCAGGCGGTCGCCAAGGCGTGGCTCGCCGAGCTCCAGTCGGCGGTGGCTGACAAGGAGGTCGTAGCCCTCCCCTTCGCCGACCCGGACCTGGCGTCCCTCGCCCACAACGGCACCAGCGTCACCGGCTCGCTGAGTCACCTCAAGGACGCCACGGACGTCGCCGCGAGCACCGTGGAGACGGTGCTGCACGTGACGCCGACCACGGACTTCGCGTGGCCGGTGAACGGTGCCGTGGACCCGTCGATCATCAAGGTCGCCACGTCGGCCGGCGCCGACAAGGTGATCGCCCGCAGCGACAGCTTCCAGGAGACCGGCGGCCTGTCGTACACGCCCTCCGCGGCCCGCCCCATCGGCGGCGGTACGACGGCTGTGGTCGCGGACGCACGGCTCTCGACGGCGTTCGAGGGCGATCTGACGAAGGCCGGGGCCGCCACGCTCGCCGAGCAGCGTTTCCTCGCCCAGAGCCTGGCTCTCGACCTGCAGACGGACAAGCAGCGCAGCATCGTCGTCGCCCCGCAGCGGATGCCGACCGGGAGCCAGGCCCAGACGATGGCCGAGGCGCTGACTACCCTCCAGGGCAGCACCTGGTCCGAGTCGCAGGATCTCGCCGCGGCGGCCAAGGCCAAGCCCGACCCGAGCGCCACCACGAAGATCCCGTCGTCCTCCTCGTACCCCTCCTCACTGCGCAAGCAGGAGCTGCCGAAGGCGGCCTTCGAACAGATCGCGGCCACCCAGGACAGGCTCGACAACTTCCGGGTGATCCTCACCGACGAGTCCCGGGTCGTGACCCCGTTCGGGCGGGCCATGAACCGTGAGATGTCGACGTCGTGGCGGGGACAGGCGGGCGAGGCGGCGAACTTCCGCCAGAGCGTGCTGGATTATCTCGACGACCTCACCAACCAGGTGAAGCTGATCGACAAGTCCGAGACCAAGCTCTCGGGCCGCAGCGCCACGATCCCCGTGACCGTGCAGAACAACCTGGTGCAGGGCGTCGATCACCTGGTCCTGCGCCTCACCTCGACGAGCCCCACGCGCCTGAAGATCGGCGGCAAGGCCTACACGGAGCAGCGGGTCACGGTCAACGGCGGGCACAGCCAGTCCGTGAAGTTCACCACCTCTGCCAACGCCAACGGCAAGGTGACCGTGATCGCGCAGCTGTACACGGAGGACGGCCAGGAGTACGGCCAGGCCGTCAGCTTCGACGTGAAGGTCACCGAGGTCACGGCCACCGTCATGCTGGTCATCGGCGGCGGTGTCCTGCTCCTCGTCCTCGCCGGCTTCCGGATGTACACCCACCGCAAGCGCGCCGTCGCCCGCCAGGCGGAGGAAGAGGGTCCCGACGGACCCGACGACGGGGCGGCCGAGGAACCCGACGGCCCGGAGAACCCCGAAGGCCCCCAGGACCGTCTCAAGGAGGAGTCCGGCACTCCGTCCCGGGCAGACGACCCGGAGCACCCGAGTGACCCGACACCGGACACCGCACCGGAAAGCGCCGACCCGTCCGGCACGGGTGAGAGAGTGGACCGTTGAGCGATGTCGTGGCCGGTGGGCCCGGGGACGATGAGGTGGGGTAACCATGAACGCGCCGTACGACGGTGACCGCGGTCAGGGCGCGGGCGGCTCGGGCTACCCCGAGGGCCCGCCGCCCGAACACGGCCAGGTGCCGCCGCAGCCCCCCGCGGACATGTACCTCCAGGACGCCTATGACCAGGACCCCTACCGGGCGCAGGACCTCTCCGCTCAGGACCCGGTCGCCGAGGCGCTCTACGACCGTGCCGCCCACCCCCCGCCGCCTCCGGGCACGTACCAGCCGCAGCCTCCGCTCTACGCACAGCCGCCCCAGTCCCCGTACGCCCCCGACCCCCGTGTGTGGGCACAGACCCCGGCGCCCGAACCGGAGGGCCCGACCCAGTACCTGCCCTACGGCGACGACGCCCGGACGACCCAGTTCGTGGGCGTGGACGACCTGGTGACCGGGGCCGGCGAGGAGCACCACGAGCCGGACGCGTTCGCCCATCTCTTCCGGGACCAAGGCCAGGGCGGCGGACGTCCGCCGATGGACTCCCCGGCAGTCCCCGGCCCGTCCCCGGCACCGTCCTCGGGCCCGCCGCCGATGTCCGACGCCACGATGCAGCTCACTCCCACGGCGCCGGCACCTGCGCCCGCAGCCGCCCCCAAGAAGGGCGGGAAGGCCTCCGGCCTGCTGAAGTCGAGCGCCGTGATGGCGGCGGGCACGATGGTCTCCCGCCTGACGGGTTTCGTCCGCTCCGCGCTGATCGTCGCGGCGCTGGGCACGGCTCTCCTCGGCGACACCTTCCAGGTCGCCTACCAGCTGCCTACGATGATCTACATCCTGACCGTCGGCGGCGGCCTCAACTCCGTCTTCGTGCCGCAGCTCGTGCGCGCCATGAAAGAGGACGACGACGGCGGCGAGGCATTCGCCAACCGTCTGCTGACCCTGGTCATCGTGGCGCTCGGAGTGCTGACCGCGCTGGCGATGTTCGCGGCACCTCTCCTGGTCCGCCTGCTGTCGGTGAAGGTCGCGAGCGACCCCGCGGCCGACAGCGTCGCCATCACCTTCACCCGCTACTTCCTGCCCTCGATCTTCTTCATGGGCATCCACGTGGTGATGGGCCAGATCCTCAACGCCCGCGGCAAGTTCGGCGCGATGATGTGGACACCGGTCCTCAACAACGTCGTCATCATCGTGACGCTCGTCATGTTCCTCTGGGTGTACGGCACCTCGGCGGACTCGGGCATGGGGGTCCAGAACATCCCGCCGGAGGCCCAGCGCCTCCTGGGCATCGGTGTTCTCCTCGGTCTGGTCGTCCAGGCTCTGGCGATGATCCCGTACCTGCGCGAAACAGGGTTCAGGCTGCGGCTGCGGTTCGACTGGAAGGGCCATGGCCTCGGCAAGGCCGCGATGCTCGCCAAGTGGACCGTCCTCTTCGTCCTCGCCAACCAGGCGGGTGCCCTCGTGGTCACCCAGCTCGCCACCGCGTCGGTCGCTGACACGAACATCGCCGGAACCGGGTTCAGCGCCTACGCCAACGCCCAGCTCATCTGGGGTCTGCCGCAGGCCATCATCACGGTGTCCCTCATGGCCGCCCTGCTGCCGCGCATCTCCCGCTCGGCCGCCGAGGGCGACGGCGGAGCCGTCCGTGACGACATCTCCCAGGGGCTGCGCACGACCGCCGTCGCGATCGTGCCGATCGCCTTCGGCCTGCTCGCCCTCGGCATCCCGATGTGCACCCTGATCTTCGGCTCCTCAGGTACCGGTGCGGCCACCAACATGGGCTTCATGCTGATGGCCTTCGCCCTCGGCCTGATCCCGTACTCGGTGCAGTACGTCGTCCTGCGTGCCTTCTACGCCTACGAGGACACCCGGACGCCGTTCTACAACACCGTCATCGTGGCCGCGGTCAACGCGGGTGCCTCGGCGGCCTGTTACTTCGTGCTCCCGGCCCGCTGGGCCGTGGTGGGCATGGCGGCCTCGTACGGCCTCGCGTACGCGACCGGCGTCGGTGTCGCCTGGAACCGGCTGCGCAAGCGGCTGAACGGCGACCTGGACGGCGCTCGCGTGCTGCGGACGTACGCTCGGCTCAGCATCGCCTCCGTGCCGGCCGCACTGCTCAGTGGTGCGGCTTGCTACGGGATCGGTCATACGCTCGGCCAGGGGGTCGTCGGCTCGTTCGCCGCCCTCCTGGTGGGCGGTGCCGTACTGCTCGGAATCTTCTACGTCGCGGCCCGACGCATGCGCATCGAGGAGCTCAACTCCCTCGTGGGCATGGTGCGCGGGCGCTTGGGGCGTTGAGGCGGGGGCACACGCACAACCATCGTCCGCCGCTGTGTGTCGTGCATAGCGGCAGACTGTGGGCACAATTGGTTTCGGCGTCGAACAGCGTGCAACGGATGGGGAGGCAGGAGCGACGGTGGCGGAACGGAGCACGGCTGCCGTCGACGTGGCAGACAACAGCGGCGACGAGCCGCTGACCGCCAAGGCGGACCAGTCCACGGCCGACGGGGTGGCCCAGAACCCGGAGCGGGACACGGAGAGCGACAAGGCACAGGGGAGCGGCGGGATCGAGGAAACCGAGAAGGCCTCGCCTCCCGAACTGCACAGCGGTCACAAGCTCGCCAGACGCTATCGCCTCGAAGAGTGCGTCACCCGTCTGGACGGCTTCAGCAGTTGGCGCGCGGTGGACGAGAAACTCCGCCGTGCCGTCGGCGTCCACATCCTCCCCGCGGACCATGCGAGGGCCCGCTCCGTGCTGGCTGCGGCACGTTCCTCGGCGCTGCTGGGTGATCCCCGCTTCGTCCAGGTCCTGGACGCCGTGGAGGAGAACGACCTCGTCTACGTCGTCCACGAATGGCTGCCCGACGCCACGGAACTGACGGCTCTTCTGGCACCCGGCCCGCTGGAGGTGCACGACGCCTACCAGATGGTCAGTCAGATCGCCTCGGCCATGGCCGCCGCGCACCGCGAGGGCCTCGCCCATCTGCGCCTGAACCCGAACGCGGTGCTGCGCACCTCGTCCGGTCAGTGGCGCATCCGCGGTCTGGCCGTCAACGCCGCGCTGCGCGGCATCGGTTCGGACACCCCGCAGCGCACGGACACGGAGGCGATCGGCGCCCTGCTGTACGCGGCGCTCACCCAGCGCTGGCCGTACGAGAGCGACGCCTACGGCCTGTCCGGGCTGCCCAAGGGTGTCGGTCTCATCGCCCCCGACCAGGTGCGTGCGGGTGTCCACCGCGGTCTGTCGGAGCTCGCCATGCGTGCGCTCGTCAACGACGGTGCCACGGCCTCCCGGCACGAGTCGGCGTGCACCACGCCGGAGGAGCTGGTGAAGGCGATCGGCGAGATGCCCCGCATCCGCCCGCCGGAACCCGCGTTCACCGCACCACCCGAGTACCAGCGCACGACGTACCAGCAGGGCACGTACGGCCGCCCGTCGCCGCCCGGTGCCACCCAGGTTCTGCCGCCCCCACCGCCCCCGCTGCAGAGCCGCACCGGCAAAGCCCTCAAGTGGGCTGTGTCCGCACTGCTGATCGCCGCACTGGGCTTGGGCAGTTGGCAGCTCGCCGACGCGCTCATGGACCAGGGCAACAAGTCCGAGGACACGAAGCAGACGCAGACGACGGACGGGAACGACAAGAGCGGCGACAAGACCAAGCCGCTCAAGACGCTCGCGATCCAGGGCGCCCAGGAGTTCGTGGCGAAGGGCGACGCCCAGCATCCGAACGACGTCGACAAGACCTATGACGGCAAGGCATCGACGTACTGGCGGACCTCCAGCTTCATAGGGGGCCCGGTGCTCGCGCCGTACAAGCCTGGCGTGGGCATCGTCTACGACCTCGGTTCGGCCCAGACCGTCTCCACGGCGGCCATAGGGCTCTACTACAGCGGCGATCACACAACGGTGAAGCTCTACGCGGCCGATTCACTGTCGCCCTCCTCGCTGGACTCCATGACGCAGATCGGCAACGTCACCACGACCGGTACCAGTGCGACGGTGAAGGTCACCAAGCAGGTGAAGAGCCGGTACGTTCTTGTCTGGCTCACCGCTCTGCCGCACGCGGACAGCGACCAGTACAGCGACGCCGGCTACAAGCAGGCCATCACCGACGTGAAGTTCACGGGCTGACGTCTCACCGGAGGGGGAGGGGGTCCGATGGCGGAAGGCGCCGGATACGACGGAACAAGCGATCAGGATCTGCTCGCCCGCCATGTCGAAGGCGACCCGGACGCCTTCGGTGAGCTCGTACGGCGGCACCGGGACCGGCTCTGGGCCGTGGCCCTGCGCACGCTGGGAGACCGCGAGGAGGCCGCTGACGCGGTCCAGGACGCCCTCGTCTCCGCCTACCGGGCCGCCCACACCTTCCGCGGCCAGTCGGCCGTCACGACCTGGCTGCACCGCATCACGGTGAACGCCTGCCTGGACCGCGCCCGCAAGGCCGCCTCCAGAAAGACGTCTCCGGTCGACGACACCGAGCGCCTGGAACAGCTGCTGGAACCGCACGAGTCGGCTTCGGCTCCCGCGGAGCGCAATGACCTGCACCGCCAACTGCTGGAAGCCCTGGGGACCCTCCCGCCCGACCAGCGCGCCGCCCTCGTCCTCGTGGACATGCAGGGCTACCCCGTCGCGGAGGCCGCCCGCATGCTCGATGTGCCGACCGGCACGGTGAAGAGCCGCTGCGCCCGCGGAAGAGCCAGACTGCTGCCGTTGCTCACCCATCTACGGCCGGAAAGAGCCGGTGACGGCAAGGAACCGGGCGCCGGACGGAACCGGGCGCAGGGGACATCCGTCCCACCGGCAGCGGGACCTCGCGATGGAGGTCCCAAGGATGCAGGGCCGAGCGATTCAGCTGCTGTGAAGGGCGGAGGTGGGCGAGCGTGACATCCACGACAGACACGGCCGGGCACCCGGACGTCGCGGAGATCTCCGACCTCACCGAAGGGCTTCTCCCGCCGTCCAGGGGTTCCGAGGTACGACGGCATCTGGACGAGTGCGAGCTCTGTGCGGACGTCCACGACTCGCTGGAGGAGATCCGGGGTCTGCTGGGCAGCATGCCCGGCCCGCCGCGCATGCCCGCCGAAGTCGCGGGCCGTATCGACGCAGCCCTCGCCGCGGAGGCCCTACTGGGTTCCACCACCCCTGAGTCCCTGGCCGCGCCGACATTGGTCAGCTCGCCCCGAGCCACATCGGGCGAGGGCAGCGAGCACACCGAGGCGCATGTTTCACGTGAAACATCGCTGACGTCCGACCGCCCGTCAGGACACGCACACGCGGCAACCGGTCCCGGACGCAACAAGGAACGCAAGGAGCGGAACCGAGGCGGACGCCGCGGCAGGATCGTCCTGGGAGCCGTGTTCACCGCGGCCGTTCTGGGAGCCGGCTCCCTGTTCATCCAGTCGCTGGGCGACCACACGTCGTCCGACACGGCTCAGGGGAACCCGACCAGCTCTGCGGACACCTTCTCCAAAGGGAAGCTGGAGAGCGAGGTCTCGGGTCTCCTCTCCACCAAGTCGTCTACGAGTCAGGGCGCCAACAGTGAGAAGCCCTGGAACGTCGCGTCCGACCCCGGCGGCGCGGAGTCTTCCACCAAGACTCCCAAAACCCTGATCCAACCGTCCGGCTCCATCCCGGACTGCATCCGGCAGGGCGTCGATCGTGGCAACACAGATGTCCTCGCTTTCAAGAAGGGCACCTACAACGGGACCGCCGCCTATCTCGTGGTGCTCCCCGACGCCTCCGACAACAGCCGGGTCACGGCCTACGTCGTCGACGCGGCCTGCGTAAGCCGTCAGACATCCACTCCTGGCAAGGTTCTTCTGACGCGGTCGTTCCCGCATTCCTGACTCCGGACTCCTCCTCTCCGTCCGCCGTGGCGATCCCCTGCCGCGCGCCGTCTCCGTGTGCCCGGACACAGCGGGAATGCGGGCCCCGTAGGATCCGTTGGGTGGTGTGGAGGCTCCGACAGGGGACTCCCGCCGGTCGTACTGACGCAGTCCAGAGACGAGGAACCAAGCCGTGAGCGACGTCCGAAACGTGATCATCATCGGCTCCGGGCCCGCCGGCTACACGGCGGCGCTCTACACCGCGCGCGCGTCGCTGAAGCCGCTGGTGTTCGAAGGCGCTGTCACCGCTGGTGGCGCGCTGATGAACACCACCGAGGTCGAGAACTTCCCGGGCTTCCAGGACGGCATCATGGGCCCCGAGCTCATGGACAACATGCGCGCCCAGGCCGAGCGCTTCGGTGCCGAGCTGATCCCGGACGACGTGGTCTCCGTCGACCTGACCGGTGAGATCAAGACCGTCACGGACACCTCGGGCACCGTGCACCAGGCGAAGGCTGTCATCGTCACCACCGGCTCCCAGCACCGCAAGCTGGGCCTGCCGAACGAGGACGCGCTCTCCGGCCGGGGTGTCTCCTGGTGTGCCACCTGTGACGGGTTCTTCTTCAAGGACCAGGACATCGCCGTCATCGGTGGTGGCGACACGGCGATGGAGGAGGCGACCTTCCTCTCCCGGTTCGCCAAGTCCGTGACGATCGTCCACCGCCGGGACAGCCTGCGCGCCTCCAAGGCAATGCAGGAACGCGCCTTCGCCGACCCGAAGATCAAGTTTGTCTGGGACAGCGAGGTCGCCGAGATCGAGGGCGACCCCAAGCTCGCCGGCCTCAAGCTGCGCAACCTGAAGACCGGGGAACTCTCGGACCTGGCGGTGACGGGCCTGTTCATCGCGATCGGCCACGACCCCCGCACGGAGCTCTTCAAGGGCCAGCTGGACCTGGACGGGGAGGGCTACCTGAAGGTCGAGGCGCCCTCGACCCGCACCAACCTGACCGGCGTCTTCGGCGCCGGTGACGTCGTCGACCACACCTACCGCCAGGCGATCACCGCTGCCGGTACCGGATGCTCCGCCGCTCTGGACGCCGAGCGCTTCCTGGCCGCTCTCGCGGACGAGGAAAAGGCAGAGCCCGCGAAGACCACCGTCTGACCCCCATCCTCCCCACCGCACGATCAAGTTAAGGAGCCCGCCGTGGCCGGCACTCTGAAGAATGTGACCGACGCTTCCTTCGACGAGGACGTCCTCAAGAGCGACAAGCCCGTCCTGGTGGACTTCTGGGCTTCCTGGTGCGGTCCGTGCCGCCAGATCGCTCCGTCCCTCGAAGCCATCGCCGCCGAGCACGGCGACGCGATCGAGATCGTCAAGCTCAACATCGACGAGAACCCGGCGACGGCCGCCCGTTACGGCGTCATGTCCATCCCGACCCTGAACGTCTACCAGGGTGGCGAGGTCGCCAAGACCATCGTCGGCGCCAAGCCGAAGGCCGCGATCCTTCGCGACCTCGACGAGTTCATCGCCAGCAAGTGATGTTTCACGTGAAACCGTGTTTCACGTGAAACACGAAGGGGCCGACTCTCCGGAGTCAGCCCCTTCGCTTTAGAGCGGTCGAAGCGCTGGTTCCTTCTGTACGGCTCCCAGCAACCGGTCGAGCGCCATCTCCACGTCTTCCTTCCAGGAGAGCGTCGTACGCAGCTCCAGCCTCAGCCGTGGATAGGCGGGATGCTGACGGACCGTCTTGAAGCCCACGGCGAGCAGATGGTCGGCGGGCAGGACGCAGGCGGCCTCTTTCGCATGGGCATCGCCGAATGCTTCGATCGCCTTGAAGCCGCGCCGCAACAGATCCTTGGCCACGGTCTGCACCATGACCCGGCCTAGTCCCTGTCCCTGGTAGCCCGGCATGATGAACGACGTCATCAGTTGCACGGCGTCCGGTGACACAGGACTCGTGGGAAACGCCGTCGAGCGGGGGACGTAGGCAGGGGGCGCGTAGAGGACGAAGCCCACCGGCACGTCATCGACGTAGACGACGCGGCCACAGGAGCCCCAATCCAGGAGGACTGCGGAGATCCAGGCTTCCTTCTCCAGGGCCGCTGTGCCCGCCTTTACCGCGGCTTGCCCGCTGACGGGGTCCAGCTCCCAGAAGACGCACGACTGACAACGGTTGGGAATGTCCGGGAGGTTGTCCAGCGTGAGCGGTACGAGCCGACGCCCCATGAAGGCTGATCCTCGCTTCCTTCGCCCGCAGCGCCACGGGCGGCTGTCAGAGCGCTGCGTTCCCTGAGCAGACTGCCGACGAACCCGCCGACCGCCCCCAGGCCGAGACCCGCGCTCAGCAGTCCGGTGCGGCTCACCGTTCGCATGGCCCCCGCCTCCCCTAAGAGGTGCTGCCAGGTGGATGCGCCATACCCAAACGCATCGTATCGATGATGCGATTGCATCGATACCGACAGAAAGCAAAGAGCGGGCCGCGTTCCGGTACACACCGGACACGGCCCGCTCTGCTGGTCGGACGGACAGGACGCCTGCCGTCGGCAGGTCGGCTCAGGCCTCGTCCTCCGAGTCGTCGTCCAGCAGACTCCTCTGCAGGACCGGACCCTCGCCCGGAGCCAGCGAACCGAGGATCCGCTCAAGGTCCTCCATCGAGGCGAACTCGACAGTGATCTTGCCCTTCTTCTGGCCCAGGTCGACCTTCACCCGGGTCTCGAACCGATCCGAGAGACGTGTAGCGAGATCGGACAGCGCCGGGGAGACCAGGGCGCCGGCCCGCGGCCCCTTGGAGCGCTGAGCGGTCTGGGGACGCGAACCCATCAGGGTCACGATCTCCTCGACGGCACGCACCGAGAGCCCCTCGGCCACGATCCGGTGAGCCAGCCTGTCCTGCTCCTCCGAGTCGTCGACGGAGAGCAGCGCCCGTGCGTGTCCGGCGGAGAGGACTCCAGCGGCGACACGGCGCTGGACCGACGGCGAGAGCTTCAGCAGACGCAGGGTGTTGGAGACCTGCGGACGCGAACGCCCGATGCGATCCGCCAGCTGGTCGTGCGTGCAGTTGAAGTCCTTGAGCAACTGGTCGTAGGCAGCCGCCTCTTCGAGCGGGTTCAGCTGGGCGCGGTGCAGGTTCTCCAGGAGCGCGTCCAGGAGAAGCTTCTCGTCGTCCGTGGCCCGCACGATCGCCGGGATCGCCTCCAGGCCGGCCTCACGGCAGGCCCGCCAACGCCGCTCGCCCATGATGAGCTCATAGCTCGTCGGACCGATCTGCCGTACGACGACAGGCTGGAGGAGACCGACCTCCTTGATGGAGGTGACGAGCTCTTGCAGCGCGTCCTCGTCGAAGACCTCACGCGGCTGGCGCGAGTTCGGCGTGATGGAGTCGAGAGGTAGCTCGGCGAAGTGGGCACCGATGGGAGGCGCGAACGTCTCCACGGCGCCGTTCGACGACGGCTCCTCCATGTCGTAGGAGACCGGCGGCAGCGTGGCGACCTTCGCCGCGGCCACCCCCCGGTCGCCGGTGATGACCGGAACAGCCGTCGGGGAGGCGGAACCCATGGCAGCCGGAGCTACCGCCTTCTCCCCGGTCGGGGCTGCGGGGATCAGTGCGCCGAGCCCACGGCCCAAACCCCTCCGTCGCTCGCTCACTGAATGCCCTCCACCATGCTCTGGTCGCTCTGAGCGCCGATGTGCGCATGCGGTGCGTCGTAGCTGACGCCCACACCCTTCAGCGCGATTTCCCTTGCTGCCTCAAAGTAGGAGAGGGCACCGCTCGATCCGGGATCGTAGGTCAGTACCGTCTGCCCATAACTCGGCGCCTCGGAGATACGGACCGAGCGGGGAATGCTCGTCCGCAGCACCTCGTCGCCGAAGTGACTGCGCACCTCGTCCGCGACCTGGGACGCGAGACGCGTCCGGCCGTCGTACATGGTGAGCAGGATGGTCGACACATGCAGGTTGGGGTTGAGGTGCCCCCGAACCAGGTCGACGTTGCGGAGCAACTGTCCGAGGCCTTCCAGTGCGTAGTACTCGCACTGGATCGGGATGAGAACCTCCGCGCCGGCGACCAACGCGTTGACCGTCAGCAGGCCGAGTGAGGGCGGACAGTCGATGAGGATGTAGTCCAGGGGCTGCTCGTAGGCCTGAATCGCCCGCTGCAGCCTGCTCTCTCTCGCCACCAGGGACACCAGCTCGATCTCCGCACCGGCGAGATCGATCGTGGCAGGGGCACAGAAGAGACCCTCGACATCGGGGACCGGCTGCACGACCTCGGAGAGAGGCCGGCTGTCGACCAACACGTCATAGATGGAAGGGACTTCCGCGTGGTGGTCGATCCCCAGTGCAGTGGACGCGTTGCCCTGTGGGTCGAGGTCGACCACCAGAACACGGGCACCGTGCAGTGCCAGCGAAGCGGCAAGATTGACGGTCGTCGTCGTCTTACCCACCCCGCCCTTCTGGTTGGCGACGACCATGATGCGGGTCTGCTCAGGGCGTGGCAGGCCCTCGCCGGCACGACCTAGGGCTTCCACCGCCAGTTGGGCAGCACGACCGATGGGAGTGTCGTCCATAGGGGGTGGTGTTTCACGTGAAACATCCTCCCCCATCGACTCGGTACGGGGACCGGGGACCGGATCGGTCATCGGTCCCGCGATGTTGGCGTCGGACCGCAAGGATTCACTCTCCTCGACTTCAGGCTCGCAATGAACAGAGCCTCCCATGTCTTCAGGGTCGTGAACCAGTGAGGCCTGTTGTTCTGTGGAGAATTCCACCTCTGTGGACAACTCCGTGCCCTCTCCGAGTGATCCGAGAGGCTTCCGGTCGCGGGGTTCGGCCGCGGCGCGGGTGCGACCGATGATGCCGTGCAGCAGTGAGCGACGTTTCACGTGAAACACGATGCACAGCAGCTGAGGCCGAACTGTCGCGACACTCCGGCATGCGTAGTTTTGGCAGCTTGTGTGGAGTAAGTCTCAACGACGCCGACGTGTACGGCCCGTACGAGCCGCCTTGGCCCGCTTCGCCGCGAAACGAACCCCGCCGGGGCTCTCTCCGACCTCGACACGCACCACCGTGGACAGCGGATCGACGATGCCTTCGCCGACATGCAGGATGGACGTCTCCACGGCTCCGAGCTTGCTGAGCACGGTCCCCGCACTCTTGAGCTCCTCCTCGGCCGTGTCCCCCTTGAGGGCGAGCATCTCGCCGTAGGGACGCAGGAGCGGGATGCCCCAGGTGGCCAGTCGCTCCAGCGGAGCCACCGCCCGGGCCGTCACCACATGGACCGGCTGCAGGGTGCCCATGACCTCTTCGGCACGCCCTCGCACGACGGTGACGTGGTCGAGGCCCAGGAGTTCGACGACCTCAGTGAGGAAGGTCGTACGGCGCAGCAGCGGTTCGAGCAGAGTGATCTTGATGTCCTCACGGACCAGAGCCAGCGGAATGCCCGGGAGGCCGGCGCCGGAGCCGACATCGCAAACCGTCACTCCGTCCGGCACGACCTCCGAGAGGACCGCGCAGTTCAGCAGGTGCCGTTCCCACAGGCGGGGCACCTCACGTGGGCCGATCAGACCGCGCTGCACACCAGCGTCGGCGAGCAGTTCGGCGTACCGGACCGCGTCCTCGAAGCGATCGCCGAACACCTCGCGCGCCTGCTCGGGCGCGGGGGGAAGCTCCGCTGCCTCCGTCACGGGGGACCGTCCTTCCGTACCGCAAAAGCGCCTTGGGCGCTGACCACCAGGACCACCAGAACTACAGGACTATCAGGCTGACAAAGTTCGGCCCCGTCTGATCGACAGACGGGGCCGGTGGAACGTCGGGACCGATCAGGCGGGAAGCACGACGACGAAGCGCTGCGGCTCCTCGCCCTCCGACTCGCTGCGCAGTCCCGCGGCCTTGACCGCGTCGTGCACGACCTTGCGCTCGAACGGGGTCATCGGGTTCAGCTTCACCGGCTCGCCGGTGTTCTTCACGTCGGCCGCGGCCTTGGCACCCAGCTCGGAGAGCTCGGTGCGCTTCTTGGCACGGTAGCCCGCGATGTCCAGCATCAGCCGGCTGCGGTCCCCGGTCTCCCGGTGCACGGCCAGGCGGGTGAGCTCCTGGAGTGCTTCCAGCACCTCACCGTCACGGCCGACGAGCTTCTGGAGGTCACGGCCGCTGCTGTCGCTGATGATCGAGACAGCGGCGCGGTCGGCCTCGACATCCATGTCGATGTCGCCGTCGAGATCGGCGATGTCCAGCAGACCCTCAAGGTAGTCCGCCGCGATCTCGCCCTCCTGCTCCAGGCGGGACAGGGTGTCTGCACCCTCGGCAGCGGCGGAGGTGGTGCCTTCCGTCACGGGATGGACTCCTTCTTTACTTCTTGGACGGGGACTTGGGCCGCTGCGGGCCCTTGCGCTGTCCGGACTGGGCCTTGCTGCGGGTGCCGCCGGCCGGCTTCGGGGCGGCCTTCTTCGCGGCGGTGGCGGGCTTGGCGTCCTCGGGTTCGTCCGACTTGCTCAGCGAGGTCTTCGGCTCGTCGGCGTCGTCGTCCGTGTGCTCAGCGCTGTCGTCAGCCGCCTTCGCGGCGGCGGACTGGCGCTGGGCCTTGGTCTGCCGCTTGGGCTGCTGACGCCGGGGAGTGGCCGGGGTCGTCGTCGTACCGTCCTCGGACTCCACAGCCGTGCTCTCGCCCTTCACCACGGTGCCGTCCGGCTGGGCCACGAGGCCCACCTTGGTGAGGCTGTTGATGAACTTGCGCTCGAACTCGTTGCGTTCACGGCCCTTGGAGACGATCGCCTTGACGATGGCCTTCTCACCCCGGCTGCGGGTCTTCTCGTGGTGCGTGACGTGCTTGGTCAGGCGCTCCAGGTAGGCGGCCTGGGCCTTGGAACCCGGGGTCGGGTTGTTGTGGATGACGTACATCTGCTGGCCCATGGTCCACACGTTGGTGGTCAGCCAGTAGACGAGGACACCGACAGGAAAGTTGATGCCGAAGATGGCGAACATGACCGGGAAGACGTACATCAGCATCTTCTGCTGCTGCATGAACGGGGTCTTCACCGTGGTGTCGACGTTCTTCGTCATCAGCTGGCGCTGCGTGTAGAACTGCGACGCCGACATCATCACGATCATGACCGCGGTGACGACCCGGACGTCGGTCAGCGTGGCACCGAGCGCCGCGACCTTGCTGCTGCCGTCCGTGAACTTCGCGGCCAGCGGGGCACCGAAGATGTGCGCATTACGCGCGCTGGCCAGCAGCGAGTCGTTGATGACGCCGATCGTCTTGCCCGTCGCGATGCCGTTGAGCACGTGGTACAGGGCGAAGAAGAACGGGGACTGCGCCAGGATGGGAAGGCACGAGGAGAGCGGGTTGGTACCCGACTCCTTGTACAGCTTCATCATCTCTTCGGACTGACGCTGCTTGTCGTTCTTGTAGCGTTCCTGGATCTTCTTCATCTCGGGCTGCAGGGTCTGCATGGCCCGGGTCGCCTTGATCTGCTTCACGAAGAGCGGGATCAGACAGATGCGGATCAGGATCACCAGGGACACGATGGACAGGCCCCAGGCCCAGCCCGTGTCGGGACCGAAAACCTTCCCGTACACCGAGTGGAACTGGACGATGACCCAAGAAACGGGTGTCGTGATGAAGCTGAAAAGACTGGCAATCGTGTCCACTAATCATGCTCCTTGGGCATGGGACGGTGTCTCTGCGGCCGGGCTCGAAGGACTCAGCCCTTCTGTGGCCGTTTCGGCGGCGGAGGTCCCGCCCTTGTCTGCGCGCCGTGCGCCCCGCAGCATCTCGTGCCACCGCGGACGCTTGCGCGGTGGGACATGGTCCACACCGCCGAGCGACCACGGATTGCAGCGCAGGATGCGCCAGGCCGTGAGCGCTGTGCCCTTGATCGCGCCGTGCCGGTCTATGGCCGTGTAGCCGTAGTGGGAGCACGACGGGTAGTACTTGCAGACCGGCCCGAGCAAGGGACTGATCGTCCACTGATAGAGCTTGATCAGCGCCAGTAGTGGGTACTTCATCGCGCGCCCCCTCCCAGCAGCCGCTGAACGGCGGCATCCAGGTCTTGGGCCAGCTGTGCATGGTCGGCGTCGCCCGCTCCGGGCAGCGCTCGTACGACTACCAGGCTACCGGGGGGAAACAGGGCGACTCGCTCGCGCATCAGATGACGGAGTCTGCGCTTCACCTTGTTGCGCACCACGGCGCCGCCCACCGCCTTGCTGACGACGAAACCCGCACGCGTCGGGGGAGCGCTCTCCCCTGGCGCGTGCGGGTCCGTGGCACCGCTACGAAAGTGGACGACGAGAAGCGGGCGGCCGGCCCGGCGACCCCGTCGTACCGCGGTCGCGAAGTCTTCGCGCCGCCTCAGCCGATGCTCGGTAGGCAGCACGACGTCATGACCTGATCGGGATCAGGCGGACAGGCTGGCGCGACCCTTGCCACGACGGTTCGCGAGAATCGCGCGACCGGCACGGGTACGCATCCGCAGGCGGAAGCCGTGGGTCTTGGCACGACGACGGTTGTTCGGCTGGAAGGTGCGCTTGCTCACGAGGGGGCTCCAGAAATAAATCGGTGGTGGCGGGTGCCGTCCTGGCTGTCACCGTGCGCCCACGAGTAGCTCGCAGTTACGCCCGAGTGCACCGCTTCCCGATCACCTCGAAGCGATCTGTGCCCATCGGAGGCAGGCGGCAGCAGCCATCGACAACTCGACCTGGTCACGGTACGCGGGGCTACGCCATCCGGTCAAACCAGCGGTCACGAGGAGACACTATCCACAGGCTGGGGACAACAACTTGAACCGCACCCGTCGCCCTGACTACCGTGGCTGGACTCCGATTCGTTCCTTTGTCCCCCGCCCCACACCTTTTTCCCGAGCGCCCCACCCGATGTACATCCCGTCCCGTCCGCGAACCACACGTTCGTGGGACCCGTGAGAGAGCGTGCCCTGTGGCTGACGTACCTGCCGATCTTGCCGCAGTGTGGCCACGAGTGCTGGAGCAACTTCTCGGTGAGGGGCGTGGGCAGGGTGTCGAGACCAAGGACGAGCACTGGATCCGGCGCTGCCAGCCCCTGGCACTCGTCGCCGACACAGCCTTGCTCGCCGTACCGAACGAGTTTGCGAAAGGCGTCCTCGAAGGCCGCCTCGCCCCGATCGTCAGCGAGACGCTGAGCCGCGAGTGCGGCCGGCCGATCCGCATCGCGATCACCGTCGACGACTCCGCCGGCGAGCCCGCCGGCCCGCCGTCACCCCCCGCCCAGCCCCAGCGCCGTTACGAGGAACCCGAGCAGAACCGCGACCCCTACGAGGGCGGCTACGGCCGTCATCGCGCCGAGCCACTCCCGGGCGGCCCCGGCGACCAGCTGCCCACCGCCCGCCCCGCCTATCCGTCGGAGTACCAGCGCCCCGAGCCGGGCGCCTGGCCGCGGCCGTCGCAGGACGACTACGGCTGGCAGCAGCAGCGGCTCGGCTTCCCCGAGCGGGACCCGTACGCGTCGCCGCCGCAGGACCAGTACGGCCCGTCGTCCCAGGACCAGTACGGGGCACCGGCCAAGGACAAGTACGGTCCGCCGCAGGACTCGTACCAGTCCCAGCAGGACCAGTACGCGCCGCCGCAGCAGGAGTACCGCCCGCAGTCGATGGAACGTCCGTCGTACGAGCAGCAGCGCGCCGAGTACGAACAGTCGCGGGCCGAGTACGAGAAGTCCCGCGAGCAGTACAACCAGCGCGACGCGCGCCGCGACCTGTCCGACTCGCACTCACCGTCCAACTCCGGTCATGTGCACCGCAGCGGTCCGGGCCCGCTGGGCTCGAAGCCCGCGCCGGCGGCCGGCCCGGGTGAGCCGACCGCGCGCCTGAACCCGAAGTACCTCTTCGACACGTTCGTCATCGGTGCCTCGAACCGGTTCGCGCACGCGGCCGCGGTCGCCGTCGCCGAGGCGCCCGCGAAGGCGTACAACCCACTTTTCATCTATGGGGAGTCGGGCCTCGGCAAAACGCACCTGCTGCACGCGATCGGGCACTACGCGCGGAGCCTGTACCCCGGCACGCGCGTGCGGTACGTCAGCTCCGAGGAGTTCACCAACGAGTTCATCAACTCGATCCGCGACGGCAAGGGCGACAGCTTCCGCAAGCGGTACCGCGAAATGGACATCCTTCTTGTCGACGACATCCAGTTCCTCGCGGACAAGGAGTCGACGCAGGAGGAGTTCTTCCACACGTTCAACACCCTCCACAACGCGAACAAGCAGATCGTGCTCTCCAGCGACCGGCCGCCCAAGCAGCTGGTCACGCTGGAGGACCGGCTGCGGAACCGTTTCGAGTGGGGACTGATCACCGACGTCCAGCCGCCCGAGCTGGAGACCCGTATCGCCATCCTTCGTAAGAAGGCGGTGCAGGAGCAGCTCAACGCCCCGCCGGAGGTCCTGGAGTTCATCGCCTCCCGCATCTCGCGCAACATCCGCGAGCTGGAGGGGGCGCTGATCCGTGTGACGGCGTTCGCGTCGCTCAACCGGCAGCCCGTCGACCTAGGTCTCACCGAGATCGTTCTCAAGGACCTCATCCCGGGCGGCGAGGACTCGACGCCGGAGATCACCGCGACGGCGATCATGGGAGCGACCGCCGACTACTTCGGCATCACGGTCGAGGACCTCTGCGGAAGTTCGCGTGGCCGCCAACTGGTGACGGCCCGGCAGATCGCCATGTACGTGTGCCGCGAACTGACCGACCTCTCCCTGCCGAAGATCGGCGCGCAGTTCGGCGGCCGCGACCACACGACGGTCATGCACGCCGACCGCAAGATCCGCGCGCTGATGGCCGAGCGACGGTCGATCTACAACCAGGTCACGGAACTGACCAACCGCATCAAGAACGGCTGACAGCCGCCGAGTTACGGCACCAGAGCTACGGCACCGAAGGGCGCCCCGGGATCTCTCCCGGGGCGCCCTTCGGCTTGCCGGGAGGCGGTCGGTTGCGGCGGATGGAGGGGAGGAAGGCGTTTCGGCAGACTTCTGGAAGGGCGGAGGGCTCTTCGGAGGGTGTCGGGAGTAGGCGGAGAGGACGGGGGCTGCGAGACGAAAAGGGGCGTCGGGGGGCGTCGAAAGAGCGCGTCCCAAAGGGCGCGCTGAGGTGTCAGAGACGTCCGGAGAAGATCCGCAGGCGTTTCTACCCGCTCCGGAGCCACGCTGAAGGCGCTCCGAAGCGGTCCGCGGCTGATCCTCAGCCCGTCCGGAGCCCCTCCGGCAGCCGCTCGCCCCCGTTTCAAACCCGCGGGCCGAGCCCCCGCTGTTCGAATACCCGCCGGGTTACGGCCGTCCTCCACAGATTCGGTGACTTTCTTCCGTCCACATCCTGGGGACTGTGAAGTTGTCCAGATCGTGTCCACAGGCTCCGTGGGTGAGGGACCATCAGACCAGGTCAGGTGGTTGTGGATTCGTGGACAAAAGATATCCACAGGCTGTGGAGAGATCTTTGATCCCCAGCCTGTGGATCAAGTTGTCCACCGACAACCCACAGACTGGGGCCGGTTGTCCCCAGCGATCACCAGCTTCTCCACACCGCTGTCCACTGTTCGGCAACGCAACGCGCCATCTCACCGTGTCGAGTGAAAGGCGTCACACGAAGGTGCCGGGTTGGGCTGTGGGAAAGGCGGGTAAAGCTGGGGACGGCGCTGGGGAGAAGTGGCCCTCGGCTGTGCATGGGGTGTGCAGAACTTTCCGTTCTCCACAGAAACCCGAGGTTGTCCACCGCCGTCGCCCACAGGGTCGGTGGACAAAATTCCCGCCCTGACCTGCGAAAACGCGGTTATCCACGGTATCCACAGCCCCTACTACTACTAGCAACTAGAGAGAGCTGGGAAACCGTTTCGAAGCGGGGCCTGTGCACAACTCGCGCTTCGTCGCCCGACAGCCCCCCGTCACGACTTGACCCCGATAGGCACCTACTGTCAGTGCCGTGCGTCAGACTGTTCCCCGATGTCCTTCCCCTCACAGGGACCGACAACACCGAGACAGACGACGAAGCCAGGCAGGCCGAGAAGCGCCGGCAACAGCAGGAGGCGGCAACAGTGAAGATCCGGGTGGAACGCGACGTACTCGCGGAGGCAGTGGCCTGGGCGGCACGCAGCCTCCCGGCCCGTCCGCCGGCGCCGGTCCTCGCCGGCCTCCTGCTGAAGTCCGAGGAGGGGCAGCTGAGCCTGTCCAGCTTCGACTACGAGGTCTCCGCGCGCGTGTCGGTCGACGCGGAGGTCGAGGAAGAGGGCACGGTCCTCGTCTCCGGCCGGCTGCTCGCCGACATCTGCCGCGCCCTTCCCAACCGGCCGGTGGAGATTTCCACAGACGGTGTACGGGCGACGGTGGTTTGCGGCTCCTCCCGCTTCACGCTGCACACACTGCCTGTGGAGGAGTACCCGGCGCTGCCGCAGATGCCGGGCGCGACCGGCACCGTCCCCGGTGAGGTGTTCGCCTCGGCGGCCGCCCAGGTGGCCATCGCCGCCGGCCGTGACGACACGCTGCCCGTCCTCACCGGTGTGCGCATCGAGATCGAAGGCGACACGGTGACGCTGGCGTCCACCGACCGCTACCGCTTCGCGGTCCGCGAGTTCCTGTGGAAGCCGGAGAACCCGGAGGCGTCCGCGGTCGCCCTGGTGCCCGCCAAGACGCTCCTGGACACCGCCAAGGCCCTCACGAGCGGCGACAGCGTCATCCTGGCGCTGTCCGGCTCGGGCGCGGGCGAGGGCCTCATCGGCTTCGAGGGCGCCGGGCGCCGTACGACGACCCGCCTCCTGGAGGGCGACCTCCCGAAGTACCGCTCGCTGTTCCCGACGGAGTTCAACTCCATCGCGGTGATCGAGACCGCCCCCTTCGTGGAGGCCGTCAAGCGCGTGGCCCTGGTCGCCGAGCGCAACACGCCGGTGCGGCTGAGCTTCGAGCAGGGCGTGCTGATCCTGGAGGCCGGTTCCAGCGACGACGCACAGGCTGTGGAGCGGGTCGACGCGAACCTTGAGGGTGACGACGTGTCGATCGCCTTCAACCCGACGTTCCTGCTGGACGGCCTGAGCGCCATCGACTCCCCGGTGGCCCAGCTGTCCTTCACGACGTCCACCAAGCCCGCGCTGCTCAGCGGCAAGCCGGCCCTGGACGCCGAGGCGGACGAGGCCTACAAGTACCTGATCATGCCCGTACGCCTCAGCGGCTGATCGGCGTCGACGAGAACACCGCAGGTCGGGGCATACGTTTGAGCACGTATGCCCACAGGTGTGCATGACCGTCCGGGTCTAGGCTCGGACACAGGTACGCAAGTGCCTTCATGCCACGTCGCACCCTAAGGAACAACTGATGGAGCTCGGTCTCGTCGGCCTCGGCAAGATGGGCGGCAACATGCGCGAGCGCATCCGCCGCGCAGGCCACACCGTCATCGGATACGACCGCAACCCGGACCTCGCCGATGTCCACAGCCTGGGAGAGCTTGTGGGCAAGCTCAAGGGCCCGCGGGTGGTGTGGGTGATGGTCCCGGCCGGCGCCCCGACCCAGGCGACCGTCGACGAGCTGGCCGGACTCCTGGAGCCCGGCGACGTCGTCGTGGACGGCGGCAACTCCCGCTGGACGGACGACGAGAAGCACGCCGAGGAGCTGGGCGCCAAGGGCATCGGCTTCGTCGACGCGGGCGTCTCAGGCGGTGTCTGGGGCCTTCAGAACGGCTACGCCCTGATGGTCGGCGGCGACGCCGAGGACATCGCCAAGGTCCAGCCCGTCTTCGACGCCCTCAAGCCGGAGGGCGACTTCGGCTTCGTCCACGCCGGCAAGGTCGGCGCGGGCCACTTCTCGAAGATGGTCCACAACGGCATCGAGTACGCGATGATGCAGGCCTATGCCGAGGGCTGGGAGCTGCTGGAGAAGGTCGACTCGGTGACGGACGTCCGCGAGGTCTTCCGCTCCTGGCAGGAGGGCACGGTCATCCGTTCCTGGCTGCTCGACCTGGCCGTCAACGCCCTGGACGGCGACGAGCATCTCGACAAGCTCAAGGGCTACGCCGAGGACTCGGGCGAGGGCCGCTGGACCGTCGAGGCGGCCATCGACAACGCCGTACCGCTGCCCGCGATCACGGCGTCCCTGTTCGCGCGGTTCGCGTCGCGCCAGGACGACTCGCCGCAGATGAAGATGATCGCGGCGCTGCGCAACCAGTTCGGCGGCCATGCCGTCGAGACGAAGTAGTCCACAACGACGAAGTAATCCACCGATCCACAGGCCCCGGCCCATGGATCCACAACCTGGGGGAGGTCGGTGAACGACCATGCACGTCACGCATCTGTCGCTGGCCGACTTCCGCTCGTACGCCGGGGTCGACGTCCCGCTCGACCCCGGCGTCACCGCGTTCGTGGGGCCCAACGGGCAGGGCAAGACCAACCTCGTAGAGGCGATCGGCTACCTCGCCACCCTGGGCAGCCACCGCGTCTCCTCCGACGCCCCCCTCGTCCGCATGGGCGCCGAGCGGGCGATCATCCGGGCACAGGTCAGAGAGGGCGAGCGGCAGCAGCTGGTCGAGCTGGAGCTGAACCCCGGCCGCGCCAACCGCGCCCGCATCAACCGGTCCTCGCAGGTCAGGCCCCGTGACGTGCTGGGCATCGTACGGACCGTGCTGTTCGCGCCCGAGGATCTCGCCCTGGTGAAGGGGGATCCCGGGGAGCGGCGGCGGTTCCTGGACGAGCTGATCACCGCGCGCTCTCCGCGCATGGCCGGGGTCCGCTCCGACTACGAGCGGGTGCTCAAGCAGCGCAACACTCTCCTGAAGTCGGCCGCGTTGGCGCGGCGGCACGGCGGGCGGTCGATGGACCTGTCCACGCTCGACGTGTGGGATCAGCATCTCGCGCGCGTGGGCGCCGAGTTGCTCGCCCAGCGGCTCGATCTGATCGCCGCGGTCCAGCCCCTCGCCGACAAGGCGTACGAGCAACTGGCGCCCGGCGGCGGCCCGGTGGCCCTGGAGTACAAGCCGTCGGCTCCGGGTGAGGCACACACGCGTGAAGACCTCTACGAGCAGTTGATGGCGGCGATCGCGGAGGCGCGCAAGCAGGAGATCGAGCGGGGCGTCACCCTCGTAGGACCGCATCGGGACGATCTGATTCTCAAACTCGGTCAGTTGCCCGCCAAGGGGTACGCCTCGCACGGGGAGTCCTGGTCGTACGCGCTGGCGTTGCGGCTCGCGTCGTACGACCTGCTCCGGGGTGAGGGCAACGAGCCGGTGCTCGTGCTCGACGACGTGTTCGCGGAACTCGACACACGGCGTCGGGAGCGGCTCGCCGAGCTCGTGGCGCCCGGCGAACAGGTGCTGGTGACGGCCGCCGTCGACGACGACGTACCGCATGTCCTGGCGGGGACGCGGTACAGCGTGGCGGAGGGGGCGGTGGAGCGCGTATGACGACGGATCAGCCCGCGGACGGGGAACCCGCGCCCAAGAAGGCCGCCGAGCCCTCCGGCGTCGACCTCGCGCGCGTGGCGTTGCGCGCCGCGAAGGAACAGGCACGCGCGCGTGGGGACGCGGCGCAGCAGAAGAAGCAGGCGCGACGCGGCGGCCTCCGCTCCGGCGCGCGCGCCGACGGCCGCGACCCGATGGCACTCGGCGCTGCGATCAACCGGCTGCTGAACGAGCGCGGGTGGGAGACACCGGCCGCGGTGGGCGGTGTGATGGGCCGCTGGCCGCAGATCGTCGGCGAGGACCTGGCCAATCACTGTGTCCCGGAGAAGTACGACGAGGACGAGCGGGTCCTGGTCGTGCGCTGCGATTCGACGGCCTGGGCGACGAACCTGCGCCTCCTCGCCCCGCAGCTGGTGGCCCGGCTGAACGAGGACCTGGGGCACGGCACGGTGAAGCTCCTCAAGGTGAACGGCCCCGGTGGGCCGCCCCGCCGCTACGGTCCTCTGCGCGCTCCCGGCAGCACGGGTCCCGGCGACACCTATGGGTGACTGACATCACAGCGCGGGCTCCGGCGGGTGAACGGACGCGGTTGCGAATACCGACCTGACCCCTGAGTAGCAAAGGGTTGACACCCGGAAGCGCTGAGTGCCTCCGTGAGCCTCTTTGAGCCCCGTTCCGCATATGGGGAGTCGGGAGAGACCGGTTCAGGGCGGCACATGAGGACTCAGGTACCGGCAAACCCCCATCCATGTCGGCGCTACCGGTAGACTGGAAGCAATCCCGCCCCACTTGTGGGACACACACCGAGCAACGCTGACTAAGGCTTACCAACGCAACACGCCGCAGCCGCTCCGGCCACCAGCCTGAGCCTGGCTTGTGCTGTGCCAGAAAGGGCGCTTCGTGGCCGATTCCGGCAACCCCAACGAGAACATCCCGTCCACCGACGCCGGCGCCAACGGCGGGGCTCACACCTCGAACGGCGAGGTCACCGCCTCGTACGACGCCAGCGCCATCACCGTCCTCGAAGGGCTGGACGCGGTCCGCAAGCGGCCCGGTATGTACATCGGCTCGACCGGTGAGCGCGGCCTGCACCACCTCGTGCAGGAAGTCGTCGACAACTCCGTCGACGAGGCGCTGGCCGGGCACGCGGACACGATCGACGTCACGATCCTTCATGACGGCGGCGTCCGCGTCATCGACAACGGCCGAGGCATCCCGGTGGGCATCGTCCCGTCCGAGGGCAAGCCGGCCGTCGAGGTCGTGCTGACGGTGCTGCACGCGGGCGGCAAGTTCGGGGGCGGCGGTTACGCGGTCTCCGGCGGTCTGCACGGCGTGGGCGTGTCCGTGGTGAACGCGCTGTCCAGCAAGGTCGCCGTCGAGGTCAGGACCGACGGATACCGCTGGACGCAGGACTACAAGCTGGGCGTTCCGACCGCCCCGCTCGCGCAGCACGAGGCCACGGACGAGACCGGCACCTCGGTCACCTTCTGGGCCGACCCGGACATCTTCGAGACCACCGAGTACTCCTTCGAGACGCTGTCGCGGCGCTTTCAGGAGATGGCGTTCCTCAACAAGGGTTTGACGATCAAACTCACTGACGAACGCGAGCTGGCGAAGGCCACGGCCGGTGCCGACGAGGCGGGTGCGGACGAGAAGGACGAGGTCAAGACCGTCACGTACCACTACGAGGGCGGCATCGTCGACTACGTGACGTACCTCAACTCCCGCAAGGGAGACGTGGTGCACCCGACCGTCATCGACCTGGAGGCGGAGGACAAGGACAAGAGCCTGTCCCTCGAGGTCGCCATGCAGTGGAACAGCGGTTACAGCGAGGGTGTGTACTCCTTCGCCAACATCATCCACACGCATGAGGGCGGCACGCACGAAGAGGGCTTCCGGGCCGCGCTGACGTCGCTGATCAACAAGTACGCGCGCGACAAGAAGCTGCTCCGCGAGAAGGACGACAACCTCACGGGTGACGACATCCGCGAGGGTCTGACCGCGATCATCTCGGTGAAGCTGGCCGAGCCGCAGTTCGAGGGCCAGACCAAGACCAAGCTCGGCAACACCGAAGCGAAGACCTTCGTACAGAAGGCGGTCTACGAGCACCTCAACGACTGGCTCGACCGCAACCCGAACGAGGCCTCGGACATCATCCGCAAGGGCATCCAGGCGGCCACCGCGCGCGTGGCGGCCCGCAAGGCCCGTGACCTCACCCGTCGCAAGGGTCTGCTGGAGACGGCTTCGCTGCCGGGCAAGCTGTCCGACTGCCAGTCGAACGACCCCACCAAGTGCGAGATCTTCATCGTCGAGGGTGACTCCGCCGGCGGCTCGGCCAAGTCCGGCCGGAACCCGCAGTACCAGGCGATCCTCCCGATCCGAGGCAAGATCCTCAACGTCGAGAAGGCCAGGATCGACAAGATCCTGCAGAACCAGGAGATCCAGGCACTGATCTCCGCCTTCGGCACCGGGGTCCACGAGGACTTCGACATCGCCAGGCTGCGCTATCACAAGATCATCCTGATGGCGGACGCCGACGTCGACGGTCAGCACATCAGCACCCTGCTGCTGACCTTCCTGTTCCGCTTCATGCGGCCGCTGGTCGAGGCCGGGCACGTGTTCCTGTCGCGTCCCCCGCTGTACAAGATCAAGTGGGGCCGTGACGACTTCGAGTACGCGTACTCGGACCGCGAGCGCGACGCCCTGATCGAGCTGGGCCGGCAGAGCGGCAAGCGCATCAAGGAAGACTCGATCCAGCGCTTCAAGGGTCTCGGCGAGATGAACGCCGAGGAGCTGCGCATCACCACGATGGACCAGGAGCACCGCGTCCTCGGCCAGGTCACCCTGGACGACGCCGCGCAGGCCGACGACCTGTTCTCGGTCCTCATGGGCGAGGACGTCGAGGCGCGCCGCCAGTTCATCCAGCGCAACGCCAAGGACGTCCGCTTCCTCGACATCTGAGTCGGTCTCAGCTGACCGCATCAGGAAGGATCTTCACCAGCAATGGCCGACGAGAACACTCCCAGTACGCCTGAAGAGGGCGCCATCATCGCCCAGCGCGTCGAGCCCGTCGGGCTCGAGACGGAGATGCAGCGCTCGTACCTCGACTACGCGATGTCCGTCATCGTGTCGCGCGCCCTGCCCGACGTCCGTGACGGCCTCAAGCCCGTCCACCGCCGCGTCCTGTACGCCATGTACGACGGCGGCTACCGGCCCGAGAAGGGCTTCTACAAGTGCGCCCGTGTCGTCGGCGACGTCATGGGCAACTACCACCCGCACGGCGACTCCTCGATCTACGACGCGCTGGTCCGCCTCGCGCAGCCGTGGTCGATGCGGATGCCGCTGGTGGACTCGAACGGCAACTTCGGCTCCCCGGGCAACGACCCCGCCGCCGCCATGCGCTACACCGAGTGCAAGCTGGCGCCGCTGTCCATGGAGATGGTCCGTGACATCGACGAGGAGACCGTCGACTTCACGGACAACTACGACGGCCGCTCCCAGGAGCCGACCGTCCTGCCGGCCCGCTTCCCGAACCTGCTGATCAACGGCTCGGCGGGCATCGCGGTCGGCATGGCCACCAACATTCCGCCGCACAACCTCCGTGAGGTCGCGGCGGGCGCCCAGTGGTGCCTGGAGAACCCGGAGGCCTCCCACGAGGAGCTGCTCGACGCGCTGATCGAGCGCATCAAGGGCCCCGACTTCCCGACCGGCGCCCTCGTCGTCGGCCGCAAGGGCATCGAAGAGGCGTACCGCACCGGGCGCGGCTCGATCACCATGCGCGCGGTCGTCGAGGTCGAGGAGATCCAGAACCGCCAGTGCCTGGTGGTCACCGAACTCCCCTACCAGACGAACCCCGACAACCTCGCGCAGAAGATCGCCGACCTGGTGAAGGACGGCAAGGTCGGCGGCATCGCGGACGTCCGCGACGAGACGTCGTCCCGTACCGGCCAGCGCCTCGTCATCGTCCTCAAGAGGGACGCGGTCGCCAAGGTCGTACTGAACAACCTCTACAAGCACACCGATCTGCAGTCGAACTTCAGCGCCAACATGCTGGCCCTGGTCGACGGCGTGCCGAGGACTCTCTCCCTGGACGCGTTCATCCGGCACTGGGTGGCGCACCAGATCGAGGTCATCGTCCGCCGGACGAAGTTCCGGCTGCGCAAGGCCGAGGAGCGGGCGCACATCCTGCGTGGCCTCCTGAAGGCCCTGGACGCCATCGACGAGGTCATCGCGCTGATCCGGCGCAGCGACACCGTGGAGATCGCGCGTACGGGCCTGATGGGCCTCCTGGAGATCGACGAGATCCAGGCGAACGCCATCCTGGAGATGCAGCTCCGCCGACTGGCCGCCCTGGAGCGCCAGAAGATCATCCAGGAGCACGACGAACTCCAGGCGAAGATCACCGAGTACAACGCGATCCTCGCCTCCCCGGTCCGCCAGCGCGGCATCGTCAGCGAGGAACTCGCCGCGATCGTCGAGAAGTACGGCGACGACCGCAAGACGATGCTGGTGCCCTTCGACGGCGACATGTCCATCGAGGACCTCATCGCCGAAGAGGACATCGTCGTCACCATCTCGCGCGGCGGCTACGTCAAGCGCACCAAGGCGGACGACTACCGCTCCCAGAAGCGCGGCGGCAAGGGCGTACGCGGCACGAAGCTCAAAGAAGACGACATCGTCGACCACTTCTTCGTGTCGACCACCCACCACTGGCTGCTGTTCTTCACCAACAAGGGCCGCGTCTACCGCGCGAAGGCGTACGAACTCCCGGACGCCGGCCGCGACGCGCGCGGGCAGCACGTGGCGAACCTGCTGGCCTTCCAGCCGGACGAGGCGATCGCGGAGATCCTCGCGATCCGTGACTACGAAGCGGCGCCCTACCTGGTCCTCGCCACCAAGGGCGGCTTGGTCAAGAAGACGCCTCTGAAGGATTACGATTCCCCCCGCTCCGGCGGTGTCATCGCGATCAACCTCCGTGAGACGGAGGACGGTTCCGACGACGAACTGATCGGTGCCGAACTCGTCTCGAACGAGGACGATCTGCTGCTGATCAGCAAGAAGGCACAGTCGATCAGGTTCACGGCGACGGACGACGCACTGCGCCCCATGGGGCGCGCGACCTCCGGTGTCAAGGGCATGAGTTTCCGCGAGGGCGACCAGCTTCTCTCGATGAATGTTGTTCGACCCGGTACGTTCGTGTTCACTGCCACAGACGGCGGGTACGCGAAGCGGACCGCCGTCGACGAGTACCGCGTCCAGGGTCGTGGCGGCCTGGGTATCAAGGCCGCCAAGATCGTCGAGGACCGCGGTTCTCTCGTCGGCGCGCTGGTGGTCGAGGAGACCGACGAGATCCTCGCCATCACGCTGTCCGGCGGTGTGATTCGTACGCGAGTCAACGAGGTCAGGGAGACGGGCCGTGACACCATGGGCGTCCAACTGATCAACCTGGGCAAGCGCGATGCCGTCGTCGGTATCGCTCGTAACGCCGAGGCGGGACCCGAGGCGGAGGAAGTCGTCGGCGACGAAGCCGTCGACGAGACCACCGAGGGTGTCGCGACCACCGGCACGGACGAGGGTGACGCACCCTCGGACGAGTAGCACGAGGAGAGAGTCATCGTGAGCGGAGCCACGGGCGCCGGATCGACCGGTACGGACACGGACGGCGGCGGCCGTGGCTCCGCCGCGAACGCGACAGATCCGCACACGACCCAACTGCGTGCGATCGACGTGAAGAAGACGGACGCGCACTCGCCCGACTCGCATGGATCCCAGGGGGGAACTGTGACGGACACCCGAGGTCCGCAGACCCAGCAGCAGTCTGCTGGGGCGGGCCCGGCCGCGCCGGGCGCCAAGGCTCCGGCCCAGGGCCAGCCGCCGGCCCAGCCGGTCGCGCCGCCGCCTTCCCCGCTGCCGGGGGAGCGTCAGCCGCAGCAGGCCGCGGGGCCGTACCACCCGCCGCAGGCCTACCCCACGCAGGCGCCCGCCGCCCAGAGCGGTGCCGTACGGCGGCCGCGCACGGGCGCGCGTACCGCGCCGCGCACCCGTAAGGCGCGGCTGCGGGTGGCCAAGGCCGACCCGTGGTCCGTGATGAAGGTCAGCTTCCTGCTCTCCATCGCGCTGGGCATCTGCACGGTCGTGGCGTCCGCGGTGCTGTGGATGGTCATGGACGCGATGGGGGTCTTCTCGACGGTCGGCGGCACGATCTCGGAGGCGACCGGCTCGAACGAGTCGAACGGCTTCGACCTGCAGTCCTTCCTGTCCCTCCCGCACGTCCTGACGTTCTCGGGGATCATCGCGGTCATCGACGTCGTCCTGGCCACGGCCCTCGCGACGCTCGGCGCGTTCATCTACAACCTCTCCGCCGGCTTCGTCGGCGGCATCGAGCTGACGCTCGCCGAGGACGAGTGAGAGTCGGGTGAACGGGGGTTGAAACCTCCCCGGGCGGTCCTGTGACTATCGATTTTGGGACTGCCCATGTCGTGCGCTAATCTTCAGGAGTCAGCGCGCGGGACACACTCCGCAGAGCGCGGCGGGGCTATAGCTCAGTTGGTTAGAGCGCATCCCTGATAAGGATGAGGCCACAGGTTCAAATCCTGTTAGCCCCACCAGCACGAAGACCCCCAGCCATCAGGCTGGGGGTCTTCGTGCTGGTGGGGGAGGACGGTTCAGGCTCGGGAGAATTTCGATTGCCGTGCCGTCCTAGTGGCCGGTGATACTCACCCATGAGCAGATTCGCCGAGGTCGTCGTGTTGGCCAGGGACGCAGAAAACATCATGAAACCGCTGACCGAGCGGGACGACAGCCGTCCGTGGACGGGGCGGTTCACCGACATCGGCCACGGCATGTTCGACGGCTGGGCCATCGAGTTCGTGCGACGAAGTCGATGGGCCGGACTGCTGGGACACCTGGAGTCTCTGCCCTGGCCGTCGCCGCACACCGTTCAGGTGCTGATCCACGATGAGGAAGACGACTGCTTCGGCCTGTGGATGATCCATGACAGCCGCCTTGTGGAAGTGCCGTTGCCGCGCACCCGGCGGGAGTTCTGGACCAGCCCCTACACAGGCGTGGTCGATCCGGATTGCCCTGGGATTCTGGTCCGCACGGACGGGCCGGGCGGTGGGCCGGGGGAATGATGCGCCGCGGGCACGCCGGAAGACCCCCGGCCGTGATGGGCCGGGGGTTTTCGGGGTCCTTTGTGTTGTCTCTGGAGCTTTGTACGCAAGTTCGCCGCTGTGTCAGAGAGGGCGGACGGTCGGGCAGTTCGTGTCGGGTAAGGCCAGGGAGACGTCGCGGGCCGGGGTGCCGGCGCGCAGGTCGGTGCTGGAGGGACCCGGGGTGGTGCTGGAGGGGCTCAGGCCGGTACTGGAGGCGTTCGGGTCAGCGCTGGAGAGGCGCTCCGGGCTCGGCGTGGTCCGTCTCGATCGAGCCGGCCGTCTTCGTCGTCTCGGCGGTCCCCGTGGTCTCGTCCGCGTCCGTCGGCGGGCGGTGGCGGCAGCTGGGGGACTTGCCGTGGGCCTCGGCGCGGATGCGCTGCTTCATCGTGGGGGGCAGTGACCTGGTGAAGGACCAGGGGGAGATCGCCGGTGTCGTCGTCTCGGCGACCGCGCTGGTGCTCGCAGCCTCGGTCCGCGGAGTCGCGGCGGCGACCGTCGCGGTGACCGTGATGAGTCCGAGCGCCGTGCACAGTGCCAGGAAGCCGGTGACGAAGGCGTTCCACAACTTCATGACCTTGATCTGGGCCATGGCCCCTCGCTTTCAGGTTGGGCGATTTGCGTACTTTCCTCATGATGTGTATGGGGGTCGCGAAGTGGTGGACCGACGCCCATGGCGCGTCGATGTTCTGATGAACACCACTCGGATGGGTGCAAGAGGCCAGAAAACGGCCGAAGATGCGCGAAAGGAGGGCGAAGTAACCGTCTGTGGGGATGTGATCACCCTCAGATCGGAGCGGTAGCGTCCGCTCCTACTGCGCTGTACCGGGCGGGAGTTGACGCCGGACGCAGGTCACTGATCGGTCTCGGTCGGTGTGTATAGTCGGGCGACAGAGGTCCCCTACGTCAAGGAAAGACGAGGTCGCGCGGTGAAGAAGCTTCTCCTGGTCGCACTGGCCGCCATCGGCGGGCTCCTCGTGTACCGCCAGATCCAGGCGGATCGCGCCGAGCAGGATCTGTGGACGGAGGCGACCGACTCCGTGCCCACGGGTTCCTGAGTACCGAGAACCAGTTCTGATCAAGCCCCGGCCGCCTGGCGGTCGGGGCTTTGTGTTGCGCCCTCGCCCCGGTGCGGGTACGGCCGCCACGACCCCGGCGTTTCGGACACTCGTCCGCATTGCCCGGATGTCACGCGCGCGTGCGGGGCAGGATGGGCCACGTCCGGAGTAACGACGAGGGGTGGCGCGTGATGGGGCGGCGTACGGCGTGGTGGCGGACACGGGCACACGGCGGCCGTACGCCCGTCGCTGGGGCCGTACGACGTGTCGTGGTCCTCGCCGCGGTTCTGTGCGCGACGGCCGCCCTCACGGACCGGCCCGCCACGGCGGCCGGGTCGTCCAGCTCCTACGGCTACGACAAGGGCGACCGGGTTGTCGATGGAGCGACCGGCACCGCGGACGCCGTGGACCTGAAACCCGGTGGGACGTACCGGAGTTCCCTCTCGAAGGGGGCCAGCGTCTACTACGGCCTTGATCTCGAGGCGACGTCGAACGCCTATGTCTCCGTGACCGCCGTGCCTCCGGCGGGGACCACCGTCGCCGCCACCGACGGCATCAAGGTGTCGATGCGGAACGCCAAGGGCTCCGGCTGCACGTACCGGAGCGCCACCTTCGGGGCCGGCCGGAGTCCCCACCCCGTGGCCGCCTGGGCCGTGCGGGAGGCGGGCAAGGCGCTCTGCAAGGGGAGCGGCAAGTACTACGTGCTCGTCGAGCGCGTCGACGCGTCGGATTCCTCGTCGGACACCTGGGGGCTGGAGCTCACCGCGGTGTCGGAACCCGCGCTCGCCCAGGCCGGCGCGACCGACGCGCCCCAGGTCTGGGACTCCGGGTCGCCCGAGGCCGTCACGGGGGAGGCCCGGCGCCGTGCGGGTGGCTCGGGCTTCGCCGGGGCGGTCGCCGTCGGACAGGGCGCGTGGCGGGACGACATCGGGCCCGGCCGGACCCTCTTCTACAAGGTGCCGGTCGACTGGGGCCAACAGCTGTCCGTCACGGCCGAGTTGGGCGCTGCCGACGGCGGCAGCGGCTATGTGGACCGCGCGCTGGACCTGGAGCTCTACAACCCCGTACGCGCCTCCGTCGACGAGGCCGGCCTCGGTTACCGGGGCAGCGAGAGGTCCGTGGCACTGGAGCCCCTGCCGCCCGTCGAGTACCGCAACCGCTACTCCGTCGTCGACCACGAGAACGGGATGCGCTTCGCCGGGTCGTACTACCTCGTCGTGCACCTCGACGCGCAGCTGGCCGACGACTTCGGCCAGGGACCGTTCCCGGTGACCTTGCGCGTGCGCGTCGCCGGTACGGCGCACGCCGGTCCCGGGTACGCGGGCCGGCCCGAGCCCCAGAACGTCTTCGACGTCACCGCACAGGACCGTGCGGCGGCCGTGACGGGGAGCGCCGGGGGAGGCGGCGACACCGCGATGAAGGTGCTTGCGGTGGCCGGGATCGGCGCGGGCACCGTGCTGCTGGCCACGCTCGGCGTGTGGACGGTGTCGGCCCGGCGCCGGGACCGGGCTTCGACGGCGGCCCTGTAACCGCCCCCCTTTCCCCGTTCCGGATCCCACGGTTCAGATCTGGGTCAGCGCCCAGAACCCCGCCGCGTAGCAGGCCAGCGCGAGCAGCAGAACCGGGATCGCCACCCTCGCGGGCGGCCCGGGCCGGCGCCGGGCCCGCCTGCCGCGGTGCTGCGGAACCGGCGGCGCCGACGGTGGAACCTGCGGGACCTGAGCGGTGTATGAAGCAGTAGAGGGATCAGCACGCGGCTGGGGGGAGGACAGGACATGCGTGAGGTCATGAGGGGAGGAGTGCCGGGAGGAGTAATGGGGGGAGGGGGGCGTGGGCGGCTGGTACTGGCCGCCCTGGTGGGCCTGGGCGGCCTGATGTGCCTGCTCCGCCTGTGCCTGGTCCGCCTGTTGTCCGTACGGGGCCCGCGGGGGCGGCAGATGGAAGCTGCCGGTGTCCGACATCGGGGACGGATTCGGGGGCGGGGAAGCCGGCGGGGCCGGAGTCGGGGTGGGAGTGGGCGTCGGGGGCGGCTGGGAGACGATGCCCTGCCGTGGGTCCACGGGTACGGAGTCCGTGCCGGGCCAGGCCGAGTCGAGACCCTCGCCGCTGACACTGCCGGCATCGCCGACACCGGCGCCCCTGTCGTTCTCGGGTTCGGGAGTCACGGCCGACGAGGGAGTCGTCGTCGACCCCGTGTCCACCCCGGAAGCCCGCTTCAGCGGACCCTCGGGCGCGAACTCCGAAGGCAGCGGCCCGATTTGGTCGAAGATCTCGATCAACTCGTCGTCGGGGCCGGGCTCGGGCAACAGCTCCGCGGCCGCCGCGAGCGCCTTGCGCGCCCCCGTGGCCGTCCGGAAGCGGGCCTGCGGATCGGGCTGCAGCAGCATCGCCACGACCTGCCACAGCGCCTCGGGAATGCCCTTGGGCGCCCCCGGAGTCCCATGCTCCGCGAAGTACTGCACCAACGCCTTGGAATCCGGCTTGGCCCCCTCCAGCAGATACAGCGCCACCAGTCCTACGGCGAAGAGGTCGGCGGGGAAGTCCGGCTCCGCGCCCATCATCTGCTCGGGCGCGAGGTAACCCGGCGTCCCCACCACGAGGTTGGTCTCCGTCAGGCGTGCCTCGCCCAGCCGCATCGCGATGCCGAAGTCGGACAGGCGCAGGCGCGGGCGGGCCGTGCCGGTGGCTTCGAGGAGCAGGTTGGCGGGCTTGATGTCACGGTGCACGACACCTTCCGCGTGCACCGCGGCGAGACCGGAGAGGAGCTGGTCGAGCAGCGTGCAGACGAACGCGGGGGGCAGGGGGCCGTAGTCCCCGATGAGATGGACGAGCGAACCGCCCGCCACCAGGTCCATGGTGAACAGGACCTTGTCGTCGTCGGCGGCCCAGCTGGCCGGTGCGAGCACATGGGGGTGGTCGATCCGCAGCGCCTGCTCCCGGACGAAACGCAGCAGCGAGTGCGCGTCGCTCTGCTGCAGGACCTTGGCGGCGACATAGCGGCGACGCCGGTGGTCCCAGGCGCGCCAGACCGCGCCGACACCGCCGCGTCCGATCGGGTCGACCAGTTCGTACCGGCCGGCGAAGACCTCACCCATGGCTGTGCGTCGCTCCTCCCCCTTCGGCTACCCCCGTTGCTTCCCCCGAGACGAGCGATACGACTCCCCCTCATGGCAGTTCCTCATGGCACTCCCTCGCGGCTGTTCCGCACGTGCTCCCAGCGAGCGGCACGACCCCCTCGTACCCTTCGCCGGCCGCGTGCCCGGCTGCCGAACCCCCGATCGGCGGCCGGGCCGTGAGGCTCAGCTCTGGTGGGACTGGTAGTGCGCGACCGCGTCCGAGGTGCGGCCGGCGCCGTACACCCGGAGGAACTCTGCCAGTTCGGGGTGGGTCGGGGCGAGGGTGTCCGCCGCGTCGATGATGTCGCCCGCGGCGGCCACCGAGCGCAGCAGCGACTGGATCTCGCGGACCACCCGCTTGACCGTGGGCGCTCCCGAACTGCTCGTCGTGGTCGTGGTGTTGCTGAGCACTGAGCCCCCCTGGGACTTCTTGATCTCGTCCATGCGCTCGGTCGCCTCGGCCGCGCTCACGCTGCCGTCCGCGACCTGACCCGCAAGGTCCTGCAGCAACTGCACCCGCTGGACCACCGCGGGATTGCCGATCTTCGCCCGCTGACCGCTCATCAGCTGGGACAACATCGGCGCGGACAGTCCCAACACCCCCGCGAGACGAGCCTGGTTGAGCCCAAGATCGTCGATGAGCTTACGGAAGAGCGCCCCCAAAGGCTCCCCGTACCAATTCCGCTGCAGCTCCCGCGCTCTGGCGGTGGCTTCCTGCTGTGCGGCGTCCATTGCGTCTCCCCATCGCTTCCCCAAAACCGCGGTTCGCTCTAGCGAACCACGCCGAGCATCTTACGGAGAGTGGTCGTTCACCGGGACCCCCAAATTTTTGCGAGATACCCGGGGTGACCCGGTACGCTGGTCTCCGAAGCTCGCCGGTGTGTGGTTCTGCCGGTCGGACGCTTCTCTAGCGGGGCCTTAGCTCAGTTGGTAGAGCGCTGTCTTTGCATGGCAGATGTCAGGGGTTCGACTCCCCTAGGCTCCACATCCCGCACCGGCCGGTCGCCCTCAGTGGCGTCCGGCCGGTGTTTCTTTGTGCCCAAGAGGTGACGTGCGTCACGTAAAGGGCGACTGTTCGTTGCAGTTGTTTGCGCAAATATCGATGCCGGGCGGAGCTGGTGGGGCGTTGCGTCGGCCGTCGGCGCGATGTGGGGATGGTGTGCCCGCATGTGCGGGAGGTGTGTGAGCTGGTGTGAATACGGACGCGTAATCAGGGGTGTGCGGTCCGTTAAGGGAGTCTGTGCGCTGCTTGTACACCTGGGGCGTTGCAAACGTCATCGCGGCAACTTGCGTAAATCAAGAAGTCGAGGATGTTCGATCGAGCCCGGGACTGTTCCACGTGAAACATCGCCGCGGGGGGGGGGGGGCCCCCCCCCGCAGCCCCCCCCCGCGGGTGTAAATGGGGCGGGGGGGCGCGGGGTGGGTGGGGCTGGGGGGGGGGGGGTACGGCCCGGTTGGGC
>NZ_JBICXA010000001.1:178579-459974 GCF_043200035.1 Streptomyces sp. NPDC048504
TACAAAAGGACCGCGCGTAACTTCAATAAAACAAACATGTCTTGTGTTTGGCCGCGCCCCCGCCGCCCCCCCCCCCCCCCCCGCGGGGGGGGGCCGCCCCCCCCCCCCCCCCCCCCCCCGCGGCGATGTTGACAGTGCGTCGGGCGTCAGCGGTGTTCGTCGCTCTCGGCGGCTTCGTCCTCGGCCTGCTTGGCCTCGACCTCGGGGTCGAGCAGGGCCTCAGGGCTGCCGTCCACCGAGGTGAGGTGTCCCGGTTCGGGCACCTCGGTCGCGGCGGGCGGCTCGACCAGCCAGTCGGGGTTGGCCTGCTTGTCCCACCACTTCCAGGCGGCGAAAGCGCCGCCCGCCAGGATGCCCAGCACCGCCAGCCCCTTGGCGAGACGGCCTGCCCTGGCCCGCCGCTCGTGCTTGCGGACCAGCTTCTGGATCTCCTTGGGCGAGACCTGGCCGCGCAGTGCGGCGAACGCGGCCGCACCGCGTGCGGCGGCCTCGTCCTTGGCCGGGCCGGCGGCGGCGACCGCCTGCTCGATCCTCGGCCGTGAGTACTCGGCGGCCTGCTGGGCAGCCTTGCGGGTACGGACGGCGGCTTCCTGGGCGGCCTGGTCGACCTTCGGCGGTACATGAGTGCGGGCCTGCTCCAAGCGCGGCACGACATGGGCGCCGTACTGGACGCGGGCCTGGTCTGCAGCCAGCGACACCTTGGGCGCGAGTCGTACGCGTGCCTCATGGGCGTAGTACGAGGCCCTGTCCTTGGCCGTGTCGGCGTAGGGCGCCACCACTTCCGCGGCGTGCAGCACGCTGTCCTTCGCCGAGCCGGTCGCGGAGCGCACGCTGTCGATGCGGGTCACGGGGTTCCTCCTCCTCGGTGGCGGTACGGTATTTCGTCTATCCACCCATTTACGGATCATGCCTGCCAACGGGACGCGGGGCATGTAGAGGGCGGGCATCCGGGTCACGATCACGTGCAATTACGGATGAATCCGGGGGAACGGGAGCTTGTCATCGACAATGTCACGGATCCGTGCCCTGTGCCCCTCTCACGGACCCATCGGCCGGTTTTCCGCAAGTGGATCCTGTGGAAAAGCCCCGAGAGAAGGCCGTCGGGCGACGGAGCGCAGTGAGCGTGCGAGGATCTGGGGGTCACAGGAAGACAACGGAAGGCAGATCGTGGCCGAGCAGCTCTACGCCACCCTGAAGACCAACCTCGGCGACATCGAAGTCCGGCTTCTGCCGAACCACGCGCCCAAGACGGTCAAGAACTTCGTCGAGCTCGCCACGGGCGAGCGTGAGTGGACCAACCCCGAGACCGGGGTGAAGTCCGCGGCCAAGCTCTACGACGGCACGGTCTTCCACCGAGTGATCAGCGGCTTCATGATTCAGGGTGGGGACCCGCTGGGCAACGGCACGGGTGGCCCCGGCTACCAGTTCGAGGACGAGTTCCACCCGGACCTGCGTTTCGACAAGCCCTATCTGCTGGCCATGGCCAACGCCGGGCCGGGCACCAACGGCTCGCAGTTCTTCGTCACCGTCTCCCCGACGGCCTGGCTGACCCGCAAGCACACCATCTTCGGTGAGGTCACCGACGCGGCGAGTCAGAAGGTCGTGGACGCCATCGCGGCGACCGACACCAACCCGCGCACCGACCGCCCGGTCACGGACGTCGTCATCGAGTCGGTCGTCGTCGAGACCCGCTAGGGCCGGAGCGGTACCAGGGCCGCACAGGCCCGGGTCCCAGGGTTGACACCAGTACTTACCGCCGGGAACCAAACGCCCCGCTCGTCCGTAAGGATGGGCGGGGCGGTGCATTGCGTACGAAGGATTGAGGGGACCCCATGGACCAGGCGCCAGGCAGCCCGCAGGGCCCGGAGGAACAGCGGCCCCAGGATGCCCAGGGCCTGCCGGTCTGCTACCGGCACCCGGGCCGGGAGACCGGCGTCCGCTGCACCCGCTGCGAGCGCCCGATCTGCCCCGAGTGCATGGTCAGCGCCTCCGTCGGTTTCCAGTGCCCCGAGTGCGTCCGCGGCGGCTCCGGTACCGGTCATGCCCCGGCCGCGGCCCAGCCCCGCACGATCGCCGGTGGCACGGTGGCGGTGGACCCCCGGCTCGCGACCAAGATTCTGATCGGTCTCTGTGTCGCCGCGTATCTGGTGCAGCGGGTGGTGGGCGACCGCTTCACCGAGCACTTCGAACTCCTCGGCCAGGCGTACGTCCCGCTCTTCAGCTCCGTCGAGGGCGTCGCCGAGGGCCAGCCGTACCGGCTGCTGACCGCGATGTTCCTGCACGCCAGCCCGATCCACATCATCTTCAACATGATGAGCCTGTGGTGGATCGGCGGGCCTCTGGAGGCGGCCCTCGGCCGTGCCCGCTATCTCGCCCTGTACTTCGTCTCGGGCCTCGCGGGCAGCGCGCTCACCTATCTGATCGCCGCCCCGAACCAGCCCTCGCTCGGTGCCTCCGGCGCCATCTTCGGGCTCTTCGGCGCGACGGCGGTCCTGATGCGCCGGCTCAGGTACGACATGCGGCCGGTCATCGCCCTGCTGGTGATCAACCTGATCTTCACCTTCGGCTGGGCCAACATCGCCTGGCAGGCCCACATCGGCGGCCTGGTCGCCGGTGTGATCACCGGGTACGCGATGGTGCACGCCCCGCGGGAGCGGCGGGCCCTGATCCAGTACGGCACGTGTGCGGTCGTGCTGGTCGTCGTCGTGGTGTTGACGCTGATCAGGACGGCTCAGCTCAGCTGATATCAAACCGTTGTCCACAGTGCGTGGCGGATCTTGTGCATACCGTGGAGAACAGCTGTGCCCCCTGTCACCGACCCGTGTTTATGCAGGTCAGACAGGGGGCGAACAGGCTTGCGGTTACCGGTGTGTCAGTCACACCAGCGTCAACACCCGGTGGGTTATCCACAGATCGTCGTTCTTTTTCCCCAGGCCCGCTGTGGATACTTCTCTGGCCTGTGGATAACTCAGCGGAAAGTCGTGGGCAGAGCTGCGTTCACCGCGTGGTGGCCGCAGCTTCGACCGCTGCTTGTGCCGCTACTTCCACTGCGTGGAGACGCCGAACCCGGCGGCGATGAAGCCGAAGCCCACCACGATGTTCCAGTTGTCCAGACTGTCGATGGGCATGGAGCCGTCGGTGACGTAGAAGACGACGATCCACGCCAGCCCGATGACGAACATGGCCAGCATGACCGGTGCGACCCAGGCACGGCTGTTCAACTTGATGGCGGTCGCCGTCTTCGCCGGCGGCGGCGTGTAGTCGGCCTTCTTGCGGATACGTGACTTCGGCACGAGGGTCTCTCCTGTCGATGCGCTGCGTGGCCGCGCAGGGAACTGGGGCGGGCTCCGGGGCAGCGTACAAGGGGACACTGAGTGCTCCCCCGGGCGTCCGTTAGCGTAGTGCTTCCGCGGCGCCGAAGGAGATAAGGGTACGTTGAGCAATTCTGCCGACTCCCCCGGTACGGGTACCAGTCCTGCCGGTATCCGCCGTTTCCGTCCCGTGCGGATTCTCACGGTGGCCGTCTTCGCCCTCGCGGGGCTCATCTTCTTCACCAGTTTCAACACGGCCAAGGGCACCAACATCCGCACGGACGCCTCCTTGCTGAAGCTGTCCGACCTGATCCAGACCCGCAGCCAGAAGAACGGCCGGCTGAACGACGCCAACGGGGTCCTGCGTGACGAGGTCGACTCCCTCCGTAAGGAGGACGACGGCAGCACGGGCGCCGACGACAAGAAGCTCACGGCACTGGAGCGGACCGCGGGCGCGCAGCAGCTCAAGGGCAAGGCCGTCACCGTCACCCTCAACGACGCCCCGCCCAACGCCACCGCCAAGCTCCCCGGCTACCCCGAGCCGCAGCCCGACTACCTGGTCATCCACCAGCAGGACCTCCAGGCCGTGGTGAACGCCCTGTGGCAGGGCGGCGCCCAGGGCATCAAGGTCATGGACCAGCGGCTGATCGCGACCAGCGCCGTGCGCTGCGTGGGCAACACCCTGATCCTCCAGGGCCGGGTCTACTCACCGCCGTACAAGATCACGGCGGTCGGGGATCCGGGGAAGATGCAGGCGGCGCTGACGGCGTCGAAGGCGATCCAGAACTACAAGGTGTACGTCGATGTCTACGGGCTCGGCTGGAAAGTGACCGACGACGGGACGGTGACTCTTCCCGGGTACTCGGGCACAGTGGATCTGCACTACGCGAAGCCAGTGGAGTAAGCGGCCGTAGGAGCTGCCGGTGCGCGTGATCGTCAGGAGCGTCAGCGAACTCTGCATCACCGTAGGCACCCTGATCGTCCTCTTCGTGGTCTATGTGTTGTTCTGGACCGGCGTGAAGGCCGACCGCACGATGAGCGACCAGGTCGAGCAGTTGCAGAACCAGTGGTCGCGGCAGACCGCGCACCCGAAGGCATCCCCCGCACCCGCCGCCTCGGCCGCTCCGGCGAAACCGGCCGCGTACAAGGACGGCAGGCCTTTCGCGATCATGTACATCCCGCGGCTTGGTTTCACGTGGAACAAGCCGGTCCTTGAGGACACCGCCGTGGACACCCTGAAGAAGGGGCTCGGGCACTACGTCGGCACCGCGCAGCTGGGGCAGGTGGGCAACTTCGCGGTGGCGGGGCACAGGCGGACGTACGGCAACCCCTTCGTGAACTTTCCGGAACTGCGTGTGGGCGATGCGGTGGTGCTGACGGACGGGACCACCTGGTTCACGTATCGGATCGACAAAGGGCCTTACAAAACAGTGCCCACCGACATTGAGGTGATCGATCCTGTGCCACGTAAGTCCGGGTACACGGCCTCGGGCCGCTATCTCACGCTGACCACGTGCGATCCGGAGTGGGGGCACAGCCACCGGCTGATCGTCTGGGCGCATCTCGACTCCACACAGCCTGTGGAGGCCGGGAAACCGGACGCGCTGCGCCGTTAGTCTGGTGACGTACGGCGTGAGTCTGGTGCCGTGGCGCGACGGAAGGGACGGCATGTACGGCTGGATCTGGCGGCATCTGCCGGGCAACGCCTGGGTGAAGGCGCTCATTTCGCTCGCCCTTGCCCTGGCCGTGGTCTACATCCTCTTCCAGTACGTCTTCCCGTGGGCCGAACCGCTGCTGCCCTTCAACGATGTGACGGTGGACAACCAGTGAGTGCACGGATTCTCGTCGTCGACAACTACGACAGCTTCGTCTTCAACCTGGTCCAGTACTTGTACCAGCTGGGCGCCGAGTGCGAGGTGCTGCGCAACGACGAGGTGTCGACGGCGCACGCCCAGGACGGCTTCGACGGCGTCCTCCTCTCGCCCGGCCCCGGCACCCCCGAGGAGGCCGGCGTCTGCGTCGAGATGGTGCGGCACTGCGCCTCGACCGGGGTGCCCGCCTTCGGCGTCTGCCTCGGCATGCAGTCGATGCAGGTCGCCTACGGCGGCGTCGTGGACCGCGCCCCCGAACTGCTGCACGGCAAGACCTCGCTCGTCGAGCACGAGGGCAAGGGCGTCTTCGCCGGACTGCCCTCGCCCTTCACGGCGACCCGCTACCACTCGCTGGCGGCCGAGCCGGGGACGGTCCCGGCCGAGCTGGAAGTCACCGCCCGGACGCACGACGGCATCATCATGGGCCTGCGCCACCGCGAACTGCCCGTCGAGGGCGTCCAGTTCCACCCGGAGTCGGTGCTCACCGAGCACGGACACCGGATGCTGGCCAACTGGCTGGTGGAGTGCGGCGACCAGGGTGCCGTGGCGAGGTCGGCGGGGCTCGCCCCGGTGGTGGGCAGGGCCACGGCGTGACCGCGCTGCGCCCCGAGCGCGAGTCCGAGGCCGCGTACGGGGAGCAGTCGTACGCGGAGCCGAGCGGGTTCGATCAGTGGCACGGCGCGCAGGCGCAGGGTGCGCCCGGGGTGCCGTACGGTCCGATCGACGAAGAGACCGTCGCGCTGCGGCTGGCGGACCTCCCGCAGGAGCGGACGGGTCACGGTAGGTCCATATCGGCTTCTGACGCCTCATCCGCCTCTCCCGCCACAGGAACCCCCACGGGTGGGCGTGCGGCCCGCAGAAAGGCCGCCAAGGGGCGGCACGGGCGTCATGGGGGCGGCGGGGCGGCGGAGGAGACCACCGAGGCCCCGGAATCCGGTGTCGGCGAGCGTGCCGGCGCGCCCCTCTCGCGGGTCGAGGCACGGCGGCGGCAGCGGGCGAACAAGCCGGGTGCCGCGGTCGTCGCGAGCCGCGCGATCGGCGAGGTGTTCATCACCACCGGCGTGCTGATGCTGCTGTTCGTCACCTACCAGTTGTGGTGGACGAACGTACGGGCGCATGCGCAGGCCGGCAGCGAGGCGAGCCAGCTGCAGAACGACTGGGCGAGCGGCAAGCGCGCCCCCGGAGAGTTCTCGCCCGGGCAGGGGTTCGCCATCCTGCACATCCCCAAGCTGGACGTGGTGGCGCCGATCGCCGAGGGCGTCAGCAACAAGAAGGTGCTCGACAAGGGGATGGTCGGGCACTACAGCGAGGGCGCCCTCAAGACCGCGATGCCGGACGCGAAGACCGGCAACTTCGCGCTCGCCGCGCACCGAAACACCCATGGCGAACCGTTCCGGTACATCAACCAGCTCAAGCCGGGCGACGAGGTCGTGGTGGAGACCCAGGACACCTACTACGTCTACAAGATGACGAAGACGCTGCCCGTGACGTCGCCGAGCAACACCAGTGTCATCGACCCCATCCCCAAGGGCTCTGGCTTCACCACGCCCGGCCGCTACATCACGCTGACGACCTGTACGCCGGAGTTCACCAGCAAGTACCGGCTGATCGTCTGGGGCAAGATGGTCGAGGAACGGCCGCGCAGCAAGGGCAAGCCGGATGCGCTCATCGAGTAAGGGCAGATGAACGTGGCAGCGACCACCGACGACACCGAAGAGCAGACCGACACGCCCGCTTCCCCACCGGACCGCCCCCGCGGCACCGGCCCGGTCGCGCGGGCGGTCAGCCTCTTCGGTGAACTCCTCATCACGGCGGGCCTGATCCTCGGCCTGTTCGTCGTCTACTCCCTGTGGTGGACGAACGTCGTCGCCGACCGCACGGCCGACAAACAGGGAGACAAGGTCCGGAACAACTGGTCCAAGGACGAGGACACCGGTCCCGGCGCGCTCGACACCAAGGACGGCATCGGCTTCCTGCACGTGCCCGCCATGAAGAACGGCGAGGTACTGGTCGAGAAGGGCACCGAGACGAGCGTCCTGAACGACGGCGTCGCCGGCTACTACACGGACCCGGTCAAGGCCGCCCTCCCGACCACCGGCAAGACCGGCAACTTCACCCTCGCCGCCCACCGCGACGGCCACGGCGCCAAGTTCCACAACATCGACAAGCTCAAGAAGGGCGACCCGATCGTCTTCGAGACGAAGGACGACTGGTACGTCTACAAGGTCTACGACATCCTCCCCGAGACCTCGAAGTACAACGTCAAGACCCTCGCCCAGATCCCCACGGAGTCCGGCAAGAAGAAGGCCGGCCACTACATCACCCTGACGACCTGCACGCCGGTGTACACGTCCCGGTACCGGTACGTGGTGTGGGGCGAGCTGGTCCGCGTCGACAAGGTGGACAGCGCGCGGACACCCCCGAAGGAGCTCCGCTGACGGCAGGGTCGTAGCGCACCGCACGTACGACGGAGCCCCGGCACCCTGAGAAAGGGTGCCGGGGCTCCGTCATGTCGTACCGGTGCCGCCTATCCGGAGTTGCCTCCGAAGAAGCCGCCGCCACCGTTGTTGCCGTTGCCGGTGCCCACGCTGGTGAGGGTGATCTGTGTGCTGCCGGGGTCGTCCACCTGGTTGCCCGAGCCCGGGTCCTGCTGGGTGACGATCGCGTTGTCGCCCTGATCGCTGTTGTCGGCGAACTGGATGTTGGTGAAGCCGTTCTGCTGCAGGATCTGCTTGGCGTTCTTCACCGTCTGGCCGACGACGTTCGGGACCTGGGTCTGGGAGACCTTGCCGATCTGGATGTTGACCGACGAGTTCTTGTCGACCTGCGTCCCGGCCGTGGGCGAGGTCGCGACGACCTTGCCGTTCAGGTTCGTGTCGGTGGTCGCCACCTCGGTGCAGTTGCCGACGAGGTTGTTCTGCTGCATCTGCGCCTTGGCGTCGTCACAGCTCTTGCCGCTGACGTCCGGGACCGTGGACTTCTCCTCGGCCTTCGCGACGGTCAGGGTGATGGTGGTGCCCTTCTGGACCTCCGCGCCGAGGGCGGGGTCCTGCTCCAGGACCGTGCCGGGGTCCTCGCCGGACACCTTCTCCTTCTTCTCCACCTTGAACTGGTACTTGTCGCCCGTGAGCGTCGAGGAGGCGTCGTCGAGGCTCTGGCCCACGACACTCGGTACGACGACCTTCGGCGCCCCGGTCGAGACGACCAGGTTGATGGTGTCGCCCTTGTTGACGTTGGTGTTCGCCTTCGGGTCCTGGGAGCAGACGCTGCCCTTCGGCGCGTTCTCGCAGGCCTTGCGGGTGGGCTCGGCGAGTTTCAGGCCGGAGTTGACGGCCATGGTCTGCGCGGTGGCGTAGGTCTGGCCGACGAAATTCGGGGCCGCGAACGGCTTGTCGGCGCCCCCGTTCCCGCTGAACGCCCACTTCCCGATCAGGATCGCGCCCACCAGCACCAGGACCGCCGCCACGACCAGCAGGATCGTCGAGGTGTTCGACTTCTTCTTCTGCTGGCGGCGCCGGTCGGGGCGGTCGTCGTAGCCGAAGCCGCCGTCGTCCGGGTTCATGGGCGGCAGCATCGTCGTGGCGCCGGCGTCGGAACGCAGGGCCGTCGTCGCCTGGTCGTCGCCGTACGCGCCGTAGCCGACCGAACCCATCGCCGCCGTCGCCGCGACCGGCTGGCCGTCGAGGCAGGCCTCGATGTCCATGCGCATCTCGTCGGCGGACTGGTAGCGGTAGTTGGGGTCCTTGGTGAGCGCCTTCAGGACGATCGCGTCCATCTCCGGCGTGATCTCCGGGTCGAAGACGCTCGGCGGCTGCGGCTCCTCGCGTACGTGCTGGTACGCCACCGCCACCGGGGAGTCGCCCACGAAGGGCGGCCGTACCGTCAGCAGTTCGTAGAGGAGACAGCCCGTCGAGTAGAGGTCCGAGCGGGCGTCGACCTGCTCGCCCTTCGCCTGCTCCGGGGAGAGGTACTGGGCGGTGCCGATCACCGCGGACGTCTGCGTCATCGTCATGCCGGAGTCGCCCATCGCGCGGGCGATGCCGAAGTCCATCACCTTGACCTGGCCGGTGCGCGTCAGCATGACGTTGGCCGGCTTGATGTCGCGGTGGACGATGCCGTTGCGGTGCGAGTACTCCAGGGCCTGGAGGATGCCGATGGTCATCTCCATGGCCCGCTCCGGCAGCAGCTTGCGGCCGCTGTGGAGCAGCTCACGGAGCGTCGAGCCGTCGACGTACTCCATGACGATGTACGGGATCGAGACCCCGTCGACGTAGTCCTCGCCCGTGTCGTAGACCGCGACGATCGCGGGATGGTTGAGCGAGGCGGCCGACTGGGCCTCCCGGCGGAACCGGGCCTGGAAGGAAGGGTCGCGCGCAAGGTCGACGCGCAGCGTCTTCACCGCCACCGTGCGGCCGAGGCGTGTGTCATGGGCGAGGTAGACCTCCGCCATGCCACCACGGCCGAGCACCTGGCCCAGCTCGTACCGGCCGCCGAGGCGACGCGGCTCTTCCATAGTTCCCTACCAGCCCTCTCCGTCGGTCCCGACCCGCACGGATGTGCGGTCGGAGGCTAGCCGTCCGGGCCTACCGTACCCGGCTGGCTTTGTGTGACCTGGCCAAGCCCGTCACCCGATACAGGACCGGTATCGCAACGTGCACCGATGTGAAGGGGACGTGAGCGGAGTCACTTCTTGCTGTCGATGACCGCCTCCATGACACTCTTCGCGATCGGGGCCGCGAGACCGCCGCCGGAGATGTCGTCACGGTTGGCGCTGGAGTCCTCGATGACCACGGCCACGGCGACCGGCGAGCTGCCGTCGGGGAGCTTGGCGTAGGAGAGGAACCAGGCGTACGGGTTCTCGCTGTTGGCGACACCGTGCTGGGCGGTACCGGTCTTGCCACCGACGGTGACGCCGCTGATCTTCGCGTTCGTGCCGGTGCCCTTCTCGACGACCGTCTCCATCATCGACTGCAGGATCTGCGCGTTCTTCGAGGAGAGCGGCTGGCTCATCTCCTCCGGCTCGGTCTGCGCGATGGTGTCGAGGTTCGACGACTGGAGCTTGTCGACCATGTACGGCTTCATCAGCTTGCCGTCGTTGGCGACCGCGGAGGCGACCATGGCCATCTGCAGCGGGGTCGCGGCGGTGTTGTACTGGCCGATCGAGGACAGCGCGGTCTGCGACTGGTTCATGTTGTCCGAGAAGACCGAGGCGCTGGAGCGGATCGGCGTGAACTGCTCGGAGTCGAAGCCGAACTTCTTCGCCTCGGCCAGCATCTTGTCGTTGCCGAGGTCGGCGCCGACCTTGCCGAACACCGTGTTGCACGAGTACTGCAGCGCGACGCGCAGGGTCGCGTTCTTGCAGGGGATGCTGCCCTCGTTCTTCAGCTCGGTCGTGGTGCCCGGCATGACCCACGGCAGCGGCGAGTTCGTCGCCGTGTCGGCGGACGAGTACAGGTTGTTCTCCAGCGCCGCGGACGCGGTGACCACCTTGAAGGTGGAGCCCGGCGGGTAGGTCTCGCGCAGCGCCCGGTTCAGCATCGGGTCGTCCGGGTCGTACTTCTTCTGGAGCTTCTGCCAGGCCTTGGAGTCCGTGGTGGTGGAGTTTCCCGCGAACGACGAGGGGTCGTACGACGGGTAGGACGCCAGCGCCAGGATCTTGCCGGTGGACGGGTCGAGGGCGACGACGGCGCCCTTGCCGCCCTGCTTCGACAGACCCTTCCACGCGGCCTGCTGCGCGGCCGCGTTCAGGGTGGTGACGACGTCACCGCCCGACTTCTGCTTGCCCGTGATCATGTCGAGGGTGTTGCGGAAGAAGAGCCGGTCGTCGGTGCCGGAGAGGATGCCGTCCTCGATGGACTCCAGCTGGTTGGCGCCGAAGGCCTGCGAGGCGTATCCCGTGACCGGCGCCCACATCGCGCCGTTCTTGTACGTGCGCTTGTACTTCAGGTCGTTCAGCCCGGAGGTGCTGGTCTCGGTGGAACCGGTGATCGGGTCGCCGTCGACGATGATGTTGCCGCGCGGGGTGGAGTAGCGGGCGATCGTGACGCGGCGGTTCTTCGGGTCGTCCTTGAGGCTGTCTGTCTTGACGTACTGGAGCCAGTTGTCGCGCAGCAGCAGGGTGAGGACCAGGAGGCCGCAGAAGAGCGCGATCCGGCGCAGGGGCTTGTTCATGACGGGCGGACCACCTGGGTCATCTCGGCGTCGGGGCTGGGGGCGGGCGCGGGGGCCGGCCGGCGGGCGGTGTCGCTGATGCGGATGAGGATGCCGATCAGCGCCCAGTTGGCCAGCACGGACGAACCGCCGTAAGCCATGAACGGCATGGTCATACCGGTCAGGGGGATGAGGCCCATGACACCGCCGGCGACCACGAAGACCTGGAGCGCGAAGGCGCCGGACAGGCCGACGGCGAGCAGCTTGCCGAACGGGTCGCGGGCGGCGAGGGCGGTGCGGACACCGCGCTCCACGATCAGGCCGTAGATCACCAGGATCGCCATGATGCCGGCCAGGCCCAGTTCCTCGCCGAAGGTGGCGAGGATGAAGTCGGAGTTGGCGGCGAACCGGATGAGGTCGGAGTGGCCCTGGCCGAGGCCGCTGCCGAGGGTGCCGCCGGAGCCGAAGGCCCACAGCGCCTGCATCGACTGCTCGGAGTGGCCGGCCACGCCCGCCTGACTGAGCGTGTACTCCTTCATCGGGTCGAGCCAGGCCTGGACACGCTGCTGGACGTGCGGTTCGAAGGTGGCCACACCGACCGCGCCGGCCGCGGACATCAGCAGACCGAAGACGATCCAGCTGGTCCGCTCGGTGGCGACGTACAACATGATGATGAACATGCCGAAGAACAGCAGCGAGGTTCCGAGGTCGGTCTCGAAGACCAGGATCAGGATCGAGATGAACCAGACGACCAGGATCGGGCCGAGGTCGCGACCGCGCGGCAGGTAGAGGCCGATGAAGCGGCGGCTGGCCAGCGCGAGCGCGTCGCGCTTCACCATCAGGTAGCCGGCGAAGAAGATCGCGAGGACGATCTTCGCGAACTCACCGGGCTGCAGGGAGCCGAGGCCGGGGATGTTGATCCAGATCTTGGCGCCGTAGATGTTGGCCCCGAGGCCGGGCACGAGCGGCAGCAGGAGCAGCACCAGGGCGGCGAACATCGAGATGTAGGTGTAGCGCTGCAGGACCCGGTGGTCCTTGAGGAAGATCAGCACAACGGCGAAGAAGGCGATGCCCAGCGCGGTGTACAGCAGCTGGCGGGGCGCGGCGTGGCCCGCCTGGCCGATGGACTGCAGCAGCTTCGACTGGTCGAGCCGCCAGATGACGACGAGTCCCAGGCCGTTGAGCAGCGTGGCCAACGGCAGCAGCAGGGGGTCCGCGTACGGCGCGAACTTGCGTACGGCGAGATGCGCGACGCCGGCCAGAAGACCGAGGCCCAGGCCGTAACTCAGCAGCCCGGTCGGCACCTTGTCGTCGATGGCCAGGCCCACGTTGGCGTAGGCGAAGACCGGGATGACGACCGCGAACAGCAGCAGCGCCAGCTCGGTGTTGCGCCGGCTCGGTGCGCCGATGGAGCCGATCGTGGACGTGTGGTGCGACGGCGTGTTGGTAGAACTGCTCATCGTGTGACGGGGCCTCTCACGGCTTGCCTATTACTTGCTGCACTGCGAGACGACCTGCTGCTCTTCCTCCGAAAGGCTGGGACCGGTGCTGGGAGTCGCAGACGGGGTCGGGGACGGGGGCGTCGAAGTCGAGGCCGAGTTCGAAGGAGTCGGCTTCGGCGTGGCCTTGGACGTGAGGGAGGTGCTGGTGGTTCCCGTGGTGCCACTGGGCTTGGTCGCGGCACTCTCGCGCTGGGACTCCTTCTTACACGCGGAGGCCTGCACGGCGAGGTCGTCGATCTTCTTCTGGGCGTCCTGGAGACCGCCCTCGGCGATCGTGGCCTTGACCTGCTTCTGCTGGTAGGGCGGCAGGTACTTGAGTTCGATGTCGGGGTGGTCCTTCTCCACCTTCGACAGCGAGACCCAGGCGAGGTCCTGGCTGATGCCCCGGTACAGCGCGACGTGTTCGCCGTTGGCGCCGACGAAGTACTGGGTCTGCGTCCAGCGCCAGCCGCCGTAGAGGCCGCCGCCGATGACCGCGAGCGCGAGCACGCTGTAGAAGGATCTCTTGAACCACTTGCGGCCCTTGGAGGGCTTCACGAAGTCGTCGTCGGTGTAGTCCCCGAAGCTGCCCTCGGGGACGTAGCCGGTGGTGTCGCCGGAGCCGGGCGGGCCGAACTCGCCGCCCCCGCCGTTCTGTCCGGGCACCTGGCGGCCGAGCCCGGAGGCGCGACCCGCCGGAGTCTGCATGATGTTGTTGTCGTGCTGGTGGAGCTGGTTCTCGGCGACCGCGCCGACGATGACCGGGGTGTCCGACAGCTGCGCGGCGAGGGTGTCGCCGGTGTCGAGGTCGAGGACGTCGGCGATGATCACCGTGATGTTGTCGGGGCCGCCGCCGCGCAGGGCGAGCTGGATCAGCTCCTGCACGGTCTCCTGAGGGCCCTGGTAGCTGGCGAGGGTGTCTTCCATCGTCTGGTGGGAGACGACTCCTGACAGCCCGTCGGAACAGATCAAGTACCGGTCGCCGGCGCGGACTTCACGGATCGACAGGTCCGGCTCGACGTGGTCGCCACTGCCGAGCGCGCGCATGAGGAGCGCGCGCTGCGGGTGGGTGGTGGCCTCTTCCTCGGTGATCCGGCCCTCGTCGACCAGCCGCTGCACCCAGGTGTGGTCCTGGGTGATCTGGGTCAGCACGCCGTCGCGCAGCAGGTAGGCGCGGGAGTCGCCGACATGGACGAGGCCGAGCCGCTGCCCGGTCCACAGCAGGGCGGTGAGCGTGGTGCCCATGCCCTCCAGCTGGGGATCCTCCTCGACCATCATCCGCAACTGGTCGTTGGCCCGCTGCACGGCGGTGCCGAGCGAGGTGAGGATGTCGGATCCCGGCACGTCGTCGTCGAGCGAGACGATGGTCGAGATCACCTCGGAGGAGGCGACCTCACCGGCGGCCTGGCCGCCCATCCCGTCGGCGATCGCGAGGAGACGGGGACCGGCGTAGCCGGAGTCCTCGTTGCCCTCGCGGATCATGCCTTTGTGCGATCCGGCGGCGAAGCGCAGTGACAGACTCATGCGCACCTCGCCCGTCGGCTCCGGGTACATCCGCACGGTGCCCACCCTCCGGTCGGGAGCGCGCCGGGGTCCGCCAGGCGGTCCGCCGCTGCGTGCTCGCTCCGCTCGCTCATTTTCGTACTACTTCCGCAGCTCGATGACGGTCTTGCCGATGCGGATCGGCGCGCCCAGCGGAATTGGTGTGGGGGTCGTCAGCCGGGACCGGTCCAGGTACGTGCCGTTCGTGGATCCGAGGTCCTCGACGATCCACTGGCCGTCGCGGTCCGGGTAGATCCTGGCATGGCGGCTGGATGCGTAGTCGTCGTCCAGCACGATCGTCGAATCGTGCGCCCGGCCCAGGGTGATGGTCTGGCCCTGGAGCGCGACGGTGGTGCCGGTCAGGATTCCCTCACTGACGACCAGTTTGGTGGGGGCGTTACGGCCCCGCCGGCCGCCCCCGCTCGGCTGCTGCTGGCGCTGCTGCGGAGGCGCCGCCTGCCGGGCGGCCTGCTGCTGCGGTCGTCCGGCTTCCCGTCGCGAGCCGCGCTGTGTGACACGCGTTCCGAACAGGTCGCTGCGGATGACCTGCACGGCCACGATCACGAACAGCCACAGTACGGCCAGGAAACCCAGCCGCATGACCGTGAGGGTCAGCTCTGACATTGCCCCCGCTTCACCCTTCGGCTTGCCGGTAAATGATGGTGGTGCTGCCCACGACGATCCGCGAGCCGTCGCGGAGCGTAGCGCGGGTGGTGTGCTGCCCGTCCACCACGATGCCGTTGGTGGACCCGAGATCCTGGATCGTCGAGGGCGTTCCGGTCCGGATCTCACAGTGCCGGCGGGATACGCCGGGGTCGTCGATCCGCACGTCGGCTTCGGTGCTGCGGCCCATCACCAACGTCGCGCGGGAGATCTGATGGCGGGCGCCGTTGATCTCCACCCAGTACCGCATCCGTGCGCCGGCCGCCGGGGCGGCGGGCGCGGGCTGGAGGTACGGCGCCGAGCCGCGGCCGCCGGGCGGCGGTGCGGCCGGCATGGGCGGCGGGGCGCTCGCGGGCGCGGCGGCGGGCGGGTAGCCGTAGCCGCCGGGCCGTCCTGCGGCCGGCGGTGCCGCCGGGGCGGGGGTGCCGGGAGCCTGCTGGTTGGTGGAGGAGGCGAGCGTACGGCTGCGCACCCGGTACAGACCGGTGTCGAGGTCGTCCGCCTTCTCCAGGTGGACCTTGATGGGTCCCATGAAGGTGTAGCGCTGCTGCTTGGCGTAGTCGCGCACCATGCCGGCGAGCTCGTCACCGAGCTGGCCGGAGTAGGGGCTGAGCCGCTCGAAGTCCGGCGTGCTCAGCTCCACGATGAAGTCGTTGGGTACGACGGTCCGGTCGCGGTTCCAGATCGTCGCGTTGTTGTCGCACTCCCGCTGGAGCGCGCCGGCGATCTCGACGGGCTGGACCTCGGACTTGAACACCTTGGCGAAGGTGCCGTTGACCAGACCTTCGAGGCGTTGCTCGAACTTCTTCAGGACTCCCATGGGGCACCTCCTCCGTCGTTGCCGCACTGGCTGTCGTACCGACCGCCTTGCCGGCTGTCGTGGTGATTGTCGTGCTGACTGCCCTGGTACTGCTTACTGATCGTATCCACGCGCCGGTAAATCGGCTGGTTCCCCCTTGTCGGCCCGGTCGAACTCCTTCTGCCACTACTCCTGTCAGTACTCCTGCCCAGGATCGTAGAGGGGGCCGCAGACAAGTGTCCCGCACCTGACTGTGGACCTTGCCCGCCTCCTGGGGAGATGACGGTTACCGGTACGAGGTTGATACGTGAACCGGTCCACGTTGATACGTGGCGGGGGGCGGGGGGTGTTCGGTGGGGTGGAGGTGAGGGGGCGGTGGGGGTCGGGGAGGGATGGGAGAGGGGCGGGTGGGAGACGCAGGTGGGAACCGGTGACCGCTGATGGGGGCCTCGCGCGGGGCGTCCCGCTCGGGGGAACGGGGGGTCCTGCCGGGGTCCTGCTCAGGGGGAAAGGGATGTGAATCCACCCCGTGCACCGTGCTAATCTTCTGCATGTCAGAAGGCGCCAGCCCCCTAGGGGAAGGGCCCGAGGACACACCCAATGCGCGGGTGGCGGAATAGGCAGACGCGCTGGATTCAGGTTCCAGTGCCCGAAAGGGCGTGGGGGTTCAACTCCCCCCTCGCGCACAGACAGAAGCCCCTCAGGTCTCGGACCTGGGGGGCTTCTTCGTGTTCCTGGTGGGCCCGTTTCGCGCTGTGCTAAGGGAAGCCGGGCGCAGTGTGATCGTGCTTACACGAGTGGCTGCGGGGCTGTTGGTGAGGCGTGGGTTCCGGGGATGTTGATCTTCGGTGGGTTGTTGAAGTGTGGGCTGCCTCACTCGTCGGGATCGGTTCTGTCCGAGGTGACCGACCTGCGGCTCGGCGAGTGGGTCGACGAAACGAATCACCAGGTCAGCGCACTACCCCTTGATCACTCAAGTCGGTGAACCATCCCATCGGCCAGAAACATGATCGCAGTGACGGAGTTCTTTCCGGTCGGAAGAGGTGCTCCGCCGGAAGGGGATTGTTGATGGTCGCGCTGTATCGATCCAGGCTGTTTACGGCTCTCGCCGCCGCGTGCGCGCTCGTGCTGACGAGTTCCTCGGTGGCTCAGGCCGGTGCTGTCGGGACGACTCCTGTGCGGACCTTCGAGTACAGCGTCGGCGGCATGACCGTGAAGATTCCGACCGGGTGCCTGTTCACGCACATCGTCCGAGGTGGCGGGAAGAAGATCACCTACCAGAACGCGGGCGTCGACTGCGCCTTCGTCGGCGCGCTGAGCAGCGGGTTCTGCAACTGGCGCATCGACTTCACGTACGTGGACACCAGCAACAGGACCTATCGGACGTCCCGAGGGCGGACGCACCCCGAGTGCAAGATCGACCCGATGAGGAACAACTCTCCCCAGACGTTGCCTCGTTATGGAAAGGCGTGTGCGCACCTCTATGTCAACGGGGTGCGGCGGGTGAGTCAGTGCCACCACATCACGAAGTGAGCCGTTCATGATCCATCAGCAGCAAGGGCGGGAACAGTCCTCGGAAGCGCGACGGCGGTCGGCCGGGATCGCCGCATTCGTGGCGGGCCTCGTGGTGACGCTCGCCTTCTTCGCCTTCTTTCCCGGGCTCCCGCACGTCATCGACTGGGGGGCGATCGTCGTCGCCGTCCTGGTGGGAGCGCTTGCCCAATGGATCTGCCAGTCCTGGCTGGGGAAAAGGGACAAAGAGAGCGAGTGAGCTCGGGCACGGTGCCGCAGAGCCGCAGAGCTGCGGTGTCGCGGCAGCGTGGAAACGATCCGGGCGTCGGCTTTCGTGATGCTTCGGTGAGCCCCGTCTCAGGTGAGGACAATCACACGCACTTCTCACCTGAGGCGGAGGCCAGGCGCCGGGTCAGGCCGCGAGGCGTTCCGCCAGGGTCTTGGCCTTGGTGGTCGCGTCGCCGAGGGCGCGTTCGCGGGACGCCTCGTAGAGCGGGACCAGGTCGGCCATCGCCGGGTTCTGCGGGGCCATGGTCAGCTCCGGGACGATGAACTCGGCGTCCAGGCCGAGGAGGTCGCCGAGGACCGCCTTCAGGTAGTTCTGGACGTAGTCGTAGCCCTCGCGCGGGGTGCCCGGCCCGTAGGCGCCGCCGCGGCTGGCGATCACGACGGTCGGGATGCCCTTCACCTTCGAGTCCTCGGTCCCCGCGGTGCGGCCCATCAGGATCACGTTGTCCAGCCAGGCCTTCAGGGTCGAGGGGATCGTGGCGTTGTACATCGGGGCGCCGATCAGCACCGCGTCCGCCTGCTCCAGCTCCTCTATGAGCCGCACGCGCTCGGCGAAGGCCGCCGCCTGCTCGGGCGTGTGCGTGGCCGGGTCGGCGAAGCCGGCGGTGTGGGCGTCCACGGTGATGTGCGGGACGGGGTTCGTGGCGAGGTCGCGGTGGATCACCGTGCCCTCCGGGTGCTGTTCCTCCCAGGACGTGCGGAAGGCGTCGGCGACGGCCCGGGAGGCGGAGGCGCCGGCGGGGAACACGGACGAGTCGATGTGCAGGAGCGTGGCCATGGGGGTCTCCAAGAGGTGTCGAGCGAGGTGCCGGACGAGGTGCTGAGCGGGTGCCGGACGCCTGCTGGGCGCAGCGGTTCCGTCACGTTGTTTAGTGGCTAAGTTTTCATACTCGACTATGAATAACACAGGTACTTACTTTTTTTCACCCCCATACGAGAGGGCAGTACCCTGAGGGCATGGCGGTCGAACAGAGTCACGGCACGGATCAGTGCAAGAAGGTCGACGACGGCATCACCCGTGTCTTCCAGCTGTTCGGCAAGCGCTGGACCGGGCCGATCGTGGCCGTCCTGATGGCGCAGCCCGTCCACTTCGCCGACCTGCGCCGGGCGATCCCGGGCATCAGCGAACGCATGCTCTCCGACCGGCTCACGGAACTCGGCGCCGCCGGGCTGCTCGTCCGCGAGGTCGACGAGGGCCCACCGCTGCGCGTCTCGTACCGGCTGACGGAGTCGGGCAAGGCGCTGGGACCGGCCCTTAGGGAACTCGGCGCGTGGGCGCAGGTGCATCTGCGCGAGGGGTGGCAGTCGGGCGGGTGTTAGGTCGGGTGGGTAGGTAGGCGGGTCGGGGTGGGTCCGGGTAGGTCGGGGTGGGCCGCCGGTGAGCCGGCTGGTTGGGCAGGGGCGCCGATCGCTGAGGCTTCGACGGCTCCGGTGAGGCTTCTATCGGCACCGGTGAGGCCTCGATCGGCACCGGTTTTCCACAGCTGTGGAGTTGTCCACAGGGTCTGACGTGTTTTCGCCGCCGGTTGTACGGTCGTCGCGAGTTGATGTTCGGACGAGCGCACGTGTGAGCGTGGGTGTGTGTACGGGGGAGGCGGTCGGTATGACCGAGGCCGGTATCGGTGTGGGGCGCAGGCTGCCCGGGGTGCGGGGGTTCGCCATGTGGCCCGTGGAGGGGTCGCCCAGGGAAGAGGGGAAGGCGCTGCGGGCGAGCGTCCCGCGCAGCGCGCACGCCGCTCTCGACCTGGACGGTTCCCGCCCGGACGCGGTGACCGCAGTCGAGGAGTCCGGCCGCGGCCGCATCCCCGGGCTCACGCCGATCCGGGTGGGCAGGATGGCGGCCACGCCCTTCGCGTTCCTGCGCGGCTCGGCCGGACTCATGGCCTACGACCTCGCCCGCACCCCCATGACCCGGATCGGCGCCCAGATCTGCGGCGACGCCCACGCGGCCAACTTCGGCCTGTACGGCGACGCCCGCGGCGGCCTGGTCATCGACCTCAACGACTTCGACGAGACCGTGCACGGCCCCTGGGAGTGGGACCTCAAGCGGCTCGCCGCCTCGCTGGTGCTCGCGGGCCGGGAGGCCGGTGCCGACGAGGACACCTGCCGTACTGCGGCGCACGGCGCGGTGGGTTCCTACCGCCGCACCATGCGGCTGCTGGCCAAGCTCCCCGTGCTGGACGCGTGGAACGCCATCGCTGACGAGGAGTTGGTCTCCCACGCCGACGCCCGTGACCTGCTCGGCACACTGGAGCGGGTCTCCGAGAAGGCGCGGGGCAACACCAGCGGACGGTTCGCGGCCAGGTCGACCGAGGCAGCCGAGGACGGCGGGCGCCGCTTCGTCGACGCCTCGCCGGTGCTGCGGCGGATCCCGGACGCGGAGGCCGCGGCGGTGGCGGCGTCCCTGGAGGAGTATCTGGACACGCTCTCCGAGGACCGCCTCCCGCTGCTCGCCCGGCACACGGTGCACGACGTCGCCTTCCGCGTCGTCGGCACGGGCAGCGTCGGCACGCGGTCGTACGTCGTGCTGCTCCTCGACCATCGCGGCGAACCGCTCGTCCTCCAGGTGAAGGAGGCCCGCCCCTCGGCGCTGGTGCCGCACCTGGTGACCGCCGGGTTCGACGCGCCGTCCGTCGCGCACGAGGGCCGGCGGGTGGTGCTCGGGCAGAAGCGGATGCAGGTCGTCAGCGACATCCTGCTCGGGTGGACGACGGTCGACGGACTCCCGTTCCAGGTACGGCAGTTCCGCAACCGCAAGGGCAGCGTCGACCCCGCCGCCCTCGCCGCCGACCAGATCGACGACTACGGCCGCATGACCGGCGCCCTCCTCGCCCGGGCCCACGCCCACAGCGCCGACCCGCGCCTGGTCGCCGGCTACTGCGGCAAGAAGGACGAACTGGACGAGGCGATAGCCACGTTCGCCGTGGCCTACGCCGACCGGACCGAGGCGGACCACGCGGAGTTGGTGGGGGCGGTACGGGCGGGGCGGATCGCGGCGGAGATGGGGGTGTAGGCGGTTGGGTGCCGGGTGCCGGGTGCCGGAAGCGGCTAGCGGGAGCGGGGAGCGGGTGCCCGCTGTGATCGCGGGTGGGGGAGCTGATCGGGGTGAGGGACCTCGGACAGCCCGTCGCCGGGCGAGACGCGCACCGGCGGTGCCATGACCCGTTCGTTCACAACGCACGGGCAGCGCAGCCGACGTGCCGACCGAGGCACTGCCACCACAGCCGATGCCCCACCGTCGGCGAGGTCACCCGAGGTCACCCGTGGTCCACAAGGCCCCAGCGCAACCGATGCCCCGTAGCCCGTCGGGCCGTGGCCTACGCTGGGCGGGTGACGACCCCGGAAGCTGAGCAGTCCCAGTCCGCACCCGTTGGTGAACCGGTGCCGGAGCAGACGGGTGCCGAGGTGCCGTCCGCCGCCGGAGCCGTGGCGGGCGACGGTTCCGTAAGCGAGGGCACCGAGGGCGGTGCGGCCGAAGCCCCTGAGGTCAACTCCCCTCAGGCCGACGTTCGTGCGGCCGACGCCGGCCCATCCGACGCCCACCTGGCTGACTCCGCCCACCCGGCTGACTCCGCCCACCCCGCGGACGCTGCCGCCCCGCGGCCCGAGGAGCGGCTGGAGCGGGCCGTGCGCGCCGCCGAGCAGGCGTTGATCGAGTACGAGATCGCGGTGGACACCTTCCGCATCGAGGTCGAGAACTTCTCCCGGCTGCACCACCAGAAGCTCGGCCCGATGTACACCCGCCTCGACGAACTGGACGCACGGATCGCCGAGGCCCTGGCCGCACGCACGGGTAACCCTGAGGACATCCGCAAGGCGGACGAGGCGCGGGCCCGGGTGATGCCGATGCCCGCGGTCGAGGAGCTGTTCCACGGCTGGATGGACGGCAGCGGCCTGTTCCCGGAGGCCGAGGCGATGCTCACGGACCAGCCGGTCCGGCCCCCGCAGCGGGTGCGCCCCAGCGAGGAGGCCCGCAAGCTCTACCGCGAGCTGGCCCGCAAGGCCCACCCCGACCTGGCGCAGGACGACGACGAGCGCAAGCGGCGCGAGGAGTTCATCACCCGGGTCAACGCCGCCTACAGCCGCGGTGACGCCCCGCTGCTGCGCGAGCTGGCCGAGGAGTGGGCCGCCGGACCGGCCCCGGCGGAGCGCGGCCCGAGCCCCAGCGAGGAGCTCTACGCCCGCCTCGAATGGCTCGCCCACCGCAAGGAACTCCTCACCCTCGTCGCCCGCGAGCTGGAGGAGGGCGCCATCGGCTCCATGCTCCGCATCGCCCCGGACGACCCGGACAGTCTCCTCGACGAGATCGCCGAGCAGTTGCTCGCCCAGGTCGCCGAGCGGGAGGCGGAGCTGGCGAACCTGCTCTCGCAGCCGCACGCGTCGGAAGGCCCGTCGGGTAGCGTCGGGGCATGAGTTTCGGAACTGGTGTGCCCACGGTCGAGGTCGGAGACCTCAAGGACGGCGACTTCCTGCTGGACGTCCGCGAGGACGACGAGTGGCAGGCGGGTCACGCCACGGGGGCGCTGCACATCCCCATCAGTGAATTCGTCGCCCGGTACGGCGAGTTGACCGAGGCGGCGCCGCAGGACGGCAGGGTCCATGTGATCTGCCGCTCCGGCGGGCGTTCGGCCCAGGTCACGATGTACCTGGCCCAGCAGGGCATCGACGCCGTGAACGTCGACGGCGGCATGCAGGTGTGGGCCGCCGCGGGCCGACCCGTCGTCACGGACGAGGGCCAGCCGGGTTTCGTGCTGTAGCTGTAGCTGTAGCTGTAGCTGCGGTGGGCGCGGGCCGGGTTCAGCCCAGCGGATGGGCCGCCAGCAGATCCCCCAGCGCCTCCTCGTGTGCCGCCGCCGGGCCGAGCGACAGCTCCAGGTGCTTGGCCCAGGAGTGGTACCGGTGCAGGGGATATTCGGTGTCGGCGCCGAACCCTCCGTGCAGATGCTGCGCCGTCTGCACGACCCGTCGTACCCCCTCCGCCGCCCAGATCTTGGCCACGGCCAGGTCCGCGGCGGCGGGCAGTGCGCCCGATGCCCCCGAGGCGATCCGCCACGCGGCCTGCCACAGGGTGGCCTCCATCGCGCGCAGGTCGATGTAGCGGTCGGCGGCCTGTACGGCGACGGCCTGGAAGGTCGCGACGGGGAACCCGAACTGCTCGCGCCTGCTGGTGTATTCGCCGGTCATGCGGAGCACGGCGGTGCCCAGGCCGAGGGCCAGCGCGCAGGTGCCGGCGGTCAGCAGGTCCCGCAGCCACTCCCAGGCGCCGTCGGCGTCGATGACGTCGACCCTCGCGATCGGCACGGAATCCAGGCGCAGTTCGCCGAGCCGCTCGCCCGTGGTGGAGATCTGCTCGGCGAGGACGACGCCTTCGCGGTCCGGGGAGACCAGCGCGAGGACGGTCCGGCCGGCGTCCGTGTGCGCCGGGACGACGACCAGGTCCGCGTTGTGCGCCCACGGCACCGCGGTCTGCACCCCGTCCAGCACCCACCGGTCACCGTCCCGCCGTGCCGTTACGGCGAGTTCGGCCGGGTCGTGGCCTGTACGTCCGTGCGCGGCGACGGTCAGCACGAGGTCGCCGCGGCCGGCCCGGGTGAGCAGAGCGGACCTCAACTCCTCGCCGCCGTAGGCCTGTACGGTCGCCGCGGCCGCGCTGCTCTCCAGGAGCGGCACCCTGGCCAGCACCTTCGCAGACTCCCGCAGCACCAGGCACAGGGCGATCGCGTCCAGCCCCGCGCCGCCGTACGACTCGTCGAGCAGCAGGCTCAGCAGGTCCGCCTCGGCGAGCCTGGCCCACAGCGCGCGGTCGAAGTCGTCGGCCACGGCGCCCGTGGTGTCGGCCGGACTGGGCACACCGTCCGGCGCGACATCGGCGAACACCCCCGCCGCCGCCTCGGCCGCCGCCTGCTGCTCCTCGCTGAAGGTGAAGTCCACGGTCCCTGCCCTCTCGCACGCGCGCACCGGCCAACAGCCGGACGTCCGACCAGATCTGACGGAGCGTCAAGATAGAACAGGTTCTAGAAGAAGGGAACGGGCGCACCTCCGGGGTATGCACTACGGGGGTATGTACTGGCGGTCGAGGGTCGTTCGGCATGCGGTCGCAGGGTCGCCGGGCGACCGATCGTTCGGTTCGGGGATTCAATGGTGGGATGCGCCGAGGAGAGGTGTCAACGGCTGTGGATAACCTGCGGGCAGCCGCTGTGGACAACCTGTGTGGCCGGTGAGGCAGAGGACTGTGCCCGGGGCGTGCCCCTGAGTACCGTTCCGTGCGGCGCCGGGGAGTGATAGGCGTGGAGCGGCGCCGGGCCGCGGCCGGGCGGGCGCGGTGGACGGTGGCCGATGGACGGACGGGATTCGGAAACGGGGCGGAATGGACGCGAACGACGGAGGCTCGAACGCCCCCGAGGAAGGCGAGCGGACGCCTGCCTCCGACGAGGGGCCAGGCACGCCAGCCGTACCTGCGGGCCCACGCCCGCCTGCTTCCTCCGACGGCCGACGCCCGCCTGCTTCCTCCGACGGCCGACGCCCGCCTGCCGCTCTGGAGGCCCCGCACCCGCCCGCCGCCTCCAGCTGGCCGCATGTGCCCGCGCAGCAGCCCCCTCATCCGCCGCCGCCCGAGCCACAGGCGCAGCCGCAGCCGTCGTACGACCCCGCGGACGCCCCCACCGCCGTCCCCGCGTACCCCGACGCCCGTATCGGCGTCGCCGCGCTGTCCCTGCGCTATCAGGTCGGTGCCGCGCTGGCGGTCGCGGTCGTCGCGGTGGCCGCGCTCGTCCATCTCGGGATGGTCTTCCTGCACGTCGCGCCGTCGAACACGGTGACGAAGCAGCACGGCAAGGCGATCGACGAATGGATCTACCCGGAGTTCGAGCAGAACTGGAAGCTCTTCGCGCCGAACCCGTTGCAGCAGAACATCGAGGTCCAGGTGCGCGCCGACGTCCGTACCGCGGACGGCACGACCCGTACGACCGGCTGGTACGACCTGTCGGCCGAGGACGGCGCGGCCATCGACGGCAATCTGCTGCCGAGCCACACCGAGCAGAACGAACTGCGCCGGGCTTGGGACTTCCTCACCGCCACGCACGACAACAACAACCGTCCGATCGGCCTGCGCGGCACGCTCGCGGAGACGTATCTGCGGCGCATCGTCGTGCTGCGTCTGGACCGGGACGACGCGGCCGGAAAGGGCGGCGCCGTCCAGCGCGTCCAGGTCCGCTCCCGCACCACCAACGTGCCCCCGCCCGAGTGGAGTGACGAGCAGGTGTCGACCACCCCCCAGTACCGCCTGCTGCCCTGGTGGCCGGTCCCGGCGGACGAGGCCGCGGGAGGCGTCCGGTGAACGGTTTCGCCCTGTCGGTGTCCCGAGGCATCGCCCGCGTCACCGAGTCGGCCCTCGGCCCCTACCAGAGCGCCGTGATCCGCATCGGCTTCGCCGGCACCTGGCTGCTGTTCCTGCTCCGCGAACTGCCCCACCGCCAGGAGCTCTACGGCCCCGACGGACCGTGGAGCTGGGACCTGGCCCGCCAACTGATCGCGGACAACGGCGCGTTCACGGCCCTGATGTGGTGGGACGGGCAGTTCTGGTTCGAGGCGGTGTACGCGCTGGCCGTGCTGGCGAGCGTCCTGCTGCTGCTGGGCTGGCGCACACGCACGATGTCCGTGCTCTTCATGGTCGGCGTGCTCTCTCTGCAGAACCGCAGCGTCTTCATGGGCGACGGCGGCGACAACGTCCTGCACCTGATGTCCCTGTACCTGGTGTTCACCCGCTGCGGCCAGGTCTGGTCCCTGGACGCGCGCCGGGCCGCGCGTACGCGGGAGGCACGCGCGCGTGGGGAGTGGATTTCCGACCGGGTCGGACCCGTCCTGTGGGTCGTCCTCGGCGCGGTGCTCGTCGCGGTGACCGCGGGGGGCCGGTTCGACAGCGACTGGTTCGTGCCCGCGCTCCTGTGGGGCGTCTGGCTGGCGCAGGCCCTGTGGTGGGTCATCGGGCGGTACGCGAAGTCGTACGAGCCCCGGGTGCTGCTCGACATCGTCGCGAACGTGATCCACAACGGCGCGCTGTTCGTGATCGCGAGCGAGGCCTGTCTGATCTACGCGACGGCCGGCTGGTACAAGATCCAGGGTTCCCGCTGGCAGGACGGCACGGCCGTCTACTATCCGCTCCACCTGGACTACTTCTCCCCCTGGCCCGCCCTCGCCGACCTGCTGGCAGGCAACGGCACGATGGTCATGCTCGTGACCTACGGGACCGTGATCGTCCAGGTCGCCTTCCCGTTCACGCTCTTCAACCGACGCGTCAAGAACGTCCTGCTGGCCCTGATGATGACCGAGCACGCCGTGATCGCCGTGCTCCTGGGGCTGCCGTTCTTCTCCCTGGCGATGATCGCGACGGACGCGGTCTTCCTGCCGACGTCGTTCCTGCGGAAGCTCGGCGGGTGGGCGGCACGCGCGCGTGGGCGGGTGTTCTCCGCAGGCGGCCCAGTGCTGCTCCCCGAAGGGGATGGCTCCGCCTCACTCCCGGAGAGCGGTTCTACGGTGTCCTCCGCGGCCGGTCCTACGGCGTCCTCCGTACCCGGTGGTTCTACGACGCGCCCCGAGGGCGCCCCCACGCCGCCGCGTCGGCGCCCCGAGGATTCGGGCGCAGCACCGGAGGACCCTGGTACCCAGGGGAGCCCCGCGCCCCGGACGACTCCGAGCACACCGACGTAGGCAGAGAGGGCCACGGCCCGCTCAACGAGGCCAGGCACGCGCCCACGGGGCCGCGAAGCACAGCCGCACAGGTCGCAGCGCACCCGCGGAGCCCGGGTGCACGCACCCGCTTCGGCCGCGCCGCACCCACGTAGGCTGCACCCCATGACCGCCCCCGCCGCAGCCACCTGGCACCGGCTAGCCGAAATCTCCGTGCTGCTCGACGGCTTCCACGCCCTCAAGCACGCGCTGCGCTTCGGGGCCGAGGTCCCCATGGCGGTCACCACGGACCGGCGGGCGGCCCTCGCCCTCGCCGACGACCTGGCCCCCGACGTACGGGACACCCTGGACGTGTTGCTGACGGAGGTACCGGAGGACACGTACCGGTCCTTCGTGCCGCGCCCGCACCCCACCGCAGTGGCAGCCCTGGCCGTACGTCCCGCGCGCGAGGGCAATCTCCAGAAGCTCGCGCACACGCCCCGCACCGCGCCCGTCGTCGTCCTCGACAACCCGCGCAACCTGGGCAACGCCGGGGCCGTGATCCGGCTCGCCGCCGGTTTCGGGGTGACCGGGGTGGTCACCACCGGGACGCTCGACCCCTGGCATCCCACGGTCGTGCGCGCCGGCGCCGGCCTGCACTACGCGACCGCCGTGGAGCGGCTGACCGTGGCAGAACTGCCCCCTGGCCCGGTGTTCGCCCTCGACCCGGAGGGCGACGACATCCGGGCCCTGAAGCTCCCGGACGACGCCGTCCTCGCCTTCGGCTCAGAGCGCAGCGGCCTCTCCGCCGAACTACGCGCCCGCACCGACCACTTGGTGTCTCTCCCAATGCGCCCCCAGGTCTCCAGCTACAACCTGGCGACGAGCGTGGCCATGACCCTTTACCACTGGAGCACGTCCACTGCAGCGCCCCTTTAGGGGCGCGGGGCTGTGTCGATATGCGGCTCCGCCGCGTGGGCGCGACAAGCCACAACGAACCGGCACTCGCGCAGACACCGAACCCCCGAGCTCTCAGGCGTCCCGACGAACCTCGACGACCCGGAACCGATTGGCGACAAACGCCCCATCACACAGCGCCGCATTGGCAGCCGGGTTGCCACCCGACCCGTGGAAGTCGGAGAACGCGGCAGTCTGATTGACGAACACCCCACCCGTCAGGTTCAGCGACAACTGGGCGGCCTCCTCAAGGCAGACCTCCTCAACCGCAGCCTCAACCCCGGCGTCAGTCGTGTACGCCCCGACAGTCATCGCCCCCTTCTCCCGCACCGTCCGCCGCAGCAGCTCCACCGCGTCGGAGGCCGAGTCGACCGCGACGGCGAAGGACACCGGCCCGAAGCACTCGCTCATGTAGGCGGCCTCGTCGTCCGGCTTCGCACCGTCCAGCTTCACGATCACCGGGGTACGGACGACCGCGTCCGGGAACTCCGGGTTGGTGATCTCCCGTGAGGCGAGGGCGACTTCACCCAGGCCGGCGGCCGCCTCCAGGCGGGCCTTCACGTCCGGGTTGACCAGTGCGCCGAGCAGGCCGTTCGCGCGCGCGTCGTCGCCGAGAAGACCGTCCACGGACCGCGCGAGGTCGGCGACCACCTCGTCGAAGGACTTGGGGCCCTGGTCGGTGACGATGCCGTCCCGGGGGATCAGCAGGTTCTGCGGGGTCGTGCACATCTGGCCGCTGTACAGCGACAGGGAGAACGCCAGGTTGGACAGCATCCCCTTGTAGTCGTCGGTCGACTCCACGACGACCGTGTTGACGCCGGCCTTCTCCGTGTAGACCTGCGCCTGGCGGGCGTTGGCCTCCAGCCAGTCGCCGAAGCCCGTCGACCCCGTGTAGTCGATGATCCGGATCTCGGGGCGGGTGGCCAGCGCCTTGGCGATGCCCTCGCCGGGACGCTCGGCGGCCAGCGCCACCAGGTTCGGGTCGAAGCCGGCCTCGGTGAGCACCTCGCGGGCGATCCGCACCGTGAGCGCGAGCGGCAGCACCGCGCGCGGGTGGGGCTTCACCAGGACCGCGTTGCCGGTGGCGAGGGAGGCGAACAGGCCCGGATAGCCGTTCCACGTCGGGAAGGTGTTGCAGCCGATGACCAGGGCGGTCCCGCGCGGCACCGGCGTGAACTGCTTGTTCATCACGAGCGGGTCGCGCTTGCCCTGCGGCTTGGTCCACTCCGCGACGGAGGGGGTGCGGACCTGCTCCGCGTACGCGTACGCCACCGCCTCCAGGCCGCGGTCCTGGGCGTGCGGGCCGCCCGCCTGGAACGCCATCATGAAGGCCTGGCCGCTGGTGTGCATGACCGCGTGCGCGAACTCGTGCGTCCGGTCGCTGATCCGCTTGAGGATCTCGATGGAGGCCACGGCACGCGCCTCCGCGCCCGCGTACCGCCACGCCCGCTGCCCGGCGCGCATGGCCGGCAGCAGGACGTCGAGGTCCGCGTGCGGGTACGTCACGCCCAACTCGATGCCGTACGGCGACACTTCGCCGCCCACCCAGTCGTCCGTGCCGGGCTGGCGGAGGTCGAGGCGGGTGCCCAGGACGGCGTCGAAGGCGGCCTTGCCCGCCGCCGCGTCCAGGCTGCCGTGCTCACCGTAGGCCTTGGGGTGCTCGGGGTGCGGGGACCAGTACGCGCGTGTGCGGATCGCTTCCAGCGCCTGGTCGAGTGTCGGCCGGTGCCGGGCGATCAGCTCGGGCGCGGTCAGTTCGGCGGCCATGCGGGACCAACTCCTCGTTTCAAGAACTCGTCTGCGAGCTCATGACCTGGGCAGAGACTTGGGCGGAAACTGGCAGTCAGAGTTAGAGTAACCGAACGATCGGTCGGGACAAGGGGGTCCGCCGCATCTGTGGAAAACCCTGTGCGGGAGGATCGCGCACATGACAGCACTCGACCTCAGCAGCCCCGTGGCCGTCGTCGGCACCGGCACCATGGGCCAGGGCATCGCCCAGGTCGCGCTGACCGCGGGCCACGTCGTACGGCTGTACGACGCAGTCCCCGGGCGGGCCCGGGACGCGACCGCCGCGATCGGCGCCCGGCTCGACCGGCTGGTCGAGAAGGACCGGCTCACCGCCGCCGACCGGGACGCCGCACACGCCCGTCTGCTGCCCGCCGAGGCCCTGCCCGACCTCGCGGACTGCACCCTCGTCGTCGAGGCCGTGCTGGAGCGGCTGGACGTCAAGCAGCAGCTGATGCGCGACCTGGAGGACATCGTCGGCGAGGACTGTCTGCTCGCCACCAACACCTCGTCCCTGTCGGTGACGGCCATCGGCGCCGCCCTGCGCAACCCCGGCCGCTTCGTCGGCCTGCACTTCTTCAACCCGGCGCCGCTGCTGCCGCTCGTCGAGGTCGTCTCCGGGTTCGCCACCGACGTCTCGTCGGCCACGCGCGCGTACGAGATGTCCCGCGCCTGGGGCAAGACCCCCGTGGCCTGCGCCGACACCCCTGGATTCATCGTCAACCGCATCGCCCGGCCTTTCTACGCCGAGGCCTTCGCGGTCTACGAGGCACAGGCCGCCGACCCGGCCACCATCGACGCCGTCCTGCGCGAGTCCGGCGGCTTCAAGATGGGCGCCTTCGAACTGACCGACCTCATCGGGCAGGACGTCAACGAGGCCGTCACCCACTCCGTGTGGCAGTCCTTCTTCCAGGACGTGCGCTTCACGCCCTCCCTCGCGCAGCGCCGCCTGGTCGAGTCCGGCCGCCTCGGCCGCAAGACCGGACACGGCTGGTACGACCACGGGGACGACGCCGAGCTGCCCGAGCCGCACACCGCGGAACCGGCCCAGGCGCCCGCGTACGTCGTCGTGGAGGGCGACCTGGGCCCCGCCGCAGAGCTGGTCGCGCTGATCCGCGAGGCGGGCATCGTCGTCCGCGAGGAGGAAGAGGACCACGGCACCCGGATGGTGCTGCCCGGCGGCGGTCAGCTGGCGCTCGCCGACGGACAGACCTCCGTGGAGTTCCGGGACGTCGTCTACTTCGACCTCGCCCTCGACTACCGCAGGGCCGGCCGCATCGCCCTGTCCGCCTCCCAGGACACCGCGTCAGGGACCCTCTCCGAGGCGATCGGCCTCTTCCAGGCGCTCGGCAAGAACGTCAGCGTCGTGGGCGACGCCCCCGGGATGATCGTCGCCCGCACGGTGGCCCGGATCGTCGACCTGGCGCACGACGCCGTCGCCAAGGGCGTCGCCACCGAGGAGGACGTCGACACCGCGATGCGCCTGGGTGTCAACTACCCTCTGGGTCCGTTCGAATGGAGCCGCAGGCTCGGCCGCAGCTGGGCCTACGACCTGCTGGACGACCTGCACCTGCGTGATCCGTCGGGACGGTACGCGCCGTCCCTGGCGCTCTACCGCCACGCGTACGCCACCGAGAAGCGGGAGGGCACCCCATGACCACCGCCAAGCGCGACACGTACACCCCGGAGACCCTGCTCAACGTCGCCGTCCAGGTCTTCATCGAGCGCGGCTACGACGGCACCTCCATGGAGCACCTCGCCAAGGCGGCCGGTATCTCCAAGTCGTCGATCTACCACCACGTCACCGGCAAGGAGGAACTGCTCCGCCGCGCGGTCAGCCGCGCCCTGGACGGTCTCTTCGGGATCCTCGACGAGGAGCACGCGCGCGTGGGGCGCGCCGTCGAGCGGCTGGAGTACGTCGTGCGGCGGATGGTCGAGGTGCTGACCTCCGAACTGCCGTACGTGACGCTGCTGCTGCGGGTGCGCGGCAACACCGACACCGAGCGGTGGGCCCTGGAGCGGCGGCGGGACTTCGACCACCGGGTGGCCGACCTGCTGAAGGCCGCGGCGGCCGACGGCGATCTGCGCGGTGACGTGGAGGTGCGGCTCGCGACCCGGCTCGTCTTCGGGATGATCAACTCCATCGTGGAGTGGTACCGGCCCGACGCGCGGGGCATGGGCGAGCGCGAAGTGACCGACGCGGTGGCCCAGTTGGTCTTCTCCGGGCTGCGCAACCCGGCCTAGCGGGTCAGCCCTGGGGCTCCAGGTCCTCCTCCTCGAAGACCAGCAGCGTGCGCGAGCTGAGCACCTCGGGGATCGCCTGGAGCCGGGTGAGCACCAGCTCGCGCAGCGCCCGGTTGTCCGGCGTGTGCACCAGCAGCAGGACGTCGAAGTCGCCGCCCACCAGCGCGATGTGCGAGGCCCCCGGGAGGAGTCTCAGCTGCTCGCGGACCGTGCGCCAGGAGTTCTGCACGATCTTCAGAGTGATGTACGCAGACGTGCCCTGACCGGCGCGTTCATGGTCGACCCGGGCGCCGAAGCCGCGGATGACACCGTCCTCGATGAGCCGGTTGATCCGCGCGTAGGCGTTGGCGCGCGAGACGTGCACCCGTTCGGCGACCGACCTTATCGACGCGCGGCCGTCCGCCTGGAGCATCTGCAGGATGTCCTGATCAATGGCGTCCAGCGGACGCGGCGGCGGGGCGTTGCCCGCCTCCGGGCCTTCGGCCATTTGTTCAGGTGCCATGTCCCCCCGCCTCCCTACCATGGACGTACTGCGTTCATTTCAGGTTGTGGAGAACCGTTTGTCCACAGCCTGGAGGTGCCTGTAGCCAAAATGTGCCGACGACCGAACAATCGGTAGGGAGGCGCGGCACGTCCGACGCGTCTCTCCGAGCCACTCCCACGAGGAGGTGCCGTCATGACGGTCATGGAGCAGCGGGGCGCGTACCGGCCCACACCGCCGCCCGCCTGGCAGCCGCGCACGGACCCCGCGCCGCTGCTGCCCGACACCGCGCCGTACCGCGTGCTCGGCACCGAGGCGGCCGCGCAGGCCGACCCCGATCTGCTGCGCCGGCTCTACGCCGAGCTGGTGCGCGGCCGCCGGTACAACGCGCAGGCCACCGCCCTCACCAAGCAGGGCCGGCTCGCCGTGTACCCCTCCACCACCGGCCAGGAGGCCTGCGAGGTCGCCGCCGCGCTGGTCCTCCAGGAGCAGGACTGGCTCTTCCCCAGCTACCGCGACACCCTTGCAGCCGTCGCCCGCGGCCTCGACCCCGTGCAGGCCCTCACCCTGCTGCGCGGCGACTGGCACACCGGCTACGACCCGCGCGAGCACCGCGTCGCCCCCCTGAGCACCCCGCTCGCCACCCAGCTCCCGCACGCCGTCGGCCTCGCCCACGCGGCCCGCCTCAAGGGCGACGACGTGGTCGCCCTCGCCCTGGTCGGCGACGGCGGCACCAGCGAGGGCGACTTCCACGAGGCGCTGAACTTCGCCGCCGTCTGGCAGGCCCCGGTCGTCTTCCTCGTCCAGAACAACGGCTTCGCGATCTCGGTACCGCTCGCCAAGCAGACCGCGGCCCCCTCCCTGGCCCACAAGGCCGTCGGCTACGGCATGCCCGGCCGCCTCGTCGACGGCAACGACGCGGTCGCCGTGCACGACGTCCTCGCCGACGCCGTACGGCACGCGCGCGAGGGCGGCGGTCCCACGCTCGTCGAGGCCATCACGTACCGCATCGAGGCCCACACCAACGCCGACGACGCGACGCGCTACCGCGGCGACACCGAGGTCGAGGCATGGCGCGCCCACGACCCGATCGCCCTCCTGGAGCACGAACTCACCGAGCGCGGACTCATCGACGAGGACGGCATCAAGGCCGCGCGCGACGCCGCCGAGACCATGGCGGCCGAACTGCGCGCGCACATGAACCAGGACCCGGTGCTCGACCCCATGGACCTGTTCGCCCACGTGTACGCCGAGCCCACCCCCCAACTGCGCGAACAGCGCGAACAGTTGGCGGCGGAGCTGGCGGCCGAACGGGAGGGGACGCACTCATGACCACCGTCGCCCTCAAGCCCGCCACCATGGCGCAGGCCCTCACGCGCGCGTTGCGCGACGCCATGGCCGCCGACCCCGCGGTGCACGTCATGGGCGAGGACGTCGGCACCCTCGGCGGCGTCTTCCGGGTCACCGACGGACTCGCCAAGGAGTTCGGCGAGGACCGCTGCACGGACACCCCCCTCGCCGAGGCGGGCATCCTCGGCACGGCCGTCGGCATGGCGATGTACGGCCTGCGCCCGGTCGTGGAGATGCAGTTCGACGCCTTCGCCTACCCGGCGTTCGAGCAACTGATCAGCCACGTCTCCCGCATGCGCAACCGCACCCGCGGCGCCATGCCCCTCCCGATCACCATCCGCGTCCCCTACGGCGGCGGCATCGGCGGCGTCGAGCACCACAGCGACTCCTCCGAGGCCTACTACATGGCGACCCCGGGCCTCCACGTAGTCACCCCCGCGACGGTCGCCGACGCCTACGGACTCCTACGGGCCTCGATCGCCTCCGACGACCCGGTCGTCTTCCTGGAGCCCAAGCGCCTGTACTGGTCGAAGGACACCTGGAACCCCGACGAGCCCACATCCGTCGACCCGATCGGCCGCGCGGTCGTACGCCGCCCCGGCCGCAGCGCCACGCTCATCACCTACGGCCCGTCCCTGCCCGCCTGCCTCGAAGCCGCCGAGGCCGCCCGGGCCGAGGGCTGGGACCTCGAAGTCGTCGACCTGCGCTCCCTGGTCCCGTTCGACGACGAGACGGTCTGCGCGTCCGTACGGCGGACCGGCCGCGCCCTCGTCGTGCACGAGTCGGGCGGCTACGGCGGCCCCGGCGGCGAGATCGCGGCCCGTGTCACCGAGCGCTGCTTCCACCACCTGGAGGCGCCGGTGCTGCGCGTCGCCGGGTTCGACATCCCGTATCCGCCGCCGATGCTGGAGCGGCACCATCTGCCCGGCGTCGACCGGATCCTGGACGCCGTGGGCCGGCTCCAGTGGGAGGCGGACAACTGATGGCACAGGTGCTGGAGTTCAAGCTCCCCGACCTCGGCGAGGGTCTCACCGAGGCGGAGATCGTGCGCTGGCTGGTCGAGGTCGGCGACGTCGTCGCCATCGACCAACCCGTCGTCGAGGTCGAGACGGCCAAGGCGATGGTCGAGGTGCCATGTCCCTACGGCGGTGTCGTCACGGCCCGCTTCGGCGAGGAGGGCACGGAACTGCCTGTGGGTTCCCCGCTGTTGACGGTCGCGGTGGGGGCACCGGCCTCCGACGTCGGGACTGAGACCGAGGGCTCGGGGAACGTGCTGGTGGGCTACGGCACGGGGGCGCCTCCGGCGCGGCGGCGCAGGGTACGGCGGATGGCGGCGGATGTCGTGACGTCGGTGGCGGACGCCCCCGCCCCCGCTCCTGCCGCCGGGACCGGCGGTCGCGACGACGGTCCCGTACCCGTGATCTCACCCCTCGTACGACGACTCGCCCGCGAGAACGGCCTGGAACTGCGGGAGTTGACGGGTTCCGGACGGGACGGGCTGATTCTCCGGGCGGACGTCGAGCAGGCGCTCCGCGCGGCGGCGGCCCAGGAGGCGACCGCCCAGGAAGCGACACTCCTGCCTCCGGCCACGGTCCCCGACCCCAAGGCCACGCTCCCCGAGTCGCAGGCCGCGCCCGCGACCCCCACCGACGGAGTCACCCGCACGCCCCTCCGCGGCATCCGGGGCGCCGTGGCCGACAAGCTCTCCCGCAGCCGCCGCGAGATCCCCGACGCGACCTGCTGGGTGGACGCCGACGCGACGGAGCTGATGCGCGCCCGCGCGGCCATGAACGCCGCCGGTGGACCCAAGATCTCCGTGCTGGCCCTCCTCGCCAGGATCTGCACGGCCGCGCTGGCCCGGTTCCCCGAGCTCAACTCCAGCGTGGACATGGACGCGAGGGAGATCGTCCGGTTCGACCGGGTCCACCTCGGCTTCGCCGCGCAGACCGAGCGCGGGCTGGTCGTACCCGTCGTACGGGACGCGCACACGCGGGACGCGGAGGCACTGAGCGCGGAGTTCGCCCGGCTCACCGAGGCCGCCCGGACCGGGGCACTCACACCCGGGGACCTCACCGGCGGCACCTTCACGCTCAACAACTACGGGGTGTTCGGCGTCGACGGTTCCACGCCGATCATCAACCACCCCGAGGCCGCCATGCTCGGCGTCGGCCGTATCGTCCCCAAACCGTGGGTGCACGAGGGCGAGCTGGCGGTGCGGCAGGTCGTCCAGCTCTCGCTCACCTTCGACCACCGGGTGTGCGACGGCGGCACGGCGGGCGGTTTCCTGCGGTATGTGGCGGACTGCGTGGAACAGCCTGCGGTACTGCTGCGCAACCTGTGATCACGGCGGCGCGGGCGAGTTCCCTGTGATCAGAGAGGGACGCATACTCGGGAGGTGACCGCGTACGAGCCCCCCGACGCCGCACCTGCCGTCGCCTACGACGCCGTCGTGCTCGCCGGTGGTGCCGCCCGGCGGCTCGGTGGTGCCGACAAGCCCGGTCTGCGGGTGGGCGGCCGGGCGCTGCTCGACCGGGTGCTCCGTGCCTGTGCCGATGCCGGGACCACGGTCGTCGTGGCCGACCCGAGACCCACCGCGCGGCCGGTGCGCTGGGCGCGTGAGGATCCGCCAGGTGCGGGTCCGGTCGCCGCGCTCGATGCCGGGCTGCGGCACACCACCGCCGAGACCGTCGTGATCCTCTCGGCCGACCTGCCGTTCCTCGAAGTGGCCACCGTACGGCGGCTGTTGACCGCTCTGCGGAGCAGTGGCGCCGAAGGGGTGCTGCTCACCGACGCCGACGGGCGTGACCAGCCGCTCGTGGCCGCGTACCGCGCGTCGGCGCTCCGCCGGGAGCTGACCGCACTCACCAATGAGCATGGCGGACTCACCGGTCTGCCCCTGCGTCGGCTCACCGCCGCGCTCGAACTCACCCGCGTCCCCGACCCCGTCGCGTCCTTCGACTGCGACACCTGGGACGACCTCGCCACCGCCAGGGCACGCATCAGGGAGCATGGGCACGTGTTGGATGAATGGATTTCCGCAGTCAAGGACGAACTGGGCATCGACCTGGACGTCGACACCGGCATCCTGCTCGACCTCGCCCGCGACGCAGCCCACGGGGTGGCCAGGCCCGCCGCGCCGCTGACCACCTTCCTGGTCGGCTATGCGGCGGCGCAGGGCAAGGGCGGCCCCGAAGCCGTGGCCGAGGCCGCCCGCAAGGCCGCCGCCCTCGCGCTGCGCTGGGCCGACGAGGACACCCCGGAAGCCCCGTCGTCCGAGGCCAAAGCCGATGCCCCACAGGCCGCTCCGGGTCCGGACGTCGCCGGATGAGCGCGCGCGGTGTTCACGCCGGCGAGCACGCCCAGGACGCCGAGGACCTCGACGTCGAGGAGGTCCTCGCCCTGGTGAACGAAGGCAGCACCGGCTCCGGCGACCGCGCCGTGCCCTCGCCCTCGGCCTCCGCCGCGCACTCACCGCAGGGCACCCCGCGCAAGCCCGACACCGGCCGGCACAAGGCCACCCCCTGGCCCGAGGCCCGCGCGATCGCCGGCCGCGCCGCACGCGCCGGTTCCCGCCGCGCCCCCGTCTCCGTGACCCTCGACTCCGCCCTCGGTCTCGTCCTGGCCGCACCGCTCGTCGCCCTGAGCGACCTGCCCTCGTTCGACACCTCGGCGATGGACGGCTGGGCGGTCGCGGGCCCCGGCCCCTGGGCCGTACGTGAGGACGGGGCGCTTGCCGGGCACGCGCGGTCCGAGCCGCTCAGCGACGGCGAGGCCGTACGGATCGCGACCGGGGCCCGGGTCCCCGCCGATGCCACCGCCGTCATCCGCAGCGAACATGGCCGCACCGACGACAAGGGCCGGCTCCATGCGGCCCGGGACATCGGGCACGGCCAGGACATCCGACCACGCGGCCAGGAGTGCCGCAGCGGCGACCAGCTGCTGCCCGGCGGCACGCTCGTCACCCCGGCGGTGCTCGGCCTCGCCGCGGCAGCCGGGTACGACACGCTCACCGTCGTACCCCGCCCCCGGGTCGAAGTCCTCATCCTGGGCGACGAGTTGCTCACCGAGGGACTGCCCCGGGACGGGCTCATCCGGGACGCGCTCGGGCCGATGCTGCCGTCCTGGCTGCGCGCGCTCGGCGCCGAGGTCACCGCGGTCCGCCGGCTCCGCGACGACGCGAAGGCGCTGCACAAGGCCATCACGGGCAGCAGCGCCGACCTCATCGTCACCACCGGCGGCACCGCCTCCGGCCCGGTCGACCACGTCCACCCCACCCTGCGCGGCATGGGCGCCGAGCTCCTGGTGGACGGCGTGAAGGTACGCCCCGGCCACCCCATGCTGCTGGCCCGCATCAAGGAGGACCAGCTCCTCGTCGGCCTGCCCGGCAACCCCCTCGCGGCGATCTCCGGTCTGCTCACCCTCGCCGAACCGCTGCTGCGGACTCTGTCGGCACACCCCGCCCCGGAGCCGTACGAGCTGCCCCTCCAGGACGCGGTGCACGGGCACCCGTACGACACCCGACTCATCCCCGCCGTCCTGCGCGGCGACTCTGCCGTGCCGCTGCACTACAACGGCCCGGCCATGCTGCGCGGGATCGCGGCGGCCGACGCGCTCGCGGTCGTACCGCCGGGTGGTGCGCGGCAGGGACAGCAGGCGGAGCTCATCGATCTGCCCTGGGCGGCCGCCGGGATCGGGGTGTGTTTCACGTGAAACAGTCGGGCCATGATGCGATCGCCCGCCAGGCGGACGAACATCTCGTGACCCATCGGGTGGAACTCCCGAAGAAAGTGGTCGAGCACCCCTTTCAGCAGGTCGCCAAACGGCTGTCCATCGCGCTGTTCCTGCTCGTCGCGACCGCGTTGATCGTCTACGCCGATCACGAGGGCTACAACGACAACTCGGACGGCTCGGTCGACTTCCTCGACGCCTTCTACTACGCCACGGTCACCCTCTCGACCACCGGCTACGGCGACATCACCCCGGTCAGCGACGGAGCCCGGCTCACCAACATCCTCGTCGTCACGCCGCTGCGCGTGTTCTTCCTGATCGTCCTCGTCGGCACCACCCTCGAAGTCCTCACCGAACGCACGCGGGAGGAATGGCGTCTCAACCGCTGGAGGTCCACGTTGCGGGATCACACCGTCGTCATCGGCTTCGGGACGAAGGGGCGGTCCGCGATCCAGACCGTGTGCGCGACCGGACTGAAGAAGGAACAGGTCGTCGTGGTCGACCTCAGCGGGAAGGCGATCGAGGCGGCGAGCAGTCAGGGCTACGTCGGGGTCGTCGGGGACGCCACCCGCAGCGAGGTCCTCAAGCGCGCCGAGGTGCACAAGGCGCGGCAGATCATCATCGCGACCCAGCGCGACGACACGGCCGTGCTGGTGACCCTCACGGCCCGGCAGCTCAACCGGGGCGCGAAGATCGTGGCCGCCGTCCGCGAGGAGGAGAACGCGCCGCTGCTCAAGCAGTCCGGCGCCGACGCCGTCATCACCAGCGCCAGCGCGGCCGGCCGCCTGCTCGGCCTGTCCGTGCTCAGCCCCGCCGCCGGCATGGTCATGGAGGACCTCATCCAGCAGGGCAGCGGACTCGACATGACCGAACGCCCGGTCATAAAGGCCGAGGTCGGCAAGTCGCCGCGCGACACGGACGACCTGGTGGTGAGCGTCGTCCGCGGGCACCGGGTGCTCGGCTACGACGACCCGGCCATCGGGACCCTTCAGCTGACGGACCGGCTCATCACGATCGTGCGGGTGTCGCCCGGTTCGCAGGTCGCGCCGGACACCCGGCCGCTGCCGGAGTGACACGCCCTCGACCGCTGCCTCAGTGACACGCCTTCGGCGGTCGGCTGTATGACGAGGAGTAGCGTCGGCCTCATGCATGCGATCACGATTTCCGAACCTGGTGGGCCCGAGGCACTGGTGTGGGGCGAGGTCCCCGATCCGGCCGCCGGCGAGGGCGAGGTACTGGTCGAGGTGGTGGCCAGCGCCGTCAACCGGGCCGACATCATGCAACGCCAGGGCTTCTACGACCCGCCGCCCGGTGCTTCCTCCTATCCCGGCCTCGAATGCTCCGGCCGGATCACCGAGATCGGCCCCGGGGTGTCCGGCTGGTCGGTCGGCGACGAGGTGTGCGCGCTGCTCGCGGGCGGCGGTTACGCCGAGAAGGTCGCCGTTCCGGCCGGGCAGCTGCTGCCCGTGCCCGCCGGTCTCGACCTGAAGCAGGCCGCCGCACTGCCCGAGGTGGTCTGCACGGTCTGGTCGAACGTCTTCATGGTCGCCCACCTCCGCCCCGCCGAGACGCTCCTCGTGCACGGCGGCTCCAGCGGCATCGGCACCATGGCGATCCAGCTCGCGAAGGCCGTAGGCGCCAAAGTCGCCGTCACCGCGGGCACCAAGGACAAGCTCGACTACTGCGCCGAACTGGGCGCCGACATCCTCATCAACTACCGCGAGCAGGACTTCGTCGCCGAGATCCAGCAGGCCACGGGCGGTGCGGGCGCCGACGTCATCCTCGACAACATGGGCGCCAAGTACCTGGACCGCAACGTCCGGGCCCTCGCCGTCAACGGGCGGCTCGCGATCATCGGGATGCAGGGCGGCATCAAGGCCGAGCTGAACATCGCCGCGCTTCTCGGCAAGCGGGCCGCGATCAGCGCGACCTCGCTGCGGGCCCGCCCGCTCGGCGAGAAGGCGGCCATCGTCGCCGCCGTACGCGAGCATGTGTGGCCGCTGATCGAGGCCGGTCAGATCCGGCCGGTCGTCGACCGGGAGCTGCCGATGAGCGAGGCGGGGACCGCGCACCAGGTGCTGGAGGACAGCGGGCACATCGGAAAGGTGCTGCTCGTCGTGCCGTAGGCCGGGCAGCTCCTAGCCACGGCGTACCCGGAGAGCGATGAAGGCCAGGCCCAGGCCGAGCCCGATGAGGATCAGGCCGGTGCCCAGCGGCAGGATCCGCAGCACGGGCTCGGCGGGGTCCTCGGCGTGGGCGACGGTCTGGTGCGGGGGCTGGAGGGGCGGGGAGGTCGGCACGGGGGCGGCCTCCTGGGAGGACGGGGAGTCGGCCGGCGTAGGGCCGGCGGGGCTGGCCGAGGGGCTCCCGTCGTCGTCAGCGTCCGCCGTCAGCCCAGCTGTGTCATCGCCGTCGCCCTCGCCCGCACCTCCGCTCTCGTCCTCGTCGGCGGTCGGCTCCGCGGTACGTCCCGGCCGTTCCCGTCCTTCGCCCGCCTGGCTTCCGGCCCTGGAGGGATCGGGGGAGGCGTGGGCGGCGTCGGGGCCGGAAGCAGGCCTCAAGGCGGAGGCCGAGGCGACAGCGGCCGCCGTGACCGCAACCCGACCACCCCCGGCACCACCGGTGCTCGCACCGCTCTCCGCCTCCACCCCGTACGCCAGAACAGCTCCGTACGCCGGAACACCCCCGCACGGATTCACCACCGCAGCCGTGCCCAGCACAAGCAGCAGTCCCGTTGTACGCAGCCATGGAGTCACGTCCGTGACCCCCTCCCGAGCCGAGGCGGCAAGATCGACGCAACCAGCGTCACATCGGGCGGCCGCTCCGGCACTCCGGGTTCGGCCATGCGGAAACCGTGGATCACCTTTCGAGGGGGGCACCACGGTCGTGAGGTGTACGAGTGCGAGAGAATGGCGGCATGGAGATGCCGAGGAACGAAAGGTCACCGGAGAAGCCTCAGATCCTGGTCGTGGGACAGGACGGGATGGCGCTCGGTGGCACCGGGGACGAGGACTCCCGCGAGATCCCGGTGACGGAGATGGTGGAGCAGCCGGCCAAGGTCATGCGGATCGGCAGCATGATCAAGCAGCTTCTTGAGGAGGTGCGTGCGGCTCCCCTCGACGAAGCCAGCCGGGCTCGGCTCAAGGAGATCCACCGCAGCTCCGTGAAGGAGCTGGAGGACGGTCTGGCGCCCGAGCTGGTGGAGGAGCTGGAGCGGCTGTCGCTGCCGTTCACGGACGACGTGACGCCGAGCGACGCGGAACTGCGCATCTCGCAGGCCCAGTTGGTGGGCTGGCTGGAGGGGCTGTTCCACGGGATCCAGACCACGCTGTTCGCCCAGCAGATGGCCGCGCGGGCGCAGCTGGAGCAGATGCGCCGGGCGCTGCCGCCGGGCGTCGGCGACGGCACCGAGGAAGGGCAGCCGGGCGGCGGCCGTGTGGGCGGTCCGTACCTGTAGGACCCGCACCCGCACTCTTACCGTCCACCGTCAAAAGGGCCCGGCAGCCGATGCTGCCGGGCCCTTCCACATGAGAGACGTCAGGACGGGTTGCCCGTGGACACGCCCAGCTGGATCTGGGGCATGTCCTTGGGGTCCACGTCCGTGCCGGCCGCCGGGAACTGGTCCATGACCGTGCCCTGGCCGTAGGTGTTCTCGTCCTCGGACTTGATCTTCACCTTCCAGCCCGCGGCCTGCAGGCAGGACTTGACCGAGTCGATGTACTTGAACTGGAAGTCCGGGATCTGGATCTTGCTGGGGTCGTTGTACGACTCCTCCGGCTCCTTGCACGCGGTCGTCGCGATCGTCTTCGACGTGTCGCCGTCGCGGTGACCTTCGACCGCGGTCGCCGAGGTGCTCGCGCTGCTGTCGCTGCCCTTCGCGTCGTCATCGCTGCCGTTGTTCATCGACAGGGCGACGATCAGCGCGCCGACCGCGATGACGGCGACGACCACCGAGCCGATGATCACCGGCTTGTTGCTCTTGCCGCCGCCTCCCCCGGACGCCGGCGTCGGGTGCTGCGGGGTGAGGTTGTACGGCGGCGGGGTCGAGAGGCCCTGCTGCCCGAACCCGACCGAGGGCTGCGGCTGGTAGCCCGCCTGCTGCGGATAGCCGTAGGCCGGGGCGGGCGCGGGCGTGCCGCCGTAGGGACCCGGCTGGTACGGCGTCTGTACCGGGCCGGTGGGCGCCGGGGCCGCCTGGTCGACCGGCGGGAAGACCGCGGAGCCGACGCCCGCGCCGCTCTGCGCGGGCGCGCCCGGCACGATGCTCGGGGCGGCCTGGAGCGAGGCCGCGACGCGCAGGCACTCGTCGCGCATGGACTCGGCGTTCGGGAAGCGCTCGTTCGGGTTCTTCTTCAGCGCGCGGGCGATCAGCGCGTCCACGGCCGGCGGCAGGGAACGGTTGATCGAGGAGGCCGCGACCGGCTCCTCCTGCACATGCGCGTACGCGATGGCCAGCGGCGAGTCCGCGTCGAACGGCAGCCGCCCGGTGACCAGTTGGAAGAGCATGATGCCGACCGAGTACAGGTCGCTGCGCGCGTCCACGCCCCGGCCGAGGGCCTGCTCCGGCGAGAGGTACTGCGGGGTGCCGACGACCATGCCGGTCTGCGTCATCGAGGTGACACCGGACTGCATGGCGCGGGCGATGCCGAAGTCCATGACCTTGACGACGCCGCGCTTGGTCATCATCACGTTGCCCGGCTTGATGTCCCGGTGGACCAGGCCCATCTCGTGGCTGATGTCGAGGGCGGCCAGCACGTCCGCGGTGATCTTCAGCGCCTTGTCGGCGGGCATCGCGCCGAACTGCCGTACGTCCTCGTCGAGTACGGAGCCGAGTGGGCGGCCCTCGACGTACTCCATGACGATGTACGGCATCGTCGTGCCGTCGAGGGCGTCCTCGCCGGTGTCGAAGACCGAGACGATGTTGGTGTGGGTGAGCTTGGCCACGGCCTGGGCCTCGCGGCGGAAGCGCTCGCGGAAGGCCTGTTCCCGGCCGAGTTCGGTGTGGAGTGTCTTGATCGCGACCTGGCGGTCGAGCACCGAGTCGTACGCCAGGTGCACCGAGGCCATGCCGCCCTCGCCGAGCAGGTCGCGCAGTTGATAGCGGCCACCTGCGAGCGCGCGCCCCGCATGGTGGCCCTGTGCGCCGTCCTGGCTCATGTCCCGTGTCCCCCATCGGCGCCGGCTCAGTGATCGAAAGTGCCATTCCCGGCCAAGTCTGCCGGAGGGCACTGACACGTCAAGCGCGGTGCCCGTTCCGTGACCGTACGCGAAAGAAGAGTCGTGGAAGCGTTACAGGTGCTGTACCGGCGGTACACAGAATTTGCACGACGGCCCGTGATACCGATTTGATGGCCGGTCCGTCTCCGGACGATTCCGGCACTGATCCCGGAACGGCGGCTTGCGCCGAGCCTGTAGCGTGGCCGACGGAGACCGTAACAACACCGCGCGCACCGCGGGCAGAAACGACGGCGAGGACTGATGGCACAGCAGCACGCTCAGGGCCCGTCCGACCCCGAGGCGGCTGGCGGCGGAATGTCGGACGCACCGGAGCTGTGGGGTAACGGCGGACTGGTCGGCGACGGCCGGTACCGGCTCACCCACAGACTGGGCCGGGGCGGTATGGCCGAGGTTTTCGCGGCCGAGGACGTACGGCTCGGGCGCACGGTCGCGGTCAAGCTGCTCCGCTCGGACCTGGCCGAGGACCCGACGTCGAAGGCCCGCTTCACGCGCGAGGCCCAGTCGGTGGCCGGCCTCAACCACCACGCGATCGTCGCCGTGTACGACTCCGGCGAGGACTACGTGGGCGGCATGTCGGTGCCGTACATCGTGATGGAGATCGTCGAGGGCCGCACGATCCGCGACCTCCTCCTCAACGCCGAGGCGCCCGGGCCCGAGCAGGCCCTGATCATCGTCTCCGGCGTCCTGGAGGCGCTCGCCTACTCGCACCAGCACGGCATCGTGCACCGCGACATCAAGCCCGCGAACGTGATCATCACGCACAACGGCGCCGTCAAGGTCATGGACTTCGGCATCGCGCGCGCCCTGCACGGGGCGTCCACGACGATGACGCAGACCGGCATGGTCATGGGCACGCCCCAGTACCTCTCCCCGGAGCAGGCGCTCGGCAAGGCCGTCGACCACCGCTCCGACCTGTACGCGACGGGCTGCCTCCTCTACGAACTCCTCGCGCTGCGGCCCCCGTTCACCGGCGAGACACCCCTGTCGGTGGTGTACCAGCACGTCCAGGACATCCCCGTCCCGCCGTCCCAGACCTCCAACGGCGTCTGCCCGCCGGAGCTCGACGGCCTCGTCATGCGCTCGCTGGCCAAGGACCCGGACGACCGCTTCCAGACGGCCGAGGAGATGCGCGGGCTGGTCCAGTACGGCCTGCAGATGCTCTACGACCAGGGAGGCCACACCGGGACCTGGAACACCGGGCCCGTGACTGTCGCCAACGGGCAGGGCACCCCTCCGGGGGGCTTCGCCGGTACGACCGTGATGCCCCAGGGCGACTCCTCCGGGACCACGCAGATCCCGCAGCCGATCCTGCCCGGCGGTTACGGCAACGGCGACGACGGCGGCTTCGAGGGGCACGGCAACCACGGCAGCGGCCGCGGCAAGCTGTGGATCCTCGCCGTGCTCGCGGTGATCGCCATCGCGGCGGGTGTCGCGCTGGCGCTGAACAACACCGGTAACGGCAGCGGCGGTTCGAGCACCACCCAGTCGCCGACCACCTCGCAGTCCGCGACCGACGACACGGCCACGGAGTCGCCGAGCGACGACACGACAGCCTCGCCGTCCGACACGAGCACGGACGACAGCGGCACGAGTTCCGGTTCGGACTACACGCCGTCGTACACGCCCTCGTACACCCCGACCGAGACGGCCACCGAGGAGCCGTCGAGCACGCCGACCCCGTCGGCCACCAAGTCGGCGCCGAGCACCCCGTCGGCGACGGCCTCGGCGGACCCGACGGACACGGGCGGCACCGGTGACGCCGGCGGGGACGACAGCGGCGGCACCGTCGCGGGCGCCCTCGGCGGCTGACCCGGACCGGATCACCGGCACCGAAACACTCACACGCGCGTGCGCCCCGTAACAGGGGTCCACGCGCGCGTGCTGTTTATCGCTGTCCCGGTGTCTCTATGGGGCGCCCTCCGCGAACGCCTCGCACACCGCGTCGTACTCCCGCGTCCACCACACGGCGAGGGCCGACGCGGCCGGGAACTGGGGGTCCGCGCGGGTGTCGCCCCGCTCGTAGTGCCAGCGCAGCATCCAGAAGTCGTTGAGCCGCTCCCACCACACCCGGTGCACGGCGGCGGCGAGTTCGGCGGGGCCGGCGCCCGCCGAACGCCGGTACGCGTGCGCGTACGCCCGCACCTTCGGCAGGTCCAGGGCCCCGTCGGGCCGTACGAAGAAGATCGCGGCAGCGCGTACGGCCTCCTCCGCGCGGGGCTGGACGCCGAGGCGGTCCCAGTCGACGATCGCGGCGGGGGCGTCGCCCTTGTAGAGCAGGTTGAAGGGGTGGAAGTCGCCGTGCGTCCACCCCACGGACGCCCCGCGCGGCGGCCGTCGGTCCGCGTGCCGTTCCAGCAGCTCGCGCCGCTCCAGGAGCCGGTGGCGGGCCAGTTCGTCGAAGGCGTCGGCCGGCCGGTGTCGGCGGACGTGCCCGAGGAGGTCGTCGATGAGAGCGAAGGTGTCGGCGGGGTCGGCTCCCGGCGCGCACTCCTCCCGGCGCCCCGGCATGACCCGCTCCAGGCTCGCGTGGACGACCCCCAGGAGCGCGCCGAGGCGCCCGCACTGGTCGGCGGTCAACTGGCCGCCGTGGCGGTGCCTGCCGTCGATCCAGGGGTGCAGGGCGTAGGCGTGACCGCCGACGACGGCGACCGTACGGCCGTCGCGGGCGGGCAGCGGGGGTGCCACGGGGACGCCGAGGTCGGCCAGGCGCCGGGTCGCGGTGTGCTGGCGGGCGATCGCCCCCGGGTCCGCGGTCTCGGGGTCGAAGTGGTGCTTGAGGAAGTAGCGGCCCCGGGTCGTGCGGAGCCGGTAGCCGCGGTTCAGCAGGCCCTGCTCGACGGGTTCGCAGGTGACGGCGGACCCGGCGGCGTACTGGCGGAGGAGGGCGCCCAACGGGGGCGCGTGGAGCACGGGGGGTGGTACACGTAAGGGCGGCACGCGGCCGATGCTAGGGCACGCGGCGGGCCCTTGAGCTGCGGTTTGTCACAGAAAGTCACCGCTCGATCGTCGATGGTCGCTTTCGGTCACAGGGCGTGCCCGAAGCGCCGTTCCGGACCGCCGTCCGCCGAGTGCACGGTGCCCAGCCGCGGCTCGATGCGCAGGTACACCATCGCGTCCCGCGCCGGGCCGAAACGTTCGACCTGGTCGGCCGTCGGCTCGTGGGGCTCGCACGTGCCGATCACCTGTACGGACCACAGGTCGTCATCCGGCCCGGCCGAGTCCAGGTTGTCGGCGCCGTACGCGACGACGCGGTCCACGCACGCGTGGTGATGGCCGTGGCTCCGGGGCATCCGCAGCAGCAGCCGCTCGTCCGCCACGATGTGACGGGCGGGCGCCAGGAAGGGCAGCGCCCCCAGGGTGGTGGCCACCCGGCCGTGGTCGGTGCGCGCGAGCAGATCGACGGCGAGCTGTTCGTCGGTGGGCATGCACTTACTGTCGGATGGGCAACCCCTCCGGGGGAGGGGTCTTTGGTCCCTAATGACGCTGCTGCTCGGCCTGTCTCTGTGCCTGTTTCTGTGCCACATAGGCCGCCGCCTGCGAGCGCCGCTCCATACCGAGTTTGGAAAGCAGACTCGACACGTAGTTCTTGATGGTCTTCTCCGCGAGGTGCAGCCGCTCGCCGATCGCCCGGTTGGTGAGCCCCTCCCCGATCAGGTCCAGGATCCTGCGCTCCTGGTCGGTGAGGGAGTCGAACTTCTCGTCCTGCTGGGGGCCGCCGTTGCGCAGCCGCTCCAGGACCCGGGCGGTCGCCACCGGGTCGAGCAGCGACTTGCCGGCCGCGACGTCCCGTACGGCGGACAGCAGTTCGTTCCCCCGGATGGCCTTCAGGACGTACCCGGAGGCGCCCGCCATGATCGCGTCGAAGAGGGCCTCGTCGTCCGCGAAGGAGGTCAGCATCAGGCACTTCACGGACTCGTCCCGCGCGCGGATGTCGCGGCACACCTCGACCCCGCTGCCGTCCGGGAGCCGTACGTCGAGAATCGCCACATCCGGGTGCGTGGCCGGGATCCGCACCAGCGCGTCGGCCGCCGTGCCGGCCTCGCCGACCACCTCGATGTCGTCCTCGACCGAGAGCATCTCGTGGACACCCCGGCGGACCACTTCGTGGTCATCGAGGAGAAATACGCTGATTTTTCCGTCTCCGGGCACGCGGTAAGTCTCACATACGGGCTCTTCCCGTGCCCGAGGTGAGCGGGATAACGTGCCGTTGTTCCGGCCCCCTGCAAGGCTGTGACCAGGACTTGTTCCCGACTTTCGCGATTTACTTGGAAATCCAAGCAAAATCGCAGGTCAGGAGGGGTTTCACAGAATTGTGGAGCACTGGGTAACGTGCCTGTTGCAGGGCGCTCGCCGGGGCACCTGTCACGCCTGTTCCCGACGAAGCGCACCCACCCTGTGCGTCCGTGGGGCGCAGGTGAGCCGCACTGGCACCCGGCGAACCCGGGGAGCCGGACCGACGGAGGAGCACACGTGACCGTGGAGAGCACTGCCCCGCGCAAGCCGCGACGCAGCGCCGGAAGCAAGGCCAAGGGCGCCGACCCGGACCTCGTCCAGCTGCTGACGCCCGAGGGCAAGCGAGTCAAGAACGCGAAGACCGCCCCGTACGACAAGTACGTCGCCGGCATCACCCCCGATGAGCTCCGCGGCCTGTACCGCGACATGGTGCTCACCCGCCGCTTCGACGCCGAGGCCACCGCCCTGCAGCGCCAGGGCGAGCTGGGCCTGTGGGCGTCGCTGCTCGGCCAGGAGGCCGCCCAGATCGGCTCCGGGCGGGCCACCAGGGAGGACGACTACGTCTTCCCGACCTATCGCGAGCACGGCGTCGCCTGGTGCCGCGGGGTCGACCCGACCAACCTGCTGGGCATGTTCCGGGGCGTCAACCACGGCGGCTGGGACCCCAACACGAACAACTTCCACCTGTACACGATCGTCATCGGCTCGCAGACGCTGCACGCCACGGGCTACGCGATGGGCGTGACCATGGACGGCGCCGACAGCGCCGTGATCGCGTACTTCGGGGACGGCGCCTCCAGCCAGGGTGATGTCGCCGAGTCGTTCACCTTCTCCGCGGTCTACAACGCCCCGGTCGTGTTCTTCTGCCAGAACAACCAGTGGGCCATCTCCGAGCCCACCGAGAAGCAGACCCGCGTCCCGCTCTACCAGCGCGCGCAGGGCTACGGCTTCCCGGGCGTTCGCGTCGACGGCAACGACGTCCTGGCCTGCCTCGCGGTCACCAAGTGGGCGCTGGAGCGGGCCCGCAACGGCGAGGGCCCGACGCTGGTCGAGGCGTACACGTACCGCATGGGCGCGCACACCACCTCCGACGACCCGACGAAGTACCGGGCCGACGAGGAGCGCGAGTCCTGGGAGGCGAAGGACCCGATCCTGCGCCTGCGCACGTATCTCGAAGCCGCAAACCACGCGGATGAGGGATTTTTCGCGGAACTCGAAACAGAGAGCGAAGCGTTGGGCAGACGAGTGCGCGAAGCGGTCCGTGCCATGCCGGACCCGGACCGGTTCGCCATCTTCGAGCACGTGTACGCGGACGGGCACGCGCTCGTCGACGAGGAGAGGGCGCAGTTCGCCGCCTACCAGGCGTCGTTCGCGGATGAAGAGGGGGGTAAGTGACATGGCGGCACAGACTGCGGCACAGACCACGACGTTCAAGAACCTGCCGTTGGCCAAGGCGATCAACGAATCGCTGCGCGCCGCCCTGGAGTCCGACCCCAAGGTCCTCATCATGGGCGAGGACGTCGGCAAGCTCGGCGGCGTCTTCCGCGTCACGGACGGCCTTCAGAAGGACTTCGGTGAGCGCAGGGTGGTAGACACCCCGCTGGCCGAATCGGGAATTGTCGGCACGGCCATCGGCCTGGCTCTCCGCGGCTACCGCCCGGTGGTGGAGATCCAGTTCGACGGCTTCGTCTTCCCGGCCTACGACCAGATCGTCACCCAGCTCGCCAAGATGCACGCGCGCTCCCTGGGCAAGGTCAAGCTCCCGGTCGTCGTCCGCATCCCGTACGGCGGCGGCATCGGCGCGGTGGAACACCACTCGGAGTCCCCCGAGGCGCTGTTCGCGCACGTGCCGGGCCTGAAGATCGTCAGCCCGTCGAACTCGTCGGACGCCTACTGGATGATGCAGCAGGCCATCCAGAGCGACGACCCGGTGATCTTCTTCGAGCCGAAACGGCGCTACTGGGACAAGGGCGACGTCAACACGGAGGCGATCCCCGACCCCCTGCACAAGGCCCGCGTGGTCCGCGAGGGCACGGACCTCACCCTCGCCGCCTACGGCCCGATGGTGAAGCTCTGCCAGGAGGTCGCCGACGCGGCCGCCGAGGAGGGCAGGTCGCTGGAGATCCTGGATCTGCGCTCGGTGTCCCCGCTGGACTTCGACGCGATCCAGACCTCGGTCGAGAAGACCCGCCGCCTGGTCGTGGTCCACGAGGCGCCGGTGTTCTTCGGCTCCGGCGGCGAGATCGCGGCCCGCATCACGGAGCGCTGCTTCTACCACCTGGAGGCCCCGGTGTTGCGTGTGGGCGGCTATCACGCCCCCTACCCGCCGGCCCGCCTGGAGGAGGAGTACCTGCCGAGCCTCGACCGGGTGCTCGATGCCGTCGATCGCGCTCTGGCGTACTGAGGAGAGGGTCGTGACGACGATGACTGAAGCGTCCGTACGCGAGTTCAAGATGCCGGACGTGGGCGAGGGCCTCACCGAGGCCGAGATCCTCAAGTGGTACGTCCAGCCCGGTGACACCGTCACCGACGGCCAGGTCGTCTGCGAGGTGGAGACGGCGAAGGCCGCGGTGGAACTGCCCATCCCGTACGACGGGGTGGTCCGCGAACTCCACTTCCCCGAGGGGACGACGGTGGACGTGGGCACGTCCATCATCGCGGTGGACGTGTCCGGGGGCGGGGCGGCTCCGGCGGAGACCCCGGCCGAGGCTGCTCCTGAGCCTCCGGCGGAGGAGAAGCCGGCGGCCCGCACACCGGTACTGGTGGGCTACGGAGTGGCCACGTCCTCCACGAAGCGCCGGCCGCGCAGGGGCGCGGAGATCCCGGCGCAGGACGCGTCGACGATGTCGTCGGCAGCGGCGGCCGTACAGGCGGAGCTGAACGGCCACGCGGCGGCGACCGGGACCGGGGCCGCCGTAGCGCAGTCCCGCCCGCTGGCGAAGCCGCCGGTGCGCAAGCTGGCGAAGGACCTGGGCGTCGACCTGGCGACGGTGACCCCGTCGGGCCCGGACGGCGTCATCACGCGCGAGGACGTGCACGCGGCGGTGGCTCCGGCGCAGGCTCCCGCGCCGGTGGCGGCTCCGCAGGTCCAGGTGGTTCCGGCCGCCGCACCGGCGACGTACGACTCGGCCCGGGAGACCCGTGTCCCGGTGAAGGGCGTGCGCAAGGCGACGGCGGCGGCGATGGTCGGCTCGGCGTTCACGGCACCGCATGTCACGGAGTTCGTGACGGTGGACGTGACGCGGACGATGAAGCTGGTCGAGGAACTGAAGCGGTCCGACGAGTACGGGATGCAGGGCCTACGGGTGAACCCGTTGCTCCTGATCGCCAAGGCCCTGCTGGTGGCCATCAAGCGCAACCCGGACATCAACGCGTCCTGGGACGAGGCCGCCCAGGAGATCGTCCTCAAGCACTACGTCAACCTCGGCATCGCGGCGGCGACCCCGCGCGGCCTGATCGTGCCGAACATCAAGGACGCCCACGTGAAGACCCTGCCCCAACTGGCTGAGTCACTGGGCGAGTTGGTGTCCACGGCGCGGGACGGCAAGACCTCCCCGGCGGCGATGCAGGGCGGCACGGTCACCATCACCAACGTCGGCGTCTTCGGCATCGACACCGGCACACCGATCCTCAACCCGGGTGAGTCCGCGATCCTCGCGGTCGGCACGATCAAGCTCCAGCCGTGGGTCCACAAGGGCAAGGTGAAGCCACGTCAGGTGACGACGCTCGCGCTGTCCTTCGACCACCGGTTGGTGGACGGGGAGTTGGGGTCGAAAGTGCTGGCGGATGTGGCGGCGATCCTGGAGCAGCCGAAGCGGTTGATCACCTGGGGGTAGCGGGTCAGCGATCGGGGGCCGCGCATCTCTGTGAGTGGGGGTGCGCGGCTCAGCTCTGGTCCGTCGAGGGCCCGTAGTCGGCGCGCGGCACGGTCAACTGGTCGGCGACGAGGGCGAGCCAGCCGCTCGGTGAGTACGGCGTCGGTGGGTCGACCTCCATGCCCAACTCGGCTACGGCGAGGGCGTAGTCGGACTCGTCGAGGTCGAGGGCGAGGAGTTCGTGCAGCTCGCCGACGAGGTGGGCGACCAGTTGCGGATCGGTCAAGGTCCGGTAGTCGTCGATCGCCGCGTCGTGGTCATCGAACTCGTCCGGCATGTCCTGGGAGAACCAGCCGCCGAGGAACTGGCCGACTTCGGGGAAGCGGGCGTGCCATTCCCAGTGGGTGGCGGGGGTCGCCGGGGGCGGGACGTCGCCCTCCTCGACGCTGTGTTTGATGTGGTCGGCGAGGCAGTACAGCCACTGCTGGGTCGCGCCTTCGGGGAGACCCACGTCCGGGATGGCGTAGAACTCGCCGAGGCGCAGACGGAGTCGGCCGGGAGGGTTGTCGGCGTACTCGCGGAGCTGGCGTTCGGCCACGGCCAGGGCCCAGGGGCGGGTGTGCCAGGTGTGGCGGAGATAGGCGGTGAGCGCCTCGCTCGGCTTGTCCGGGGTGTCGTCGGCCGGCTGACCGGCGTAGGCGCGGATCACCTGGTCCAACTCGCCGTAGCGGCGGTCGTGTTCGAGGGGACTCAAGGGCACGGGATCAGCCTCTGCGGGTCGTCGTCACAGGTACATCGGAAACGTGGCGTGGACGGCGAAGCCGTGCGGCCGGGACGCGTCCCGTTTCAGGATCACCCGGGCCGCGCGGACATCGACGGGGTCTCGCCCGGCGAGCATCATCGCCTGGAGCAGGACCCGTCCGACCGGATCGGGGCGGGAGGGCCAGGATGCCTCGATGGTCAGGCGGGGGCGGGTGGACTGGGCGAGCCAGCGGTGGATGGCCTGCTCGTTGGCGGTGACGGTTTGTTGGGTGGCCCATTGGGCGGTTTCTCGGTCGGGGTAGGTGGCGGAACGGGTGGCCGCCAGGGCAGGGGGTTCGGGACCGGAACCGGCGCTGTCGGCGGTGTTGCCGATGTTGTTCATGGAGTTCCTCCGGATGGCATCGGACGAAGAGGCCGTGCACTCAGGTGGCGTCGAAGGACCAGAAGATGCCGACTTCGGTCTCGCACACCGCGAACAGGCCGAGATCCCAGCCGTGTTGGGAGAGGGGCGTGCAACCAGTGGTTGCCTCATAGAAGTCCGGGACGTCGGCGTCGGGGCTTGGTCCGCTGTATGACCCCGGGTAGCCGCTGTTCGTGTAGAAGGACGTCTCCTCCGGGAAGCGGGAGAGGATCACCCGGGCCTTGCGTTCGAGTTCCGGCCGGCGGGCCTCGAAGTCGTTCCATTTGCGCTCGTTGGGAACATCCAGCCAATTGGTGGACAGCATGACGAGCAGCCGTTCCACCGACGTCCGGGGCACGGTCCACAGTCCGGCCGGCCAGTCGGGACCCGGCTCCTCGAAGGGAGCCAGCCAGTCCGCGCGCCACTCCTCGTCCGCCTCCGACCAGTACTCCAGGGTCCGCCAGGAACGCGGATCCGAGACCTCCTTGCGCAGCAGCGCAAGCGCGTCCTGCGACCAGTCCTGGTGGGTGCGCGGTCCCACCGTGACGATCGAGTACCGCCGCTCGTACATGGTCAGGGCATCCGCCCAGGCGTCGGCGTCCAGTGCTGTCATCGGCTCTTCCAGGAAGGGGGAATCGGTGGCGTTGCGGCTGTCACGGTTGGCGACAGCCTATTTTCGCGCCCACTACTTCGGCATGGAGGTGACCACCACGAAGGGCGGGTCGAGGTTGGGATCGTATTTGAGGCGGGTGGCGACGCCGTGCGCGTCGGTCACCGGGGTCGCCTGGCCGTTGACGACCCTTGAGGTGCGCCCGGTCACCGGGCTGACGGCCAGCGGGTTGTTGGGGTCGGAACTCACCGAGGTGACCTCGAAGACGGGGCTGGACGGTTGGGGCGGGGGCCCGGTCTGCAACCACCTGTCGATGTCGCCGCTCTTCTGCCGGATGCAGTCCTGGGTGTACTTCTGCGCCGAGGCCAGGTCGGTGAAGGTGGAGGCCGCTGGGATCGAGGGTGTGCCGGAGGCGTTGGCCTGGTCGCGCAGCCGCTGCAGGAGCTGGGCGTCGGTCTTGCCGACGTGCTTGTCGATGGTGTGGCCGCCGCCGAGGTCCTCCTCCATCGCCAGGTCGATCGTGTACTTGTAGGGGATCGGGTTCTCCCCGTTCAGCAGCTTGTGCTCCTTCTTGAACTCGTTCAGCGACCGGCCGCCGAAGGCCTCGGCCCTGGCCTCCTCCGCGACGAACGTGGGTGCGCTTCTGAGCGCTTCGTCCAGTTCCCAGTCCAGTTGGAGAAGTGCGGAGGCGGCATCGCTGAACGCCTGCTGGTAGATGTCGACGGCTCTGTCCGCGGCCTCCCGGTCCATGTGCTCGCGGAAGGACATGACCAGCTTGCCGAACACGTCGGTGGCGGCGAGTTCAAGCAGATCCATCAGGTCGAGCCCAGTCGTCAGGTCTTGCACCATCCCCTTGGCCGCCTGCTTGGCGAGGTTGGTGGTGGTCTCCCGACAGGTCTTCACGACCTGGGCCAGATCGTCGCAGGTCTTCTGGAGGGTGTCGGCGGTGTTGTGCAGCACCTGAAGGATCGGTTGGCGCTGTGCGGGCGCCACATTGCCCGAAGTCTTCCAGGCGCGGGCGCCTTGCTGCGCGATCTGCCCTTGCGCGTTCCGGCTGCGGCCCCAGGCGGTGGTCCCCCAGATCGACTGGCAGAACGCCTTCATCGCCTTCTGCCACTCGTCGTTCCCCTGAGGGTCCGTCATGTAGCTGATCGCGGAGGTGAAGTTGTCCCCGGCTTTCGACGCGGCGCTCGCTGCCGCCCGCCAGGCGGTGGCCATTCCCTTGAGATCGTCGTCGCGGGCGCCCGGCGTGATCTCGGTGGTCTTGCCGAGGTTGAGCCCATACTCGATGGCGGGTTTCATGACGTCCGCGAGGAAGTCCGGGATCTCGCCGAGCGCGCCGGAGATGGCCCACGAGTCGGCGTCCTCGCCGGTTCCGCTCCACTTGATGTCGTTGATCTTCCCGTAGTCGGGCACTTTGTCGATGACGACGGGTGGGGTGCGGCGGGGCGACGGGCCGTACATTCCACGCGAGGACCAGTCCGCCTGCTGGTAGTTGTTGGCCGTCAGGGTCAGACCGACCGCGACGCCGCCGACGCTCACCACGCTGGCCGCCCAGACCTTGACGAACTTCTCGGCGATCTGCATATAGACGTTGGCGAAGGAGTCCGGGCCCCACCCGGTGCCCGCCGACTGGCTGTACGCGTTGAGGGCATCGACGAGTGTGGCCGCGCCCTTGTCGTAGTCGAACTGACCGTCTCGTACCACCGTTGACGTGTAGTACAGATGCGCGGGCCGCACATCGAACCCACCACCCGCGTCGGGCGCGGCCGTGCTCAGTTGGTCCCGTTCCGCCTGGCGCTCCGCGTCACTGGGCCGGTCCGCCATCAGCCCGCCCCCCAGCCGCGCAGCACCGCCCGATGAGCCGCCGCGTAGTTGGCATGACCGGTGGTGACATACGCGTGCAGCCACTTCTGCGCTGCCTGCAGATCCTGCGCCGAGCGGTCCCACTCGTCGAGCTTCTGCACGAAGACCTCGCGGGCCTCGCCCTTCCATGACAGGACGACCGGTTCGGCGCGGTCGTAGAGGTCGTCGAGTTTGGTGTTGAGCTGCTTGAGGATGTCCTCCAGCTCGGCGGTGAGGTCGTGGAGCGTGGCGAAGGAGACGGATATGTGGCCGTCGTCGGCGGAAGCCCCGGTCGACATGATCCCCCTGGATATCGGTCGGTAACTATGGCTGGATGATGGGTACTTGGCGGCCCGCGTTCAGAAGGGCTAGAAGGATCAGAAGGAGTCGAGGCTGCTGCGGGGCGGCGGCGTCGGCGTATCTCCCGTCGCCTCCACGTTGGGCGTGGACAGCTTGTCGACCTCGCTGCCGACGTCGACCTGGATCGTCCGCATGTGCTCCAGCACCTCGATGTCGTTCGAGGAGAAGCCGTCGCGGCTCATCCGCACGGCCTGTTCCAGCAGCTTCATCACTTCGCGGATGCGTACGGCGTCCTCGGTCGCCGCGCGGTGGAACTCGCGGTACGCCGTCGCCGCGGGGCCGCGCCAGCCGGCTTCGACGCGGTCGACGATCGCGTCCATCCGCTTGACCTGCTTGTCGAGGTGGTCCTGCATGTAGTCGAGGTCGCCGACGAGTTTGGTGAGGTCCTTTGACGACACGTGCAGGTCAGGGTTGCCACCCTGGTCCGTGCCGGTTCCGGGTACTGCCATGCCGTATCTCCGCCCCCGTCGCGTCGACATCACACGTCACTTGCTGTTGCAATAATCCTACGGTTCGCAGTGGCCCCGGAGCGAGGCCGTTCAGGGTCCCGCGATGTCCAACTCCGCCCAGACGGTCTTGCCCACCGTGAGTCTCTCCACGGCCCAACGGGCGGCCAGGGTACGGACGATGAGCAGGCCGCGGCCGAACTGGTCATCTGGGGTGGAGGTTTGGGGAGACGGCAGCCGTTCGCCCCTCGGGTCGGTGACCGCCACGCGTAGTGCGTTGCCGGTGAGGGACGTCTCCACACGGAACAGGCGGTCCCGCAGGCACCCGTGCAGTAAGGCGTTCGTGCACAACTCGCTTGCCAGTAGCGCCGCGTCGCCGACGGAGTGGGGGTGTCCCCAGGCGGCGGTGAGGTGGGCGACGTGTCTGCGGGCGCGGGGGATGTTGATCGGGTACGGGGTGTAGGTGACGGCGTCGTAGTGGTCGTAGCGGCGGTGGTCGTGGGGATTGGGGAGTCCGGGAGGACAGGAGTCGGTCACCGGGGTGCACCTCCTTGTGCGGTGGGGGGACGGGGGCCAGGTGGGGTGGGTCTGCCGTGCTGTGCTGGGTGTGGGCAGCGCGGTGCACTTCCGCCAACTGGTTTCGCTGGGTGGCTTGTTGTGCACTGACGGTAGCGCTCCATGGCGGACGGCAGCAACTAGATCTCGGCAGAAAAATTCCTGCCTTGGTTGTGGGTTGCTTCGGGAGGACTACAGACTGGGGCGACTCATGGGGAAGGAACGCTGTATGGGCAACAACCCTGACCGCGGGCGGACGGTGACCACCGTGTTGGGCCGCAGGCTCGGTGGAGAGCTTCTTCGGATGCGGGAGGCGCGTGACCTGCGGCAGGCGCATGCCGCCGAAGCGCTGACGGCGTCCGTGACCAAGGTCGCGAAGATCGAGCGCGGGCAGGTGCCGATGCGCGACCCCGACGTCAGGGCGCTGTGCCACTTGTACGGCGAGAGCGACGAGGCCGTGATCGGGAAGCTGCTGGCCCTCGCGAAGGCGGACCGTGAGCGGCGGAAAGCGCACGGCTGGTGGAACCAGTACCCGCAGCTGGAGGCGATGGTCGAGTACGTGGCGCTGGAGGACATCGCCACCAACATCAGGACATGGCAACTGGCCGTAGTCCCGGGGCTGTTGCAGACGCCGGACTATGCGCGGGCACTGGCGGTCGGCAACGGCCACTGGGAGGACCCGGATGGGATCGAGCCGTTCGTCGAGTCCCGAATGGCACGACAGGCCCGGCTGCACGGAGAGGCCCCGCTGGAACTGTGGGCGGTCGTGCACGAGGCCGCCCTGCGTCAACTCGTGGGTGGGCGTGAGGTCATGCGGGCCCAGCTTGGGCATCTGCTGGACATGGCACGCCGACCGAACGTGAAGCTCCAGGTGCTGCCATACCTGGCCGGTGCGCATCCGGGGATGACGAGTGCCTTCACCATCGTGTCGTTCGCCGAGCCGGGTGCACTGGACGTGGTCCACGTGGATACCACCTCGTCGACCGTATGGCTGGAGAGCGATACTGATGCCGACCACCACAACGGGCTCTTCGACCGGATCACGCGGTTGGGCCTCGCGGGGCAGAACTCGGTCAGACTGATCGACGCGATCCTGAAGGAGACGTAGCCCGCGTGCCCGCATTCGAGTTCGTCAAGTCCAGCTACAGCGGCGGGAACGCCGGTCAGGAATGTGTCGAAGTCGCCCGCAACATGTCCGACACGGTAGCCGTCCGTGACTCGAAAGACTTGGACGGGCCGATACTCCGGCTCACCCCCATTGCATGGACAACGTTCACCAGAGACCTCTGAACCGTGCCCCTCTTCGAGTTCACCAAGTCCAGCTACAGCGGTGGAGATGCCGGGCAGCAGTGCGTCGAAGTCGCCCGCAACATCCCCACCACCATCGCCGTCCGCGACTCCAAGCAAGGCAACGGACCCGTACTCCAGCTCGCCCCCCCCGCCTGGGCCGCGTTCGCCGCGCACGTGGGTGCCGTCTAGCCCCGCTCCCACATCGGGGAGTGCGCTTCCCTCAAGTGCTCCGTGAACACGTTGACGACGATCGGGAAGAAGTCGGTGAACCGTTCACCGGCCGACCCCCCTCCCATCCCGCCCCCGCCGAAGAACGCGTCCAACTGCTCCTCGGTGTGGAACACGGCGCGCGCCTCCGCGCACTCGGCGATCAGTCCCGGCAGCTGCCAGGGGCACCACGGGTGGGTGTCCGAGACGACCAGCTGGAGGCCCTCCTCCAACGTGGCGTCCTGCATGTCGTCGTCGACGGCGAGTCCGTCCTGGCCGAAGTAGTTCAGCAGGAACTGGTTCAACCGGGGGAAACGCAGGGCGAGTTCACGGGTGGTCAGGGGTGTTCCGAAGAGCGTTTCCCGGTCGAACGGTGCCTTCCAGCGCTCCACATACGCAGCCATCGCCCGGTAGACCTCGGGTGTGCGGGCCGCCGACTCGGCCCTCGGGAAGTTCGTGAGGGAGGGGTGTCCGCCGGCCGGGTCGTGCGCGAACAGGTTGGCCGCCAGGTGGAGTTGGGCCGCGATCTCGTACAGGTTCCGGCCGCCGCCCTCCCCGGCGTTCCACAGCCCTCTGATCACCGGGAACAGGTCCCGCCGCCACGCTTCGGCGTCGTCAGGGACGGGTTTGCCGTGGTCCCCGTACTGGCTGAGCAGAGTTCGGGCGCCCTCAAGAGCGAAGTGCTGCGCAAGTTCCCGGTCGTTCGCCGGCATCGCCGACCCAACTCCTCACGTGACGGTCGTACGAGCAGCCGTACGACAGGAGCCGCCGTACGACAAAGGGACCCGCCGCTGGCATGCGGCAGGTCCCCGAAGAACGTGTCGGTATGTCAGATCGTCGCGAAGCCGTAGTTCAGGAGCTTCGTCGCGTCCGTCGCGCGCTGGGTGACCGACGACGAGGCGAGGACCGTGCCGATGACCGTCTTGCCGTTGCGGGTGGCGGCGAAGACGAGGCAGTACTTGGCCTCGGGGCCGGAGCCGGTCTTCACGCCGATGGTGCCGCTGTAGCTGCTGAGCAGGGTGTTCGTGTTGGTCCAGGCAGCCATCGTGCGGGTGCTGCCGGTCTTGGTGACCGTCTTGGCGGTGTACTTCTTGGTCTTGACGACCGTCTTGAACGTGGAGTTCTTCATCACGTTGCTGGCGAGCTTCGTCAGGTCGCGCGGCGTCGAGTAGTTGTTGCCGTTGCCGATGCCGTCGAACGAGTCGAACTTGGTGTTCGTCAGGCCGAGCGTCTTCGCCGTCGAGTTCATCTTGCCGATGAACGACTTCACGCGCGCGGCCCGGGTCGAGCCCGTACCGAACTTGTCGGCCAGCGCGTACGCCGCGTCGCAGCCCGACGGCAGCATCAGGCCGTAGAGGAGCTGACGGACGGTGACCTTGTCGCCGACGATCAGGTGGGCGGAGGAGGCGGTGTTGGCGACGATGTAGTCGCTGTACGCCTTCTGGATGGTGACCTTGGCGTCGAGGTTGAGGTTCGACTGGGAGAGAACGACCTTCGCGGTCATGATCTTCGTCGTGGAGCCCGTCGACCGCTTGGTGTCCGCGGCCTTCGTGTAGAGCGTCTTGCCGGTGGCGTTGTTCATCACAAAACCGCCCGCGGCCACGATCGACGGCTTGGTGACAGCCTGCGCGGGTGCCGCGGTCAGGGCGCCGGTCGCGAGCACGGCGCCTGCGGTCACGGTGACCGCGGCGGCTCTGCGGAAGCGGCTGCCCTTGATGCCGGTAATGGCAGTAATCAACTGAGGTACCCCGAATACGTTGAATGCCCCTGAGGAACGGCCCAGTTGGAGGGGGGAAAGAGAGGGCCGCACGTGTGTGACACGTAAGTAGCACAGAAGGTTGTGCGGTTGCTGCGCCGGGTTCCCCGAATGTGTGAAACGCCCCCGAGAACCGGCCGCGGAAACTACGGAAACTCACGCCGTACACGCATCCCCGTAGACGCAATCCCGGCTTCCCCCGGTTCCCTTCGATCCCCCTCGGTTCCGCTCCCCTCGCTTCCGTCCGCATCCTGGACGCCCGTCCTCATGCGTACGTGTTGTATCTATGCTGTCCTCATGCCGTCCCCGTCCCCCGCTCCGTCCCTCGCCTCACCATCCGCCGTCAAGCAACCCCCCGCCGCCGACCGCGTCTACGCCCACGTCAAACAGGGTGTCCTGGACCGGCGTTACGAAGGCGGAACCCTGCTCACCGAGGGCGAGTTGGCCGAGGCCGTCGGAGTGTCACGGACACCCGTGCGCGAGGCGCTGCTGCGCCTGGAGGTCGAAGGGCTGATCAAGCTCTACCCGAAGAAGGGCGCCCTGGTCCTGCCCGTCTCCTCGCAGGAGATCGCGGACGTGGTCGAGACCCGGATGCTGGTCGAGCAGCACGCGGTCCGCAAGGTCGTACCGGCGTCGCCCACCCTCATAGCCCGGCTCGAAGAACTCCTCGACCGGCAGAAGGAACAGGCCGCCGCGGGCGACCTGGCCGGCGCCGCCGTCACCGACCGCTGCTTCCACGCCGAGATCGTCCGCAGCGGCGGCAACGAGATCCTCTCCCGCCTCTACGACCAGCTCCGCGACCGGCAGCTGCGGATGGGCGTCGCGATCATGCACTCGCACCCCGACCGCATCGCCAAGACCCTCACCGAGCACGCGGCGATCCTCGACGCGCTGCGCACCGGCGACGCCGAGGCGGCCGCCGGGATCGTCCATCAGCACGTCGACTGGTTCTCCCACCTGGCTCGGGGCGAGGTCCGATGAGCGGCAGCAGTAGTAGCAGTTCCAGTTCCGCCCTCTCCCTTCCCGGTGATCCGCCCGGCGGCCGCCGCGCCCTAGCCGTGTGGGGCATCGGCGTCTCCGTCTACTTCGTGGCCGTCATCTTCCGTACGTCCCTCGGTGTCGCCGGCCTCGACGCCGCCGAGCGGTTCCACGTCAACGCCTCGGCCCTGTCGACGTTCTCGATCCTCCAGCTGCTGGTCTACGCCGGCATGCAGATACCCGTCGGCCTCCTCGTCGACAGCCTCGGCACCAAGAAGGTGCTGACCATCGGCGTCCTGCTGTTCACGGCAGGCCAGTTGGGCTTCGCGTTCTCCCCCTCCTACGGCACCGCCCTCGCCTCCCGCGCACTGCTCGGCTGCGGCGACGCGATGACGTTCATCAGCGTGCTGCGGCTCGGCACCCGCTGGTTCCCGGCACGGCGCGGCCCGATGGTCGCCCAGCTCGCGGGCCTCGCGGGAATGGCCGGAAATCTCGTCTCCACCCTGGTGATCGCCCGCCTGCTGCACGGCATCGGCTGGACGGCCGCCTTCGCGGGCAGCGCGCTCGCGGGCGTCGTAGTCCTCGTCCTGCTTCTTCTGTTCCTGAAGGACCACCCGGAGGGCCACGAACCGGAACCCTTCCCGCATCGGGGCGCCGCCTACGTCCGCCGCCAGATCGCCGCCTCCTGGCGCGAACCGGGCACCCGCCTCGGCCTCTGGGTGCACTTCACCACCCAGTTCCCGGCCATGGTGTTCCTGCTCCTGTGGGGCCTCCCGTTCCTGGTCCAGGCCCAGGGCCTGTCCCGCGCCACCGCCGGCGAACTCCTCACCCTCGTCGTCCTGTCCAACATGCTCGTCGGCCTGGTCTACGGCCAGATCGTCGCCCGGCACCACACCGCGCGGCTGCCGCTGGCGCTCGGCACGGTCGGCGCTACGGCGCTGGTGTGGGCGGTGACGCTGCTCTACCCCGGTGACCACGCGCCGATGTGGCTGCTGATCGTGCTGTGCGCGGTGCTCGGCTCCTGCGGGCCCGCCTCGATGCTCGGCTTCGACTTCGCCCGCCCGGCCAACCCGCCGGAGCGTCAGGGCACCGCCTCCGGGATCACCAACATGGGTGGTTTCGTGGCCTCGATGACGACCCTGTTCCTGGTCGGCGTGCTCCTCGACGCGACCGGCGACAACTACTCGATCGCCTTCTCGGTGATCTTCCTGCTCCAGGCGGTCGGCGTCAGCCAGATCCTCCGGCTGCGGCGCCGGGCGGCCCGCCGCGAGAGCGAACGCCTCGTGGCGAGCCGGGTGGAGACGGTCCACGTACCCGCGTGAGCCTCTCTCAGGCTGCTACGAGGGTGAGGTAGGCGAGCCCCAACACACCCCGGTAGCTCATCCATTGGGCCCGGTGCCGGTCGAGCCGTTCGCGGGTCGCGGCGGCCAGGGGATGGTCGCCGTGCCCGGCCAGCCACACCTCCGCGTCCGCCTGGTACGCCGACTCGAACTCCTCCCACTCGTCCGCGTTCGCCGTCTCGGTCCACTCGGGCCGGAACCTGGCCGCCACCGCGTGATCGACGAGCGTCCCCAGGTCGTAGTGCTCGTCGGCGCGCGCCTCCGGCCACATGCCGGCCAACTCGGCCGTCGTGGGCGGGCGTTGCCAGAACCCCTCACCCAACAGCACACGTCCCCCGTCGGCGACGAGCCGCCGCAACTCCCGCAGGGCTTCAACGGTGTGCCGGGGCGGCTCCTCGGCGCTGAGAGCCTGGCTCGCGCCCAGACACAGCACCAGATCGGCCGGCCCACGCACCGTCCCCACGGCCGACTCCTCGACGAACTCGACCCGCTCCGCGAGCCCCCGCGCCTCGGCATCGCGCCGCCCACGCGCCAGATCCCGCGCGTTCACGTCGACCCCGACACCCCGCGCTTCCGGTACGGCGGTCAGGACCCGGAGCATCAACTCGCCCCAGCCGCAGCCGATGTCGAGCACCGTGCGCGGCCCCGCACCGGCCAGTCGCCGCACGATCCCGGCGGCACGCGCCTCGGAGAGCGGGCTGTGGAAGGTGAGCCGGGTGAGCCGGGGAGGCCCGTCGTCGGGCTCGGCACGGTCAGCGGTCCCGGTGTTCTCGGTTCTGGACGTCACGTCAGACATGCGGCGGAGGCTAGCCGCGGACGGCAGACCACCGACAACGATTTTCCCGCCCCGGTGAACGAGTTCCCGCCCCCGGCGACCGACTTGGGCGTGTTGGTCCGTGCTACTTCGTGATGGTGAAGTTCCGCAGTATCGAAGCTGACAGCTCCGGATCGCCGTCCGCCTTGATCTTGTCCGACACCGAGTCGGGGGTGACCCGCCCGCAGGCCAGCCGTACGTATGTCTCCCAGTCGAGGATCAGGGTCGCGGCGGGGCCGAGCGCGGGGGCGGTCTCCAGGGTGCCGCGGCCCTGGATGTCGACGCGGATCGTACGGAGGAACTCGATCGGACCGTGCACGTCGAAGACGACCGCCGAACTGCGCGGTGCGCCCGAGTCGTCGGCGACGATCTTCGGGAGCGCGGCGAGGAGCACGTCACGGGCGATGTGCGCGCCGGGCGAGTCGAGGTTGCCGGGGCGGCCGAGGGCGGTGCGCAGGTCCTGCTCGTGCACCCACACGTTGAACGCGTGGTTCCGCATGGACTCTTCGAGCGTGACCTCGGTGCTGACGTGGCCGCGGACCTTCGTGCCGGGGTCGCGCGACTCGTTCCGCAGCTGACGGTTGCGGCGGATGATCGTGTACTCCAGCTCGGACGTCATCTCCGGCGCCGTGTGGTGGCGTCGTACGTCGACCTGCATCTCCATGTACCGCTGGTTCTCGTTGGTGACGTGGTAGAGGTCGCGCGGGAGGGTGTGGATGGGGCGCGGGTCGCCGAGCATCTCGGTGTCCAGCCCGATGACATGGGAGACCACGTCGCGCACCGACCAGCCCGGGCACGGCGTTCGCCGGTTCCACTCTCCCTCCACGAGCGGGGTGACCAGCTCGGATATCGCGTCGATGGAGTGGGTCCAGGCGTCGGCGTAGGGCTGGAGAGTGGGATGCAGACTCACGGAACGGGACCCCTCGGCGGTCGGTACAGGTCGGGTGGCGGGCGGCGTTGCCAGCGGGAGGTGGCTGTCGGCGGGTGTCTTGAAACGCTAAGTTACGCTGCTGTGAGGCACCCCGGCAGTGCTTTCGTGTGACGATCGTAGGCCCGTGTGAACGGCTCGAATGCCAGGACGGTGGTAGTGTGCGCGCCTCTCTCCTTCAAATCGCCGTAGAAGAGGGCGAATCGGTCGAATCTCGCCGGGTTCGGGTGGCGTCCCTCGTCCGTGAGCAGGCCGGTGCGGATCTCGTCGTCCTGCCGGAGCTGTGGACGACGGGTGCGTTCGCCTACGAGCGGTTCGCCGAGGAGGCCGAGCCGTTGGAAGGCCCGACCCACGAGGCGATGGCCAAGGCGGCGAGCGACGCGGGCGTGTGGCTGCACGCGGGCTCGATCCCCGAACGCACAGCATCCGACGGCGGCTCCGCCGCGGGTGACGGGCCTCTCTACAACACGTCCCTCGTCTTCTCCCCCTCCGGTGAACTGGCCGCCGCCTACCGCAAGATCCACCGCTTCGGCTTCGACAAGGGCGAGGCCGTACTGATGGGCGCGGGCAGCGAACTGGTGACGGTCCGTCTCCCCGAGACGGTCATCGGTCTTGGCACCTGCTACGACCTCCGTTTCCCCGAACTCTTCCGCGGTCTCGTCGACGCCGGCGCCGAGACCCTCGTCCTCCCCGCGGGCTGGCCCGAGCGCCGCCGCTCCCACTGGACCCTGCTGGCCCAGGCCCGCGCGGTCGAGAACCAGTCCTTCGTCCTCGCATGTGGAACGGCCGGTACGCACGCGGGAGTTCCCCAGGCCGGTCACTCGATCGTGGTCGATCCCTGGGGCGAGGTCCTCGCGGAGGCGGGCGCGGGCGAGGAGATCCTCACGGTGGACTTCGACCCGGGGAAGGTGGCCGTGACCCGGGAACAGTTCCCGGCGCTCAAGGACCGGGTGCTGGGGCTGGAGCGCCCGCGGCGAGTCGGGTGAGGAGCGGATTCCGGTAGGGCGTCAGTCCTCCCGTTCCTTCTCCGCCAGGTGGATCACGCAGACCGCCACCGCGATCAGCAGGGCCGCGTCCGCGTCGTCCCGGACGATGTCGACGCCGTAGGTCTCCCGGATGTGGAGCCAGCGCCGGGAGATCTGGGCGAGGAGTTCGCCGTCGTAGTCGACGCCGAACTCGCGGTCGAGGATCTTGCCGCTGACGTCGAGTTCGGTGCCGTCGACGAGGGACACCTTGTAGTGGTTGCGCAGCAGGGAGAACCGCTTGTGCTTGATGGTCGCCAGGGGCTCACCGTCCCGTTCGATGACCATCGTGTCGCGCAGGGCGAGCATCTTCTTGTGGATGTCGATGAGCACGCGCCCGTGCGTGTCCTTCAGCTCGAAGGTGTCCCTGATGCGCATGGCCTTGCCGTCGACCAGGAACACCTTGTTGCCGTTCTGGTCCTCGATCCAGTAATCCTCACCGAAGCCGAGGATCCGATCGCGTACGAGGAATCTCATGACATTACGGCTTCCCCGGCAGCCGGTCCGAAACGCCGCCGATAGGCCGACGGGCTCAATCCCGTCTCCCTCCGCAGCCGCATCCGCAGGTTCGCGCCGGTGCCCAGACCGCACCTCGCCGCGACCACGTCCAGCCGTTCCTCCCCGCGCTCGATCAGCCGGCACGCCAGCGCCACCCGTTCCCCGGTCAGCCAGGCCAAGGGCGTCGTCCCCAGCTGCGCCCGGAAGCGCCGGTGCAGGGTCGCCGGACTGACCGCGGCCCGGCCCGCCAGTTCGGCCACCGTCAACGACTCGCCCAGCCGTTCCTGCGCCCACGCGAGCAGCGGCGCGAGCGACTCGTCGGGCACATCGGGCAACGGCCGCTCCACGAACTGCCGTTGCCCGCCGTCCCGGTGGGCCGCGAAAACGAGCCTCCTGGACACCGCGTTGGCGATCTCGGCGCCATGGTCCCGCCGTACGACATGCAGCCCCAGGTCGAGCGCGGCGGCGCTCCCCGAGGCGGTGAGGATGTCCCCGTCGTCCACGAAGAGGACGTCCGGTTCGAGCCGCACGCGCGGGTGCAGGGCGCGGAAACGGTCGGCCCACATCCAGTGCGTGGTCGCCCGGCGCCCGTCGAGCAACCCCGCCTCCGCGAGCGCGAAGCTCCCGGTGCACAGGCTCATGACACGGGCCCCGCGCGCGTGGGTGCGCCGGATGGCGTCGAGGACGGCCACCCCGCGTGGTACGACGTTGTCGGGCCGGCCCGGCACGACGAGCGTGTCCGCCGTATCCACCCCGTCGAGACCATGCGCCCCGGTGAGGGTGAAGAACCCGTGGTTCATCCGCACCTCACGCGCGGGCGTGCACACCAGCACCTCGTACAGCGGCCCGGGCAGCCCGAGTTCGGGCCGAGGCAGCCCGAACAGCTCGGTGGCGACGCCGACTTCGAAGGGGTTGGTGCCCTCGTCGACGATCACGGCGACCCGATGAGGGCGGTGCGGGCGCTGAGAGGATCCTTGCGGCATGTGCGATTCCTAGCACTCGTGGGGCCGCCCCGACACCCCGCAGGCTGACCCCATGACAACCACGGAACCCATCTCCCTCCCCGCCGCCCTCGCCTCCTTCACCGACCGGTGGAGCCCCCGCATCGTCACCACCGTCAACGACTACGACGTCCGCGTCGCCAAGGTCGAGGGCGAACACCTCTGGCACACCCACGACCACACCGACGAGTTCTTCCTGGTCCTGGAGGGCGAGTTGCACATCGCACTCCGTGAACAGGCAGGGGAGCGCACGGTCGTCCTCCCCAAGGGCAGCGTCTTCACGGTCCCGCGCGGCACGGAACACAAGCCGTACGCCCCCGTCCCGTCCGAGATCCTCGTCCTCGAACCCACGGGCACGCTCTCGGTCGGCGACCAGCACGAGGAGATCCCGGCCCATGTGGACGCGACGACGGGTCACACCCTGAACTGACCCGCTGCCGCTAATTTCGTTGGCCCGCACTCCGCGATCGTGTTGGCTGGCGGCACCGGACTGGCAGTACCGCTGGTGTCCGCTCGGCCGTAGCAGGGAGTTGAACGTGCAGGACGGTGTTGTCGACCCCGTTGCCCACAATCGGGCAGCCTGGGACAAGTACGTCCAAGAGGGCAACGAGTGGTCGAGGCCGGTGAGTGCCGAGGATGTCGAGCGCGCCCGCAGGGGCGACTGGTCGATCGTTCTCATCGGGCACGAGCCGGTCGACCGCTCCTGGCTGCCGGCGGACCTGACCGGCAAGGACGTGCTGTGCCTGGCCTCCGGCGGCGGCCAGCAGGGTCCGATCCTCGCCGCCGCAGGGTCGCGGGTCACCGTATTCGACAACTCACCCGGCCAGCTCGGCCAGGATCAGCTGGTGGCCGCGCGCGACGGACTCGAACTGCGCACCGTCCTGGGCGACATGCGCGACCTCGGCGCCTTCGGCGACGCGACGTTCGACGTCGTGTTCCATCCGGTCTCCAACCTGTTCGTACCGGACCTGGCACCGGTGTGGCGCGAGTGCTTCCGCGTCCTGCGACCGGGCGGAACTCTGCTCGCGGGCTTCCTCAACCCTGATGTGTACCTGTTCGACCACGAGGCGCTCGACGAGCGCGGCGAGCTGATCGTCGTGCACAAGCTGCCCTACAGCGATGTCACGCGGTACTCCGCCGAGGAACGCGCCACGAAGTTCGGCGCGGAAGCCGCTCTTGAATACAGCCACACCCTCACCGACCAGATCGGCGGGCAACTCGCCGCGGGGTTCGTCCTCACCGGCTTCACGGAAGCGCCGCACCAGTCCGACGCATCCGCTCAGTACATGTCGCACTACTTCGCGACGCTGGCGGTCAAGCCGGGCTGACCCTGGCAGCCCCACGGCCGCGTGCCTGTGGTGTCGGTGTGCTGTCGGATCTTTGTCGGCGGGGTCTGGAACGTCTCCGAGATCCTGCTCCTCGAACCGACGGGCACGTCAACGGTCGGCGATGAGCACGTGGCCCGGACCATGTGGACGCGATGACGGGTCACGCCCTGAACTGGCCCTTCAGTGCGGTGAGTAGGGCGTTCAGGGCGGCGGGGGTGGGGGCAAGGAGGGTGGCGGGTTCGTCGCTCTCGCGGAGGTGGAGGGTGGTGGGGGCTGTGGCTATCTCCAGGCAGTTGGTGTCGTCGTCTCCTCCTGAGAACGACGATTTCTGCCAGCGGAGAGTCTGAGACACGGCATACCTTTCACAGTTGCTGAGCGATACGGCGGATGAAGTCGACGGACGCCTCCGGCGGGAGGGCGGCACCTTCGACTCGTTCAAGGCGCACTCGGTAGCGGTTCAGTTGGGCGGGGGCATCGATGAACTCGGCGCCGTGCGTTGTGTCGATCTGCGCGGTGTCGAGTCGAGGGACCACCCCGCCAACGTACTGCAGAGGAAATCCCGCACCAGCGAAGCCGTCGGCCACGAACGGAATGACGCAAATCGTGACGTTCGCCTGCTCGGATGCTTGGAGAAGGTGCTCCAACTGGGCGCGGGTGACTTTGGGTCCGCCGACGCGCATTCGTAGCGCGGCCTCGTGGATGGTCACGTCATACGGCGTTCCGTTCTTGAGTACCTGCTGGCGTCGTATCCGGAAGGCGATGCGAGCCTCGCGGTCATCCTCGGGAAGATGCGGCTGCGCAAATACCGAGGCGCTGCGCACATGGTCCTCGGTCTGCAGGATCCCCGGAATGTGTACAACCTCGAACGTGCGGACGTACGACGCGTGGTGCTCCAACTCGGCGAGATCCAGAGCCTGGAGAGGCACCACGCCCCGGAATTCCTCCCACCAGCCCTTGTCCCGCTCGTTGGCCATGTCGACCAGTGCGTCGATGACCTGGGCGTCATCGCAGGAGTAGTGCTCGGCGAGCCTTCGTAGCCGTTCCTCGCTGACGCCGTGCTTTCCCGACTCGATATTGCTGATCTGCGCCTGGCTCGTCCCCAGCCAGGCCGCGACATCACGGGACACCAGCCCCGCCGCCTCGCGCAACCTGCGCAACTCCGCGCCAAGGCGTACCTGACGTGCGGTGGGGATGGCCCTCGGCGGCATGAGATCTCCTCAGTTCCACTGACTCGGTTGCGGCGTTGCAAATATATCGAGTACCTTCGTGACGTACTCACGGAGGGTGCCCGCGTGGTCACCCATCCGCAACTCCCGCACGCACGCCCCCCGTTGGAAGTGCCACCCCGGCCGTCGGCACCGGGGCGCCGGACAGCAACGAGCCCGGGTTCGTGCAAACCCCCCTCACTCCACCGGAGTTGATGCCCCATGCCCTCATACACCTTGATCTGCCCACCCCTCGACACCTCTCCCCACATCGCCCGCGACTTCGTCGCCACCGTCCTGCGCACGCTGGAGCTGGACCGTGCCCTGGTCGACGACGCGATCCTCTGCACCTCGGAACTCATCACCAACGCCTGCGTCCACGCGAAGGGCGGTGACGGCACGGTGCTGTGGCTGGCGGTGGAAGAGGGGCGGCTGCGGGTCGTGGTGTACGACGGGGACGAAAACCCGCCGGTGATAAGGGAGTTGACGGCAGAACCGGGTGAGCGAGGCGGTGGCCGGGGCCTGTACCTGGTGGACGCCCTCACCGAGGGCCGCTGGGGACATGGCCCGGACATTCCGTACGGCGGTCAGCCCCACCCGGAGGGCAAGGCGGTGTGGTTCGACCTGCCCGCTGACCCACCTGTACGACGCCCGGCATCACCATGACCGACCCGCCCAGCCTTCCGAACGGCGACGCCGACAACTCGAAACAGCAGCCGTCGTCCTGGGCCACGCACGGCTGATGGTGGACGACAATGCACCCCTGACAGTCGACGAACTCCGCTGGATCGCCCGCCGTTTGGTCGCGTCTCTGACGGACGTCCTCGGCCTCGCCGCCGGCCGGCGCCGCGCACCGCCGAAGCACGGCGGGGGAGATCGACGCAACGCCCCCATCTCCTCGATCACCCGCCCCTAGGATGGCGCACATGGCAATCGAAGGTGCGCAGACGACCCCGGACGTCGTGGAGGACGTGTTCGAAGGACACGCCACGGACATCGAGGTCGAGGACTCCAGCGGGGACACCGAGCGGATCCAACGGCCGTGGAACCCCGACCAGATCCGGGTGAACACCAGCCAGTTCTCCCTGCGTAACATCCTCGACCAGATCGACGAGGGATCCATCGAACTCGCTCCGGACTTCCAGCGGTTGCAGGTGTGGCGCGCCGATCAGAAGTCCCTGCTCGTCGAGTCCCTGCTGCTTCAGATCCCGCTGCCCGCGTTCTATTTCGCGGAGGACACCGACGGGTCGTTCCGGGTCGTCGACGGCCTTCAGCGGTTGTCCACACTGCATGCGTTCGTCCGGGGCGGGGAGAAGACCGGATTCGCCCTTGGGAAGCTGGAGCATCTGGACGACCTGAAGGATCTGCGCTTCAGCGATCTCCCCGTGCCGTTCCAGCGGCGGATCAACAACACCCAGCTGATCGTCAACGTGATCGATCCGACGACCCCGCGCGGAGTGACGTACGAGATCTTCAAGCGGATCAACACCGGCGGGACCCCGCTGAACGCGCAGGAGATCCGCCACTGCATGAGCAGCCCGCGCAGCAGGGGCGTCCTGCACCGGATGACCCACACTGACGCCTTCGCCAAGGCCACCGGGGGCCGCCTCACCAACCACATCCGGATGAACGACCGGGAGATGGCACTGAGGTTCGCCGCGTTCTGGCTGAAGGGCGTCGAGGCGTACCAGGAGCGTCCCATGATGGAACTGTTCCTGATGGACGCCACCGAGCTGCTCGACGATCCGAAGCAGGTCCCGGACGAGCGGGTGGCCGCGCTGGAGGCCGCCTTCGAACGTGCGATGACCCATGCTTACCTCGTCTTCGGGGAGCACGCCTTCCGCAAGTGGCCCAAGGGCGACGACTACCGCCGTCCGATCAACCGCGCCATGTTCGAGAGCTGGTCGCTCGCCCTGGCCGACCCCGAACACACCACCGCCGATCTGCGTGCGCGCCGCACGGCGGTAGTAAAGGCCGCGCGGACGCGGATGACCGTCGACTTCGTCTACCTCAACGCCATCACCTCTTCCACCGCAGACCGGTTCCGCGTCGACTACCGCTTCAAGGCCGCCGTCGAGGACGCGGGAGCCGGCCGGTGATCACCTCTCTGGAGATCCGGGGCTTCAAACGATTCGAGTCGGAGTCGTTCGAAGTGCGCCCCCTGACCGTCCTCACTGGCGTCAACGGCGGCGGCAAGAGCACCGTGATCCAGTCCCTGCTGCTGGCCCGGCTGGCGGCCATGTCCGGCGGCGGCAAGGCGGGCGGCACGGTCCGGCTGAACGGGCCGCTCGGCCTGGCCCTCGGCGAGGCCCGCGACGTACTCAACTGGACATCCGGCGCGACGGAGATCACGGTACGACTCGGCGGACCGGACGGTGAGTCATGGGTGTTCGGCTTTGGCCTGCCCGATGCCGAACAGGCCCTGCATCTAGACGTACGGAGGCTCCCGGTGGCGGTCGTACCCGGTATCGGACCGGGTGTCGCCGATCCCGCCTTCACCTATCTGTGCGCGGAGCGCCTCGGTCCGCGCGACACCCTGGCCCTGTCCGCCGACGAACCCGACCGGATCGGGGTGGGTGTGCACGGCGAGTTCACGGCACAGGTGTTGGCGCTGCGCGAGACTCGTGCGATCGGCCCCCGCAGTCCGCGCGGGGAGGTGCGGGGTCCGCTGCATCACCCGGACGGCGCCGGTCCGCAGCTGAGAGCCCAGGCCGAAGCGTGGGCATCGGAGATCATCCGGCCACTACGCATCACCGCCCGCTTGGCCGCAGGCATCATGGCCGGGACGATCCGCTTCGGTGAGACGAGCCTCATCGGTGAGGAGATCCGCCCCGCCAACACCGGCTTCGGCGTCTCCTACGCCCTGCCCGTCATCGTCGCCGGTCTGCTCACCGAGCCGGGCGACCTGCTGATCGTGGAGAACCCGGAGGCCCATCTGCATCCGGCGGGACAGTCCCGTCTGGGCCGCTTCCTCGCGCGTGTGGCGGGCAGCGGGGTGCAGGTACTCGTGGAGACGCACAGTGACCACGTTCTCAACGGAGCCCGGCTCGCCGTAGCGCAGGACGGCTCGCTCCCCGCGAAGGACATGGTCACGCACTACTTCGATCACGACCGCACCCTGCCCATCGGCATCAACGACAAGGGCGAACTCAGCCACTGGCCGAGCGGCTTCTTCGACCAGATCGAGACCGACCTGGGGAGGCTCGCCCGTGCTCGACGTGGCAGGTGATGCCAAGGCTGGCGACGACTATCGCGTCGTCGTCGGCGAGGAGTGCTTCGACTGGCGGGAGCTGACGGACTCGGATCTTCAGGACGCCCTTGACCTGCTCGCGGAGTTATTGGAGCCGCTTGCGGACGGCCGCAAAGCAGCTCTCATGGAACCCGCGTACGAAACCGAGTGCCGCCCGTCCGTCGCGCTGTTCGACGTCCTCTATTCACCGGACGGCGGATTACCCCGCGACAAGCGAGTCCGGCTGCAGAAGCTGCTGGGCAAGTGCAAGCGCGTGGAACCCGACGAGGCGGATGTGCCCCAGCCGGTCCGCGTGGCCGACGGCCCCTGGCGCGAGCCCTCTTGGGGCATGGCACACGCCCTGGCCAGGGCGGCGGACGGCCGGGCCATGTCCTGCCTCCTCGCGCCGTACGCCAAGGAACCCGACTGGCCGTCCGGCTGGCTCACCGTCACGCGAACGACGGAGACGGGCCACGACGAGGTGAAGGCCCACGTCCTGCGGATGCCGGAGGACGCGCCGGGTTTCTGGCGAGGCCTGTTCACCCACGAACCCGTCCCGGCCGAGCACTTCTTCGTCTTCACCGAGGACGCCTTCCCCCGGCTGCTCTTCGCCGACTCCCTGCGCCTGCACCACTTCAAGGGCTCCTACGCCGAGGTACTGCCCTGGCTGGTCACGCTCCTCGGCGCTCTCAACGACCAATTCTCCCGGACACTGGCGGACTGTGGTGGCGACCTGAACCAGGTCATGCGCAGGTTCGACGCGCTGGGTCTGGACATCTCTCCCGAGAGTGCCAACACGAAAAAGAACGTCAAGGCATGGGAGCAACGCAACGTCGACCATGACGGCGACACCTACCGGTGCGACTGGCACGGCAAACGTCTCTATGACCGCGACCGTGTGCACTTTTCCCTGCCGATCCCCGAGCGGGACGGCCGGATACTCGTCGGGATCTTCGTGGGTCATCTCGCGACGTGACGGTCCGGTGAGGTGACTGTCAGTGGTGGGTGGCAGTCTTGATTCATGACCGATGCATCCGCGACCCCGACTCCCCGACGCGCCCGTGTCCGCGCCCCCCAGCTCACCGGCAAGGGCGGCTGGCTGAACACGGGCGAGAAGCAGTACAGCCTTGCCGACCTGCGGGGACGCATCGTCATCCTGGATTTCTGGACCTTCTGCTGCATCAACTGCCTGCACGTTCTGGACGAACTCCGTGAGCTGGAGGAGAGGCACCGGGACACGGTCGTGATCATCGGCGTGCACTCGCCGAAGTTCGTGCACGAGGCCGAGCACCAGGCGGTCGTGGACGCGGTCGAGCGGTACGGCGTCGAGCATCCGGTGCTCGACGACCCGGAGTTGGCGACCTGGAAGCAGTACGCCGTGCGCGCGTGGCCGACGCTCGTGGTGATCGACCCGGAGGGGTACGTCGTCGCACAGCACGCGGGCGAGGGTCATGCGCACGCCATCGAGCGGCTGGTGGAGGAGCTGGAGACCGAGCACACGGCGAAGGGCACGGTCCGGCGCGGCGACGGGCCGTATGTCGCACCGGAGCCGGAGCCGACGGTCCTGCGCTTCCCGGGCAAGGCACTGGCCCTGCCTTCCGGCACCTTCCTGGTCAGCGACACCACCCGGCACCAACTCGTCGAGCTGGCGGCGGACGGGGAGAGCGTCGTACGGCGGATCGGTTCCGGGACGCGCGGGCTCGGTGACGGTCCTGCCGACTCCGCGAGCTTCAACGAACCCCAGGGGCTCGCCCTCCTCGACGACGGTTCCGTCGTCGTCGCCGACACCGTGAACCACGCGCTACGGCGGCTCGACCTCACCACCGGCGCCGTGACCACCCTCGCGGGCACCGGTCGGCAGTGGATGCAGGGCGAGCCCACCTCGGGCCCCGCCCGCGAGGTCAGCCTCTCGTCGCCCTGGGACGTGGCCTGGTGGCAGGGCAAGGTGTGGATCGCCATGGCCGGAGTCCACCAGCTCTGGGCCTACGATCCGAACGACAACACCGTCGCCGTCACCGCCGGCACCACCAACGAGGGGCTCGTCGACGGACCTGGACCCGAGGCCTGGTTCGCTCAGCCCTCCGGACTCGCCGCGACCGCCGACCGGCTGTGGCTCGCCGATTCCGAGACGTCCGCCCTGCGCTGGGTGGACCTCGGCGGAGCCGTCCACACCGCCGTCGGCACCGGGCTCTTCGACTTCGGGCACCGTGACGGAGCGGCCGAACAGGCGCTGCTCCAGCACCCGTTGGGCGTCACCGCGCTCCCGGACGGCTCGGTCGCGATCAGCGACACGTACAACCACGCCCTGCGCCGCTACGACCCCGCGACCGGCGAAGTAACCACACTGGCCACGGACTTGAGGGAGCCGAGCGACGCCGTCCTCGTCGGCGACGACATCCTGGTCGTCGAGTCGGCCCGGCACCGGCTGACCCGGCTGCGCCTGCCGGAGGAGGCCGTGCGCGTCGAGTCCGTGGCCCATCGCACCCAGCGCGCGGCCACCGAAGTCGCCCCCGGCGAGCTGAAGCTGGACGTCATCTTCCAGGCGCCGGCGGGGCAGAAGCTCGACACCCGCTACGGCCCCTCGACCCGGCTCCTCGTCTCAGCGACACCGCCCGAGCTGCTCCTCGCCGGCGAGGGCGCGGGCACGGACCTGAACCGCACCCTGGCCCTCGACCCGGCCGTGGTGGAAGGCGTGTTGCACGTATCGGCCATGGCGGCGTCCTGTGATGACACTGCATCCAATAGCGGCTCCGCCGCGGGCGCCAACGAGTACCCCGCCTGCCATGTCCACCAGCAGGACTGGGGTGTCCCGGTCCGCCTCACCGAGGGCGGGGCGGACCGTCTCCCCCTCGTGCTGGCCGGCATGGACGACCGGGCCGACCAGGACGCCTGAAACGGGGGACCTCCGGCAACGCCCTATCGGCGGCGCGGGCGCGGTGCCAGCTTGTACAGCGCCATGCCCGCCGCGACCAGCGTGGTCGCCGCCACCATCATCGCCATGCTGCTGAACCACAGTCCCGTCGCGGCCAGCGTGGCACCTCCGGCGCCGGTGGTACCGGCGCCGACAACTCTTCCGTACATAAACGTTTCTCCTAAGGGTTCCGCTACAGCGTTCCGGTGCGTGAGGGGTGGGCTAGGTCGCCACCCACTTCTCCTCGCTGCGGCGGGCCAGGCCCCACAGGGAGGTGAAGTAGACGGCGTGCTGGAAGAGGTCGTAGAGCATCTCCGGGACCATCAGCGCGGCCACCAGGACCGCGACGGGTCCGGCGCGGCGTACGGAGACGATCTTCTCGACCACGAAGATCAGGCCGATGGCGGTCCAGAACGGGGAGAGGCCGGGGAAGCCGTAGACCGCCGTGTAGGTCGCCATGAAGGCCAGGTAGACCAGGAAGGACAGGGCGCCGAAGCCCATCAGGAACTGCTGGAGGAAGTAGCGGGCGGTGACCTTGGTCCAGCCGTAGTCGCGGAGGTTCTCCAGGGCGCCGCGCTGCCAGCGGAGGCGTTGGTGCCAGAGTTTGGGGAGGCTGGTCATGACCTCGGTGGTGACCGCGCAGCCCGCCGGGGACATAGCGCGGTAGCCGAGCGTCTTGACCGCCTTGGTCATCTCGTCGTCCTCGGTGAGGGAGGCGAGGCTGTAGTAGCCGTCGCCGCCGCCGATGAGACCGTCGAGGCGGGCCCGACGCACCTCGCGCAGGACGCGGGCGCGGAACATCGTGCCGGTGCCGGTGAGGACCTGGGCCTTGCCGCCGGTGCGGTCCAGCTCCCAGGCGTAGCGCTGGAACTCCATGCGCTGGAGGAGGCCGAGGAGGCCGCCGCCCTGTTCGCCGTAGAAAACTCCGCCGACGGCGCCGACCTTGCGGTTGAAGGTGGCCGTCGCGGTCTCGCTGAACCAGGGGTTGAGGACGGTGTCCGCGTCCTGGACCAGGAGGAGGTCGCGCTCGTCGAGGTGGGGCAGGACCCAGTCGATGGCCTGGTTGAGGGCGCCGGCCTTTTTGTGCAAGTTGCCCTGTGTGGCGAAGACTTCCGCTCCGTGCGATGCGGCTACGGCGGCGGTGTCGTCGGTGCAGTTGTCGGTGACGACGACGATCAGGTCGGGTTTGCGGGTCTGGCGCCACAGGCCCTCGATGGCGGCGCCGATGCGGTCCGCTTCGTTGTGGGCCGGGATCAGGACCACCAGCCGTGGTTCGAGCACGGCAGCGCCCCCCAGTGAAGATCGTGAGACGGGCCCGGGGCTGCCTCTCCCCGGACCCTCAACTGCACAGAGTCTTCACGAGGTTCACACAACCGCACAATACGACTTGCGTCACGGATTGCTCACGGTTGTCTGTGGATGTCCTGTGCGGGCGATTCGGCCCGAGTGCGGACTACGCCCGCGTATCCACCGCTGAAGGATCCGGTCAGGCGTGGCTCAGGCGCCGTAGCCACCGCGGTAGCCGCGTGTCTCGTCGTCCTCGACGACGGTCGTCTGGCCCGGTATCAGCACGCGTCGGCGCCGGGCCAGGCTGCTGAACGTCACGACCCCGATCAGCCCGACGGCCATGAGAATGACGCCGACCAGGTCGAGATTGACCCCCTGCATGTGCCAGTCGGTCGCGAACGTGAGGATCGCGCCGACGGCGATGAGGATGATGCATCCGCCCAGGCCCATGAGTGTCGCCTCCCTGTCCGGTCCGGTCGGCCCGGTCCGCCTCCGGGTACCCGGGAAGGCAACCCCCATGCGCCGGATGGGAGTTGACTAACCTTCCAGGAACGCCGCCAGCGCGTTGGCCAGCAGGAACGGGTCGCGGTCGCCGCAGAGTTCGCGGGCGCTGTGCATCGAGAGGATCGCCACGCCGATGTCGACGGTCTTGATGCCGTGCCGGGCCGCGGTGATCGGGCCGATCGTCGTGCCGCAGGGCATGGAGTTGTTGGAGACGAAGGTCTGGAAGGGCACGTCGGCCTTCTCGCAGGCGGCGGCGAACACCGCGCGGCCCGAACCGTCCGTGGCGTAGCGGTTGTTGACGTTGACCTTGAGGATCGGTCCGCCGTTGACCCGCGGGTGGTGCGTCGGGTCGTGCCGCTCCGCGTAGTTCGGGTGCACCGCGTGACCCGTGTCGGAGGACAGGCAGACGGTCCCGGCGAAGGCCCGCGCCCGGTCCTCGTACGACCCGCCGCGCGCGAACACCGAGCGCTCCAGGACCCCGCCGAGCAGCGGCCCGTCCGCGCCCGTGTCGGACTGCGAGCCGTTCTCCTCGTGGTCGAAACCGGCGAGCACGGGGATGTACGGCAGGTCCTCGCGGGCGGCGGCGGACGCGAGGGCCGCCAGGCCGGCGTGCAAGGAGAGCAGGTTGTCCATGCGCGGGGCGGCGACCAGCTCCTCGTCGCGGCCCAGGTAGGCGGGTGCCTCCACGGAGTGCGTCATCAGGTCCCAGCCGGTGACCTCGCCCGGCGCGAGCCCCGACTCCTCCTCCAGGAAGGCGATCAGGTCGCCGTCGCGGACGTCGTCGCCCAGGCCCCAGATCGGCTGGAGGTGCCGCTGCTTGTCCAGCTTGAGCCCGTCCGCCGACACGGAACGGTCCAGGTGGATGGCGAGTTGGGGCACCCTGAGCAGCGGCCGGTCCACGTTCACAAGGCGTGTCGAACCGTCCCGCAGGGTCAGCCGGCCGGCCAGACCGAGATCGCGGTCCAGCCAGGAGTTGAGCAGCGGCCCGCCGTAGATCTCGACGGCGACCTGGCGCCAGCCGTGCCCGCCGGTGTCGGGACGCGGCTTGACCCGCAGGTTCGGGGAGTCGGTGTGCGCGCCGACGATGCGGAAGGGGGTGTGGGGGGCCGCACCTTCGGGGACGAACCAGGCCACGATCGCGCCACCGCGCAGCACGTACTTGCCGCCGCTGGTGCCGTCCCATGCGTCCGTCTCGGCGACCTGCCTGAATCCGGCCTTTTCCAGCCGCTCGGCGGTGTTCGCCACGGCGTGGTACGGCGTGGGACTCGCCGCCAGGAAGGACAACAGGTCGTCGGTGTGGCCGCGGTCGAAGCGGGAGGGTTCGCTCATGGGGTTCACCTTAACGACGTACGAGGGCCCGCTCCCGGCGCCGGGAGCGGGCCCTCGCAAGGGCGATGTGGGGTTTCGCGAAGCTGTTCCGGTCTGTCCCGGAACGGGGTGCGGGGCTGGTGCGAGGCTGTCTAGAAGGCTGCCTCGTCCAGCTCCATCAGGTCCAGTTCCACGCCCTCGGCCACCTTGCGGGCGAGGGTCAGGCCGGGCAGCACATTGGCCGCGAAGAACTTCGCAGCCGCGATCTTGCCGGTGTAGAAGGCGCGGTCCTTGGCGGAGGCCGTCTCCAGCTTCTCGGCGGCGATCGCCGCGCCCTTGAGGAGCAGGTAGCCGACGACCACGTCACCGGAGGCGAGCAGCAGGCGGGTGGTGTTGAGGCCCACCTTGTAGATGTTCTTGACGTCCTGCTCGGTCGCCGCGAGGTCGGTCAGCATCAGGCCGACGATGGCCTCCAGCTCGACGGCCGCCTTGGCGAGGTGCTCGCGGGCGCCCGCCAGGTCCTCGCCGCCTGTCCCCAGCGCGAGGAACTTCTTGATGTCCTCGGCGAGGGAGTTGAGGGCCGCGCCCTGGTTGCGGACGATCTTCCGGAAGAAGAAGTCCTGGCCCTGGATCGCGGTGGTGCCCTCGTACAGGGTGTCGATCTTGGCGTCCCGGATGTACTGCTCGATCGGGTACTCCTGGAGGAACCCGGAGCCGCCGAAGGTCTGCAGCGACTGGGCGAGCTGCTCGTAGCCCTTCTCGGAGCCGTAGCCCTTGACGATCGGCAGGAGGAGGTCGTTGAGGGCCTCCAGGGCGGCGGCGTCCTCGCCGGAGGCCTCCTTGACCTGGATCTCGTCCTGGATCGCGGCGGTGTACAGGACCAGGGCGCGCATGCCCTCGGCGTAGGCCTTCTGCGTCATGAGCGAGCGGCGCACGTCGGGGTGGTGCGTGATGGTGACCTTGGGCGCGGTCTTGTCCATGAAGTTCGCCAGGTCGGGGCCCTGGACGCGCTCCTTGGCGTACTCCAGCGCGTTCAGGTAGCCCGTCGACAGGGTGGAGATCGCCTTCGTGCCGACCATCATGCGGGCGAACTCGATGATGCGGAACATCTGGCGGATGCCGTCGTGCTTGTCACCGATCAGCCAGCCCTTGGCGGGGTGGCGGTCGCCGAAGGTCATCTCGCAGGTGTTGGACGCCTTGAGGCCCATCTTGTGCTCGACGTTCGTCGCGTAGGCGCCGTTGCGCTCGCCCAGCTCGCCGGTCTCGAAGTCGAACTCGTACTTCGGGACGAGGAACAGGGACAGGCCCTTGGTGCCCGGTCCGGCGCCCTCGGGGCGGGCGAGGACGTAGTGGAGGATGTTCTCCGACATGTCGTGCTCACCGGACGTGATGAAGCGCTTCACGCCCTCGATGTGCCAGGAGCCGTCGTCCTGCTGGACGGCCTTGGTGCGGCCGGCGCCGACGTCCGAGCCCGCGTCGGGCTCGGTGAGGACCATGGTGGAGCCCCACTGCTTGTCGACGGCGATCTGCGCGATGTGCTTCTGGACGTCGTTGCCCTCCTCGAAGAGGATGCCCGCGAACGCGGGACCCGAGGAGTACATCCAGACGGCCGGGTTCGCGCCGAGCACCAGCTCCGCGTAGGCCCAGATGAGGGAACGGGGCGCGGTGGAGCCGCCGATCTCCTCGGGCAGGCCCAGACGCCAGTACTCGGAGTCCATGAACGCCTTGTACGACTTCTTGAAGGAGGCCGGGACGGGCGCGGTGTTGGTCTCGGGGTCGAAGACGGGAGGGTTGCGGTCGGCGTCCGCGAAGGACTCGGCCAGCTCGTTCTCCGCGAGCCGGGTCAGCTCCTCCAGGACGCTCTTCGCGGTGTCCGTGTCCATCTCCGCGAACGGACCGGTGCCGTACAGCTTGTCGCGCCCGAGGACCTCGAAGAGGTTGAACTCGATGTCGCGGAGATTCGACTTGTAGTGCCCCATGGCGACGACTCCGTAGAAAGATATGTACGACGAGACTTGTACTAAGCAGTAGCTACGATGATGCTACCCGTCGGTAATAAGACGCAACCCCAAGCCGTCCATCTGTGACTCGTTACTCGTTACTCTTGCGGGCATGTACGGCTACGACCAGAACGTGGGCGCTCAGCAGGGGTACGTCCCGCCCCAGCAGCAGATGGCCGGTGGCGTGGGCGGCTACGGCCAGCAGCCGCCGCTCTACCCCGAGCCGTCCCCGCCCTCGCTCGCGGACGCGGTGCGCGCGTTCACCACCGGGCAGATGGCGGCCGAGGACTTCCAGCAGGTCTTCGCGACCTCCAAGGTGTACTGCCCACGCGGCGACAACCCGGGCTTCCTCGCGCTCCACAACACCCAGCAGCCGGTGATCCCGATGTTCACCTCGCTCAAGGAACTGCGCCGCTACGCCGGCAAGGAGTCCAAGTACTTCGTGATCACCGGCGCCGAGGTCATCGACCTGCTGCCGACGGGGTACGGCTTCGTCGTCGACATGGAGGGCGAGCACCGGATGGTGTTCGACGCGAAGGCGGTCGAGCAGATGGTGGAGTTCGCGATGCGCAGGATGTACGGCTAGTTCTTCCACCCCTGTGGAGCCCGGAGGGAATGCCCTCCGGGCTCCTTCTGTTGTGGGGTAGCAGAAAGTTCAACGCTCAACTAAACTCGACGCACAAGGAGGTCCCGACATGCCTGCAGTGACCGTAGAGAACCCGCTGACCCTGCCCCGCGTGGCCGCGCCGGCCGACGCCGTGGCACGTCCCGTGCTCGCCGTCTCGACCGCGCCCAGCGGTTTCGAGGGTGAGGGCTTCCCGGTGCGCCGCGCGTTCGCCGGGATCAACTACCGCCACCTCGACCCGTTCATCATGATGGACCAGATGGGCGAGGTGGAGTACGCGCCGGGCGAGCCCAAGGGCACCCCCTGGCACCCTCACCGTGGCTTTGAAACCGTCACGTACATCATCGACGGCGTCTTCGACCACCAGGACTCCAACGGCGGTGGCGGCACCATCACCAACGGCGACACGCAGTGGATGACGGCGGGCGCGGGCCTGCTGCACATCGAGGCGCCGCCGGAGTCGCTCGTCGTGTCCGGCGGTCTCTTCCACGGCCTGCAGCTGTGGGTGAACCTCCCGGCCAAGGACAAGATGATGCCCCCGCGCTACCAGGACATCCGCGGCGGTCAGGTCCAGCTGCTGACGACCCCGGATGGCGGCGCGCTGCTGCGCGTCATTGCCGGTGAGCTGGACGGCCACCAGGGTCCCGGCATCACGCACACGCCGATCACGATGATCCACGCGACGGTGGCACCGGGTGCGGAGGTCACCCTGCCCTGGCGCGAGGACTTCAACGGTGTCGCGTACGTGCTGGCGGGCAAGGGCTCGGTCGGTGCCGAGCGGCGCGCGATCCACATGGGCCAGACCGCCGTCTTCGGCGCCGGTTCCTCGCTGACCGTCCGCGCGGACGAGCAGCAGGACGGGAACACCCCGGACCTGGAGGTCGCGATCCTCGGCGGCCAGCCGATCCGCGAGCCGATGGCGCACTACGGTCCGTTCGTCATGAACACCCGCGAGGAACTCCAGCAGGCGTTCGAGGACTTCCAGAAGGGGCGGCTGGGCACGATCCCCGCCGTGCACGGAATGGGTGAGGGCGGCCTGTAAGCCTCGCCGGAGCGGAAGTGACCGAAGCCCCGTCCTTGTGTGGACGGGGCTTCGGCCGTGTCGGCTCGGCGCCGGGATGCGGATTTTCCGGAGTTCGGTGGTCGGCGGATGTCGAGAACGTGCCGTCTGCTCCGTCCCAGGGACATCGGCGGCCACCACCGGCCGCACGGAGAAGCCGTAGCGGGAAGCCGTACCGGGAAGAAGGAGAGATCACCATGGCGATTCAGCGGATGGACAATGTAGGCATCGTCGTCGACGACCTGGACGCGGCCGTCGCGTTCTTCGTGGAGCTCGGTATGGAGCTGGAGGGCAGGGCGCAGGTCGAGGGCCTCGTCGCCGACCAGTGCACCGGGCTCGACGGCGTCCGCTGCGACATCGCGATGGTCCGGACCCCGGACGGCCACAGCCGCCTGGAACTGGCCAGGTACCGCAGCCCCGAGGCGACCAGTGCCGGTCCGCGCGACCGGCCGCACAACATCCTGGGCACCCACCGCGTCATGTTCGCCGTCGACGACATCGAGGACACGGTCGCCCGCCTGCGCCCGCACGGCGCCGAACTCCTCGGCGAGATCGCCCGCTTCGAGGACAGCTACCTGCTCTGCTACGTCCGCGGCCCGGAGGGCATCATCGTCGGACTGGCCGAGCAACTGCCCGTCTGAGTGTCGTACTGGCCCGGTTCGCGCAGGAACGCGGAGAGCAGCATCGCGAGTACCGGCACCGTGGCGAGTACCGCGAGGGCGCCCCGGGGACCGTAGTGCGTCGCGATGAGGCCCAGCAGCGGCATTGAAAGTCCGCCGGCGCTCACCGCGAGGCCCAGTGTGACGCCGGCGGCGGTGCCGGGGCGGCTGGGGAGGTAGTCCTGGCCGAGCTTGATGAGGACGGCGAACGGGATGTTCGAGATCAGGCCGACCAGCAGCGCGAGGGGCAGCGCGGCGTATTCGTCGTCGCAGATCAGCATGAGCCACAGGGCGGGCAGCATCGCCGCGTTGCCGATCTGGACGGTGCGCACCATGCCGATGCGGTCCGCCAGCCGCCCGCCGAGCAGCGTGCCGGCGACACCGCCGCCGAGTTCGAGCGTCAGGGCGAGCCCGCCGAGGCCGCTGCTCGCTCCCAGGTGGCGGATCCAGTACAGCGAGATGAAGGTGTTCAGCCCGGTCGAGATGGTGGACCGTACGATCTCGACGGCGGTCAGGGCCGCGAACCGGCCCGGCAGGTCCCTGCCCTGGCGCCGGACCGCTCCGACCGCCGTGGCGGATGTGCGGTTGTGGTGGCGGAACAGGACGAAGCCCATGAGGACGGCGGGCGGGATGAAGAGGGCCGTGGCGCTCATCCCGAGGGTGTCCAGGGCCGGGGTGACCAGCGCCGGGGCGATGAAGAAGCCGACGCTGCCGCCCGCGGCGAAGTAGCTCATCGCGGTGGCGCTGCCCCCGGCCGCACGGCGTGCGTCGCGGCCCGCGGGCGGATGGAACATGGCGACACCGACGCCTGCCGTCAGCAGGAGGGCGAAGACCAGTGGGTAGGAGGGCGTCAGTCCGGACAGGCCCGCCCCGATCCCCGCCAGGCCGACCCCCAGCGGCGACATCCAGCGCAGCCGGAACCGGTCGGCGAGCAGTCCGATCGGCACCTGGGGCAGTGCGCTGCCGAGCGTCGCGGCGAGGGCCAGGCCCGACGCCTGTACGTAGCTGAAGTCGCGTTGCAGTACGAAGTAGGGGACCGCGGCGGGTACGAGGCCCTGGTAGAAGTCGTCGACGGCGTGGGCGCTCGCCCAGATCCGTATCCGGCGCCAGTGTCCGGGCGGACCACCCGCCTCACGGGGAGTGTCTGCTTCCTGGATGGTTGTCACGCGTCCACGATGGGCCGGAACACCCCGGGCGCGCTTCCCGTATTCTGCCTACCTATGTCGCAGATCCGCCACGAGCCCGTCGCGCCGACCACCACCCGGTTCCTCGGTGGCGGCGAGACCATCGACCGGCACCGCCACGACGACCACCAGCTGATCTACGTCAGCTCGGGCGTGCTCGCGATCACCACGGAACACGGCTCCTGGATCGCCTCGAACGACCGCGCCGTGTGGATCCCGGCGAACACCTGGCACGAACACCGCTTCCACGGCCGGAGCCGCTTCCACACCGTCGGTTTCCCCGCCCACGGCAGGGCGCCCCTGCTCGACGCCGAACGCCCCGCGGTGATCGCCGTCGACAGTCTGGTGCGCGAACTGCTCATCGCGCTCACCGGCACCGCCCTCACCGACAGCGAGACCCGGCACATCGAGACAGTGCTGCGCGACCGGCTGCGCCGCGTGACGGCCGAGCCCGTCGCCCTGCCCGCGGCCCGCGACCAACGGCTGGCCGACGCCTGCCGCCTCGTCGAAGAGGACCTGCACGAGCCCTGCACCCTCGGCCGGCTCGCCGGCCGCGTGCACACCAGCGAGCGCACCCTCTCCCGCCTCTACCGCGACGAGTTCGGCATGACCTTCCCGCAGTGGCGCACCAGGGCCAGGATCTTCACCGCGATGGTCATGCTCGCCGAGGGCACCACCGTCACCGACACCGCCCACGCCTGCGGATGGGCCACGACCAGCGCCTTCGTCCAGACCTTCGCCCAGACGGCGGGCATCACCCCCGGTGCCTACCGCGCCGGCATGGACAGGACCGCGGCCGGCGAGAGAGCGGGTGCTCCGTCCGGGTGACCTGGGCCCGGCCGGGGCATGAAGGTGCCGCGCACGGAAAGAGACCGGCTGAAAGTGGACACCGACCGCAAGGAAGTCACCCGTGCGTATCCGCATGACTCTGGCCGTCGCCATGGCAGCCACCTGTCTCGCCCTGACCGGCGCGGCCAGCCCCTCTCAGGCCCGTACCCCCGCCACCTCCACCGGACAGGCGGCAAGCGCCGCGCAGCACCGCGCGGACGAGAACTGCGGAGCGGGGGAGATCTGCTTCTGGCACGACAGGAACTACTCGGGCACCCCCTGGCGATGGAGCCCCGCCTCCGGGTACCGGGACATGCCGTCCAACCTGCACGACCACGTGTACTCCTTCAAGGCCAACGCCAACGCCTGCTTCATCGACTGGAGCCCCCAGGAGAAGCGGCCGGTCGTCTCCGGCGACTACGCCAAGGCCTACGACACCAACTTCGGCACGCGGATCGACGCGGTGGGCCCCACCTGCTGAGTCCCTAGGGGTGCTTCTCGCGTCACTCGGGCGGGCCGTCCCGGCGGGACGGCCCGCCCGATGCGTGGTCGGCTGGGACCGTGCAGCTCCTCCCCGTTCCCGTCCGGCGCCTCGCCGCCTGGTGCGCCGTCATCCTGCTCGTCTCGGGGGTCGGCTACGTCGGGATCCGACTCTGCTCCGAGTTGCGGACCGCCGTGACGCCCGTGCTGCTCGCCCTGCTCGGGACCGCACTGCTCGGGCCGTTGTACCGGCGGCTGGTGAAGGCGCACGTGAACCGGTCGGTCGCCGCCATGATCACCTGTGTCGCGGTCGTCGCCGTGGTCGGCGGGGCCGTGTACATCGTCGTGGCCGCGCTGATCGACACCGGGGACCAGATCGTGTCCTCGCTCAAGGACGCGGGGAACTCCCTCGCCGACCACTTCGGGGCCGCCGGCACCTCGGTGGACGACCTGGCCTCCAACGCGAAGGAACTGCTCACCAAGTTCGGCGGGACGGCCGCCTCGAACGTCATCAGCGGGGTCAGTGTCGTCGGCGAGACCATCGCGATGGCCGTACTGGCACTGCTGCTCGTCTTCTTCTTCCTCCGTGACTCCGACCGGGCCGCAGGGCTGCTGCGCTCGCTCGCGCCGCACGGCACCGCCGATCTCGTCGAGGCCATGGCCCGCCGTGCCTTCGAGGGCGTCGAGGGATTCATGCGGGGGACCACCGTCATCGCCCTCATCGACGCCCTCTGCATCGGCATCGGGCTGCTCGTCCTGGACGTACCGGGGGCGTTCGGCCTGGCCGCGCTGGTCTTCGTCGGTGCCTACATCCCCTACCTCGGCGCCTTCCTCTCCGGCGCGGTCGCCGTGCTGGTCGCGCTCGCCGACCGGGGTGTCGTCATCGCGCTGTGGGCCCTCGGGGTCGTTCTCGCCGTGCAGGTGCTGGAGGGGCATGTGCTCCAGCCGATGATCCAGAGCCGGACCGTGCAGATGCATCCGGCGGTGGTGATGATCGCGATCACCGCGGGCGCGTCCGTCGCCGGGATCCTCGGCATGCTGCTCGCGGTGCCGCTGACCGCGGCCGCCTTCGGGGTCGTCCACGAACTGCGGGAGCGTTACGCGTCCCAGGACCCGAACTCCGAGACGCCGCCCGGGCCGTCGCCCGCGGTGTCCCCGTCGCCGTCGGACTCGTAGAGCTCGAACCAGATGCTTTTGCCCTCGCCCCTCGGGTCCACGCCCCAGGTCTCGGCGAGGAGTTCGATGAGGAGCAACCCCCGCCCGGAGGACGCCAGTTCGCCGGGGTGGCGCTTGTGCGGGAGATCGTCGCCGGCGTCCGTGACCTCGACCCGCATCCGCCGCTCACCGGGCTCGCCGGTCACCTCGGCGGTCAGCAGGGCGTCGGCGTCGGTGTGGACGAGGACGTTGGTGAGCATCTCGGAGACGAGCAGGACAGCGGAGTCGACCTGGTCGGCGCCGGTCCAGTCGTGGAGGAGTTCGCGCAGCTGCTGCCGGGCCACCGCGATCCGCTCGGGCTCGGCCTGCGCGACGGTGAGCACCGTACGGCGGATCTTCGGGGGGACGGTCGTCGTGTCGCCGCAGCCGCAGGCCTCGCCCTCGCGGGACAGCAGGAGTACGGCGATGTCGTCCTCGCGGCGGTCCGCGAGCGGGCCGGTGGTGTGGTGAGAGGAGGGTCCGTGGACCGCCTGGACGAGCGCGTCGGCGAGTTCCTCCAGGTCGCCCTTGTGCTCCTCCAGGATCGTCCGGATGCGCTGCCAGCCCGTCTCCAGGTCGTGGCCGCCGGTCTCGATCAGCCCGTCGGTGCACATCAGCATGGTCTCGCCGGGCTCCAGGGCGAGCGTGGTCGTCGGATAGTCGGCGTCCGGGTCGATGCCGAGCGGCAGCCCGCCCGCCGTGGGCCGCATCAGCACCGTCCCGTCCGCCATGCGTATCGCCGGGTCGGGATGGCCGGCGCGGGCGATCTCCAGGACCCCGGTGGCCGGGTCGGCCTCGACGTACAGGCAGGTCGCGAAGCGTGGGTCGGCCTTCTCCGCGTCGCCGTTGGTGATGCCGTGCAGGAAACGGGAGGCGCGGGACAGCACCGCGTCGGGCCGGTGGCCCTCGGAGGCGTAGGCGCGCAGGGCGATGCGGAGCTGGCCCATCAGCCCGGCGGCGCGCACGTCATGGCCCTGTACGTCACCGATGACCAGGGCGATCCGGCCTCCCCCGGAGGGGGTGCCCCCAGGCAGCGGGATCATGTCGTACCAGTCGCCGCCGACCTGGAGTCCGCCGCCGGTCGGGATGTAGCGGGCGGCGACGCTCATGCCCGGGATCTCCGGGCCCAGCGTGGGCAGCATCGAGCGCTGGAGCCCGTCGGTCAGCTCGCGCTCGGACTCGGCGACACCGGCGCGGGAGAGGGCCTGGGCGAGCATCCGGGCGACCGTGGTGAGGACGGACCGCTCGTCGGGCGTGAAGGCGACCGGGTAGGTGAAGGCGGCCATCCAGGCGCCCATCGTCCGGCCCGCCACGGTCAGCGGCAGGAACGCCCAGGACTGCCGGTGGAAGTGCTGGGCGAGCGGCCAGGTGACCGGGTAGCGCTCCTTGTACTGCTCCGGCGTGGACAGATAGACGGCACGGCCCGTCCGTACGACCTCGGCGGCCGGGTAGTCCGTCATCGTCGACATGTGCGAGAACGGGTCCTCGTCGCCCGGCTGGTGCCCGTGATGGCCGACGATCGTCAGGCGGTCGCCCGATACGCCGAACACCGCGAGGCCGTCCGGTGAGAAGCCCGGCATCGAGAGGCCCGCCGCGACCCGCAGCACCTCCGCCGTGGACCGCGCCTCCGCGAGCGCCCGGCCCGCGTCCAGCAGGAACGCCTCGCGGGAGCGCCGCCAGTCCCCGGTGACCGCCGTCCGCCCGGCCGGTGTGCCCGGCGTGGGCTCGGTGACCTCCTGGAGGGTGCCGATCAGCTCGTACGACCGCTTCTCGGGGTTGTAGGACGGCTTGGAGCGGCTGCGGACGACGCGGATGACCCGGCCGCGCTCGTCCATGATCCGGATGCGGACCTCGGCGAGGGTGCCCTCGGCGACGGCCAGCCCGATGACCCCCGTGATCTCGTTCCAGTCCACGGGGTGGAGTCGGGCCCGGGTCTGGGCCTCCGTGAGGGTGGTCTGTTCGGGGGGCAGCCCGAGCAGCCGTGCGGCCTCGGCGTCCACCGTGACCAGCTCCGAGGCGGTGTCCCAGTGCCACAGACCGGTCGCGAGGGCGGCGAGTACCTCCCCCACGGCGGGCAGGGGCTCACCAGTGCGCATTGCCCCACTCTAAGAAGAGGAGATCGAAACCTGCCACCGAGGGAGCCTTGCGTTAATGGTGGGGAGGCGATCAATGGGTGGCCGGTACCCTTGGGACGTCCGGGCTCCGGCCCCGGACGTTTCACGTGAAACACTCCCCGATCCGCGAAGGCTGGATGAACGACGATGCATCGGTACAGGTCCCACACCTGCGGCGAGCTCCGCGCCTCTGACGTCGGCACCGACGTCCGGCTGAGCGGCTGGCTGCACAATCGCCGAGACCTGGGCGGCATCCTCTTCATCGATCTGCGCGATCACTACGGCATCACGCAGCTCGTCGCCCGCCCCGGCACGCCCGCGTACGAGGCCCTCGACAAGGTGACCAAGGAGTCGACGGTCCGCGTCGACGGCAAGGTCGTCTCCCGCGGCACGGACAACGTGAACCCGGATCTGCCGACCGGCGAGATCGAGGTCGAGGTCGGCGAGGTCGAGCTGCTCGGCGCCGCCGCCCCGCTCCCCTTCACGATCAACACCGAGGACGGGGTCAACGAGGAGCGGCGTCTGGAGTACCGCTTCCTGGACCTGCGCCGCGAGCGCATGCACCGCAACATCATGCTGCGGTCCTCCGTGATCGCCTCGATCCGCTCGAAGATGGTCGCCCTCGGCTTCAACGAGATGGCCACCCCGATCCTGTCCGCGACCTCCCCCGAGGGCGCGCGCGACTTCGTGGTCCCGTCCCGTCTGAACCCGGGCAAGTTCTACGCCCTTCCGCAGGCGCCGCAGCAGTTCAAGCAGCTGCTGATGATCTCCGGCTTCGACCGCTACTTCCAGATCGCGCCCTGCTTCCGTGACGAGGACGCCCGCGCGGACCGCTCGCCGGGCGAGTTCTACCAGCTCGACGTCGAGATGAGCTTCGTGGAGCAGGAAGACGTCTTCCAGCCGATCGAGAAGCTGATGACGGAGCTGTTCACGGAGTTCGGCGGCGGCCAGGAGGTCACCTCCCCGTTCCCGCGCATCCCGTTCCGCGAGTCGATGCTGAAGTACGGCTCCGACAAGCCGGACCTGCGCGCCAAGCTCGAACTCACCGACATCACCGACGTGTTCGAGGGCTCGGAGTTCAAGGCCTTCGCCGGCAAGCACGTCCGCGCGCTGCCGGTGCCGGACGTCGCTGCGCAGCCCCGCAAGTTCTTCGACCAGCTCGGCGACTTCGCGGTCACCCTCGGCGCGAAGGGCCTGGCCTGGGTCCGCGTCACCGAGGACGGCTCGCTGACGGGCCCGATCGCGAAGTTCCTGACCGAGGAGAACGTCGCCGAGCTGACCAAGCGCCTGTCGCTGGCCGCCGGTCACGCCGTCTTCTTCGGCGCGGGCGAGTTCGAAGAGGTCTCGAAGATCATGGGCGCGGTCCGCGTCGAGGCCGCCAAGCGTGCCGGGCACTTCGAGGAGGGCGTCTTCCGCTTCTGCTGGATCGTCGACTTCCCGATGTACGAGAAGGACGAGGAGACCGGGAAGATCGACTTCTCGCACAACCCGTTCTCGATGCCGCAGGGCGGTCTGGAGGCCCTGGAGACCCAGGACCCGCTGGACATCCTGGGCTGGCAGTACGACATCGTCTGCAACGGCGTGGAGCTGTCCTCCGGCGCGATCCGGAACCACGAGCCCGACATCATGCTCAAGGCCTTCGAGATCGCTGGCTACGACCGTGACACCGTCGAGGAGCAGTTCGCCGGCATGCTGCGCGCGTTCCGCTTCGGCGCCCCGCCGCACGGCGGGATCGCCCCCGGCGTCGACCGCATCGTCATGCTGCTCGCCGAGGAGCCGAACATCCGCGAGACGATCGCGTTCCCGCTCAACGGCAACGCGCAGGACCTGATGATGGGCGCGCCGACGGAGCTGGACGAGACGCGGCTGCGTGAGCTGCACCTGTCGGTGCGGAAGCCGCAGCCGAAGTAGGAGCAACACGTAGGTAGTTGGGGCTCGAAACCGGCGTCGGTTTCGAGCCCCTTTCGTATGCGCACAGGATTCACAGCGCATTCTCATGTTCATGTCACGCCGGGCGCCTTTAGCGTCCCGGGCATGACGGATTCCCGAGTACCCCCCATGGATTCTCAACCCCCCACGGACTCCGAAGTCCCAGAAGACAAAGGCCAGTTGGCGCGTCGTACGGTCCTGGTGGCCGGCGGTGTGGCGGTGACGGCGGTGGGCGTCGCCGGAGCGCTGTCGGTGAGCGCCTCGGCGCAGGAGGCCACCACCGCGCCCCCGACCCCGACCGGGGACACCTGCTACACGCTCACCTCGGAACTGGTCGAGGGCCCGTACTACATCGACGCCGACAAGATCCGCCGCGACGTCACCGAGGATCAGGAGGGCATCCCGCTCACCCTCGACCTCACGGTGATCGACGCGGACACCTGCAGACCGCTGCGGAACGCGGCCGTGGACATCTGGCACTGCAACGCGACGGGCGTCTACTCGGGCTACGAGTCGACCGGCGGAGGCGGCGGCCCGGCCCCCACCGGCGCACCGCCCTCCGGCACCCCGACCGGCACCCCCACGGGCGGCCCGCCCGGTGGCGGCGGAGGCCACCAGGAACCGACCGACGACGACCGCTTCCTGCGCGGCACCTGGCACACCGACCGCCACGGCCACGTCACCTTCAAGACGGTCTTCCCCGGCTGGTACCAGGGCCGTTGCGTCCACATCCACGTCAAGGTGCATGTCGACGGTGAGTGGACGGACGCCGGTTATGAAGGCGGCCACACCTGCCACACCGGCCAGCTCTTCTTCGACGAGAAGTCGGTCATCGCGACGTCGGTCCTGGAGCCGTACGTCTCGAACACGGCGACCCGCACGACGCTCACCGAGGACGGGATCTACCCGCAGAACGGCCACGAGGGCGGCCTGCTGTACCTCCAGTACGACCGGCGGCGCATCGGACGGGGTGTGCGGGCGCGCCTGACGCTGGGGGTGGCGCCGGACGAGACGAACGAAGGGGAGGGCGGCGGAGGCCCGGGCGGTCCGGGAGGCCCGAGCACGTCGGCGTCACCGTCGGCTTCGCCCTCGGCCTCGGCGAGCTGACGAAGGCACGCCCCGTCCCGGCCCCGTACGTCCGCCACGCCTCCCGTGCCTTCCGCCGGCTCCCCGCCATGGAAACCTCGCAGCCGACGCACAGGAATATCGATGTGCCTGCACAGAGGCAGGGCGTGTCATGGACGTACGGGGCCGGATCCGCCCGGCCCGTGACCATGTGAAGGCCTGGAGGAAGCGATGGGATACGTCGTGCTGCTCGCACTGCTGTTGATCGCCGGGGCGGCGTTCGCCGTCGTCGTACAGCGTCGCTCGCGCCGGGCCCGCGGCGACTCCGACCTGTCCGACCTGGACGCCGAGGTCGAGGCCAGCGGCTGGGTCCTCCGCCTCGGCGCGAGCCTGTCGGTCCCCGAGGCGAGGATCTGGGCCGGAGCCGGCGAAACGGCGACCCGGGCCCTGACCGACGCCGCCGAGTGCCACCGCGCCGCCGGCGCCCGACTGTCCGCGGCCCACACGGCGGACGAGTACGCGGAGGCGACGCGGGCGGCCAAGGAGGGCCTCGCCCATATCGCCACGGCACGGGCGGCGCTGGGAGTGGCCGCCGTGGCGGCGTAGGCGGGCAGCTGTGGCGCCGCACCGGTGGCGTCCGCGGGGCCGGAGCGAGAGCCGACTCACATTCAGGGCTGTCACATTCCCAGGGGCCCGTTCCGTCAGAGCTGTGTAAGCAACAGCCACGACAGAACAGAGGAGCCCACCATGGGTGCCCGACTGAACCCCTTCGCCAGCCCCGTCGCCGGCAAGGCCCTGAAGCACTTCATCGCCGCGGGCAAGGTCATCGACGACTCGCCGCTGCCCGCCGCCACGCAGGAACTGGTGAAGCTGCGCGCGAGCCAGATCAACGGGTGCGGGTTCTGCACCGACATGCACAGCAAGGACGCGGCCGCCGCGGGTGAGACGGCGGTGCGGCTCAACCTCGTCGCCGCCTGGCGCGAGGCGACCGTGTTCAGCGACGCGGAGCGCGCCGCGCTGGAGCTGGCCGAGGAAGGGACCCGTATCGCGGACGCGGCCGGCGGGGTGTCGGACGAGGTGTGGCAGAACGCGGCCAAGCACTACGACGAGGAGCAGCTCATGGCGCTCGTCTCCCTGATCGCCCTCATCAACAGCTTCAACCGCATGAACGTCATGCTCACGATGCCCGCCGGCGACTACCAGCCCGGTCAGTTCGCCTGACGCGGACCGAGCAGGAGCGCCGCCGACGCCAGCGCCGCATCCCGGGGTGTGCCCAGGTCCAGGCCGGTCAGTTCGGTGATGCGGGCCAGCCGGTAGTCCACCGAGTTGGGGTGGAGGCCGAGGGCCCGGGCCGTGGCTCTGCGGTCCTGGCGGCCGGCGAGGGGATCGAGGAGTGCCGCGATGCGGGCGCTGCCCGCGCTGGAGCGGGACAGGTGGTACTCCAGGAGTACGTCGTCCAGGTGGTGCGGGCCGGGCGCGTGACCGCAGGCCCTCGCCACCCGCACGATCTCCGTGCCGACGCGGGCCGCGTCCGGGATGTCCTCGGTCCTCTCCGCGACCGTCGCGGCCGGCCGGAGTCCCGGGCCCGCCGCCTCCCGCAGTACGGCCGTCGCCGCGTCCGGCAACTCCGTACGGCCCGGTACGAGCGCGTGGCCGCCGCTGCCGTCCAGCAACGCCGGTACCTCCGTGCCGAACACCCGGTCCAGGGCCGTCTGCACCCGGCGCACGAGTCGCCGTAGCGCGACACCGCCGGGCTGCCGGGCCGCGAACCGCAGGTGTACGACCAGGACCGGACCCTCGATCGCGTCGAACGGTCCCGCCCCCTCCAGCGACGCCCTTGCCGGCGACCGGCGTTGCTCACCACGCTCGGCCGCGATGGCGGCCTGTCCGTCGAGGTAGCTCTCGGTCACCGCGTCGGTGAGGGCCGGCCAGAGGACGTGGGCGCCGGAGGTGTAGGTCCCCAGGAGGAGTTGGAGGGGGATGCCCTCTTCCGCGCGTTGGAGGGCGCGTTCCTGGAAGTACCGCAGGCCGTCCTCCGTGGGGCGGAGTGGCTGTCCGGCGGCCGCGGTGCGCAGGAACCCGCGCAGGCCGTGCCGGGCCGTCGCCGTGATCTCGACGTCCTTCACCTCGGCGGGCAGCTCCGCGTACCCGTGCAGATCCTCGAAGACGGTACGGGTCATGCGCCGGGCCAGCGCGTTCACCCGCGGTTCGCAGCGGGCGGCGAGCGCGCGGGCGGCCGGGGAAAGGGTGCGCATTCTCCGGAATCTATCCGGCCGGTGCGGCCGTACGACAGCCACAAGGACCCGGGCGGCAACCGGAGTTGCTGTCCGTCACTTGTGACGCGCCCCACTCCGGCTTTACCAAAACAAAAGACTTCGAGCGCCTCCCCGATCCGTACTTCTGACTGTCCGTACCGCCGACGGGCGGTCCATGACACAGGAGGTACGGTGCGCTTTTCGCGGAACGCGACGGGAACGATGGTTGTGGGCGGTGCCCTCAGCCTGACCCTCGTCGCACTGGCCTATCCGGCGATGCTGGGTGTGACCACGGTTTCCAGCTCGGCCACGCGCGTGATCGCCAACACGCAGTGGGGGCCGCTGACCGAGGCCGACCGGGACTTCGTGGTCAAGGTGCGCGCGGCGGGGCTGTGGGAGTACCCCGTCGGCCAGATAGGCCTGAAGAAGGGGGCGAGCCCGGCGGTCATCACCGCGAGCAAGCACCTCATCGACGGGCACGCGGCGCTGGACTCGACCGTCCGCAAGATCGCGCCCATGCTCAACATCACGATCCCGAACCAGCCCAGCCCGCAGCAGCAGGGGTTCATCAACACCCTGAACGGCGACAGCGGCAAGCAGTTCGACACGGACTTCGCCAACATCCTGCGCGTGACGCACGGTTCGATCTTCAACACGATCGCGAAGATCCGCTCCACGACCGAGAACACGCTCGTTCGGATCCTCGCCAACCAGGCCAACGCGACGGTCCTGGACCACATCACGGTGATGGAGGAGACCGGCCTGGTCAACTTCAGCCAGGTCCTCTTCCAGGAGACGACCCCGCCGAAGCTGCCGGCCACGGACCTGACCCCGCCGCCCCCGGCCGCGGGCCAGCCGGAGGTGGTGCTCACCCCGCCGGTGAACAGCACCACCCAGCCGCCGGTCCTCCCGGGCGAGGCGTCACCCAGCGCCAGCCAGACCCCGACCGTGGGGTGATCCCGCTACAGCCCCAGCCACACGGTCGTGTCCGGTGCCAAGAGTGCCGAGGGTCCCAACTGCCCGTCCCCCGCCGCCGGTTCGCTGCTCAGCAACACCTCCCCCGGCGGCAGGGCGACCGGCACGTCCGACAGGTTGGTGACACACCGCCAGCCGTCGGAGCGCGCGAAGCGCAGCACCCCGGGCGGGCTGTCCGCGGCCCAGGTCAGCTCCTCGCCTTCGAGCAGCTTGCGGCGCAGGCGGAGTGCGGTGCGGTAGAGCTCCAGGGTCGAGCCCTCGGTCCCGTCCTGTGCCTCGACGGCGTACGACGCGAAGCTCGCCGGCTGCGGCAGCCACGCGGGGCCCGACCCGAAGCCGTACGACGGCCCGGTCGAAGTCCACGGCAGGGGGACCCGGCAGCCGTCGCGGCCCTTGTGGGTGTGGCCCTGCTGTTCCCAGATGGGGTCCTGGAGGACCTCGACGGGCAGGTCGGCGACCTCGGGCAGACCGAGTTCCTCGCCCTGGTAGACGTACGACGAACCGGGCAGCGCCAGCATCAGCAGGGTCGCGGCGCGGGCGCGGCGCAGGCCCGCCGCCGTGTCGACGGGCGGCGTGCGGCCGTTGGACAGGAGCCAGCTGTTGGGGTCCGTGCCCGGTGGCAGCATCAGGCGCGAGGCGTGGCGTACGACGTCGTGGTTGGACAGCACCCAGGTGGCCGAGGCGCCTGCCGCGCGGGCCGTGGCGAGCGAGCCGGTGATCACCTCGCGGAGTTCGTCCGCGTCCCAACCAGCCTCCAGGTACTCGAAGTTGAAGGCCTGGCCGAGTTCGTCCGGGCGGGCGTACAGGGCGCGGCGGGCGGCCGGTACCCAGGCCTCGGCGACCGCCATGCGGGGCGGGGTGTAGGTGTCGAGGACCGTACGCCGCCAGTCGCGGTAGATCGCGTGGACCTCGTCGCGGTCGTAGTAGGGGTGGCTGCCGGGCGGGAGGTCGTCGAGGACGGCCTCGGAGTTCGCCGCGAGGGGGCCGATGTCGCGCAACGGCTCGTTGAGGTCCTTGGCGAGCGCGTGGGCGACGTCGACGCGGAAGCCGTCGACGCCCCGGTCGGACCAGAACCGGAGCGTGCTGCGGAAGTCCTCCCGCACCTCCTCGTTGTCCCAGTTCAGGTCGGGCTGTTCGGGCGTGAAGAGGTGCAAGTACCACTGCCCGTCCGGGACTTGCTTCCACGCGCTGCCGCCGAAGACCGACGGCCAGTCGGTGGGCGGGAGTTGACCGTCCTCGCCGCGCCCTTCCCTGAACACGTAACGGTCGCGGGCGGCGGAACCGGCCGGGGCGGCGAGCGCCTCCTGGAACCAACTGTGCAGCCGGGAGGTGTGGTTGGGCACGATGTCGACCATGACCTTCAGGCCGAGACGGTGGGCCTCGGCGACCATCGCGTCGAAGTCGTCGAGCGTGCCCAGGCGCGGGTCGACGTCGCGGTAGTCGGCGACGTCGTAGCCGCCGTCGGCGAGTTCGGACGGGTAGAACGGGCTGAGCCAGAGCGCGTCGACGCCCAGCGCGGCGAGATGACCGAGGCGCTGGGTGATGCCCTTGAGGTCGCCGAGCCCGTCACCGTCGGCGTCGGCGAAACTGCGCGGATAGACCTGGTAGACGACGGCTTGACGCCACCAGTTCGGGTCACGGGAGGACAGGTCGGTCACGTGGTCTCCTTATGAATTCCCGCTGCGCTGACGGAAGTTGACAGTCATCTTCCGGTGGACCCACGATGTGCACACGCTGTGGCGCATGTGACCAATGGGCCCGGTGTTTCCTTCGCTGCTCAGCTCCTCCACTCCTTGCCAGGCCAAGATGGGATAAGTATGTCCATAGCGAGTCGTGTCACTGTGCGTCGCCTGTTGGGGACAGGCGCCGCCTCTCTCGCCCTCGCCGCAGCCTCCGTCGGCGCGGCGTCCGGGGCCTGGGCCACGGGTGGTCACGGCGGTGGCGGTGACGGCTGGGAGTCCGGTGGCCACTACCAGCCGGGCTCCGGCGCCGGCACGGTCACCGAGACCGAGGGCTGCCAGTTCTCGCTGAACGGCACGGACTTCTTCCCCTCGGTCAAGGTCGACGACCAGAACCTGAAGCCCACCGACGACGGCAAGATCCACATCAAGGTCCGCACCGCCGGTGACGCCTCCACCTGCACCGCCTCGCTCGCCTCGTACATCGCCCACGGCCCGACGTTCGCCACCTCCGGCCAGCAGGTCTTCGTCGACTTCGACACGGTCACCGTGAAGAAGGGCCAGACGGACTCCCTCGACATCGCGGTGCCGGACGAGGGCTGCTTCGCGCAGATCGACCTCTACCGGGGTGCGGTCAAGTTCGACGGCAACCCCGCCGCCGGCGACGGCCTCGTCCACGGCGACCTGCCCAAGGGCCCCGACCACACGGTCATCAAGGACAAGCTGATCGCGGCCTGGAACGGCGGCACGAAGGACTGCACGACCACCGAGTCCCAGCCCCCGTCCCCCTCGGCCCCGGCCTCGGTCCCCCCGTCGGCCCCGGAGTCCACCCCGCCCGCCTCGGAGTCCTCGACCCCCACCCCGAGCGCCTCCGAGTCGACCCCGGAGTCCGCCACCCCGACCCCGGCCACCTCCGAGTCGACCACTCCTGCGGCAGCCCCCTCGCCCAACGGCGGCGGTGGCGACCTCGCGGAGACCGGCGGCGGCAGCAACACCGGCGCGCTGGTCGGCGGGGCGGCGGTCCTGCTGGCGGGCGGGGCGGCGATCGTGGTCGCTACGCGTCGCCGGCGGGCTTCGCACTCGTAGCCGTATCCGGGTAGTAGCCGTATCTCTCCGGCCCCCCGCCGCTCGCGCCCGTCTCAGGGTTGGTGAGCGGCGGGGTTCGTTCAGGGCGTCAGCGCCGTCGGCGTCGCACGGCCGTACAGCTCGTCGAGGCCGATCAGCAGCACACCGCCTCCTTCGGCCCGGGCACGGAGAGCGTCGCTGAAGCCGACGGCGCTGAAGCACGCCAGCCCGCACCGCGTCGTGTCCATGCCCCGGCCGGCAAGGAGTTCCCTGGCCCGCCCGAGACGTTCCAGATGGTTCACCCCCATGACGGTCGCCCACTTCACCTCGCCCAGCAGCGTGACCGCGGGACTGCCGGCGCCGGACCCCGGTTCGACGACGGCCACATCGATCTCGATCTGCCGGCGCTCCTTCGGGTCGGCCACCACACCGCTGCCGACCTCGCCCAACGACGTACTCAGCAGGGATCGCCCGGGCCCGAGCACGTACTCCCGGCACATCGCCTCGAAATGCGGTCCCGCGACCTGCGCCGCGAAGCGCTCCGCCGACTGTGCCCAGACCTCCGCCGCCTGTCCGCTCTCCAGCCGCGCCCAGGCCGGACGCATGACCGCCTCATAGAAGTTGATCAGCGGCTCGGTGATGCGGTACTGCGACTTTCCGGCCCTGAAGATGTCCGCCTCGCGGGCCAGCAGGTGGCTGTCCTCCAGGACGTTCAGCGGATGCGAGATATCGACGGACTTGCGGCCGATGTAGCCCGCGATGCCGCCTCGTGTGGTGTTGCCCTGTGCCACCGCCGCGAGTACCGAGTGGTACAGCGCGGTGTCACGGATGTCGGCCTCCTCGGCGAGCAGGTAGCGCGCCTCACGGAAGAGTGGACTGAACGGCGAGAGGACGGTCCGGCACACCCAGTCGTCGAAGTCCCCCAGACCGGCGGGGATGTCGTCCGCCAGGAACTGACGGCGGTACGCGGGAGTGCCGCCGACCACTGAGTGCAGCCGTACGGCGAGCGCGGGATCGTCGGAGACATCCCAGAAGTCCGCTGCGGCCCGGTAGCCGAAGGGACGTACGACGAGTTCGAGCTGGGCCCTGCCGCGCAGGGGCGCGGTGCTGGCGAGCAGCCCTCCCATGACGGACATCGCCGAACCGCAGAGGAGGAGCCTCATGCCGCTCTCGTCCACCTGGAAGCGGTCGATCACGCGCTGGATGAGCGAGGGAAGCTCCGGCGCCACCTTCACCAGATACGGAAACTCGTCGATGACGACGAGGAACGGGCTGGCCCCGCGCCCCGGCACGGCGAGACCGAAGAGAAACGAGATCGCGTCGTCCCAGGTCGCGAAGGTGAAGGGCACCGGAGAACCCTGGTGCTCGGCCAGGGCCGTGCTGAACTGCCGGAGCGATTCGGCCTCGGTTCCGGCGGTGGCCCCGAAGTAGAAGCCCCCGCACTGCTCGACGAGCGCCCGCAGGAGATACGTCTTCCCCATGCGCCGTCGGCCGCTGACGATGCCGAGCATGGCATGGGGCAGCGGCCGGTTCACGAAAGCGCTGAGCGCGTCCCATTCGGCGCCGCGGTCGAAGAGACGGGACGGCTTGTCCGGCCTTGCGTGACGCTGCACGCACCCTCCTGAACGGTTAGGGATACACCCCTAAGGAGTGTATCCCTAACCATTGCCTCCGCGCTCCCGGTGAACAGACCGTGCCCTCTACCCCTCGACCGTCCCCAGCCACAGCTTCACGTACCGCTCCACGTCCACGTCCAACCCCACGTCCACCAGGGCCTGTTCGCGGGCGCCGTCGTGGATCTCGGACTCGCCGGGGCGCGGACGCCGGTCGACGATGGTCTGTCCTCGGCCCGGCCCCGGGGCGAGGGAGACCTCGACCGGCAGGAGGCGGGTGGTGAGGCCGCCCGGGTCGGCGACCGCGCAGACCGCGCCCGCGTCGCCGAGGCCGCCGGTGGGGGTGAGGTCGTCGGAGAAGGCCGGGTCGCGGTGGGCGAGCAGGTCGCCGGCGAGCTTCAGCCGGGGCTCCGGACTCTCCCGCAGCCGCTGGACGTCGGCGGCCGGAACCTGCACCCGCTCGAAGACGTCCAGCCCGTACATCGTGATCGGCACGCCGGCGGTGAGCAGGATCGCGGCCGCCTCCGGGTCGTGCCACACGTTGAACTCCGCGACCGGCGTGGCGTTCCCGACCGCCACCGCGCCGCCCATGAACACGATCCGCTCGATGTTGCGAGTGACCTCCGGGAACGTACGCAGCAGCAGCGCGATGTTCGTCAGCGGCGCGGTCGGGATGAGGGTGACTGGGCGGGGGGAGGCCAGGATCTCGCGGCGCAGCAGGGTCACCGCGTCCACGTCGACGGGCCTGCGCGTGGAATCGGGCAGCCCCATGTCGCCCATGCCGTCCTGCCCGTGGACGTGCGCCGCCGAACGCGCCGGCTCGATCAGCGGCCGGGCCGCACCCCGCGCGACCGGGATGTCACCGGCACCGGCGTGGTCCAGGACGATCAGCGTGTTCCGTACGACCTGATCGACATCGGTGTTCCCGGCGACACAGGTGACCGCGCGCAGGTCCAGACCCGGGTGGCGGACGGCGAACAGCAGCGCCAGGGCGTCGTCGACCCCCGTGTCGCAGTCGATGATCACGGGGATGGGCTGACCGGTCACGTCAGGTTCCTCTCGGGACGGTTCGGTGAATCGAGGCAGTTCAAGGCGGCTAAGCCAGTTCAAGCAGCCAAGCCAGTTCAAGCCAGGTCAAGGCGGTCCAAGGCAGTTCAAGGCAGTTCAAGGGTGACCTTACGCATCCGCCCACAGCGCGGTGCCGCGTGCCTCGACCCGGGCGCCGATGTGGTGCAGCAGTTCGGCGGGCGCCAGCGGCCCGATCCGCCGCCCGTCCCGCAGTCGTACGGCGACCAGGTCGTCGGCGGCCTCCCGTTCGCCGATCACGGCCTGGTACGGGACGAGCCGCGCCGCTCGGACACGGGCACCGAGGCTGCCCTGCTCGGGGGTGGCCAACTCGGCGCGCAGGCCGCCCAGCCGGGCTCGGCGGAGCAGCTCGTGGGCCGCGTCCGCCTGCGCCTCCGACACCGGCAGCACGACCAGCTGTACGGGCGCCAGCCATGCCGGAAAGGCGCCGCCGTGCTCCTCCACGAGGTGCGCCACCGCCCGTTCCACACTCCCGATGACGCTGCGGTGCACCATCACCGGCCGGTGTTTCGCGCCGTCGGCGCCGATGTAGTGCAGGTCGAAGCGTTCGGGCTGGTGGAAGTCGATCTGGACGGTGGAGAGGGTGGCCTCGCGGCCGGCCGGGTCGGCGATCTGGACGTCGATCTTCGGGCCGTAGAAGGCGGCCTCGCCCTCGGCGGACTCGTATGCGATGCCGGAGGTGTCGAGGACCTCCTTCAGCATCGCGGTGGCCCGCCGCCAAAGGGCCGGATCCGCAACGTACTTGCCGCCGTCCCCCGGCAGCGAGAGCCGATGGCGGGAGGCGCGGATGCCGAGATCGGCGTAGGCGTGGGCGATGAGGTCCAGGGCGGCGCGGGCCTCCTCGACGGCCTGGTCCAGGGTGCAGAAGATGTGGGCGTCGTTGAGCTGGATGGCACGGACGCGGGTCAGTCCGCCGAGGACGCCGGAGAGTTCGGAGCGGTACATGCCGCCCAACTCGGCGATACGGAGGGGGAGTTCGCGGTAACTGTGCGAGCGGGACCGGTAGATGAGGGCGTGGTGGGGACAGAGGCTGGGCCGCAGTACGACCTCCTCCGCGCCGAGCCTCATCGGCGGGAACATGTCGTCGCTGTAGTGCGACCAGTGCCCGGAGATCTCGTACAGCTCCCGCTTGCCGAGCACGGGCGAGTACACGTGCCGGTAGCCGGCGGCGCGCTCCAACTCCCTTACGTACTCCTCCAGTTCATGCCGTACGGTCGCGCCGTCGGGAAGCCAGTACGGCAGGCCCGCGCCCATCAGGGGGTCGGTGTCGAAGAGGCCGAGCCCGCGGCCGAGACGGCGGTGGTCGTGCGGGTTCTTCTCGCTCGGGTTCTTCTCGCTCATGGGTTCCTCGCTCTGCGACGGGCGGGGCGAGGAATCCGGCGACGACGAAGCCCCGGGGCACTCGCCCCGGGGCTTCGACTCGGTTCAGCAGTCAGCGCGCCGGGACAGGGTCCGGCGTCGTCGTCCAGGAGGACGGGAACGGCTTGGCGCGCTTCATGCGGCGGACGCTAGCAGCCCTGCGAAGACTCCAGCCACCGATTTTCGGCTGCGCCGCCGCGGGGGCCGGTCGCGCCCGCGCGGCAGAGCCGTGCCTGTGAACGCTGCCGCCGTGCAGGCCCGCACACAGGTACCGCTCCCCTGGGTCGACTGCCAGGGCGCGTACATCGAGGAAGGGCAGGTCACCGGAGGCATCGTGCGACCCCGAGGCATCCGACATCCTGAACGCGGCGATGAAGGTCTTCAGGGCATCGCTGGGTCGCACCCGGCCTTCGGGGCCACACGCGGGGGCATCGACTCTCGGCACGGATGGGGTCGTCGGCACACGGCGACAGGCCGGCTTCTGCCCTTCAGTGACGTGCGGGCTACCTTTTCCGGCCGCAGGGAGGGGCAGGGTTTCTCTGGCTACGCCGACCGCGGTCGCCGCTACGCGGTGGTGACCAGGACTGAGGAGAGCGAGAGCAGCGCGGGCGGCAGGACTGCCTGCCGGTCCGAGAGGGGGAGGACTTCCTCGGCGATCTGCAGGCCGAGGGTTTGCGTCATGAAGGTGCGGCGGCCGGTGACGCGTGCCCACATCTGCGGATAGCGCTCGGCGAGTTCCGCGCGCAGGTCGGCGTCAGCGATCGCGACGGCGTCCTCGCAGTTGGCGGCCAGGTCCGGTGTGGATCCCACGGGGATGATGTCGGCTTGCAGGGACATGCCGGAGTGGACGGTGCCGTGGGATCCGGCGGCGAAGGGGCTGTCGAGCCACTCGTCGATGTGCTGCAGGTGCCCGGGGTTCAGCAGCGGGCGGATCGACGACTTCGCCAGCTCCTGCGTGGTCTGCTCGGCGATCTCGGCGGTCGATGCCCCCAGGGTGAGGCCCCGGTACCAGGTGACGATGGCGCCGAAGTAGCCGGCCGCGAAGCCGATCTGCCGCTGGTCGAGTTCGTCGGCGCGCAGCACGTATCCGGCACGCGAGGTCAGTCCGCCTTGGAGCCCGACCGCGGTCGACAGCAGGTCTCCGTGCCCGATCACGCGGTCGCTGGGGCTGCACAGGCCCACGACCTTGCCGGACCCGGTGGTCAGCATCACGTGCGCGGTCAGAGGCAGACCGTTGAGGGCCATGTGCTCGGCGGTCGCCAATTCCGAGCGTCCGGGCTTGAGGGCCTGGAGTGCGCGCCAGGCGTGGCCGGCGGCGCGGGTGGCGCGGTGCTCGTTGAGCGCGATCTGGTCGGCCTCGTTGCGGGAGCGCAGGCCGTCGATACCCATGAGAATCGACGTGGCGTCGGTGAGGTTCTGGGTGACATCGAGGACCTCGCCGATCACGAAGGCCGGGACGGCGTAGGCGTACGGAGAGAGGGGGGAGTCGCCGGCCGTGATCTGCCGCCATCCGACGAGTCCCACGCGGGATTGCGGGCCGACGCCGGCCTGGCGCAGGGCTGCGGAAATGCGCTGCTGGATGCTGCGGTCCTGCCCAGGCAGACTGAGCGACTGGCACAGCACGGCGGTCGCGGTGACGGGCAGGCCGGGGATCATCGCGCTCGACTCGTTGCCGGCGAGGATCCAGGGTGCGTTGTCCAGGTCGAGGACCACCAGGGCTTCCTCGAACCGGGGATCGAAACCCGTCAGGTAGAGGCTGTTGCCGGGGTGTTCCCGGTCGGCGTAGGCGATGAGGTGGGTAAGGCCCAGCTCGCGCATCCGCACGCGCGTGCGGATGATGCGGCCGGCGTACACCTCGCCCGACAGGACCGGCTCGGGTTCGAGCGCGGACAGCGGGGGGAGCGCGACGTCGCGCAGCGTGATGTGATCAGGCACGGGAGTCTCCCTTGGCGACGAGAGCGACTGCGCGGACCGGGGAACCGGTGCCGCCTGCGATCTTCAGCGGCAGGGCGGCGAACAGGACCACCGGGGGCAGCCCGTCGAGGTTGGTCAGGTTCTCCAGGACCAGGACGCCGTTGGGCAGGAACTCGTAGTGCGCCTTCAGGTCGGCGCCCGACACGTCACCGGGGTCGATGCTGATGCAGTCGATACCGATGGCCTTGATGTTCTTGCCGCGCAGGTAGGCGGCCGCCTCACCGCTCAGCCCCGGCCAGCCGCGCAGGTAGTCGAAGCCCTCGGGGATGCGCTTCCAGTGCCGGGCCCAGCCGGTGTTGATGATGACGATGTCGCCCTCACGGACCGGCTCGTTCGCCTCCTCCCAGGCCCGCACGTCCTGCAGGCTGATGTGGTGGCTGGTGGCCCCGAACGGGCCGAAGGCCATCACCACGGCGCGGCCGATCAGCTGGGACACGCTCAGGTCAGCGGTGGAGATCCGCCGAGGATCCTCGGGATCGGGCACGAAGTGCGAGGGCGAATCGATGTGCGTGCCGGAGTGGTCGCACATGATGAGCTGCTTGAATTCCGCGACGTCGTCCATCGACACGTAGTCGGCGATGATGTACTTCGGATGAGTCGGAAAAGTGGGGATGCCGATTTCGAGCGTATGGCTCAGGTCGACGATGTCGAAGCCATGCAGGGTGTCGGCGAGACGGTCGATCTCACCGACAGCGTCTATCTCGTTTATCTGGGGAGTCATGCAAGTAGCGAAACACGCTCGCCGGAGCGGTACCAAAGACCACTTCCCACTTACCTAAGAGGAAATGGCTATAGGGCACACCTATGAGATGAGATGCCACTTAGACTGGGCCTATGACAGTCACTCTGCGGCAGATCGAGTACGCGCTCGCTGTCGACGAAGCGGGGGCCATCTGCGCCGCCGCGAAAGCACTGCATGTCGCCCAGCCGTCCCTGTCCCAGCAGATCTCGACCCTGGAGCGCTCCCTGGGTGTCGTGCTGTTCGAGCGTACGGCGACGGGCACCTCCACCACTCCCGCGGGGCGGGCCTTCCTCGTCGAGGCCCAGCAGGCGGTGCATGCGGTCGAACGTGCGCGGGAGGTGGCGGTCCGTGCAGCGAGCAGCTCGCGCAAGGGCGTCATCATCGGCGCGAACGAGATGACGCCCACCCTGTGGCTGGCGAAGTCCGTGGCAACTCTGCGGGCGTCCCCTTCGAAGCTTTCGACTCGTGTCGTGAACTTCGCCGACGCGGAATCGCTCATCGAGGCAGTCGGATCGGGAGGTATCGACGTCGGCGTCGGCCCTCTTCACGCCTCGTCGTGGCGGGAGCGAAAGCACCGCATCGGCTCACTGGAACTCGGGATGGCCGTTCCCCACGGCTCTTCCCCCACGGCTCCTGCACCGGCCGGGAACCTCGGTGCACAGGATTGGGTCACCTGCCCGTCGAACGCTCCGGTCTTGACCGGACTGCGGAAATCGATCGGTGACACGCGTACGGACGATCCGTCCGCAGCCAGTCTGAATGCCGCCCTTTCCTATGTGGACGCCGGCCTGGGAGCGACCCTGGTGCCCTCCGGCTACGCCCTGCCCGCGTCGCTTGAGCTGGTGACCATCAATCCCCCGCCGACGGTGGACGTCTATGCCTTCGCCCTGCGCAGCACCGACGCGGTGACGTTCAACCGGATCGCTCGAGAGATCACCACACACCACGACTCCTGAACCCTGCCCTCGGTCCGCGCAGGACCCAGGACTCCCCTCGGACCGCGGTTGAGGCAGCGAGCCGTTCTGCTCCTGCTTCGAGGCCAGAGCGACTGTCCAGTCCGATGGCCGCGATCCGTGGCCTCACCGGAGGTCGCCATCGTCTGCCCGTGTCGCACCGTGCCGTGGCGCTGTCCTTCGTGTTTCTGTGCCAGGCGGCGGCATGTCATGGGGTCGGTGCGCGCCAGGCGCGGCCGACGGCCTTCTGGCTGCGGCGGGAGACGGAGCCGATGACGAGCATGCCGAGCAGGGCGGACCAGACGGAGCCACGGCCGCCGATGACCACCGCGGCGATGGCCGGCATCAGGCTGCTGCCGCCACCGGCGGACAGCGCGGCGCCGGCGGTCCGGCCGGCGAAGAAAATGCCGCCGACTGCGGCGAAGCCACCGGCGATCGCGAAGACGGTGATACGGATCATCGGCACGCTGATACCCGCGCGGCGGGCCGCCTCCGTACCGCCGCCGACCGCGAACACCTTCCGGCCATAGGCGGTGCGGCGCAACACGAAGTCCACGATGATCAGGCAGGCCAGGAAGCTGACCAGCGCGTTGGGGACGCCGACGGCGTTGTTCACACGACCGCCAGGGGCGGGCGCCGGACGGGCGCTGCGAGGCGGGCCGTGGCGAGCCAGGAACGTCGCGGCGTTCCCGGGCCCGGACCGAGGGTGAGAGCCGGGGCCCCCGGACGGCGAGGCCGGGCTTATTCGAGGCCGGCCTTCTTGCAGGCGGCTGCGTATTCGGCGGTGCAGATGTCGGCAACCGTGTACAGGCCGTCCTTGACGACCGTGCCGTTGATGTTGTCCACCGTGACCGACACCGGGGTCAGCAGCCGGGAGGGCACCTTCTCGCCGGAGCCGCTGGTCTCGGTATGGGTGGCGAGGGAGGAGATGTCCTTGCCCTGCAGCAGGTTGACCGCGAGTTGGGCGGCAGCCTCGGCCTCGGGCTTGAACGCCTTGTAAATGGTGGCCGACTGGGTTCCGGTGAGGATGCGCTGGATGGCGGCGAGCTCGGCGTCCTGACCGGTCAGTGGGATGCGGCTGATGCCGGCGCCCTTGAGGACGGTGGCGATACCGCCGGCCATACCATCGTTGGCGGCGTAGACGCCCGCGATGTTCTTCGAGCCGAGCTGGGTGATCGCGGCGGACATCTTCTGCGCGGCGACGGTGTCCTTCCACAGGCCGGACTGCTCGTAGGCGATGTCGACCTTGCCGTCGAGGGCCTTGTGGGCGCCTTCCTTGAACTTGGCGGCGTTCGGGTCGGCGTCGTCACCGTTGATCATGACGACCTTGGACTTCGTGGTCGCCCTGGGGCCGAGCGCGGCGAGCAGGGCCTGGCCCTGGAGCTCGCCGACCTTGACGGTGTCGAAGGAGACGTACGCCGAGACCGGGCCCTGGGCCAGTCGGTCGTAGGCGATGACCTTGATGCCCTTGTCGACCGCGGACTTAATGGAGGACTTGATCGCGGCGGAGTCCTGCGGGTCGATCACGATGACCTTGACGCCCTTGGTCACCATGGTGCTGACCTGCTGAGCCTGCTTGGCGGGGTCGCCGGCGGCGTTCGCGTACTCGACGGTGCAGTCCGGGCAGAGAGATTCGACCTTGGCCTCGAAGTACGGCTTGTCGAACTTGTCGTAGCGAGTGGTGACGCTGTCCGGTAGCAGGAGGCCGACGGAGTTGCCTCCGGAGGAAGAGCCGGTGCTGTCACTGCCGGAGTTGTCGTTCCCGGCCTTCCCGCAGGCGGCCACGGAAAGTGCCATCGAAACCGCGGCGGTACCTATGACGAATCTGCGCATGGTTGCGTTCATTTCGGAATGCCTCCGAGAAGGGACCGCAAGGTGCGGCCGGCGTGGAACTGGAACACCGCTGCTGATAAACGGGTTCAAAACATGGAACGGTCAATCTGCGCACCGGCACAATCGGGTGTTCATCGTGGTGTCCATCGTCCACATCGCACGATCGGACCGGGCTTGCACCGCGTTGCCGTATGCCTATAGCTGTGCAGTCAAGCCGCATTCGTCCGCTTGATACAAAGACGGGTTTCCTCTTCGTCGATAGGGCGAGCCTCTTACCTGGCCCGCCATGGATCAGCGCTCGCACCCGGCCCAAAGCCGAGGCATCGAAGCCACGGAGGCCGACAAGTCGTCCAGAGCGCTCCCTCGAACCAACTCATCCCGGCACGGTCGAAACGCTCACCCTGAACCGGCCTCCAGGCCGCTCCAGCGAGTCGTCCGTGGCCGCCGGGCCGCCGGTCGCCAGGTCGCCGCAGAGCATCTGGACCGGGGCGCGGGGCTGTGTTTGATTTGCGGCTACCGCCGCGTGGGCGCGACCAGCCCCCACCGGGCCCGCACCCGACGCACAACCCACGCGCCCCCTCTCACCCGGACGGCCCGGCGCGCTGGTGGGCGGGCGCGGGCGGTGGTGCCGTTGGGGAACGCACCCCGTGCACGGCACCCCGCCCCAGGAGGGACCTCGATGACCCGTACCCCGGCCCGCGTCCTCGTCGCGATACTCGCCGCGGGCACCCCGCTGACCGCGGCCGGCTGCGCGAACGAGGCGATCCTGCACAAGGTGACGACCGCGCCGTCCCCCTCGGCCGTGCGGACGTCCCCCGCCGCCCATGCCTCCCCGGCCGCCGCCCCCGTCCTCACCCCGGCCCAGGCCCAGGCCGCGCTGATCACGGACGCGGATCTGGGCGCCCCCTGGACCCCGACCCAGGGCACGGCGACCTGGCGGGACACCCTGCTCAAGGCGAAGACGGCCGCACCCGACTGCCAACGCCTCCTGGACGCCCTCTACGCCGACGAACTCCTCGGCACCCCCGCGACCACCCAGGCGGTGACCACCCTCGACGACACCGGCGACGAGGCCCAACTCCGTTACCAGGTGGCCGCGTTCAAACCGGCGGACGTGGACCGCACGATGACCTGGCTCACGTCCCTCCCCCAGAAGTGCGCGAACTTCACGGCGACGACAACCCGCTCCGGCACACAGACCGTGACCGTCACCGAGGCCACCCTCCCGAACGTCGGCGACGCCCGCGAGGGCCTCCACCTCACCCTCACCGGCACCACCCCCGAGGGCGACCAGTCCACCCTCACCCTCGACACCGCCGCCGTCCGCATCGGCGACGACACCATCACCTTCACGAACGGCGGCCTGGGGAACGTACCGGCGGACGCGATGCAGCAGGCGCTCCCGACCGGCGCGCAACGACTCACGGATGTGCAGAAGCAGGGGCGGGTGCAGATCTAGGCGTCGACGGTTCGCCGGGCCCGCGCCGCACGCCCGTCCAGGTGCACCACCACACTCGCGTGGAAACGGTCCACGGACTCGTCGACGCTGCGGATGAATCCCGATTCGGCGGTGCCCCGGGTGTTGCCCATGCCCCTGAAGAGGGAGAGCCGGAAGCCGGTGATCTGTGCCCCGTTCTTGGGGAGGATGTCGGCCGGTTCGGGCCGCAGACGTTCCAGCGTGCCGCGCGGCCCGCCCGTCTGCCCCTCCAAGAGGGTCTCGACATGCAGGTCGGCCGGTGCCTCGGCGAGCCGGCGGATGAGGCGCTTGGCCCAGGTGAGGGGGTAGCCCTGGTCGGGTGCGGCGATCTCGATGGACGTGCGCAGCTTGCCGGTGCGCAGGTCGGCGCAGAGGGCGAGGACGCCGGGCGTGCCCTCGATACGGAGTTCGGCGTCGAGCCGGCCGTCGACGCAGAGCCGGTCGGCCAACGCGGCCCGTCGCGATGCCGGGTCGGTACCGCGCTTGGCGCGCTGCACAGGCAGCACCTTCTCGCCGAGTTCGCCGCCGAGCCGTAGACACACCTGCCGGACGAGCCGTTCCCAGCTCTCCACGACCTCCATCGCCCGCGCGTCGCCCTGGCACAGGGTGTCGGTGTCGATGGCGTTGCGCACGGGCACCCAGGAGCGGCCCATGTTCTGGAAGCCGTGGCAGCCGGAGTTCTCGTGCTGGAGGTAGTGCAGCAGTTCCTGGAGCAGCCAGGCGTGCGCCGCGTTGCCGACGCCCTCGTGCCGGATCAACAGCTGTGCCTGGTGGGCGACTTCGGCCCAGGACAGATGCCAGAGCGCCACCTTGTGCTTGCGCCGCCCGTCGAGCTTGACCTCCACCAGCGGGCTGCCCTCCAGTTCCACGTCGTTGGAGAGCGTGATGACGGCCTCGTATCCGCGCCGGGCCGCTATGTCGGCGTAGGCCTGCACCTGGTCCGGCTTGAGCGGGTTGCCGTTCGTCTTCGTCTCGACGAGCGCGGTCCACAACTTGCCCGCCCGCTCGACCCGGATCACCCCGTCGGGCCGCCTCGGGGACTCACCGTTGGGCAGCGTGACCTCGGTGAACGTCTCCATCCGCCCGACCGGCGCCCCGAACGCGGCCGTCAACCGCCGCCCGAACTCCGGCACTTGGGCCATCACCGACAGCAGCACGGAGGTCGCCCGGGTCTCCCGCTCGTGGTCGCTCTTGAGCGCGGACGCCGGGAAGAGCCGGGCCCCCCGCCAGGAGTCGTTCTCGGCGAGCGACTTCTTGGCCACCTTCGGCAGGGTGACCTTCTTCTTGGCCGTACGAGGACGGGCGGGACGCGGAGCTGCCTCGGCCCCGCCACCCGCCTCGGGTACCGACTCGACCGCGGGACTCGACGGCTGCGCGGGAATCACGGAGACGGCTTCCGGCGCACGGACCGGGGCTTCGGAGTCCGGCTCGGCGTCGGAATCGGAAGCGCCCTCCACGTCTGCGTCCGTGCCCGCGTCGTCGTCGATGTCGACGCCGAAGTCCGTTGCCACGCCCGCGAGTCCGGACTCGTAGCCTTGTCCGATCGCCCGGAACTTCCAGTCCCCGCCCCGCCGGTAGAACTCGCCGAAGAGCAGCGCGCTGACCTCGCCGGGATCGTCGATCGAGAAGCGCAGCAGGCTCTCACCGGAGCCGTCGGCCAACGTCAGGCGCAGATCCTGCAGTTCGGAGAAACGGGCGCTCTCATAACGGCTCGCCGCTACAACGATCTGATCGACTCCGGCCGGAATTGCGGTCAGATCGAACGTGATCCGGTCCTCGCTGCCGTCCGCCGTCGGCGCCTTGCCGAGCAGCTGGACGCTGCCGTCTGCGGCGACGGGGTTGTTGTAGAAGTAGAAGTCCCCGTCGCTGCGCACTTTTCCGTCCGCGGTGAGCAGCAGTACGGAGACGTCCGCGTCGCCCTCTCCCGTCGGACTGCCCCAGCTCAGGCTCATCATCACCGACCCGACGTCCTCGCTCAGCGACGCCAGACCGACGTTCCCACCCTTGACCATCTCGTGCACGAGGCCCCCCAGATGCACGGCCGCACAGCACTTCCGGCGGCCCCTGTTTCGTAGCGATGTGTGACGCGCTCCACACCCAGCGCATCAGAGGCACCTTAACGCGCAGGAATCACCCGAACCTCCAGAATGCGTCAACGCTTGTCATACGGGTCAGCCGGTTCCTTCACCTGCTTGACCACCGTCGCCTTGAGCACCGGCGGCCACGCCCCGTCCGTCCCGAGCTTGCCCTTCGGGATCCACGTGCCCGTGGCCGTGACCCAACTGTCCGTCTGAGGCGCCCCGTCGGCCTCGTCGCCCCGGATCTCGACCTTGCTGATCGTCGCGTCGGCCGCGCAGCAGGTGACCAGGAGGCGGGTGAGGTACCAGGTTCCGTTGGAGCCGTGGGTCACGAAGCCGGTCATGCGGAGGGTGCGGCCCTTGAGGGAGCGGCCGGTGTCGTAGATCGCGCGGGAGCTGTACTGGGCGACCGAGATGTCCAGCACCTTTCCGGCGGGGAGGGCGGGGAAGGCGCCCACGCCCTGCGCCGCCCGTTGCGCCTCCTCGCGTGACGCGCTGTATGAGCCCAGTGCGGGAGGCGGGAAGAGCAGGAGCGCCAGGGCGGGGAGCGTCAGCAGCCAGGCGATTCGCGGGCCGCCGTGCGCGTGGGAGTGGGAGTGCGAGTGGCCGTGCTCGTCTTCCTCTTGCTCCTCCGGGTCATCCTCCTCGTGCTCCTCGTGCTCCCTGTGCCGCATTCCCCTCACCGCCGCGGCCAGACCCAGCAGGATCAGCAGCGCTCCCGACACGACCAGGTACGGCCTCAACGCCGCCTGCACGTACCGCAGATACAGCTCGCTGAAGAGGGAGATCCGCAGTACCGCCCCGCCCGTCAGCAACAGCAGGACCGCCGAGCCGTAGCGCCTCACAACAACCACCAACCCACCAGCGTGCTGCTGGCCACCGCCACCAGCCACGTCGTCGAAGAGAAGCGGAAGGCGAAGGCGCGGCCGAACGTGCCCGCCTGGAGGGCGATCAGTTTCAGGTCGACCATCGGGCCCACCACCATGAACGCCAGCTTCGCCGCCGGCGAGAAGCCGCTCAGCGAAGCCGCGACGAACGCGTCCGCCTCGCTGCACACGCACAGGACCACCGCCAGGAAGGCCAGCAGCAGGAGGGACAGCCAGGACGAACCCGTGAAGATGTCCAGGATCGAGCGCGGTACGGCGATGTTGAAGGTGGCCGCCGCTGCCGCGCCCAGGACCAGGAACCCGCCCGCGTGCAGGAAGTCGTGCTGAAGGCCTGCTACGAAGGCCTTCACGCCCGTTCGTGAAGAGGCGGCCGTCTGCTTGCGCTTCGGGAGGCGTAGCCACTCCTCCTTGCCGAATCTCGCCCAGAGCCAGCCCATCACCACAGCCGTGGCGAGGGAGGCGATCAGGCGGCCCAGCACCATCTTCGGCTGACCCGGGAACGCGATCGACGTCGCCACCAGCACCACCGGGTTGATCGCGGGGGCCGAGAGGAGGAAGGCCAGTGCAGCCGCCGGAGCGACCCCCCGCCGCATCAGGCTGCTCGCCACCGGTACCGACGCGCATTCACAGCCGGGGAGTACGACGCCTGCCGCGCCCGCGATGGGGACGGCGAGGGCCTGGTTGCGGGGGAGGAGGCGGGTGAACACCTTCTCCGGTACGAACGCTCCGATCGCCGCCGACACCACCGTGCCCAGCAGCAGGAAGGGGACGCCCTGGACGGCGACCGCCGTGAACACCGTCCACCAGGCGGCCACGGCCGGGGTGTAGAGGTCGATCGCCACCATCGGGCCGAGGACGGAGACGACCGTGGCGATGGCTACGAGCGCCGCGCCGCCCAGGACCGCGTAGACCATGGCGCGTACGGCCAGGCGCAGGCCGTCGACCACGGTCCGTTCGTTCTGCACGCGCACGCGCCTGTCTCATCCCGTTTCGCACCACTACCGCTACGGCTCGTCCGTCGCACGGTAACCGTCGGCGCTGTGCGGTATCCCCGATTTGTCAAAGAGGAGGCTGTGCGGGGGCCGGGCCCAGGGTCGTCGTCCCGGGGGCGGTGCGGTGGCCGAGGCCGGTGCGGTACGCGTCGAGGGCCGCCTCCACCCGGCCGGTGCGGCGGAGCAGGTCGCCGAGCATGCGGCACAGGTCGGCCAGGTCGCCGGCGGCGCCCGCGCGTTCCAGCAGGCTGAGGGCGCGGACGTAGTGCTCCTCGGCCGCGTCCGTGTCGCGGGCGTCCTCGGCGATGATGCCGAGGAGGCGGTGGGCGGCGGCGGAGTGCAGGGCACCGCGTTCGGAGCTGAGGTCGCTGAGGACGTCGTGGAGGAGGGCGGCGGCCTCGTCGGACTTGCCGCGTTTGTGCAGTACGTCGGCCAGTTCGACGGCGACCTGACTGCTGTACAGCGCCGCGCGCTTCGCCGTCAGCATCGCCAGTGCCTGTCTCAACTCGACCTCGGCGCACTCCAGTTCGCCGTCCTGGGCGTAGACGTAGCCGCGCATCCAGTGGCAGTTGGCGAGTTCGGTACGGAACTGGAGCTGACGGTACAGATCGGCGGCCTTGGCGAGGGAGGCGTCCGCCTCGGCGACCTTGCCCTCCGCTATCAGCGTCCGCGCCACCGAGCGGTGCATGCGCGCGAGCAGCGCCGGGTCCGCCACCTGCGGCGCGAGCGCCAGCGCCAACTCCGCCGCCTGGGCCGCCCTCGCGTGCGCGCCCATGTCCATGTACGGCCCTATCGCGCTCGCGTAGAGCAGCAGCAGGGCATCCGGGTCGTGCAGGCCGCCCCGGTTCAGCTCGTCGAGGGTGGACTCCAACAGGTAGACGGCGTAACGGAGTTCACCGGTGAGGTAGTGCGCCACCGCACGGCCCCGGATGGCCGGGACGCGGGACGGGAGCGGCTCGTCGGCCAGTCGGCGCTCGGCGCGCTCGAAGTACAGGCGGGCGGCGGTCAGGTCGCCGGTGTCGAGGCCGCATTCGCCCAGCCCCAGCAGCGCCACCGCCTCCTCGTCCGCGAGCCCGAGGGTCTCCGCCTCCGCGAGGAGATCGGCGTACTGCTCGGTGGCCTCCTCCGACTCCCCTGTGGCCAGGGTGCGTTGGGCCTCGGTGAGGCGCAGGCGGAGTTCGGTGGCGAGGTGGGCGGGGCGGCCGGTGGCCAACTCCTCGTAGGCGACGCCGAGTCGGTCGGCGAGGTGCCGCAGCGCGTCGTCGGAGGGGCGGACCCGGCCGGCCTCAAGCGTGGAGATGTACGCGGGCGTGTAGGCGGGCTCGGCCAACTGCCGCTGGGTGAGCCCGCGTTCGTGCCGCAACTGCTGGACCCTGCGCCCGATGACTTCCGGGTCGTCCCGTCTCACCATGCATTAATCATGCCAGTAAGCCGAGTTACAGACTGGCGAGTAACTCAGTTACATGCAGAGTGAGTTGATGAAGTCCTCGAAGTGGGCGCGGTTGATGGTGACAACAGCTCCGCCGGGGTTCTTGGAGTCACGGATCGCGACACAGGGGGCACCGGCGGCGACCTCGACGCACTCGCCGCCGTTGCTGCCGCTGAAGGACGACTTGCGCCACGCCGTAGCGCCGATGGGGGCGCACTCGACACAGTCACCGCCGTTGCTGCCGCTGTAACTGGACTTACGCCACGTCTTCCGCCCGGTCTCCATAACGTTCCTCCATCACGCGCGCGATCAGGTCGGCCGAGTCCTCCACCGAGAGGGCAGTGGCCTGCAAGCGAGCGTATCCGACCGAACGTTCCCTGATGACTTCCGGGTTGGCGGTCATGTGCCCCTGGTCGTAGCCGTCTGAGTAGTAGATGTCGGGGTCGTCGTCCAAGCGCAGGAGATTGAAGGAACCCATCGTCGCGGCGTGCGCGCCTGCGGAGAACGGCAGCACCTGGATGTTCACCCAGGGGTTCTCGCGAAAGCTCACCAGACGGGCGAGTTGTTTGCGCATGACCTCACGGCCGCCGATCTCCCGGAGCAGCACGGCCTCGTCCAGCACGACCCAGACCGCAGGCGGCTGCTTCTTCTCCAGGATGCGCTGCCGCTCCATCCGTGCCGCGACCATCTCCTCGATCTTGTCCGGGTAGTCGACGGCCAACACCGCCGCCGCGTACTCGGGCGTCTGGAGGAGGCCGTACACCACCTGGCACTGATACGTGGAGATGAAGGAGGCCTTCGCCTCCATCTCCGCGTACGGCTGGAACCATTTGGGGAGTTGGCTCCGCAGAACCATGCCGATCATGCGGGTGAAGGACCCGTCCGTCATGAACGCGGCGTCGAGGCGTTCGGCGAAGTTCCGGGTCGGGACCTTCTGCGCCGTCTCGATCTGCCCGATGAGCGAGCCGGTGCAGTAGAGGATCTTGCCGAGGCCCTCCAGCGTGAGACTCGCCGCCTCCCTCAACCGACGGCATTCGTAGCCGAAGTAGTCCAACGGGGATGCGCTCGGGTCGAGTTGGCGAACGTGGACCATGCGACAGTCACCTCCGAGTAGTTACCGGCCTGTCGCCGAGAGTAACTACTTGATGCCGCCCGGGTGATGAGAATCACGAACTCTCCATAACGCTCGTAACGTACGGTGGAGAAATGTCCCCTTTGGTCAAGATCAGCGACTCGTACGCGCCGCGCTTCGCGGAGTTCGCGTTCGAGCCCGCCTTCGTGGCCGCGGTGGACCAGCACGTGGCTGAACTGCGTGAACGCCTAGCCGCGGGCGGCCCGGATCTGACGCCCCCGCCCCCGGACCACGCCGACCTCGCGGACTACGCGCTGGGCTTCCTGGACGCGCTCGCGGAACTGGACTGGCGGGAGCCGGTCGGCCACGACTACGCGGTGTGCAGGCTGACCGCCATCAGCTGGCTGGTGCATCGGCACGGGCTGCTTCCCGAGCAGCGCCACGGTGACTGAAAAAGGCTTTCCGGTGACTCAACTCGCCCTGAAGCCCTTCCCGTTGCGTACTCCGACCCTCTAAGTTAGGCACGCATTAAGCGTGCTTAACTCATCGCTGTCGTCGCCGTAGTTGTCGCTGTCGTTGCGAGGTAGGTATGTCCGCGCGTTACGTCAGAGGATTCTGCGCCGCTGTCATCGCCGTCGCCGCCTTGATCGGAGCGGCCGCGGCGAGCCCGGCCAAGGCTGCAGACGGGGTCAGCGCATCATGTCCTTCGCGCTGTAGCGGGGCAGATCACCCGTCGCAACCGTCCACGTCCCCAGTTCGGCAGCAACGGTGACGGTGTTGCCGTAGGGCAGGTGCAGGCGGTTCTCGTACGCGGGGCGCCCCTCGCGCTTACCGATCTCCCACTGGTACGTCCATGTGCCGTTGCGCGGGTCGACGATCAGGTAGTGGGGGATGCCCATGGCCGGGTAATCGGCGGCCTTGTCCACGTAGTCGTTGTCAGGGTTCGACGGGGAGACGATCTCGATGGAGAGAAGGATCTCCCGGGGGTCGAGCGGATCGTCGGTCTCCATGGCGCTCCTCGGCACGACCAGGAGATCAGGGACGCGGAGTTTGCCCAGGGATGCGTCATCCGTGTCCGTGGCTTCGGCGACGATCATGCCGTCCGGCAACTGAGCGGACAGTTGGTCGCGGACGACCACCGCCGTGAGCTGGTGGCGGGGGCGCGGGCTCATCATCATGACGAGCTTCGCGTCGCTGATCTCCGGAAACATGAAGCCGGGCAGTGGCGTGAGATGCTCGCGCAGCTCACGCAAGTGCCGATAGATGGCCTGCTCAGTCATGCCTTGTCCCCTTTGGAGCAGTCACGAGGAGCCCGGGTCCACTATGCGAACGCTCCCTCTGGCCTGCCGGTGGAACCCATGGTAGCCAGGCCCGGTGTCCTCAGTCGGCCCCGACCGTCGCCCCGAACGCGAGCCCGGCCCCGGCGGCCGAGCCCCGTCCGGTTCACCGGTGAAACGGGTTCAGCACTTCCACGTGGCCCAGTGCAGCTCGCCCTTCAGGGAGCCGTCCGACCAGGCGACGGGCGTGTCGATGTGGATGCCCGAGGAGCCCTGGCCCGGGTAGTACCAGTAGTAGTGGCCGTCGACCCGCTTGCCGTAGTGCACCTCCAGCCAGCCCACCGAGTGCCGGACGTACGGCGCGAACCAGTACGCGCCCTTGTAGCCGGGGCGGATCGTGTTGGTGATGGTGCCGGCCGCGGTGCGGGTGTTGCCCAGGGTCCAGGTCTCGGAGGTCATCGAGCTGGCCTTCATGCCCGCCTCGAAGGTGTCCGAGAGGCCTGCGCTGACCTCGATGCTCTGGCCCTGCTCGTAGGAGTACGAGGTGTTCGTCGAGTAGCTGTAGTTCACGGCGTACGTGCCGTTGTCGGTGCCCGCGCAGTTCGCGACCACGTTGCTGGCCTGGTGCCGCTTGCCGAGCGCGGTCCAGGCGTTGACCTCGTGGTACTGGCAGGAGTCGGGCTTCCGGCTTCCGCTGTCGTGGTTGCAACTGGCGAGCACGTCCGGCTTGTCGTCGCCCCAGCCCGGGCTGGAATTCGCACTGGCGGTCCCCGTGGAGACGGGAATGAGCACCAGGGCGAGAGCGGGCGCCAGTAGAGCCAGTCGGTGGCGGCCGCGCGGGAAGACCTTCATGGTCGTTCTCCTCGTCGATACGTCGGTCGGCGTTGCCGCCCGCCACGGGTGGCAACGCCTCCGATCGTCATCGCCGCGGAGTTGATCGGACAGTCCCGCCCGAGGGGCGAATCAACTCCGGATCACGGCCTTCACCTGCACTCGCGTCGCGCTACATGCCGGACGACCCCGGCATGTCGTCCCGCCGCGGGTCCGTGCCCATGCCCCTGCCCATCTCCGTGCCCATGTCCGTCCGCTCCCGCACCGGCTGGTTCGTCATCGCGTCCTGGCGGCCCGACTGGTAGGCCGTGAGGCTGCCCCTGGCGTTGGTGGTCTCGCGCTCGGCCGCCATCAGCATGCGCTCCATGCGCTGGCGCATCGGGGTGATCATGCCGCCGCCGACACCGACGATCAGGATGCCGGCCGCGGTCGCGAGGGCCGCGTAGAGCACCGGCTGGGTGACCGAGGTGGCGATGCCCGCCTGGCCGAGGGCCGCGATCACGCCGAGCGCCATGATGCAGGCCCAGACGATGGTCGCGAGCATCTTGCCGTACGACATGGACGAGAGGGCGCTGCCCACGATGCCCCGGACCGCGTTGGCGATGGCCATCGCGACGACGACCAGGACGACCGCGACGATGCCGCGCGGGAGCCAGGCGACGATGCCGTTGATCATCGTGCTGACCGGGTTGGAGCCGAAGACGCCGAGCGCGAGCTGGAGGGTGATCAGCATCAGCGCGTAGTACACGATCTTGCAGACGATGCCGGTCATGTCGTACTTGGAGTCCCGCAAGTACCGTTCCGTACCGGCCCGTTCGGAGAGTTTCTCCGAGCCGACCTTGCGCAGTACCCGGTCCAGGACACGGGCGATCATCTTCGACACGAACCAGCCGATGGCCAGGATGACCAGGAAGCCGACGAGCTTCGGCACGAACTGCGCGACCTTCGACCAGGCGTCGTTCAGCCCCTGGGTGAAGTTGATGGCGAGGGTGGCTTCGGGAACAGCCATGGGCGGCACTTCCTTCGGTGGGTCCTGGTGGGTACTACTGGCCCCCTTGTTTTCTTCGTTCTTCATCAGTGGAGCAGCGCCGTGCGGACGCGGCCGCGTGAGCTGGGCCGTACGGGTGAGAAGCCACCGGATGATCAGCAGATACGGCGGTACGGGGCGTCCGGCACGTACGTCCGCCACTGCGCCCGGGTCAGTTCCGCGTTCCCGGTGCGCGCGCAGATCCGTGCCAGGGCCCGGCCCGGGTCCACGGCGTAGCGCTGGAGCGGGACGTGGGCGCTGCCGGCGTAGACCGTGGTGCCGTCGGGGCTGAAGGCCAGCGAGGTGATCGCCTCGCCCGGAGTCGTCAACGGGGCGCTGCTGAGCGGCTGTTGGGTGGCCACGTCCCAGAGGTGCAGGCTGCCGCCGCTGCCGCCGACCGCGAAGGCGCGGCCGTCGGGGCTGAAGACGACGGCCGAGACGCCTTCCGGGTCGGTGCCGAAGGGAGTGGTGCCGATCGGGGCGGGGAAGACGTTGCGCAGGATGCCCTCGCGGTGGCGCAGTCCTCCGTCCCACAGGTCGACCCGGCCCGTCTGGTCACCGACCGCCAGCGTGGAGCCGTCGGCGCCGAAGGCGAGCGCGCCGATCTGGTCGCCCCGCACGAGGTCGTGCCCACTGGACCGGCCCGAGGGCAGCCGGGCCACCCTGCCCTCGCCGACCAGCAGCCCGTCGTCCGGGCGGACGGCGAGGTGGCTGCCGGTGACGCCGGTGAGGACCGCCCCGGTACGGCGGCGCCGGGCCGTCGTCGTCCGGATCCGTCGACTCGGCGGCGCGGTTCGCCTCCGCCTCGGCCTCTTTCCAGCGCGGGCCCCACTCCGCCGGGTCGCCGTCGCAGGCCCGCACGTACCCCTCGACCACGGCGAGCGTCGGCAGCCGTTCGCCGGCCGCGGCCTGGGACAGCGTGGTCGCCGAGAAACCCGCCGCCTTCGCCATCGTCCGGTACGACGGTCCGCCCGCCGCCCGGCGCAGCTCCCGCAACGCGTGCGCGAGCCCCTGCACGGCACCCGCCCGCGGGTCGACCGGTCGCTCGGGACGACCCATGCGCGTACCTCCGTACACCTGACGAAAGTGACATCCGAAGCGATGACCATACGGACCAGGAAACGGCCGGGTTGCCCCTGGGTGACGTGTGGGTGACGCCGGTCCGCCCATGTCCTTACAACGGGATTGATTGCCCTGGTGGGAGGGGCGTGCCAATCAATACGGCGGCCGGAAACATGGGTCGTGGCATCCCCCACACCGGGATCGCGGGGACCGGCCGATCTCACGCCGGGACCTCCACCAGCCGCCCCGGCGGGGCATCCCCCCTGTCCCGCCGGGGCTCCCGTACGCACAACCGGCCCGCATACGCTGCCCCCGTGACCACTTCCCCCGCCGCGCGCGCCGCACTCGACCTCACCGCCGACCTCCCGGTCCCCGACCTGGAGGACTTCTACCGGGACCTGCACCGGCACCCCGAGCTGTCCGGCAGCGAACACCGCACGGCCGCGAAGCTCGCCGAACGCCTCACCAAGGCGGGTTACGACACCGTCGAGGGCATCGGCGGTACCGGCGTCGCCGGGGTGCTCCGCAACGGCGACGGCCCGACGGTGCTGCTGCGCGCCGACATGGACGCGCTGCCGGTGCAGGAGGAGACCGGGCTGTCGTACGTCTCCTCGGTCCCCGGCGCGATGCACGCCTGCGGGCACGACCTGCACGTGACCTGGCTGGCGGGCGCGGCCCAGGCGCTGGCCGCCGGGCGGGACGCCTGGTCGGGGACGCTGGTGCTGGTGGGCCAGCCGGCGGAGGAGACGGGTTCGGGCGCGGCGGCGATGGTGGCCGACGGCCTGTACGACCGCGTCCCGCGCCCGGACGTCCTGCTCGCCCAGCACGCGGCACCGGGTCCCGCCGGGTTCTACCCGCACGTGCCCGGCCTGATCATGTCGGCCTCGACGGACATCGACATCGTCGTCCACGGACTCGGCGGCCACGGCTCCCGCCCCGAGGCGACGGTCGACCCGGTCGTCACGGCCGCGTACCTGGTGACCCGCCTGCAGACGATCGTGTCCCGGGAGATCGCGGCCCGTGACTCCGCCGTCCTGACCGTGGGCCGTATCGAGGCGGGCACCCGGCACAACATCATCCCGGCCGAGGCCCGGATCTCCCTCAATCTGCGGACCCAGTCCGACGACGTGCGGGAGCGGATGATCGCCGCGATCCGCCGTATCGCGTCCGGCGAATGCCTCGCCGCGGGCTGCCCGCGCGAGCCCGAGGTGACCATCGGCACCAGCCTCCCCACGATGGTCAACGACGCGGACACCGACCGCCGGATCGCCGCCGTGCACACCGAGGTCCTCGGCGCGGGCACGGTCTTCGACCCCGGCCCGGCGACCGGCAGCGAGGACTTCCCCCACCTGGTCCCCGAGGGCGTCCCGTACTCCTACTGGTTCGTGACGAGCACTCCGGCGGACGTGTGGGACGCGGCCCCCGGCACGGACCTGATGGAGAAGTTCCACGCCGTCCCCAGCAACCACAGCCCGCGGTTCGCCCCGGACCTGGTGACGGTGACGCCGGGTGTACGGACCCTGGTGTCAGGCGCGTTGGAGATCCTGACGGTGAACTGACTAGCCCAGCAGCTGGAGTTGGACCAGGTGCTGCTGTACGTGATCCAGGGCGCCCGCGCGGCGCCCTGGCACCCGGCTCCTCAACTCGGCCAGTCCGGGCCCGAGTTCACGAGCGCGGGCCGGTTCGTGGATCTGCCCCCACTGGTGATGGGCACGGTCCACGGCCGCCTCGACGGCGGCCGCGTCGGGTGACTGTCCCGCCGCCAGCCGCGCCGAGGCCACCGCAAGCCAGGCCCGACAACTCCGCACCGGATCCCCCGCCAACATCGCCAGATCGGCCCGCACTTCGGTCCAGTGCAGCGCTTCTTCGGAACCCCGGCCGTGCGCGCGGACGGCGGCCTGCTCGTGCTCGGCGGCGAGGGCGTCGGCGTCGAGGTGCCGACCGGCTTGCGCGGCGGAGGCGACGGCGATGTGCGGGTCGCTGTCGCGGCTTGGCGGCGCGCTGTCCTCGCTCCGAGCGGCACTCTTTGGACTCGGGCCGGCATTACTCAGCCCGTCTGGGGGTCCCCCCTCTGGGGGAGTTTGAGGACGAGGCCCCTTCAGGGCCGACGGGGGTCTGGGGGCGGAGCCCCCAGGGACGCCCGCCCCGACGCTCCCCGGCGAGGCAAGCACCACGTCCGCATACCCCTCCGCCCCCAGCCGGCCAACCGCCTGCTGATGCAACTGCTCAACCGGCGGACGCCACCCGCTGCGCAGAATCGTCGCGACCGCCTTCATGTACGCCGGCGCAGCCACCACACGCCGAGCGGGAGGCGGTGCGATGCGACCGTAAACGGCGTTCGTGCGGCCCGAGTCGAGTGGATGAGCCCGCAGCCACTGCCAGGTCTCCGCATCCGTGTGCAGGTCGAGCAGCAACGTCGTCGTCCCGGGTGCGCGCAGGCGCAACTCCTCCCGGACCCAGGCCCACGGAAACGCCGTGTAGCGGACGGTCGCCGGGGTCGTACGAGCCAGGGCCAGATGCGGAAGGTGCTGTTTCCGGTCGAGTTGGAGCTGGCCGGTGACGAACACGGTCAACGGACCCGGTGCCGTGGCGGCGGCCCGCAACCGGGTCAGGACAGCCTGCGGCTCCAGCGGGTCGGCGAGTTCGACAACGTTGGCGGTGTCCGTGCCGGACAGGACCGCGGGGTCGACGGCCGCGAGGACCGGCAGCACCGACGCCGCGTCCACCAGGCATCCCTTGCCCACCGGCGAGGCCGCGAGCAGCAGCACCGTTCCAGGCATACGTCCTCCCCCGAACCGTCCAACACGGCGATCACATCGTTCACTTCGTACCGCAGCACCGTAACCTCTGCTCACCCTCTGCTGCCGCAAAGGGTGATGTCAGGACCGCCGTACCGCGAAGATCGTGGTGTCGTCGGCGAGATGTCCGCCGCTGTGGCGCAGGGTGCCGTCACGGACGTAGGCGACGAGACGTTCCGGGTCGGCGAGGTGCGGATCGGCCGACACGCCTTCCGTGACAAGGGACTTGAGCGGGTAGAAGACGCCCGCCCCGTCCCGCGCCTCCGTCACCCCGTCGGTGACCACGAGCAGGGTCTCCCCGGGGGCGAGGGTGATCCGGAGCGTCGGCGGCGGCCCGTCCATGTGGGCCAACTCGCCCAGCCCGAGCGGGAGTCCGTGCCCGGGCGGCAGGGACCGTACCCCGTGCGGGCCGACCACCAGCGGGGGTTCGTGACCGAAGTTGACGACCTCGACGGTGTCCGGTTCGGCGACGGGGAAGCTCAGCAGGACGGCTGTCGCGAACCGGTCGATGCGGTCGTCGTCCTCGCGGTCGAGGGCGGCGAGATGCAGCCCGTGCCGGTGGATCCGGGTCTCCAGCCGCGCGGCGACGGTCGCCAGCTCCCGCTCGTGGTACCCCGCCTCGCGGAACGTGCCGAGCAGCGCGGCCGCCGCCTCCACCGCGCCGAGCCCCTTGCCCTGGACGTCACCGACGAGCGCGCGGGTGCCGTACAGGCCGGGCTGGATGTCGTAGAAGTCGCCGCCGACGCGGGCGAAGGCGTCCGCGGCGAGGTAGACGGCCGCGTGGTCGAGGCCGCCCCAGCCCGGCGGCAGCGGGCGCAGCAGCGTACGGCGGGTGGTCTCGGCGACGTCCCGCATGCGCAGCATCCGGCGTTCGCCGCGGACCCGGACCGCGCAGGCCAGGACGGCGAGGGCGCCGCCGACGCCGACGAGGATGAAGTCGGGCAGCCCGGTCTGGTACTGGCGCGGCCAGGCGTGGTCGGCGAGGACGTAGGTGCCGAGGCCGAGCACCGCGAACACGGCCGTGCCCCGCACCCCGCAGATCGCCGCGGCGATACCGGGCACGAGCACGATCCACGAAACGGTCCGGAACTCGCCGCTGGTGTACCAGTCGACCAGCAGGATGGTGACGAGCACCAGCAGCGGCGGTATCCAGGCGACGCTCCGCCCGCGCACCCGCAGCAGGTGCTGCCGCCGGAGCGCGTCGGGGTCCCCGGCGCGGGGCAGCCGGTCGAGCGGGGAGCGCCCGGAGTCGCCGTGGCGCACGAGTCCGAACCCTGTTCCACGACGGCGCACGACCGTCAGTACGCGACCGACATCCGGCCGCGCGGGTGGGCGTCCGCTTCCAGTTCGTCGACGAAGGCGACCGCGTAGTCCTCGGCGCTGATGAAACTGCGGCCCTGGTCGTCGGTCATGAACTGGTCCCCGCCGACGCGGAAGCGGCCGGTGCGGGTGCCGGGGGCGATCTCGGCGGCGGGGGAGACGTACGTCCAGTCGAGGCCGTCGTCCAGGGCGCGGTAGTAGGCGAGGACGTCGCGGTGGGCGTGCGCCTCCGGGAGGTAGGCCTCGGGGAATCCGGGCTGGTCGCTGAGGGCCTGCCCGGGGGCGACCTCCAGGCCGCCGGCGCCGCCGACCACCAGGAGCCGTCCGACACCGGCCGCGCGGACGCCCGCGACGAGGGCCTCGTTCAGGGCGAGGAAGGGGCCGCGCGGGTCGCTGCCGTCGCGGGGCGGCACGCACGCGGAGGCCACGGCGTCGGCGCCGCGCGCGACCTCGGTCACCATCGCCGGGTCCGTCGCGTCGGCCGCCGTGGCGGTGACCCCGGGGACGGGCGACTGGCCGGAGCGGCTGACCGCCAGGACCTGGTGGCCGCGGGCCGACGCCTCCGTCGCGATCCGGCTGCCGACCATGCCGGTGGCGCCGAAGAGTACGAGCTTCATGCGCCCCAGCGAAACACGCTGCAACGGAGGCCGCACGCCGACTTGCCACCGCCTCCGCCGGGGTGTGCATTGGTAGTACGGGGAGAGAGAGGAGTGCTCTCATGGCTCAAGCGGCACCCACGCCCGGCGGAATGACCGGCCCGGGCAACACCACCGGCCGGGGCGGATTCACCAGCAATCTGCCCGACATCTTCGACGCACGCGTCCACCGCGTGGCGAAGGTCGCGATCCCGGTCGTCCTGGGACTCGTCTACGGCTACTGGGCGGCGGCCAACCGTCGCAGCGGCGGCCCCATCACCGGCTGGAACATCCTGTTCGGCTTCGTGACGGCGCTCGCGTTCATCGTGCTGTGCCTGGCGGTCGCGCAGTTCGCGCCGCTGCTCAAGCGCGAGCTGCACTCGCTGGTCAAGTCCGGCTTCGCGGGCGCGGCGCTCGGCTTCCTCTACAGCCAGACCGGCGAGAGCGTGCTGCGCTCCACGGCCCTCGGTCTCGCGACCACGGCGGCCGTCTTCCTGGTCTTCTTCTACCGCTATTACACGCGCGAGGACGGAGAGGGCAACCGCGTCCGCTGACCGGACACGGACAGCAACACATGGGCCCCGGCACCGAGTTGGTGCCGGGGCCCACGCGTTGCCTGTCTCCCTACGGTGCCCAGTTCCAGATGCCGCCACCGGTCTGCGAACCGGAGGAACTCCAGCTCCACGAGCCCGAGACGCTCCACGACCCGGAGGCCGACGTGCTCCACGAGGACGAGCTGTTGTCGTTCCAGTTCGGGTCGTTGTTCCAGTTGGAGTTGCCCGAATTGCCGTTGCCGTCGCGCCAGCCCGGACACGGGTCCGAGCAGGACGGCACGCCCTGGCCGCCGGTGTCGACGAACGCGGCGCTGGCCCAGGCCTGCGCGCCGACGAGCCAGTACCAGTCGGGATTTCCGTTGACGCTCTGTCCCCTGACCACGCATTGGACGCGGTCCTGACTGCCCGGTGCGAGCGAGTCGACGACAGGGGAACGGGTGGTGGGCGACTCCCGCACGTTCAGATCCGTGCGGGACACGATGGTGCCCCAGATCGGACTGCCGCCACCGCCGCCACCGCCATGTCCTTCGGCGTACGTGGTCGGTGCTGCCGCTGCCGTGGTGCCCGCCGCCGCGACGGCGAGAGTGCCACCGGTGAGCAGGGCCGCGGCCAGAGTCCGCAGGGCCGGAGTGGTGCGCATGTTCGGCCTCCTTCTCCCCAGCTCCAGGAAACACCCGTTCGGGTGAAGCCTCCACCCGAGAGCGGACTCCCCAGTTCCGCCAAGGGTTCCGCGACCGGGACCGCCCATTCGGCTTGACATTCAACCCATACGCAGTCAAAAAACCCCGACCCGCTCGCATACGACGCCCCCCGGCCGTGTCCTGAGGAGGTGCCCCCACGTCTCCGGAGCGCCCTGTCGGCCGTCCTCGTCGCCCTCTCCTGCTTCCTCACGCCCTTCGGCGCGCTGGCGGCCTGGGCGGCGTACGGCCTGACCGACTCCGGCCGCTACGTCACGACGATGGCGCCGCTGGCCGCGGACCCGGCCGTACGGAACGCGATCGCGGACACGGTCGGCGCGGGCATCCTGCGCGAGGTGCGGATCGGCGGGATCCAGGTCGGCGGAGCCAAGGCCGGCCGGGTCCGGATGAGCGCGACCCAGGGCGTGATGGCGCCGTTCGTGCACGACGCGATGCGCTCGTTCACCGAGACCGAGGCCTTCCGCGTGGCCTGGGACGAGGGCAACCGGGTCACGCACGACGCCGTCCTGAACGCCCTGGAGGACGAGGGGCGGACCGGCGCGGTCACCGTAGACCTCGCCTCCGTCACCGCCCGGGTCAAACACCAACTCGCCCGCGAGAACCTCCCGTTGGCGAACAACATCCCCGTCCAGCACACCCGGGTCGAGGTTCTCCCGGCCGGTGAACTGGGCCCGCTCCGGAGGGAGTTCCACGTGCTTGAGGTCGCCGGCTTCTGGCTCCCCGTGGCCGCCGCCGTCTTCGCCGTCACCGGTATCGCCGTCGCCGTGCGCCGCCGGCGCGCGATCACCGCGACCGCGCTCGGCACGGCCCTCGGCGGCGCTCTGCTCGGCCTCGCGCTCGCGATCGGCCGCCACTTCACCGTCGCCGACCTGCCGGCCGAGCTCTCCGGGGCGGCGGGCGGCGCGATCTACGACGCCCTGACCGCGACCCTGCGCACGGTCGCCTGGCTGCTGCTGGGCGTGGGCCTGACGGTGGCCGCGCTGGCCTGGCTCACCCGATTCGCCCGCCCGGCACGGGAGTTCCTGCTCCTGCGCCTCCTGCGAGACCGGCGAGCGTCCGCAACGCCCGCCGCAGATCGGGCACAGCAGCCGACGCGAGCCCAAGTCTGACCGCGTCCGGGGTCACCTTCGGATCGACGCTGAAGGCGGTCCCGGGCGTGATGGCGATCCCGTGCGCCGCCGCGGCCCCCGTGAAGGTGTCGGCCCGCCAGGGCGCGGGCAACTCCCACCAGGCGTAGTAGGTGAGCGGATCGGCCCGTACGGCGAACTCCCCCAACTCCTCGACGACAAGCCGGTGTCGGGCAGCCGCCCCCTCCCGCTTGGTGTCGACCAGCCGCGCCACAGTGCCGTCGGTGATCCACCGCATCCCCGCCTCCAGCGCGAACCGCCCCGCACTCCACCCACCCGACCGGATGGCAGCACCCACGGCCTCGACCCGCCCCTCCGGCACGACGAGAAACCCGACGGTGAGCCCCGGCGCGACCCGCTTCGACAGCCCGTCGACGACATGGACGAGACCGGGGGCGTAGGCGGCGAGCGGCGCGGGGGAGTCCGGATGGAGGAAGGACCAGATGCGGTCCTCGACGACGGGCAGCCCCAACTCCCGCACAGCATCGGCGATTTCCCGTCTCCGCGGCTCGCTCGTCGTCACGGAGGTCGGGTTGTGGAGCGTCGGCTGGAGATAGAGCGCGGAGAGGGGCGCTGTCCGATGCGCGGCGACGACCGACTCCGGCCGCAGCCCGCCCCCGTCCGCCTCCAACGCGACCAGCGTGACCCCGAGCCGCCCCGCGATCTCCCTGACCAGCGGATACGTCAACGGCTCGACCCCGACCCGCCCGCCCGGCCGGACGAGGGAGGCGAGGGTCGCGGCGATGGCCTGCCGGGCGTTGCCGCTGAAGAGGACGCGGTCGGGGACGGGTCGCCAGGCGGGTGTGGCCAGCAGATCGGCCGTGGCCTCGCGGGCCGCCGCCGTGCCGGTGGCCGGGGCGGGGCGCAGCGCCTCGGTCAGCACGTCCGGGCGGAGCAGGGGCGCGAGCGCCGGGGCCAGCAACTCCGACTGGCCGGGCGCGGAAGGGTAGTTGAGCTCCAGGTTCACCGGGGCGGTGGTCGCCGCCTCGACGATCGCCCGCCCGTACGGCCCCGCCGCCGCGGCCCGCACGAAGGTGCCGCGGCCGACCTCCCCCACCACCAGTCCCCGGCGCACGAGTTCGGCGTAGACACGCCCCGCCGTGGAACCGGCGATCCCGTGCCGACGGGCGAACGCCCTTTGCGGGGACAGCCGTTGGCCCGGCCGGAGCCGTCCGGAGGCGATGTCGTCCGCGATGCGGTCGGCGATCCGCCGGTAGTCGCCCACGGGGCCACCCCTCTCCACGTCTCTCGTCACGGCACATTGCACCGAGAGCAAAGATTTTATTGCACCGAGGAGTTGGGCGGACCTAGGGTCGATCGCATGCCACCCCTTACTTCCCCTTATCTCCCCCTTGTCCTCATCCATGGCCACCCCTTCGACCACACGATGTGGACCCCGCAGATCGAGGCGTTCTCCTCCGCCCGCCGGGTCATCGCCCCCGACCTGCGCGGCTACGGCGGCTCCCCCTCGACCCCCGGTGTCACCGACTTCGCGGACTTCACCACCGACATCGAGGCCCTGCTGGAGAAGGAGCAGGTGGAGACGTTCGTGCTGGCCGGGCTGTCGATGGGCGGCCAGATCGCGATGGACTGCTACGGCCGGTTCGGCAAGCGCGTCCGCGGTCTGGTCCTCGCCGACACCTTCCCGTCGGCGGACACCCCGGAGGCCGCCCGCATCCGGAACACCACGGCCGACCGCCTCCTCCGCGAGGGCATGCGCGGCTACGCCGACGAGGTGCTGGAGCGGATGGTGGCACCGTCCGCGGACCCGCGGGTCAAGGCGCACGTCCACCGCATGATGACGGCCACCGACCCCGGGTCCGCCGCGGCCGCCCTGCGCGCCCGCGCCCAACGCCCCGACTACCGTGCCCTGTTGACCCGGGTCACGGTCCCGGCCCTGGTGGTCGTGGGCGCCGACGACACCTACACCCCCGTCTCCGACGCGGAGGCGATGCACGCGGCGCTCCCCGACTCCACGCTCCGGGTGATCGAGGGCGCGGCCCATCTGCCGAATCTCGAACGCCCCGAGGAGTTCAACGAGATCCTGGGGGAGTTCCTGGCACACGTGGGATGATTCGGGCATCTGCGTCCACCGGCGGAAGGTAACCCCTTGGGCACCGCGACCACCGAGTGGACCGCCGCCGACTTCGTGCCCGAACGCCATCGCGCGCGCCGCTTCTGGCGATGGTGCGCCGGGCTGCTGTTCACGGGCGTGAGCGTGGTCGTAGGGTGCCGCACGGCCGACACGGACGCCACCACTCCCGTCCCCCAACTCCTCGCGTTCTTCCCCTGGTTGCTCGCCCCGACCGGCGTCGGACTGTTCCTCTCCCTCTTCACCCGCTGGCGGCTGGGACTGGTGTGGGGAGTCGCGCTGCTGGGCCTGCTGGCGTGGTTCATCGAGCCGTACGGGAAGAGCGGTGATCCGAGCGGTCCCGCGATCGCCGAGCTGCGGGTGCTGACCTCGAACGTCGAGTTCGGGCGGGGGACCGGCTCGCTGGTGCCGGTGATCCGGCGGGAGCGGCCGGACGTGGTGTTCGTGGAGGAGTGCGAGTACACCTGCCAGGCCACGCTGCGGCGGGACTTCGGCACCGAGTTCCCGTACCGGCAGGCGGTGGCGGCGGCCGGTTCGCACGGGTCGGTCATCCTGAGCCGCTTCCCGCTCAAGGGCACGAAGGGCGTCACCGGCACGATGGGCATGCCGGGCGCGGTGGCCGACGTAGCCGGTCATGCCCTACGGCTCCAACTGGCGCACCCCATGCCCCCGTTGCCGAACCAGGTCGCTCTGTGGCGCCGAGAACTGGGCAGGCTCCGGACCTTCGCGGCCACGGACCCCACCACCCCCACGATCCTCGCCGGCGACTTCAACTCCTCCCAGGACCATGCCGCGTTCCGCCGCATCCTGGACACCGGCCTGCGCGACGCGGCCCGCATGGCCGGGCACCCGCGCACCCCCAGCTGGCCGGAGCGCTTCACCCCCACCTTCGGCACCCAGATCGACCACGTCCTGCTGTCCGGGGACTTCTCCGCGAACAGCGCCCGTTTCCTCGACATCACCGGCACCGACCACCGCGCCCTGCTGGTCGACATCACACTCCACCAGCACGAATAGGCAGAGGCGCTGCTCATAATGGGCGCATGTCCCGCGAGTTCCCCATCGGCCTCACACCCCCCGACTGGCTGGTGAGGAACCTCCAATCGCAGCAGGCCCCCCTCAACCGGCCGGCCATCGCCCGCGCCGCCATCGCGATGTCCCTCCCCTTCACCATCGGCCTGGCCGTCGGACAACCCGCCTACGGCGCCCTCGCCTCCATGGGCGCCCTCTCCGGCGTCATCGGCGACACCGCCGACGCGTACCGCATGCGCATCCTCAACATCGCGATCCCCCAGCTCTTCGGCGCGATCGGCGTCACGCTCGGCTCCGCGGTCTACGGCCACGGCTGGTACGCGGTCGCCGCGCTCACCGGCATCGCGCTCGTCTCCGGGATGATCTCGACGATCGGCGCGGTGGCCTCCGTATCGGGCCTGCTCCTGCTCCTCAACTCGGTGATCGGCGCGGGACTTCCGCTCCCCGGCGCATGGTGGACGGCCCCCGTCCTGATGTCCGGCGGCGGCCTCCTGGTCCTCCTCCTGGCCCTGCTGGCCTGGCCGTTGCGTTCCGGAATCCCGGAACGGGCGGCGGTGGCGAACACCTACCGCACCGTCGGCGACCTTCTCGCCACCTGCGGCGACGACCCGACGGCGGCCTACGACGCGGCCCGCCAGGCAGTCACCCAGTCCCTCAACCAGTCGTACGACCTCGTCCTCGCCCGCCGAGCCCGCCACCACGGCCGCAGCCCCGAACTGACCCGCCTGCTGGCCCAGTTGAACGCCATCACACCGGTGGTGGAGGCGGCCCCCGCGGTCCACCAGTCAGGCCACCCCCTCCCGCCCCAGATCCGCGAGACGGTCCGCCACCTCGCGCACGCTGTCGAGACGGGCTACACGGGCCCGATAGGCCTCGACCTCCCCGCCCCCACCGGCGAGACGACCCGCGCGATCGACCACGCCCTGCGCCACGCGGCCGAGGTCGTCACGGCCCCGGACGTGGACCCGAGGGGCATCGACGACCGCCTGGGCCGCCCGGCCGCGCTGCGCATCCGCACGGCGAGGGCGGCGCGCAACGTCCTGCTGTCGTCCGGCTCCTGGCGCTACGGCCTGCGCCTGGCGGTCTGCGTCGGCCTGGCGCAGGTCCTGGTCTCGACGGTCCCGGTCCCCCGCTCGTACTGGGTGGCCCTGACCATCACCTTCGTCATGAAGCCCGACTTCGGCTCGGTCTTCTCCCGGGCACTGCTGCGCGCGCTCGGCACGGTGGCGGGACTGGTGATCGCGGCGGCGGTGCTGTCGGCGGTGCCGCGGGGCTGGTGGGACGTCCTGGTCCTGCTACTCCTCGCCCCCCTGATCCCGGCCCTGACTCCACGCGGCTACGGCTACCAGACAATGGCGATCACTCCGGTGATCCTGCTCCTCTCCGACGTCCTGAACCACCAGGGCACGGCGCTGCTGCTCCCCCGCCTGGTGGACTCCCTGATCGGCTGCGGGATCGCGCTGGTCGCGGGCTATCTCCTCTGGCCGGAGAGCTGGCACACGCGGGTGGGGGACCGGTTGGCGGAGGCGGTGGCGGACACGGCGGCGTACATGGAGTCGGCGTTCGCCACGTCGGAGGGTTCCGCCGTGGGGGTGGAGGCGGGCAGGTCGGAAGGTGTCGGCGGGGGTGCGGAGGCGGGCAGGTCGGAAGGTGTCGGCGGGGGTGCGGAGGCGGGCAGGTCGGAAGGTGTCGGCGGGGGTGCGGAAGTGGACCCGGCCGCCCGTGCCCGTATGCGCCGCCGCCTCTACCGCGACCTGTCCGTCATCCGTACGGAGTTCCAGCGCGCCCTCACCGAACCCCCGCCCACCGGCCGCCTCGCCGCCGGCTGGCTCCCGCTCGTCGTGGCCGTGGAACGGATCGTCGACGCGACGACGGCGGCGAGGGTACGGGTGAAACATGGAGCACCACCGCCGTCACCGGCCGAGGTGACCCAAGTGGCGCTCCAGCTCCGGGAGTTGTCGGAGGGCGTACGCGAGTCGGAGGTGCTGGTGGAGGTCCGAACGGATCTGACGGGCCCGGCGCAGAGCGTGCTGGAGCCGTTGCGACAGGAAGTGGCGGCGGCACGGGCGATCGCGTCGCCGTACCGAGGCACAAACAGGCAGGTGAACGGGTGAGCGAAGTGGTGGCTGAAACAGGGGGTGTTGACGAGACGCGTCTCATGCGCCTTGCCCATGCCTAAGATCGCCGTCCGGGGCCGCTAACCTTACGTGTCCGTCCTGGCCAGGGATTGACGGCTTCAACTCACGCGAAGGGTTGCGCACATGGGCATTCTCACTCTCCTGCGGAATGCATTCGGCAGGTCACGCAAGGAGCGTGCCGCCGGAGCAGAGGGTGCGGAACGCACTCCTTCGCAAGAGCAGCCGACCACGGTGGCTGTGGAACCGGACGCGAAGGTCCCGTCCCCCTCCACAGAACCCGACCTCACCTCGACGCCGAAGCCGTCACCCGCGGCAACGGTCCCGGAACCCCGCCCGTCCTCCGCTTTGGAGGACGACGACGAGCACGAGCTCGTGGCGCTGGCCTTCGACAACGTGTCCGTCCCGAAGCCGACGACGTCGGCGGAAGGGGCGGAAGGGGCGGAAGGTACCGGGGCTGCGGCCGAGCGGGAGCCGGTGGCGGTGCCGGTGGCGGTGCCGGTGCCGGTGCCGGAGGCTGTCGCCGAGCCGACGGCGGAGGTTGTCGCCGAGCCGACCGCCGAGGTTGTCGACGAGCCGGTGACCGAGGTGACTGCCGAGCCGACTGCTGAGGTGGTTTCCGAGCCGGCTACCGAGGTGACTGCTGAGCCGGTGACCGAGGCCGTGGTTGAGCCGGCTGCTGAGGCTGTTGCCGAGCCGGTGACCGAGGCCGCCGTTGAGCCGACGGCTGAGGCTGCTGCTGAGCCGGTCGTCGACGCGGAGCCGGTCGTCGAGGCGGAGGCCGGGGCAGAGTCTGAGCCTGCGGTTGAGGTGGCGCCCGAGGTCGAGGCGGAGCCGGTTGCGGAAGCCGAGCCGGTTGTCGAGGCCGGGGCGGAGCTCGCGCCTGCGGCTGAGGTGGCGCCGGAGGCGGAGGCCGAGCCGGTCGCCGAGGTCGAGGTAGAAGCCGAGCCTGCCGCTGAGGTGGCGCCGGAGGCGGAAGCTGAGCCCGTCGCGGAGCCCGAGGTGGCGCCGGTCGCCGATGTCACGCCGGAACCGGAAGCCGAGGCTGTCGTAGACACCGCCCCCGAGCCGGTCGCGGCCGAAGCCATCGCCGCCGAACCTGCTGCGGAACCGGTGGCGGCATCCGCAGACGCGGATGCGGATGTACCCACCCCCCTGGCCGCGGCCGCCGACGGTGGGTCCGCCCCACAGGGGCCACCCGCACTCGACGACGAGAGCGTCACGGGCGGTGCGGGTGGGGAAATCATTGGGGCCGAGGGCGTAGCCGAGGCCGTAGGGGCCGGTTCCGCCGCCGCCGCTCTCGCCAAGGCCGACCTCACCGGTACCCGAGCGAAGCTCTACCTCGTCCTGGACCGCTCCGCGAGCATGCGCCCGTACTACAAGGACGGTTCCGCCCAGGCCCTCGCCGACCAGACCCTCGCCCTGGCGACCCACCTGGACCCCGACCCCACCCCCACCGTCCACGTCGTCTTCTTCTCCACCGAGGTCGACGGCACCACGGACCTCACCCCCGCCTCCCCCGAGAACGCGATCGACGAGGCCCACGCCGGCCTCGGCCGCATGGGCCGCACCAGCTACCACGCCGCCGTAGAAGCCGTACTCACGCACTACGACAAGAACGCCACCCCCGGCACCCCCGCCCTCGTCGTCTTCCAGACGGACGGCGCCCCGGACGCGAAGACCCCGGCCACCCAGTCCCTCACGGACGCGGCCAAGTCGCACGCCTCGGTGTTCTTCTCGTTCGTCGCGTTCGGCGACCACGACAACAAGGCCTTCGACTACCTCCGCAAGCTGAAGACCGACAACACGGCCTTCTTCCACGCGGGCCCGACCCCCCTGGAGCTCACGGACGCGGAGCTGTACGACGGCGTACTGATCGACTGGCGCCCGTAGCACCACCATCTGGAAGAACCCCCGTCCCGCCCGCTTCCCACCCCGTAAAACGGGAGGCGGGCGGCACACCCATGTCGGCTACGATTTCAAGGTTCGCAACAACAGCAACACACCGACCTGGGAGCAGCCCCCCGATGGCTCGACACCTCATCACCAGCGCCCTTCCGTACATCAACGGGATCAAGCACCTGGGCAACATGGTGGGGTCCATGCTCCCGGCGGACGTGTACTCCCGCTACCTCCGCCAGCGCGGCCACGACGTCCTCTACATCTGTGCGACGGACGAACACGGCACCCCGGCGGAGCTGGCCGCGAAGGAGCAGGGCCTCCCCGTAGCCGAGTTCTGTGCGCAGGCGCACGACGCGCAGAAGGCGGTCTACGACGGCTTCGCGCTGGCCTTCGACTACTTCGGCCGCAGCTCCTCCCCCCAGAACCGCGAGATCACCCAGCACTTCGCCCGCCGCCTGAACGAGAACGGCTTCATCGAAGAGCGCGCGATCCGCCAGGTGTACTCGCCCACCGACGGCCGTTTCCTCCCGGACCGCTATGTGGAGGGCAACTGCCCCCACTGCGGCTACGACAAGGCCCGCGGCGACCAGTGCGAGAACTGCACCCGCGTCCTGGACCCGACCGACCTGATCAACCCGCGCTCGGCGATCTCGGGCTCCACCGACCTGGAGGTGCGCGAGACCAAGCACCTCTTCCTGCTCCAGTCGAAGCTCCAGCACGAGGTCGAGGAGTGGGTCGCCGCCCACGAGGAGGAGTGGCCGCAGCTCGCGTCCTCCATCGCCCGCAAGTGGCTCACCGAGGGCCTGCACGACCGCGCGATCACCCGCGACCTGGACTGGGGCGTCCCGGTCCCCGCCGACACCTGGCCGGAGCTGGCGGCGGAGGGCAAGGTCTTCTACGTCTGGTTCGACGCCCCGATCGAGTACATCGGCGCGACGAAGGAGTGGTCGGACGCGGCGCCCGCCGGTGAGACGCGGGACTGGAAGTCCTGGTGGTACGAGAGCGACGCGACCGTCCGCTACACGGAGTTCATGGCGAAGGACAACGTCCCCTTCCACACGGTGATGTTCCCGGCCACCGAACTCGGCATCCGCGAGCCCTGGAAGAAGGTCGACTACGTCAAGGCCTTCAACTGGCTGACGTACTACGGCGGCAAGTTCTCCACGTCCCAGAAGCGCGGCGTCTTCACCGACCAGGCCCTGGACATCCTCCCGGCGGACTACTGGCGCTACTTCCTCATCGCCAACGCCCCCGAGTCGGACGACTCGTCCTTCACCTGGGAGCACTTCACCGCCACGGTGAACAAGGACCTGGCCGACACCCTCGGCAACTTCGTCAACCGCGTCCTGTCCTTCTCGAAGAAGCGCTTCGGCGACGAGGTCCCGGCCGGCGCGGACGCGGGCGAGGCGGAGGCGAAGCTCGGCGAGGAGATCGCGGGCCTGCTCGCCGAGTACGAGAGCCAGATGGAGGCCCTCCAGTTCCGCAAGGCCGCGGCGGCGCTCCGCGCCCTGTGGTCGGCCGGCAACTCCTACCTGGAGGAGAAGGCCCCCTGGCTGGAGATCAAGACCGACCCGGAGGCCGCGGCCCTCACGCTGCGCACCGCGATGAACCTGATCCACCTCTACGCGGTGGTCTCGGAACCCTTCATCCCGTCCTCCTCGGCCGCCATGCGCCAGGCCTTCGCCCTGAAGACCGACACGGCGACCTGGGTCTCCGCCGACGAGGCGAAGTCCCTGTCCACCGTTCCCGCCGGCACCCCCTTCATCGTCCCCCCGGTCCTCTTCGCCAAGCTCACGGACGAGGACCTGGAGACGTACAAGGAGCGGTTCGGCGGAGACCAGGGGTGACCCTGTGACGTACTACGTCACCACCCCCATCTACTACGTCAACGACGCCCCCCACCTCGGCCACGCGTACACCACCGTGGCCGCGGACGTCCTCGCCCGCTGGCACCGCCGGCGCGGGGAGGACGTCTGGTTCCTCACGGGCACGGACGAGCACGGCCAGAAGATCCTGCGCACGGCGGAGGCGAACGGCGTGCCCCCGCAGGAGTGGGCGGACCGCCTGGTCGAGGAGTCCTGGAAGCCGCTCTGGGACCATCTCGCCATCTCCAACGACGACTTCATCCGTACGACGGAGCGCCGGCACACGGACCGCGTCCAGGAGTTCGTGCAGGACCTGCACGATAAGGGCGAGATCTACAAGGGCGGTTACGAGGGCCCGTACTGCGTGTACTGCGAGGAGTACAAACTTCCCGGCGAGCTGATCGAGGCGGAGGACGGCACCGGTGTTCCGCTCTGCGCGATCCACCGACGCCCGGTGGAGATCCTCAAGGAGGAGAACTACTTCTTCAGGCTGAGCGAGTACGGCGACCGCCTCCTCGCCCACTACGACGCCCACCCGGACTTCGTCCAGCCCGCCTCGGCCCGCAACGAGGTCGTGAACTTCGTCCGGCAGGGTCTGCAGGACCTGTCGATCTCCCGCTCGACCTTCGACTGGGGCGTCAAGGTCCCCTGGGACCCCTCGCACGTGATCTACGTCTGGGTCGACGCGCTCCTCAACTACGCGACCGCCGTGGGCTACAACGAGAACCCGGCGAAATTCGGGGCCACCTTCCCCGCCGACGTCCACCTCGTCGGCAAGGACATCCTCCGCTTCCACGCGGTGATCTGGCCGGCGATGCTGATGGCCAACGGCCTCCCCCTCCCGGGCCGGATCGCCGCCAACGGCTGGCTGTTGGTCGGCGGCGAGAAGATGTCCAAGTCGAACCTGACCGGCATCAGCCCCGAAACGCTGACCGCGCACTTCGGCGTGGACGCCTACCGCTGGTACTTCCTGCGCGCGATCGCCTTCGGCCAGGACGGCTCCTTCTCCTGGGAGGACTTCACCGCCCGCTACACCAGCGAACTCGCCAACGGCTACGGCAACCTGGCGTCCCGGGTGACCGCGATGACGGCCAGGTACTTCGACGGCGCGCTGCCCGCGCCGGGGGAGGAGACCGAGGCCGAGCGCTCACTCAAGGCGGCGCTGCTGACGGCGACTTCGGAGGCGGACCGCCGTATCGGGGACCAACTCGACTTCCAGGGCGGCATCCTGGCCGTCTTCGACTTCGTCCGCCGGGTCAACGGCTATCTGACCGACCAGGAACCCTGGAAGGTCGCCAAGTCCGGCTCCCCCGAGGCGCGCGACCGCCTGGCGACGATCCTCTACACGGCCGCGGACTCACTGCGCGCGATCGCGATCCTCCTCGAACCGGTCATGCCGGAGACGTCGGAGCGGCTGTGGGACTCCCTGGGCGCGTCGACATCCCTGGGCCCGCTGAGTGACCAGCGAGTCCGGGAGGCCTCGGCCTGGGGTGCGCTTCCGCCCGGCTCCCCGGTGACGAAGGGCGCGGTTCTCTTTCCGCGCCTTGAGGAACGTACGGACGACTCCTAGCCGAGCACGCTGAACGTGTCCTCCGCCTGGTCCCGTCGCCGCACCAACTCCCAGGCGCCGTCGGCGATTTCGTCCGGGTCGAGGGTGCGGTCGCCGACGTTCCCGAACTGCTCGGGGTTCGATGTGACCAGCTGGTGGATGTCACCGCGCTCGATGAGGCCGCCGATGACCAGGGTCCCGGCGTAGACCCCCGTGTCGGCGAGTGCCGCGTTGAGGGTCAGGGCGTAGTTGCGCAGGGCGGCGGCCGAGACGGCGAGTGCGCCGAGCGTGGGCATCGGCACCACGGCACTGAGCCCGCCGGCGAACACGAAGGCACCGGCGCCCCGTTCGACCATGCCGGGCAGCACCTTGCCCACCACGTCGACGGCCGGATACATCCAGGTCATCGCCTCCTGGACGCCGACGGAGTCGGTCTCGGTGATCGACTTGGGGCGGCTCTCGTCGAGGTCGAGGGCGCCCGGGCCGTAGTACGCGAGGTCGATCCGTCCGTATCGCTCGATGACCGCGTCGAGAACCGAGCCGAGCTGCTTGGCGTCGCGCACATCGGCGACGTAGGACACGGCTTCGACGCCCGCCGCGGCGAGGGACTCGACATAGCCGGCGTGCCGGACGTCGCTGCGGGACACGAGCACCACGGCGTACCCCTCGCGGCCGAAGCGGTGGGCGACGGACAGGCCGAGCCCGGGGCCGACCCCGAGGACGACGGCGACCTTGGGCTGTTGCGATGCAGATGCGGGCATGACGGAGCCTTCCGGGACGACTTCACGGACACGGCTAACTTGAGGAGCACCTCAAGTTATGTCTCCGACCGTAGCACGGAACCTGAGGCTCACCTCAAGTTCCGTATGATGGCGTCATGCACCAGACCGATCCCGCGCCCACCCCCAAGCCCCTGCGGGCCGACGCCGCGCGCAACCGCGACAAGCTCCTCGTGGCCGCCACCGACGTGTTCGGCGAGCGCGGTCTGGACGCGCCGCTGGAGGAGATCGCCCGGCGGGCCGGGGTCAGCATCGGCACGCTGTACAACCACTTCCCGACCCGGGAGGCGTTCTGGGACGCGATCTTCCCGGAGCGGCTGGCCGCGCTGGAGCGGATCATCGACTCGGCGCTGGCGGCCCCGGACCCCTGGGACGGGTTCGTCGGGTATCTGGAGGGACTCTTCGCGCTACAGGCCGAGGACCACGGCCTCAACGACGCGATGGCGCAGCGGTTCCGGCCGGCGGGGGAGGTCGAGCAGGCCTGTCACCGCGGCTTCCGGCGCGCCGAGCAGATCATCGAACGGGCCCGGGACAGTGGGCAGTTGCGCCCCGATTTCGAGCCGGAGGACCTGGTCACCCTGATCTGGGCGATGTCCCAGGTGATCCGTGAGTCGATGGCCACGGCGCCCAACACCTGGCGCCGCTGCCTGGCGTTCTTCCTCGACGGTCTGCGGGCTGGTGCGGCGCGTCCCATCGCGGTGCCACCATTGACCCCGGGTCAACTCAGCGAGGTCATGCGGGCTCGGTGACGGACCCCGACGTAGACGTGTTCGCGCCAACCCGTAAGGTGCCGCCATGGCAGTCCCCGAGGTCATCCCGATCGCCTACGACCCGAACCAGCGCAGCGGGGCCGTCGGCCGCTACGCGGACGGTCAGTTCCTGGCGTCGGTCACCTACGCGTTCCCCCAGGGTTTCCGTCCCGCCGACGGCTGGGAAGAGCAGAAACGTCTCTACACGGTGCTCCACACCTTCGACGCCGCGGGCCGGTACCGCGACTCGGAGATCTGGTGCGCCGGCACCTGGGCCGAGCAGCAGCACGCCCCGCACGGCGACGGTTCGGTCCTCTCCCAGGCCCGCATCCACCTGGCGAAACTGCTCCGCGCCCTCCCCCGCCGCAGCTACACCGACATCGCGGTCCGCCCCTTCCAACGCACCGTGGACGGCGTCCTGTTCGGCCTGCTGGTCGAGGAGGACGAGGACGGCAGCTGGGCCGAGCTGTACCCGGACCGGCACGCCTTCGGGCCACCGTGGGACGGCACGTACGACAGCTGAGCCGCAACTGCCCTGTCGGCAAGGGAAGTTGCGGCTCCAGAGCGCGACCGCTACTTGAGCACCCCGGCCCCAGTGGTGGTCGCGAGCTCCGTCGGCAGGTTCTTGGCGGAGGTCTCCAGCCCGGCCGTGAGGGTCGGCGTCCAGTTCACGGTGGTCTTCAGCTTCTTGGAGTTGGCGGCGTTGTAGGCGGCGACGAGGTCGGTGGCGGTTCCGTTGACGAGGTTGCCGCCACCGGCGATGGACCCGGTGCCGTCGCCGCTGAACAGCTTGCTCACCTTCTGACTGGCCGAGGTCTTCCAGTAGTTGTCCTCAGCGACGACCTGGGCCTTGGCCCGCGAGTTGACGCTGTACTGGAGCACGTACCCGTTGAGGGTCGTGGTGTCGAAGTAGTTGTTGTAGATGTGGATCTGCCCGATCCGGGCCAGGGGCGCCCGCTGCACGATCCCCTTCCACACGTTGTGGTGGATGGAGACGCGCAGCTTGCCGACGCTGTCGGTGTCGCTGGAGCCGATGAGCATCGTCTTGTCGTGGTTGGTGAACTGGTTGCGCTCGACGGTCACCAGGTCCGAGCCCTTGGTGATGTCGAGGTCGCCGTCGTGGATCTGGTACTGGCGGCCGTAGTACGTCGGGTCGGCGGTGTCGAGCCCGGGCGCGTCGGTGAACGTGTTGTGGTCCGCCCAGACGTGCGTGGCGCCGCGCAGGGTCACGGCGTCGTACTGCGAGTTCCAGTTCCCGCTGTCCCCGTCCGTCGGGTCCCACTGCGGGAAGCAGTCCTGGGTGGCGGCGAAGGTCAGGTTCCGCACGATCACGTTGTCCACCTTCTGCACCTGGAGCATGCCGCCGGTGATCCCTGCCTTGGTGCCGGGCACGCCCACGACGGTGGTGTTGGCCGGCACCCTGAAGATGATGTTCTTCGCCTGCTTGGTCTGCGCGGCGGCCCGCGCCTTCTCCTGCGTGCCGGAGGGGAGCTTGGAGGTGCCGTAGGCGGAGGGGGCGTAGGCCTTCAGGTACGCGGACAGCGAATAGCCGGTCCCCGCCGAGTAGTCGGCGCAGCTCAGCTTCTTCCCGGAGTCGTCGGTGTTGGCGTCGATCGTGCCCTTGATCTTGACGATCCGGGGCGTGGTGTCACTGGCCGACCCCAACGCCTTCACGAGCTGCGCGCGGGTGCTCACGGTGAAGGTGTGCGCGGCATCGGCCTTCGCGCCGCCAGTGGTACCGGCCCCGGACGAGGCCCAGCCGTCCTTGGCGGCGAGCGTCTGGTGATACAGGTCGACGCTGGTACTGGCGGCGTTCGCGTTGAGCACGAGAAAGCCCGCGCCGATGCCCGCGGCGGCCACGGCAGCCGTGACGACGACCGTGCGGCGCTTGCGGAGGGAGCGGCGGTGGGAAGGAGCGGGGGAAAGCGTGGCCACGGGAAGTCCTTTGGTGCGGCGAGGGGTTACGACTCCTCAGTGGCCGTCAGGATCAAGAAGGTTGCCGCGGCCCGCCAACTTTCTTGATCCTGAGCAAAGTTACGACTTACGGCCTATGCGCTGCGCTCTATGAGGACGCGGATGCCGATGCCGACGCGCTCGGCTGGGTGTCCGTGCTGTCGTGCGTCTCGTCCGGGGCGACGCCCATCGTCAGGTGCGCCCGGACACCCTTGGCGATGCGCTTCTTGTCGTAGTCGAGGTAGAGCAGGCCGCCTTCGTGGCCGTTCTGCGGGTAGATCGTGTCCTCGGTGAGGGTGGTGCGGGTGGTGGTGTTCGTGGAATACGGCTCCACCGTCGCCGACGCGAGCACGGACTTCTCGTCGAAGAAGAGCTGGCCCGTGTGGCAGGTGTGCCCGCCTTCATAACCGGCGTCCGTCCACTCACCGTCGACATGCACCTTGACGTGGATGTGGACGCATCGGCCCTGGTACCACCCCGGGAACACCGTCTTGAAGGTGACGTAGCCGCGCTTGTCGGTCTTCCAGGTGCCGCGCAAGTACCGCTCGTCGTCGGTCGGTTCGGAGTGACCACCGCCGGTTCCGCCGGAGGGGGCGCCGGACGGGGGTTCGCCGGTGGGCGTACCCGAGGGTGTGTCGGTCGGCGTTCCCGAGGGCGCGTCGGTGGGAGCGCCGCCGCCTCCGCCACCTCCGCTGCCCATCGCCTCGTAACCGGAGTAGATGCCGAGTGCGGTGCAGTGCCAGATGTCGACGGCCGCGTTCTTGACCGGCTTGCAGGTCTCCGAGTCGATCACCTTGAGGGTGAGGGTCAGGGGAATGCCCTCCTCGTCTTCGGTGATGTCCTGGCGGATCTTGTCGGCGTCGATGTAGTACGGCCCCTCGGTGGTCTCCGAGGTGAGCGTGTAACACGTCTCGGCGCCGCTCGCCGTGCTCTTCCCGGGCGCGGTGGGGCTCGCCCCGTCCGCGAACGCACTCGCGGCGAGCCCGCCGCCCACACCGACCGCGGCAACGGCGGCCCCGCCCGCGACGACGACCTTGCGCCGGGTCAAGTCCCGTTTGTGCGCCGGGGATTGGCTACGCGGTTGTTCCGGCGACTGGTTGGCTGTTTCGTTTCCCGTCATGCCCGGACCGTAGGTAAGAGGCCTGTAAGGAACATGGGTGTGGGCTGTGGTTTCCCATGAATCCTGAAGGCGCCTCCTCAGCGGGGGCCGGTGCGCTGGTCGCGTATGCGGTGGAGGAGGGCGGCGAGGGTGGTGGGGGTGAGGGGGAGTATTCGGGCGGGGTCGTCGCTCTCTCGGAGGAGCAACTCGCCTTCAGAGGCTGCCATTTCCACACAGCTGGCCCCGTCGCTTCCGCTGGAGAAGGTGGACTTCTGCCACTCGATCACGGTCACAGCTCCTTCCGTTATCGCGGGTCCGCTCCAAGGTGGCGCAGGAGCCCGGCAAACCCGGTGCAGGTGACGGGAAGTATTCGGCTCGGATCGTCGCTCTCACGGAGAAGCAGGGCGCCGTGGTTCTGGGCCAGTTCCACGCACTCGTTGCCGTCTCCGCCACCGGAGAACGAGGACTTCTGCCACTGGATCACGCCTTACAGCTCCTTCGTCATTCGGTGGATGTAGTCCTGCGACTTGGCAGGGGCGAGAGCCGCCGCCTCCACCCTACGGAAGAGGGTTCGCATGGCCAGTAGTTGGGCGGGCGCATCCAAGAACGCCGAGCCGTACGGGGCGTCCCGCTGCACGGTGTCCAGTTCGGGCACCGGTCCACCGGCATAGAACATCATCGCGCCCGCGCCGGCGAAACCGTCCACGTCGAACGGGATCACGCGCACGGTGATGTTCGGCCGCTCCGACTGGCTCAGCAGTTCGTCGAGCTGAGCGCGCGCTACCAGGCGGTCTGCGACGCGCGTGCGCAGTACGGACTCATGCACCAGCGCCTCATAGGAAGCGGCACCCTCTCGGGCGAGGACCTGCCTGCGGCGCATACGATGTTCCACCCTCAACGCCCGCTCGTTTTCCGGTAGTTCCGGAATGACGTAGTCGAAGACTGCCCGCGCATAGTCTTCGGTCTGGAGCAGCCCGGGCACATGAGCCGTGCCGACCACCTGCATGAACCGCGCATGATGCTCCAGCTCGGCCAGATCCTGGAAGACGGGTGGCAGTACGTCCCGGTACTCGTCCCACCACCCGCGCGTACGATCCGTCGCCATCTCCACGAGGGCATCGACCAACTCCTGGTCTGCGCAGGCGTACTGCACAGCGAGTCGCCGCACCCGGTCCCCGCTGACGCCGGCATTCCCCGCTTCGATCTGGCTCATCTGGGCCGGATTCGTGCCGAGCTGCCGAGCTGCCTCTCTGGACGTCAGCCCCGCTGCCTCCCGGAGCTTGCGCAGCTCAACACCGAGCCGTACTTGCCGAGCTGTCGGCTGAGTCCTCGCAGGCATGGGCCTCACTCCCTCAACGTCACTACTGCCACCGGGTTGAACGACCCGATCGGGTGCCAGATTACGAGAACAGCTTGCCTTGGCAAAACATTTGGCCCTACCGTCAGTGACGCGACGCACACCCTGCGGAACACCGGGACCCCGGAAGCGCACCGCCCCGCCATGCCATGCCGGCCGCGACAAGCCACCGCCCGCCGACCCGCCAACTCCCCCTCCCTACCAGGAGTCACCCATGCCCGAAACCGACGAACAAGCCGCCCCCTGGGAATACACCCTCACCATCCCCCACGACCCCCGCTCAGTCACCGTCTGCCGCCGCACCCTCCGCCTGATCCTGACGATGCACGGACTGATCGGCCTGGTCGACACCGCCGAACTCCTCGCAACGGAGCTGGTGGGCAACGCCGTTCGCCACACGGAGGGGCCCGCCGCGCTACGAGTCTCCTGGGCGCCCAGCGTCCTCCGTATCGGCGCCTGGGACGCGAACCCCGAACCCCCGCAGCCTCCACGTGAGTTGACCGCGATCACCGATCTGGAGGAGGGACGCGGGCTTGCCTTGGTCAAGGCCTGCGCGAACCAGTGGGGCTGGCAGCCCCTGTCCAGGAACGGTCACCGGGGCAAGTGCGTCTGGTGCGAACTGGGCGGCGCGGCCTGAACGTTCCTTCGCCCCTCGAAAGAGTGAACGTCCCCGAATCGGCCGGACAACCCGGTCCTTGATCCACCTAGGTTGCGCACATGGTCACATCAGCTCACGAGGGCATGCACCGCATCTTCCAGGAGCGGCCCGAGATCCTCACGCCCGTCTTCGGCGTGCTGGGCATCGCGTTACCCGAGAAGGCGGCGGTCTACGCGATCACCTCCGACGTGACGGAGACCCGGCCGATCGCACGGCACATCGACACCGCGCTGCGGGTGTGTCCTTCGGACGGGGAGGACTTCCTGCTCGCCGTCGAGTCACAGGAACGGCGGGATGAGAGGAAGGAGGCGAGCTGGCCGTACTACGTCGCCTACCTGCAGTCGAAGTACAAGCTGCCGGTCCTGCTGCTCGTGCTCTGCCGCGACCGGGCCACGGCCAAGTGGGCGGCCGGTCCGTTCGACTGCGGTACGTGCGGCTGGACCGTCCAGCGAACGTGGCCCCTCGTCGTCGGACCGGACAACCTCCCGATGATCACGGACGCGAGGACCGCCGCCAGAAATCCCGCGCTGGCCGCGTTCTCAGCCCTGACACACGCCAACAACCGCGACTGCGACGCCATACTGGACGCACTGGACCACGCCCTGACGGGCATGGACGCAGACGCCTCCGACTACATCTACCAATTCCTGGACGTCACCCTCGGGGAGACCCCCGCCGGAGACAAATGGAGGAGCATCATGGGTTTCGTCAACTACTTCCCCGGCCGGGGCCACCTCATGGAGAGGGCCTATCTCGAAGGTCAGGCCGAGGGCAAAGCTGAGGGTAAAGCTGCGGGCGAGGCCGCGCTGATCCTGCGGCTGCTCGAGAAGCGCGGAGTCCTGGTCTCCGAGGGCACGCGGGAGCGCATCACGTCCTGTGCCGATCTCGACACTCTGACCCTCTGGTTCGACCGGGCCCTGACGGTCACGGTCTCCGAGGATCTGTTTGCCGAAGGAACAGACGGTGCAGAAGGTTCAGCGGACGCCACCCCGTGACCTTGACCGTCAACTACCCTTCGTTGACGGAATGTTGACCGGTGCATGGCGCAGCGTTGGTGAACCCCCGCTATACGTTCGGCCCTATGCCACTCCCCCCACACCCCCAGCAGCGGGCCCGCCAGCAGGCGCCCCTCCCCGTCCTCCCGTACCGCAAGCCCACCAAGGGCCGCGACTACTGGGTGCTGAACGACGTGCTCCCGGACGTGGATGCCGTACGGGAGCGGTGTCTCGCGAAGGACGACTGGGTCAAGGGGTATCCGTACACGTCGGAGACCTGGCCGGGGCTGCGCGCCATGCCGGGGCTTGAGCCGGCCGAACTGGGGCGGATCGAGCGGCTGGTGAAGCAGGCGATCGGGGTCAAGGAACTGTGGGTGGAGAAGGCGCCCGGCGGCGGGACGCTCAACCACAACTGCATCCAGGTCGTGGGAGAGGGCGAGAGCGAACCCCGGCCGCACACCGATTCCCGCGCCCTGTGCCGGTACGCCGCCGTGCTGTATCTCAACCCCTCCGTGCCGAAGGACTGCGGGACCAGTTTCTACCGGCAGCACCTGCCCGGCGGACGCCTCGGCGGCAACGTCGTGCAGGCCCCGCACAACAACCTCGTCGAGGCGCTGGGTACGCGGTTCGTGGCGCCGGACGCCTTCGAGGAGGACGTGCGCGTGCCGCACAAGTACAACAGCCTGCTGCTCTACCACGCCAACCTCGTGCACAGCGCGACCGGTTACCACGGCAGCACGCTGGAGGAGAAGCGGATGACCGCCGTCTTCTTCTGGATGGCCTGAGTACCGTTCCTACGGGAGTTCGCGAAGGCCCAGCGGTAGTTGGGGACTCAGTACCGCAGCGCCCTGCCGACGTCCGCCTTCACCCCGCCCGACAGTTCGCGGTTGCTGCGGGCGGTCGCCGTAGCGGACTTGTGGGCCGGGACGTGGGAGACGGTAACGACGACGGTGTCGAGCAGGTTGCCGGCGTCGTCCTTGAACTCCACTTGTACGGCGAAGGACTTGGCCGAGCCGTCGGTGTTGTCGACGGTGACCTCGACGGTGCTGCGGCCGGCCGAGTCGGTGGCGGGGGTGGCGAGTCGGACGGCGTCCTTCGCGTCGACGCCGTTCTTCACGTTGTCGAGCCTGCGGCCGGCCTCGGCGGTGGCCGACGCGATCGCGCCGGTGGCCTGTGCGCCGATGGACGAGACGGCGGACGCGGCCTTGCTGGCGACGGAGGCGGGTGTGCTGTCGTCAGAACAACCGGTCAACCCGGCCAGACCGGTTAGGCCCAGGGTGACAGCCGCCGCCACCCGCACCGCACCGCGCCTGTTCCAGGTCATGTCGCCTCCATGAGCGTCGGGTCGTCCCCCAGGCAGTCCCTCCAGTGAAGGGCCGATGCCGTACGGCCGCATGCCGGCGTCACCCGAACGGCACCGCACTGCTCGCGGCCCCGGGCCATCAGGGGTGCGCTGGCAGTCACACGCGCGGAGGAGGCACGGGTGACGGAACTCGACCGGCTGCGGGCGCGGGTGGCCGAACTGGAGGCGGAGCGGCGGCCGCGGCACCGGGTGCGTTCGCTGGTCGCCGTGGTGCTGGTGATCGTCGGGTGTGTCCTCGCGCCACTTGGCGTCGTGGCCGCGTGGACGGCGGACACGGTGGGGGACACGGACCGTTATGTGAAGACGGTGGCGCCGCTCGCCAACGACCCGGACATCCAGAACGCCGTCGCGAACCGGGTGACGTCGGCCGTGATGGACCGCCTCGACCTCACCGCGCTGCTGTCCGGTGCGGCCCCCGACCAACGCCCGTTGCTGGAAAAGGCGTTGGGGGCACTGGGGGGCTCCCTGGAGGACTCGGTCCGTGCCTTCGTGCACGACAAGGCGCAGGCTGTGGCCGCCTCGGACGCCTTCGCCCGGATCTGGAAGGACGCCAACCGCCGTGTCCACAGCACTGTGGACAAAGCCCTGACCGGCAGTGGGGGCGGTGCGGTACGGCTCGACGACGGCGCGGTGACGCTCGACGTGGGCCCGGTGGTGGACCAGGTGAAACAGCGGCTGGTCGACGAGGGGATGACGGTCGCCGGGAAGATCCCCGAGATCCACACGTCGGTCACGCTGCTCAAGAGCGACGACCTGGGCAAGTACAGGACGTACTTCCGGCTGCTCCAACTCGCCGGTACCTGGCTGCCGTTGGTCGCGGTGCTGCTGGTCGCCGCGGGCGTCCTGCTGGCGCGACGGCGACGGCGCGCGCTGGTGACGGGCGCGCTGGGCATGGCCGCCACGACGGCCCTGCTCGGCATCGCGCTACGGATCTTCCGCGCCGTCTACCTGGACGCGCTCCCGGCGGGAGTGTCCCCGGGCGCGGCCGGCGCGGTGTACGACGCGCTGACCCGTTTCCTGCACACGACCGTACGGATGGTCGTGGCGCTGGGCGTGGTGGTCGCGCTGGGCGCCTGGCTGACGGGTCCTGGCCGCCGGGCCGGTCTCGTACGACGGCTGTGGACGTCCGGGATCGGGGCGGTGCGGGCGGTGGCCGACGGGGCGGGGCTGCGGACCGGGCCGGTGGGGCCCTTCGTGCGCCGGTACCGGGCGTGGATCAGCTGGGTGCCGGTGGGCGGGGCGCTGCTGGCGTATCTGCTGTGGTCGTATCCGACGGGGTGGGTGGTGGTGGGGCTGGGGCTTGCGGTGCTGTTCGCGCTGGCGGTGGTGGAGTTCCTGGCGGCGGAACCGGGGCCGGGGCCCGAACCGGGTGCCGCGTCGGGTGTCACCCGTATGGCGTAACTCCCCTGGTGGAGGCGGTGTGGCGGCCGGATGGTCGAAGCACCACACACCACAGAGAGGTGGGGTACGGCCATGACCCAGCAGCCGCACTCGACGCAGCAGCCGCAGTCGCCGTCCGCCGGCGGCCAGGAGCGGCCCCCGGCCTGGAACGACTCCGGCCAGGCCCCCGGGACCCGGCGCCACGACGCGCCCCCGTCCGGTGGCGGCCTCGCGATGGGCGGCGCGGTCTTCGCCGGCGTCCTGATGCTGATGAACGGGGTCATCGCCATCCTCCAGGGCATCTCCGCGCTGGCCAAGGACGACGTCTACACCCGCGTCGGCGACTACATCTACAGCATCAGCCTCACCGGCTGGGGCGTCATCCTGATCTGCCTCGGCGCGGTGGGCGCGATCACCGGCTGGGGCATCCTCCAGGGCATGAGCTGGGCCCGGGTCTGCGGCATCGTCCTCGCCAGCCTCAGCGCCATCCTCCAGTTCATGTTCCTCCCGTACGCCCCGGTCTGGTCGGTGATCATGATCGCGGTGGACGTGTTCGTGATCTGGGCACTGGCGGTGTACAACCCCGCGCCCGCCGGGGCGAGCCGGTAGAGAAGGGCAAGGGTCGGACAACGGTCGCCATCGGTGTGCATGATGCACCGATGGCCCGACTCCGCGACATCGTCATCGACTGCGCCCGTCCCGCCGCCACGGCCCGCTTCTGGGCGGCGGCGCTGGACGGGTACGCCGTAGCTCCTTACGGCGAGGCCGAGTTGGCCCGCCTGCACGCGCTGGGTGTGGCGGGCCCGGACGACGATCCGACGGTACTGATCGAACCGGAGGCGGGCGGCCCGCGGATCTGGTGCCAGCTCGTACCGGAGCCCAAGTCGGCGAAGAACCGGCTCCACCTGGACCTGCTGGCAACGGACCTGGAGGCCGAGACCGGTCGGCTGGTGGGCCTTGGTGCCGGCGTCCTCGCCCGCTACGAGGACCACCACCTGCTGGCCGACCCCGAGGGGAACGAGTTCTGTCTGTTCCCGGTCTCGGACCGGGCCGATCCGTGACGTGAGCCGGCCGCCCCCCGGCACACCGCGGGGATCTTACGAAACGCGGACGTCCTGTCCCCCGGAGCCGGTGCGGGGCACCATCGGCGGGCGTGGAGTGCGAGGCTGGCCCCATGCAGCAGTCGTACGAGAAGGTCGGGAAGGCCGAGGGGGCGGTCGGTGCCCGGGTGCTGGTCGTCGATGACGATCCGACCGTCGCCGAAGTCGTCTCCGGGTATCTCGACCGGGCCGGGTATGTCGTGGAGCGGGCCGCGGACGGGCCGGAGGCGCTGGCCAGGGCCGACGCGCACTGGCCCGACCTTGTCGTGCTCGACCTGATGCTGCCCGGGATGGACGGGCTGGAGGTCTGCCGGCGGATGCGGGGGCGGGGACCCGTGCCGGTGATCATGCTGACCGCTCGGGGGGACGAGGACGACCGGATCCTGGGGCTGGAGGTCGGGGCCGACGACTACGTCACCAAGCCGTTCAGCCCTCGGGAACTCGTGCTGCGGGTGGAGTCCGTGCTGCGGAGGTCCCGGTCGCCCGTCGGGTCCGCCGTACCGCTGAGCGCCGGGGGACTGGGCGTGGATCCCGCCGCCCGCCGCGCCACCAAGGACGGTGCCGAACTCGCCCTCACCCACCGGGAGTTCGATCTCCTCGCCTTCTTCCTGCGGCACCCGGGGCGGGTGTACGGGCGGGAGGACCTGATGCGCGAGGTGTGGGGGTGGGACTTCGGTGATCTGTCGACCGTCACCGTGCACGTGCGGCGGTTGCGCGGGAAGGTCGAGGACGATCCGGGGCGACCGCAGTACATCCAGACGGTGTGGGGGATCGGGTACCGCTTCGATCCCACCGGCACCGAGGGGGACTGACCGGTCATGAGTGACGCCCTGCTCATCCTGCTTTTCGCCTTTCTCGGAGCCGCTGCCGCCGGGGTACTCGGTGCCGGTGCCCTGTGGTTGCTGCGGCGGCGGTCGCTCACCGCGTCCGTGTCCGTCGTCGCCGCGGTCGCCGTGACCGCGATGCTCGCCGGGACGCTCGCCGTGGCGCAGGCGATGTTCCTGTCCCGGCACGATCTGTCCGTGGTCACGACCGTGGTCGCGATGGCCGCCGTCGTCTCCCTGCTCACCGCCCTGCTGCTCGGCCGCTGGGTCGTCGCCCGCAGCCGTGAACTCGCCCTCGCCGCCCGCGACTTCGGCGACGGCGGCGACTACTCCGCCCCCGCACGCCCCGCCACCGCCGAACTCGCCGACGTCAGCCGCGAGTTGGCCGCCACCAGCGCCAAGCTCGCCGAATCCCGCGACCGCGAGCGGGCGTTGGAGTCCTCGCGGCGCGAACTCGTCGCCTGGATCTCGCACGACCTGCGCACCCCGCTGGCCGGTCTCCGCGCGATGTCCGAGGCCCTGGAGGACGGGGTAGCCGCCGATCCCGGCCGCTACCTCCGCCAGATCCGCACCGAGGTGGAACGCCTCAACGACATGGTCGGCGACCTCTTCGAGCTCTCCCGCATCCACGCCGGATCGCTCGCCCTCACCCGCTCCCGCATGTCCCTCTACGACCTCATCGGCGACGCCCTCGCCGGCGCGGACCCGCTCGCGCGCGAGCACGGCGTACGGCTGGTCGGCGACCGGATCGAACCCGTGCCCGTCGAGGTCGACGGCAAGGAGATGAGCCGGGTGCTGGGGAATCTGCTGGTCAACGCGATCCGGCGGACGCCCGCCGACGGCACCGTGGCCATTGCCGCCGAGCGGTCCGCCGACGGGGTCGTGCTGTCCGTGACGGACGGGTGCGGCGGGATTCCCGAGGACGATCTGCCGCGCGTCTTCGACACCGGCTGGCGTGGCACGCACGCCCGGACCCCGCCCGCAGGGGCCGGGCTGGGCCTCGCGATCGTGCGCGGGATCGTCGAGGCGCACCAGGGGCGGGCCGCCGTACGGAACGTGTCGGGCGGCTGCCGGTTCGAGGTGACGCTGCCCGCGGCGGAGGTGTGAGCCGATCCCAGGGCGAACCCGCTCGGTGAACCCTGGGTCAGGTCACACGTGGCCTATGCCGCCCCCGCCGAAGGAACCGCTCCTCCCGGGCAGCCAGCGCAGCCGGCTCTGGTCCTTACCCGTTCTGGTTCCGGAGTGATGGAGCTGGTACGGCATCAGCCGCTCCTTCTCCTCCGAGGCGACGGGCATCTCGTCGGGCTCCCGCATCTCGCGCATCTCGTGGACGGCGCCGCCTGCGGGGAGGTGGGGCTGCTCCTCGGGGAGCGGCCGTGGAAGTTCCTGGTCCCGGACCTTCATGCCGAAATGGATGGCCCAGACCAGCGCGCCTGCGATCACCAGGCCACCCAGAAAGGCGGCGCCCACGTCGAGAGTGTTGTGCGACGCGGCCAGCAGTTCATACGTTGCCGTGCTCATACTTCGAGTATCACTCTTTCGGTGGGAATGTGGTCATTCGAGTCAGATACTTCGCCACTTCTGCCGGGTCCCGGGTCAGCAGCGCCACGTGATTGTCGGGGCGGACCAGGACGAGCGCCGGGCCGGTGACGCCGTACGCGCGACGGGCGTGACCCTCGTGGTCCCGCAGATCACCGCCGCCGTCCACCGTGAACGCCTGGAGCAGGTCGCCGTGCCCGACCGCCAACTTGCCGACCGCGTCCGCGACTTCGGCGCCGAAGCCGAGCAGGGTGAAGCGCGGGTCCGCGTACACCTGGAAGAGCCGGACCGGGTGGCCGGAAGCGTCCAGACACGGGGCGTCGGGGGCGCGGTCGCCGGGGCGCAGGACGGCGGGGTCGCCGGTGGTGGCGGGGGTGGCGAGGGAGCTCCAGCGGTAGCCGGTGCCCATCGGGGGCGGGGCGGCGGCCTCGACGCCGGTACCGGGTTCCTTGACCGCTTCGCGCACCCGGGCGTACAGGTCGGTGCTGATGCCCAGGGTCCAGGCGGCCACCGGGAGGCGCTCCTCCTCGTAGGTGTCCAGGAGGCCGGGGCCCGCCTGCCCGGCGGTCGCGAGGGCGAGTTTCCAGCCCAGGTTGTAGGCGTCCTGGATGCCGGTGTTCATGCCGAGGCCGCCGGCGATCGGGTGGATGTGGGCGGCGTCCCCGGCCAGGAGGACCCGGCCGACGCGCATCCGGTCGGCCATGCGGACGTTGACCCGCCAGAGGGAGAGCCAGGTCGGGTCGGTCAGCGTGATGCCGGGCACCTGTGCGTACCGGTCGAAGATCCGCTGGAAGCTCTCCAGTGACGGTGGCAACGGGTCGCCGCTCGCGTCGAGTTCGGGGCCGGCCTGGAACTGGAAGGAGTTCGTGCCGGGCATCGGGCAGAGCATCACTCCGCGCCCGTCCGACGCGAACCACTGATGCCAGACGTCCCGGCTGATCCCCTCGGCCTCGACGTCACCGACGACCATCGACTGGGTCTCGTCCGTCGTACCGTCGAAGCGCACCCCCATCGCCTTGCGCACCCGGCTGCGCCCGCCGTCGCAGCCGACGAGATAGCCCGCCCTGATCCGCCCGCCGTCGGCGAGGACGGCCGTGACACCGCTCTCGTCCTGCTCGAACCCGGTGACCTCCGTGCCGCCTTCGACGCCGACGCCGAACTCCGCGAGCCGCTCGCGCAGGAGTTTCTCCACCTGCCACTGCCCTATGAGGACCCCTCGCTCGTACGGCGCGTCGGGGGTGGGGCGGGCGTCCGCGAAGGGGTCGGTGTCGTTCACATGCGCGCCGTCGAAGTACTTGCGGAACGGCAGTCGTGTCGTCCCGACGGCGAGGGCGCGCTCGGCGATGCCGACGTCCTCCAGGACCTCCAGGGTGCGCGGCTGCAGGCCCTTGCCCCGGGACTCCCGGTGCGGAACCGGTGCCGCGTCCACGATCCGCACCCCCGCACCGCGCCGGGCCAGCTCGATGGCGAGCGTGAGGCCGGTCGGTCCGGCGCCCACGATCAGCACACCTTCGTCCCGCACGCCTTCGTCGGTCATGAGGGTCCTCTCGTCGTCGTGCGTCCATGGAACACCGGCCGGCGAGAAAATGCAACCCGGTCTCAGAAGATTCTCGGTCTCATTCAATCCCGAGCCTCATCTCTGTGTAAACTGGCCCGCATGGACGAACCCGCCGGTCTGCGCGAGCGCAAGAAGGAACGCACGCGGAACCTCATCGCTCAGGAAGCCCTGCGTCTCTTCCGCGCGCAGGGCTTCGACGAGGTGTCCGTCGTCGAGGTCGCGGCGGCGGCCGAGGTCTCCAAGGCCACGCTGTTCCGGTACTTCCCGACCAAGGAGGACCTGGTCCTGCACCGTTTCGCCGACCACCTCGGCGAGGCGGCCCGGGTGGTGCGGGCGCGCCCGGCCGGTCTGACCCCGACGGCGGCCCTGCGCGACCACTTCCTGGCCGGACTCGCCGCCCGGGACCCGATCACCGGCCTGAACGACCACCCCGAGATCCTGTCCTTCCAGGACCTCATCTACCGCACGCCCAGCCTCCGCGTCGGCATGAGACAGCGGTACACCAGCCAGGACATCGACGCGCTCGCGGACGCCCTGCCGTCCGGCTCCGGCGCCGCGCCACCAATCGTCAGACATCTGGCCGCGGCCCATCTGATCGCCGTACAGCAGGAGTTGGGGCAGGAGAACTGGCGGACGATCACGTCGGGACGGACCGCCGACGAGGCGTACGACGACGCGGTCGCGGCCGCGGAGGGGGCGTACGGGCAGCTCATGACGGGGCTGGACGCGGTGTAGCCGGCGGACACGCGAACAGCCCCGCCCCGAGGACGCACGGTCCTCGGAGCGGGGCTGCCCCGCACCCGTTGAACCCCAACTCCTGGGGAAGCGGGTACTAGTTGGAGAAGTACAGGTACTTCCACCCGGTGTACGTCGTCGAGTTGACGTTGTCGCCGGACGAACCGTTGATGTACGCGGCCCGGATACGGGCCTTGATGCCGGACTCGCCGGGTGCGCCGAGGTTCACCGCGACCTTGCCGTTCGTGTTCAGGGCGAAGTACTCCGAGTCGGAGTCGTACCAGTGGCCGTCGTAGTAGACCTGCAGGTCGAGCCGCTCCTGGCGGTTCTTGTAGTAGGTCATCGTCGTGGTGACGATCGGCGCCGAGTTCTTGTGGAACCAGTAGTACGACGTCGAGCCGATCTTCGCCGTCTTGTAGTGCTTGGTGATCGCGGTGGAGACCTTGACCTTGGCGTACGCCGTGACCTTCACCGTCTTGGGCGCGTAGCGGGCGTCACCGGCGAAGGCCGCGGAGACGGCGGTGTCGCGGGTCATGTCCACGGTCACCGTGATGTTGCCGCTGGAGTTGACCTTGCCGGTCTTGATCAGCTTCTTCGGCTTGTCGCTGCCGAAGGGGTCCGAGTAGATCGCGACCGTGCGGTTCTTGTACGTCTTGCCGAGGTGCGCGGTGAACTTCACGTCGGCGCCGTACGAGTACAGCTTGCCGTTGTTGTTCAGGCTCAGGGTCGTGGCCGCGCGGGACACGGCGACCTTGTCGGAGGCGCTGACCGCCGCGTGCCCGACGTCGCCCGCGTAGCTCACCTTGTACGTGACGGTGCCGCCGGCCGGCGGGGTGTCCGTGAACGAGTAGGTGCCGTTCGCCTTCACCGTGACGGTGGGCAGCGCCTTGCCCTTCGTCGACTCCAGGTCGGTGCGCGTGACCTGGAGCTTCGCACCGGCGGGCAGCGCGACCGTGGCCGAGAGCTTGCCGGTGACGGTGAGCTTCTTGGCGCGGGGGGCGGAGGACGGGGCGTTGACCGTGAGGGTCGGGACGTTCTTGTCCGGGTCGGTCAGCACCTTGAGGCTGTACTTGCCGGTGGACGTCCCGACCAGCGCGAAGATGCGGGAGGAGTCGGGGGACCAGGTCAGGTCGGCCGTGCCGTAGGAACCGACGGTGTACGTACGGGTGGGCTTCGTCGCGTTCGGCCGGTACGTCGTGACCTTGTTGCCGTCGACCTGGGCGACGAAACCGACCCGGGAGATGTCGGCCTGCTGGCCCGCCGGGAGGGTGCCGGACTGCGTGAACGTGCCGTCCGCGTAGGCGTCCAGGACCTGGCCGTTGACCAGCACCCGGTCGGCGCCCGCGGCGAGGTCGATGTCGCCGATGCCGCTGTTCAGGGTGTAGTCGCCGTGGTACCAGGCGGTGAGCGCGGGCGTGCCGCTCGACACGTCGAGCACGGCCATGGAGTCGGTGGAGAGGCCGGTCTCGCCGATGGCCAGTACGCCGGGCCGCAGCGGGTCGGTGTCCAGCAGGGCCTCGCCCCAGATGTCGACGGAGGTGCCCTGGTTCGGGAACTGCGCCAGCGTCACCGGGTCGGTGCCGCTCGCCGGGTCCACCGTCGGGTCCACGGAACCGAGGTCGCCGTCCCACTGGTCGCCGTAGGTGAACCACACCTTGCCGCCGGCGAAGGCGATGTGGCGCGGGCCGGTGTCGGTGGGTATCGCGTAACGGGTCTTGACGTCGAGGGTCGCCGCGTCGATCGCCACGATCTCGTGTGTGTTCTGCACCGCCGCGTACACGGTGGCCCCGTCGTCGGAGACGGTCAGGCCGGTGACCGAGCCGATGCCGCCCACCGAGGCGAGGACGTTGCCCGCGTAGTCGGTGGCCGCGACCGTTCCGGCCGAGGTGTCGCCGACGAAGACCCGCTTGAGGGCCTCGTCCGCGACCAGGCCGCCGGGCGAGGTGACGTTGGCCGTCGCCGCCGAGGCCGTACCCGTCGCCACGACGCTGAGCGCCGCCGAGCCGAGAAGGACCGCGAGCGCTGTCGCGGTCGAGATGCTGCGCATCCGCACGTGCTGTTCCCCCCACAAGGAAAACCGGTCCGGGGACCGGGAGTTGAGAGCGCCGCGCAACACCCGGACGTGACCGCGGATGAGAGACGCGGTGACGCGCGGGGCGCGGCTGCTGGGAGCAGCGTATGACATGGCTGTGACAGCAGGGAAAGGGGTTAACGGCTTGTCGTGTACGCGCGTTGTTCGGGGACTCGCGCTCGCTGCTGCGGGACGAGCTGTTCCCTCCGTTCGGCGACGCGCGGGCCTGTGCCGGGAGCGACCTGAAGCTGCCGGGCGCGATCACCGCCGGGGGCGCGACGATCCCCGCCGACGCGACCGACGTCCACTACCGCACACGGAACGGCGCCGCCCAGGTCACGTCCGTGGAAGTGTCCACGTTGTACGGCGACGCGTTCCGCGTACCGGCCCGGGCCGTGGTCGGCTGCGCCACGCCCTGAGCCGGTCCGCCAGCGTCGGCGTGCGTCAGTTCTGGTGGACGACGTTCCGGCCCGGCCCGCCGGACAGGACGTCCGTGCCCGTGCCGCCCCACAGGGTGTCGTTGCCGGAGTTGCCGTAGATCGTGTCGGCGCCGGCGTCGCCGTAGAGGACGTCGTTGCCCGTGCCGCCGTAGATGAAGTCGTTCCCGGCGCCGCCGTGGATCCTGTCGTTGCCCGCGCCGCCGGTCAGGCTCTGGGCGGCCGCGCCGCCGGTGATGACGTCGTTGCCGGCCCCGCCGTCGGCCGCGTCGCCGGTGGTCGAGATGGTGTCGTTGCCGTTGCCGCCCTGGGCGATGGTGCCCGCGGTGGCCTTGATGGTGTCGTTGCCGTTGTCGCCCCAGCCCACCGAGTACTTGCCCAGGGTGAGGGTGTCGTTGCCGGTGCCGCCCGAGATGTAGTTGCCGTCTACGCTGCCGTCGTCGGTGGCCTTGTCGTTGCCGGCGCCCAGGTCGACCGAGGCGAAGTAGTACGTCTGGCCGGTCTTGTTGTGGTAGGCGACGGTGTCGTTGCCGTTGCCGAGCGTCAACTGCAGGGTGGGGTACGGGTCCTGGCTGTCCAGGGTGGCCACCGTGCAGGAGACCTTGGTGTGGTCCGAGGCGGTGGGGTACGCGCAGCCCGTGCCCGGCTTGATGGTGACCACATCGTCGATGACGTAGGTGATGGTCGAGAGGTCGGTCGTCGACGCGGTGACGACCGCCTTGTTGGTCTGGCCGGCGGCGGCCGTGTAGAGGACCTCGTTGCCCCCGTTGCCGAGCGCGGCGGTGGCCGGCGCCGTGGCCGCGCCCGCCGTCCCGGCGAGGAACAGCGGAGCGGCCAGGCCGGCACCGAGGGCGAGGGTCACGAGGCGACCGGGAGAACGAGAGGGCATCGCACAACCTCCGTGAAACGTAAGGGGAGTTGACAGAACCCGCGGAATTCGGGTGCCACCACAGCGTGTGACCCTCTCCCCGGAGGCTTGGTTGTGCCCTCTCGCGCACGGGTGTCGCCCCACCGTGAAGTGTCAGCGGTGATTCAGCGCGAATTCACGAACTGGCCCGCCGATCCACTACAACCATCGCTAGGGGCGGGCGAGTTCGCTCGCGTCACGACGGAACGCCCACCGCAGCTCCGGTTCCATCACGCCCCGGAAGACCCGCCGCACCGGCGGGGTGCACAGCGCGGTCACGACGGCGGCGGCGACCACGGTCACCGTGACCTCGCCGAGGGGGCCGCGCATCCACGAAGGGTCGTACCAGCCCCAGGACTTGGCGCCCTGCGCGACGAACCCGTGCAGCAGATAGCCGTAGAGCGTGCCCGCGCCCAGGGCGGTGAACCAGGTGCGGCGGCGCGGCACCCAGGCGAGGAAGCAGGCGACCAGGAGTGTCGAGCAGGCGAACAGGGCCAGCGTCATCAGCGGCCCTTCCCAGGCGTGGGCGCCGAGTTGCTCGGCGCTCGCGTTGTGGAACAGCCAGGCGTAGTCGAAGCGCGGGACCGCCCAGTACGCCACGGCGAGCGCGACGACGAACACCGGCACCGCCAACTGCCGTACCTCCGGCCGCCGTACGAGCTGGAAGTGCTCCGGCTTCAGACACAGCCCGAGCACGAAGTACGGCAGGAACTGCAACACCCGTTGCAGATCGAGGTCGTTGCCGATGGAGGGGGACAGGGTCGCCAGCATCGCGATGACCAGGGCCACCGGCAGCGGGTGGCGTACGTGCTTCCAGATCGGCGTCGTGAGCCGCCAGACGAACAGCGCCGCCAGGAACCACGTCAGGTACAGCGGGTCCAACAGGCTGATGGCGCGGTCGGGTTGGTGGTCCGTCCAGCGCGTGTAGAGCGTGTACGCCGTCTCGAACACGACGTACGGGACGACGACTCCCCCCAGCAGCCGCCTGATCTGCGGCGGGGTCGCCCGGAAGCTCCGCGAGAAGTACCCGGAGATCACGATGAACGCCGGCATGTGCACGGCGTACACGAGCGTGTATAACGCGGTGACGCTACGGCTGCCGGAGCGCAGCGGCTCCCAGGAGTGGCCGATCGCCACCAGCACGATCGCCAGGTATTTGGCGTTGTCGAAGAAGGGGTCGCGTTGCTTTCCGGGAGTGCGCTCCGACGCGGTGGGCTCCGCTGTGGGGGCGGGGGACGGCAGGGTGGAACCGTGGGCCTGAGGGGAGCCGGGGGTCTCGGCGGAGGCGGTGGAAGAAGCACGCATTCGGCTCGCCTCACCGCTCCGCGGCGGTTCAAACATCTCACTAGCCTCTTTTTTCCCGCCTTCTTCCCGCCCTCTTCTTGCCTCCTGCGGGCAGCCTGGCCCGCAGGAACTCTGCCGGAGATCGCACAAGCGCTTGCCGTCCGTCCGCTGGCACAGTCGTCGGCATGACCGATGTCCCTGAGGTGACCTGCCGTCCCCGCTCGCGCCGCGCCCTGTGGATCTCCGTCGCGTTCGGGGCTGTGGGGGCGGGTGCCGCGGGGGCGTGGACGGCGTACCGGGGCCCGGACCCGCTGGCGCTGTCCCTCGGCGGGTCGCTCGCGCTCATCGCCGTCGTCGGGCTCCACGTGGTCACCGCCCGGGTGGACGCCGACGCCCACGGCCTGCGGTCCCGGACGCCGCTACGGCGCTGGAGCGCGCCCTGGTACGAGGTCGCCGACCTGCAGATCCGGCTGAGACACAGAGGTTCGCGGAGCGGGGAGCTCCGCCGCGTGAGTGTGCTGTTGCGGAACGGACACCGCCGGACCCTGCCCCTGCCGGTCGGCCGTCCCGCCGAACTCGCCGACTTCCACGACCAGTTGACGGCCCTGCGCGCACTGCACCAGCGCTACGGAACCGACGTCCCGGAGTCCGCCCGCATCCGTGTCGTCGCGGACCGCACCGCCGGGAGCGTCCCGGTGGCGGCGGTCGCCTGGTGCGCGGCGCTGCTGATCTGCGCGGGCGTGGCGGCGGCGTTCGTGTCGGACGTCGCGGCGGACCAGCGGGCCTGGGAGGCGGCCGTTCCGTGCACGGCCGCGGCACCGGTCGCGCAGCGCGGGGAGTGCCTGACCCGCACCTCGGCCGTGATCGCGCGGACCGACCCCAACCGGCCCAAGAAGACCAGCTGGGTGTACTTCGCCGACAACCGGCCGTTCGAGCGCCTGGCGGTCCCGGTCGAGGCCGCCGACGGGTTCAGTGCCGGTGACAGGGTCCAACTCACCTTCTGGCGCCACGAGGTGAGGACGATCACCGGTTCGCGCTACATCTGGCACCGGCAGGTCCAGTCCGCCGGAGGACAGGCCGTCGTCGCGGCCCTCGCCGCCCTCGCCGCGGGCTACCCCGGCGCCCTGGTGCTGGTGAGCCTGCGCAACCGCCGGCTCCCCGACGACGAAGTCCTGCCCTCCGCCCTGCCGTTCGCGTTCGTCGTCGCCGGTACGGCCCTGTGGCTGATCCCCCTCTGCTACCTCCACCCCACCACCTTGTTCGCCTCCGCCACGACGATCACGTGGGCGGCGGCGGGCACGCTCGGCACGGCGGCGCTCTTCGGCTGGGCCTGGCGCGCGACCCGCGTCCGCCCACCTCAACCGGCCGAAGTGACCGCGGAACTCCCCGAGTCGGACGCGGAGGTGTTCGTGTCCGCGCGCTTCCTGGAGGGCACCGACTACAACCCGCACGGCTTCGGCACCCACATCGCCCTCGGCTACGGCCCGCCCGCGGTGACCCCGGGCCCGGGCCGGTTCGCGGCGCGCCGGATCCCGGTGGAACGGCTCACCGTCCGGACGGTACGACGGGCGCGGGGCGGCGACGGCGACACCGTGCCCAGCGATTGGCACATCGCCGAACTCGACGACGGGGGGCGGCTGGTGAGGCTCGCGGCGGCGCCGGACGACCTGGCGCTCGTGCTGCGAGAGCTGAGGGTGGTGCACGAGCCGTCGGTGCGCGAGCCGTCGTAGTGAGGTCGGGTGTGAGGGTGCCGTAGCCGGGTTCTTCGCGAGGTTCCGTGCGAGGGTGCCGTAAGCAGGTTTTTTGCCAGGAGATGGCATTCCTGCTGGTCAAGCTGTCACTCCCGGGAGTTATGGTCCGACCTGCTTGTTCACACTTTCCACAGGAGCTTCATGCGCCTCAAGCAGGTCTCGCTCACGGCGGCGATATCGGTCGTCGCCGGGCTGACCACCGCAACCGTCGGCCTCACCGGCACCGCCGCCTGGGCCGACAGCACGGCCGCGCTGCCGCTGTCCCACTACGCGCACATGCTGGTCGACACCGCTCACCAGCACCTCTTCTTCAGCCAGGGCGCCGGTTCGACCGGCATCGTGGTGACGGACCTGGCGGGCAACCCCGTCACCACCCTCACCGGCGAACAGGGCGCCACGGGGCTGGCGTTGTCCCCGGACGGCGGCACGCTGTACGCGGCGCTCGCGGACGGTGACGCGGTCGCCGCGATCGACACGGCGACCCTGACCGAGTCCGCGCGCTACGCGACCGGCACGGGGAGTGGGCCCGTCTCCGTCGCGGTGGCGGGCGGGAAGGTCTGGTACGGCGCCATGGTGGACGGCCGGGGAGCCGTCGGATCCGTGGACCCGGCCGCCGCCGAGCCGGTCGCGACACCCCAGTCGGTCATGTCCAACTGGCCTGCCACGCCGCAGCTCGCGACGGGCGGCGGTGTGCTCGCGGCCGAGGAGATGAGCCCGAGCGACACAGACATGGCCACCTTCGACGTCTCGTCCGGCACGGCGACCACCATGGCCCACCTGGGGGTCTCCGGCGGTCCGACGACCGCGTTCCAGGTCACCGGCGACGGCAAGAAGGTGCTGCTCGCCACGGCCGGCGACGCCGTCCTGCGGGCCTACCGCACGGCGGACATGGCGACGGCCAACCCCGACGTGTACTGGGTCGGCGGAATCCCGTCCGGGCCCAACTCGCTCACCCTCGACACCGACGGCACGATCGCCGTCGGCAGCACCAAGGGCTCGGCGCCCGGCCTGTATCTCTACGCCGGCTCCCAACTCCGTGAGAACTACGTCCCGTTCCCGTCCGGGACGCTGGCCCCCGACGGCCTGGAGTGGGGCGGGGACGGTACGACGCTCTACGGCGTCACCCAGGACTCCACGGGCGCCTACACCCTGAACGTGCTGGCCTCTCCCAAGCTCACCGACTCCCAACTCGCCCTGAGCATCCCGGGATACGCGGTCCCCACCAGGGAGTTCACACTCAACGGCACGTTCACCACCAACGGCTTCGTCCCGGCCGGCGCGAAGCTCCAAGTCACCCGCGACGGCGTCCAGTTGCCCGACGTCACGCTCGGCGCCGACGGCACGTTCGCGATCAAGGACACCCGGGACGACGAGGGCACGGACACCTACCAGGTGTCGTACGCCGGTGACGCGACGCACCGGCCCGCGACGACCTCGCTGAAGGTGTACGTGACGCGGCTGGTGACCGACGTCGAGTTCCAGGAGTTCAGTTCGGCGACACCCCACTCGGTGGTCTTCACCGGCACCCTCAGCTCGCGGGACCTCGGCACCTTCCCTCAGGGCACCACCCTCCAGGTGACGCGCACGAACGAGGACACCCAGGAGTCGGTCCCGCTCCCGTCGGTCCCGGTCGATCCGGCCACCGGCGCGTTCACGGTCACCGACGCCCCGGACGCCGCAGGGTGGTTCACCTACCGGGTCGCCTTCGCGGGCGACGCGGCACACCAGCCGTCGGCCGACGAACCGTCCGCGATCGTCAAGCCGTACACCCCGGCCCTGACCCTCAAGGCCCCGGCCACCGCCACCCGCGCCGCCGCCCTCGCCTTCGGCGGCACCCTCGGCGACGCCCCGTACCCCGCCGGCGAGACGGTCACCGTGTCCCGCACGGACCTGGCCCACACCTCAACTCCCGTCACCTGGACGGTTCCTGTGGGTACGGACGGGAAGATCACCGTCAAGGACACCCCGTCCATCGGCGGCGCCAACGCCTACAAGGTCGACTACCCGGGCGACACCGCCCACCAGGCGGCCACCGCGTCCTCGACCGTCCAGGTGTCCCGCGCCGCGACGGCCGTCTCCGTCACCAGCAACGAGTCGACGTACACCTACGGCGCGACGGCCACCGTCACCGCCCACCTCGGCACGACGTACAACAGCCGTACGGTGTCGATCTGGGCGACCCCTGCGGGCGGCAAGAAGACGCTGGTGAAGACGGCGGCCGTGGACAGCAAGGGCAACCTGAAGGCGACTTACAAGCTCACCCACAACACGACGTTCACGGCGTCCTTCGCCGGCGACTACCGCTACGCCCCGGCGACGGCCACCCGTGCCGTCCACGACCAGGTGGGGATCGCCGAGAAGCTGGGCGGCTCCTACACCAGCATCAAGTACGGCACGGTCACCTACCGCGTCTACCACCACACGGTGAAGCCGCAGGTGACCGGCACGGTGTCGCCGGACAAGTCCGGGCAGTGCCTGCGGTTCCAGGCCCAGGAGTACTACAACAAGGCCTGGCACACGCTCACCACGTCCAGCTGCTTCTCCCTGGCCACGGGCAGCGTCGGGACGACCAGCCTGAGCCTCACGAACGCGGTCAACCAGAAGTTCCGGGTACGGACCGAGTATGTGGCGGGGGCGAAGGACGCGACCAACGTGAGTACTTGGGGTGGGTGGTTGTACCTGACGGTCAGGAACTGACGGCCAGGAATGGGCAGTTGGGACTCGACCGGCGTAGGCCGGCCCTGGTCGAGTCCGCTGCTACGGTCGCACGCATGACGCTCTCGGTCTCCCCGGGTCAGGCTGTCGATCTACGAGTGTGGCCGGTCGACGAGGTTCTCGATCGCGTCGAGCGGTCTCTGCACGTGCGCTTGCTGCCGGACACGGTGGTGCGCAAGCGCTGTTCCGTGGGGGCGCGAACAGACCGTGACACCTGGGTACGGATCGAACGACGCCTGCTCGACAAGATCCCCGACCAAGGATGGAACGGCACGGAATCCGCCGCACGTCCGGAAGGCATCGCCCGGCCCGAATGGCACGGATGCGTGGTCTGGCGGGACCCGGCCCGACCGGTGATGTGGCGGGCCGACGAAACCGAGCTCCTGCCGGGACCTCCCGTCGGCGCCGCCGTGTTGAGCACGGCCCCGGGGCTGCCGGATGAGTGGTGGACCGCGTTGAACACCTCGTTGGGCGCGTTGGCGGCCCAGCGCACGGGGCGGGTCGCCACACCGGACACTGTCACCATCACCCAGTCCCTCGTCACCGAGTCAATCCACGGCGTCTTCACCGACGACTTCGATACGACCGTCGAGCGGTGGGTGCTGGCCCACGCGGATCTGAACTGGGCAAATGTCTCCGCGCCGACGTTTACTCTCTTCGACTGGGAGGACTGGGGCAACGCCCCGCTGGGCCTGGACTCGGCCTCGCTCTGGGCGAGTTCGCTCGCCGTCCCGGCTCTGGCCGACCGCGTACGGCATGAGCGGCGGGCCGACTTCGGGAGCAGGGACGGCAAGTTGATGACGTTGTTCGTCTGCTCGAAGATCCTGGGGCCGTACGCACAGCCGGAGGATCCTCGGCTGGGACCTGCCCGGCCCATGGCCGAGCGGGTCGTGGGGGAGCTTCGGGCGGGCTGAGCGCGGGAGCAGTACCGAAGTAGACGCCGGTCCGGCCCTCCTGGACGATCCGCGCACCGGTCGCGCGGGCCGAGGCGCGAGGACGTCGCCTGGATGGGCGGGTCACTCTCACCTTCCAGGCGTGTGCGCCCATCAGGCTGTCCCTGCCGGAGTCCCTTGTTGTCCTGTCTCGAAGGGGCGTCGGAGGCTTGCCCGGATCACACTGTCACTCGCACGGAGAGCCGACGTCAGTTCCCGTTGCAGCTCCTCCGGGATGGTCCCCGCTCCGAGGGCGCACGCCTTCACCAGCGCGCGGCAGTCCTGCACTTGCCGTTCCGTGGCGATCGCGATGAACAGAGGGTGCGCCAGGTTCTCGCGGGCGGCGTAACCGTCTTCACCGTCCGTCGCCCTCCGGTGCAGGTAGTCGACGATGCGGTGAGCGGCGGGTGCCTCGGCGGAACCGATCGCGTCGAGGACGGTAAGTCCGAGCCGGGTGTCGAAGACGGTCACCCCGAGTTCACTCTTCCGCTCGGAGTAGGTGGTCACCAGGCTCGCCAGGTGACCGTCGAACGGTTGCCCGGCGTCTCGGCGGCACAGGACGGACAGGCTTGTGGTGACGGCTTGCTCCCATGGATCGCCGGGCAGCGTGGCGGCGAGGAGAGCAGCTGCTCGTGCCGTGTCACCCTCAACGAGGGCGGTCAGTACGGCGACTTGGCGCCCATCGAGCATTCGCTTGCCCACGCCACGGTGGGCTTCGATGTGTGTCAGGGCTTCGGCCCAACGTCCCTCGGTGGTGAGGGTGCGTGTGCCGTCGGCGAGGAGCACGCGCCACAGCCACGCCCGGATTTCCTGGCGGTCTTCGTCGGTCGCAGTGAGGTCCGCCGGTACAGCGACGTCCTCGAACCGAGCCGCTGCGCCCGCCTTGACGGCTGCGTACAGGTCGAGCAGCCGTTGACGTCCGTCGTCGCCGCGGCCGGCGCGAATCTGGAGGCGGGCGAGGTTGACGACCGGTTCCAGCCCCCGAATTGCACTCATGCCGGGCAACGGGCAGGCGTCGAGGTAGGCGGCGGCGTGCTGGTGGCACATCTCGCGTGCGAGGTCGGGGAGGCCGAGGTCGGAGGCGATGAGCGCGGCCTGGTTGTAGACGGCCGATGCGAGGCCCTGGTCGGTCTTCTTCACTGCGGTGTCGGCCAGGTCGACGAGGGCGCGTACACGCAGAGGCAGAGGCAGGCAGGCGGGCCGGAATCGGGCGACGAGTGGGAAGCGCTGGGCTATGGGTCCGTGCGTGTCCATCGACTCCTCCGGCGTGAATGAGAAATGGTGAGGAGACGGTGGCCGCCAGTCGTACGCCGGCGGCCACCTCTCGCTACGTGCAGGGCGTCACTGCCAGTCGACGACGATGCGGTTCAGCGGGGTGTCGAGAGCGAAGAGCCCGGGGCGCTGCTCGATGGCGGGGGCGTCGAGGGGCTGGATCTCGAACGTGGCCTCGCGGCTGCGGTATTCGCGGTCCCAGGTGCGGATGGCGTCGGCGACCTTCGCGGCCAGCTCGTCGCTGCCGGGGCCGTGGCCGATGACCCCGAACTCCCAGAGCTTGCCGCCCTCGGGGGTCTTCTCCTTCGACGGGCGCCGCGCCAGGTAGGTGATGGCGCCCTTGTCGACGACGGCGGTGGAGGAGGGGTAGGGGTCCTCGGTGAGCAGGGCGCCCTTGGAGCTCTGGGGGAAGAGCATTCGGATCAGGCCGGAGGGGAGGGAGCAGGTGACGAAGAGTTCCATCCACTCCGGTGACTCCATGGCCTGGACCGTCATGCCGGTCCATTCCTCGGTGCGCGGCTGGTCCAAGACACCAGTGAGAGCTTTGGCGTTGATGTTCTGCCCGGCGGGAGCCTGGAGTCGTACGGTGCCGTCGATACTGAGGGGGATGGTTCGGCGGTCGTCGTCGGCGATGCCCCTCCTCAGCGGCATGAAGGTGTTCATCTCGCTGCCGAGGGAGACCCATCGGCCGTCGCGCTGCTCGTAGGCGATGGAGCGGGAGACCGTGCCCTTGAGTCGCTGGGGGACGAGGAGCCGTCCGCTGGGGGCGAGTTGCTGCAGCCAGGCGTGCGGTACGCCGTGGGCGCCGACGGTCGCGATGATCCGGTCGTACGGTGCTCCCTCGGCGTAGCCGAGTGCTCCGTCGCGGGTTAGGGCCTCGACGTTGGTGATCCCGGCGGCGGCGAGGTGCGCGCGGGCGCCGTCCACGAGGTCGTCGTCGACGTCGAGGGTGGTCACGTGTCCGCTCTCGCCGACCAGGTGGGCGAGCAGTCCGGCGTTGTAGCCGGTGCCGGCGCCGAGTTCGAGGACGCGCTGGCCGGGCTGGACATCGAGTTGGTCCAGCATGAGGGCGACGACGCTCGGTTGGGAGGCGCAGGAGATCGATGTGCCGTCGGTGTCGTACTTGATGTGCACCGGTGCGTTGGCGTAGGCGTCTTCGAGTGACGCTTCGGGCACGAACACGTGGCGGGGTACGGTCCGCAACGCAGTCTCGACGGCGCTCGTGCGCGCGTGGCCTTCCGCGCGGAGCTGGTCGACCAGGGCGTTGCGGAGGCGCTCGGCGTCCGCCGCGGGGGTGGTGATCGTGTCGGTGTTCACTGCGCTGACGCTATCGACGCCGGCGTTTGCCGCGTCGGTGGACGCGGTGTTGTCACTCGTTCCCATGACTACCTCTCGTGCGATGTTGGACAGTGTGCTCTGGTCGTTCCGGAGGAGACCGGCGCGGTTGGCGTGGAAGATCACGTGGTGGGCGATGACGGCTCGCAGGCCGCGGGTGAGCCCGGCGTTCGCGGCGGGGGAAGCGAGTGCGGCGCCCGCCCTCTCGAAGGCGGAGACCCAGTCGTCGTGCCCTGCGAGTGGGCCGTTGGGGCGGCACAGTCCGTGGGCTTCGGCGGTCATCAACTTCCGCATCGCGGGCACCAGTTCGGCGACCCGCCCGATGGGCGGAGGCGCGGCAGCTGGTCGGAGAGCGGCGACCTTCGCCCACACGTCACCCTGCTCGAACCAGTCCAGGCCGGCCGCCCGCATCATCGCGCTGGCCAGCAGCACGGCGGTTTCCCGACGCCCCAAGTGCTCCGGGCTGGGCTGGTAGGTGAGCAGATGGCGACTGTCTTGGTGGAACAGGTCGTGGGCGACATCCATGGCCTTGGGCCCGCCGAAGGCGTCGGTCTCGGGCTCGTAGACGCAGGGCAGCCACGACACGACCGTGCCGTCGTCAACGAGATCACTCAGCAGCGCTTCGACAATGGGCGAGGGCTCATCGGCGACGTATCGCAGCGGCCAGGGCTGCTTGTTCATGAACCACCAGCCGGTGAGATGGCCGTCCGCTTCAGCCGCAAGCAGCACGGCGGCGAAGCGTTCGGCGATGGCTCGCTGGGCACTCTCACGGCCAGCGAAGGTGATGTTGTGTTGCTGCCAGAGGTCGGGGCAGTCCGGGGGCATGCGGAGCTCCTTCGGTCGATGAGTTCAGGCGATCAGCAGGCAGGCGTCCCAGGCAGATTGGGGTGGTCTAGTGGTGCTGGGGGCGAGGACTGCCAGGGCGATGCCTGCGGCGCCGTCGAGGAAACCGGGGCCTCGCGACTCGTCCCGTATCAGCGTCGAGGCCCCGTGTGCGGGGTCTGTTGTCGGCGGGTGAACTGCATCTAGGAGCACGGGGATTGCAGCGCGGAGCCGTCCGACGGTCGAGGGATGGGCGTCGTCGGCCGCGCGGGCGGCGATGTGGGCGAGGCCCGCGAACCCGTGGCACAGGCCGTTGTCCGTCGTGGCCTTCAGCTGGTCGAGGTCGGTGAGGGCGGCCACGAGCGCGTTCTCCGCGTCGACCTGGCGCCCGGCGTCGCCGAGGGCGAGCGCGGCAAGTTGCTGGGCGCGGGCGAGACCGGCGGTGCCGTAGCACCATGACGGCCGCCGGAGTACGGACGGACTAAGTCGGCCTGCGCTCAGCTCACTTCGGGTGATCCAGTACGGCCACGTCGCCCCTCGGCCGGTGTCCTCTCGCCAGCGGTCCAGCCAGGCCAGGATCCGTCCCAGTGCTTCGGTGTGGCCGTTGACGAGGGGGCCCTGCCGGACGGCGAGTGCCAGCAGCGCGAGCACGCCTCCGATGCCGTGTGCCATGCCGTTGTTGGCGTGCCCGCCGGGGAAACGGTCGTCCGGTCTGCCTGAGGGGCCTGTGGCTGTCCACCAGCCCGGGAGGAACTCATTGTCGTGCGTGATCGGTTGGGTGAGGCGTACGCAGTAGTCGAGTACGGCGCGGAGACCGGTGGCGCCGGGATTGCGGCGCAGTAGGTAGGCGCCGTAGCCGGTCAGGCCACGGATGGTGTCGAACTCTGCGATCGCCGGCGGGAGTTCGGAGTCAATTCGGCGGTGTGCGGCGTCGAGGCGAAGGTTCACGTCGGTGGTCATCTGGTGGTCGAGGGTGTCGAGGGCGCGCTGATAGGCACCGGGTAGATGATCGGCGGCGCGGGCCAGGGCGTGGGCGAAGGCGGGTGCACCGTAGAAGGGGTGGCTGTCGGGGCCGCTGGTGAACGGTTCACGGGAGGCGGCGGCGAGCCAGTCGTGAGCGCGCTGCCAGGAGCCCAGTCCGGCTGCGGCCCGCTCGATGTGCAGGAGCGCGATGCCGGGAAGGCCGTAGGCAAGGTTCTGCCTATGGGAGATCGCCGGCCCAAGGCGTGCCGTGTGCGGGTTGGCCAGTTGGTCGGCGACGGCTGCTGCCAGGTCGAGCGCCATGTGGGTGGTCACGCTGTCCTCCCGGTGGCGCGTACTGTCCAGGCCAGGGCTGCGGCGCGGGCGAGATAGAGGCAGACCTCTTCCTCGGGGAAGTTCACCGCGATGTGCCGCACGAAGTGGACGTGCAGCAGGGAGGTCAGGACGTCGTCGACGGCGATGCCTTTGGTGTCCGGGCCAGGCAGGTGCGGTCGGCAGGCGGCGAGTGCTGCGTCGCGGTCGGCCCACGCCGACACGATGGCTGTTCCTCCGGGGGCTGCACGCAGGGTCGCCCAGTTGTCGCGAGGATCGGCGAGACGTACGGCGTCGGCGAACTGCGGGCGAGGTACTGGCGCGGGGGCTCTGGGCGGGATGTGGTCGATCAACCAGCGCATCCCGGCTTGCGTGCTGCCGAGGAACGCGGAGGCGATGGCGACGGAGTGTGCGGCCACCAGCGCGCGCTCGTGTGGACGCCGTGGTTGGGAGAGCTGGGCCAGGACTGCGTACGAGTCCGCCCGGAAGACTTCCTCGGCCGCGTCCCATGCGGCACCGGAGCCCCAACGGCCCATCTCCCTATAGGAAGTTGGGTAACGCAGGTCGGCAAGCAGGCCAGCGCCGCGCAGTTCGTCGGCCCATGCGCTCACCGTTCGGGCCGTCTCGCCGAATGCCTCCGGAGTGGGGAGTGCGATGCGCAGGCGTAAGTGCTGTTCGGGATCCCGGAAGCGGATGAACCACCATGGAGGGGAGCCGAGTTGTTCGAGGAGTTCGGGCAAGTGGCGGGAGAGCAGGGTGTCTTGGCGGCGTGGGTCTCCGTACAGGGTGGCCAGGAGCACTGACGAGGCGGCTGGTGTCTGGATCTGGGCCGGTGAGAGGGCGCGGGCTTGGGTGGGAGTGGGCAGGGGTGGCCACGTTGTCGGCCGGGCTGCCTTGAGAGGCACCACTACCTCGTGGGCACGGCCAGCACACCAACCAAATGCATCGGATTCCGGGGCTTCGACGAGCACGGCCAAGTTCGTACGGTCGAGATGCTGGCGGAGCAGCGTCTGGTGGCCGGTCTGGTCGAGGTCGAGGAACAGCCGTCGGTCGTCCTCAACGAGGAAGACCCGCCGAGGCAGCCGCCGTTGGGCCCGCCAGTCGGTGAGCACGGCGTCCCACTCGGCCCGAGGGCGTGTACGGCTGGGCAGTGATGGTGCTTCCAGTCGCCAACGGGCCGGGGCCAGCACCGTGCGTCCGTACCGCAGACGCGGCAAGAACGGCATCGCCGCTGCGGCTCCCCAGTCGAACATGGTGACCTGCGCGCACTGGGCGCGGGACAGCTCGGTGAGGAACCGCGCCAGGGGCGGAGTGTGCGTGCGGAGGTTCAGCGCGTGCATCCCGACGGCCTCGATGCGCTGGCCGCGCTCGGGGGCGGCGAGGTACATAAGGCGGCCGTCACACCCCACCGCCAGGTCCTCGGGCGTGAGGACATCGTCGCCGGGAGCACGGTGTTCTTGGAGGCTGATCACGGTGGGCAGGATCTGCGGGGCGCGGGTGACGTGGGCGCTCTCGGGGAGCAGCGGTGGGAAGGAGAGCTGCGCGGGCACGGTATTGCCGTCCGCGGCCGGGAGATCGGCAAGCTCTGCGGCCAGGGCCTGACGGTCGCCGGGGGCCAGCACGCTGAGGAACCGGCCTGTAGAGACGCCGACGCCACGGGACACGCTCACGACCTCCAGCCGGAACCTCCCGCGCTGCAACTCCCGCAGGCTGGCCGCGTGCACCCGCACGCTGATCTCCAAATGCGATGGCAGCCGGGGCTCTTCGGGCCCCACGTCCAGGGCCGCGATCAGCTCGTCGGTGAGGAGTACCTCGTCGCGGCCATCGAGCGCGGCGGCCTGCGCGAGCCGTAGGAGAACGTCATCGCGGGCGGAGACGCGAGGCCGACGCGCGCCAGCCAGAGTGCCTGGGTAGCCGTCGGGATAGCCGGTGCCGCTGTCCGCCACGGCCTCTCTGAGCGGCACCATCGTGCCGATGCCGTACCGCTCGTAGAACCGCTGGTGGTACGCGTTCCACGCGGCGGTCCCGTACGGGCGGGTACTCACCCGGGTCAGAATGAGGGCGGCGCGCTCGACCTCTCGGGCTACGGCGTCCGGCAGAACGATCTGCGCGTCCAGCCGCAGGTCGAGCGCAACGGGGTGACGACGCAGCCCGGGCACGAGTCCCCGCATCCGCGCCGCGACACTGCCTCGGCCACCTCGCGTGGCGCACTCCCCCAAACCCTCGTGGACAGCGCGCAGCTCGCGCACTGTCTCCGCGACCGGGGCGAGGGTTGCGGCGTCGATCGCGTCGAGCTGGGCAAGCAGATACCCGAGTACGTCGGTCTCGGTGCTCGGTGCGTGCAGACTCGTGATCAGCACCCGGCGCCGGATCAACTCCCTGAGCAGAGCACGCGACTTCACGTGCCCGGCCTCCGGGAACTCCGATCGGAGCTTGTCCAGGAGCGCGCCGAAGCGGATCGGCGCCCGCGTCGCGGCAAGGACCGTACGCACAGGGTCTGTCAGTGCCAAGGACGCCTCGACCGCGCGCGTCCGGTCGTCCTGGACATCGGGCTGGAACGGCACGATGAGCCGGTCTCCTCGGCTCGTCACGGTGTTATTGACGACGACGGGTAGTCGTTCGAGAAGGTCTGGGCACGACTCCAACTGCTCGATCACGGCGTCCAGCCATTCCGCCCCGGCGCGGCCGACGGCCAGGTGCTCCACGCCCCAACCGGCATGCGCCTGCGCACCGAACGCGGCGGTGGCCACGCCGGCGAACAAGCCGAAAGGTGTTGCCCGATGCTCGGACCGCAGCAGATAGCGGGCCACGGACAGCGCCGTACGCCGCACGTCGCGCGAGGACGGTTTCTCAGAGGTGCATAAGCTCCGTACTTGTACAGCCAGAGCTGGGCTGGCATGGTGCAGGGCTTCAACGACGTCGTCGTCGGACCAGACCGTGCGTAGCCACGAGATGCTGGCGACTGATGCGTTGGACGAGGGATCGTCGAGGTCAGGCAACCGCCGGCACGGCAACACTGGCCGGGCAACGGCTCGTACGAGAGCGGTCGTGCCGGTTCGGAACGCTGAGGGCGGAGCAGCCACCACTACCTCCTTGGGCGAGGGACGGACGGGCGGTGCCGTCACGCCGTAGAGCGCGACGGCACCAGACCGGAGAGGCCCGAAGCCTTGGCTCAGGCGACGTTGGTGGTGCAGGCGCCGCAGGTGGAGCCGCAGTTGTCGTCGGTCAGGTTGACCAGGCCCGCCGGGTCGGCGATCTCGACGAGGGAGACGTCGAGGTCGAACCCGTCTGTTGCCGCGGGGGCCTGCTGGTTCACCAGGGTGGTGCTCGGTACTACGGTGCTGCGCGTCATGCCAACTCCCTTAAGTGGTTGTGGTGTTGTGGTGGCGCCCGCCTCCGGCCGCACGGCGTAGAACGGCACGACCGGAAGCGGGAGTTCGGTCAGCCGACCGGCTGGCAGTCGGGTGCGCAGACCCAGAGCCGGAACGGCAGGCCCAGATGGCGCACGTCGCCCAGGATCCGGCCGCTCGCGCCCAGATATCGGGCACAGTGGGCGCAATCCATCGCCATCTGCCGTCGGGGCCGGAGGTAGGCGACATCCGGAAGAGGTGAGGTCATTGCGGCCGGGGTGCTCATTCGTCGCCCTCGATTAGGAGTTCGGCCCAGACCTCCTTGCCCCACGGGCGCTTGCCCGAGCCGTGCAGGTCGTAGCCCCAGCGGTCGGCGACGGCGTTGATGAGGAGCAGGCCACGCCCTGACTCGTCTCCGTCACCCGGAGGACCGAGAACAGGCAGGCGCGAAGGTGCCCGGTCCACCACCCCCACCCGTATCCGTTCCGCGCTCGGCCGCCCGACCATCAGGCGGATCGAGTGGCACGAGGTATGCCTGACGGCGTTCGCGATCAGTTCCGAGATGATCAGCGCGGCACGGTCGGCGAGGTCGTCGAGGTGCCAGACGCCGAGGGCGTCACGGACGAGCTTGCGGCCGATCTCGGCCGTGGACGGCTCGCACGGGAAGGTCTGGCTGTAGGCGGGGTGGCCGGTGGGGGCGGCCTGAACTGGCGTACTGAGACTCGTCATTGGGCGTGGGGCCTTCGTGTTGTCTCGGCGCCCGGCTCGCCCCCTTGGCAGGTGTCAGGGGCGGCCCGGGCCGGTCAACAGCCGCCCGCACATGGGTGACGGGCAACCAGCAACAACACAACTCCCTTTCACAGCAGGTTGGTTAGGGCGATCAGCTGGTCTCCTGACGCAGCCGCCTAGGGCGATTTGACCTTCCGTTTACCTGGCGGGTGCAGGGATGTGAGAGCTACCGTGCGGACATGGACACCACGCGCAACACCGTCCTGGAGGCGTGGATGGCCGAGCACGGCCACAGCTCCAACAGCCTTGCCGACACGGTGAACAGGGCTTTAGAGCGACTGACCGGGAGACCTGGCGGCCTCGACGGCTCGTCGGTCCGGGCCTGGAAAGCGGGCCGGGTCAAGTGGCCAAAGTCGGCTACCCGTAAGGCACTTGAGGACGTCAGCGGTCTGCCCGCCGTCGCTCTAGGGTTCGTGCCATGGGGCCGGGCTCGGCCCACCCCAGCCCCACCGCAGCAGGAGGACCCCGACATGAAGCGCCGTACCCTCGTCGGCGGCATCGCGGCGGCTGCCGCCGCAGCAGCCGCGCCCGGCACTACCTCCCCCCGCCGTATCGGCATGAGCGACGTCGACCGCCTGCATAAGCGCTTAGCCGAACTCATCGCCAGCGACCACCGCCACGGCGGCCAACTCGGCATCGAACACCGGGCCGCCGCACTCGCCGACGAAGCGCTCAACCTCCAGAACGCCGGCAGCGCCACCCAGCGCGTACGCAGCAACCTCTACGCCTCCGCAGCCGCCTTCCGCTCCTCGGCGATGTGGGCCGCCATCGACGGCCGCCGCTACGACGACGCCAAGGCGCACATGCGCGAGGCGCAGGCACTCGCCGAGATGTCCGGAGACCAGGCGATCAAGTTCCGCATCTGGAGCCACGCGGGCACCATGTACCGGCACATGGGCCGCCCCGCCGACGCGTTCGCCGCCAACGACGTCGCCCGCAACCTCCACCTCACCCGCCGCGACCCCCTGTTCGCGTCCCTCGGCCTGGCCCGACAGGGCGCCATCCACGGCGCAGCACAGGACCACACCGGCACCCGCCGTGCGTTCGAGCAGGCCCAGGACGCCATGCTGCGCGCCGACCCCGCCGACTACCGCCCGGTGTGGATGCTCGCCTTCTACGACCAGGCCGAGCTGGATCACTTGGCCCTGTCCGCGTACCTGGCACTCGGCGACTACCCGACCGCCGAGTTCCACGCCCACCGCTGCCTGTCCGCGCTCCGGCCCCACATGGCCCGGTCCAGGGCCATCACTACGACCCGCCTCGCACACGCGCAACTCGCCCAAGGTGCCCCCGAAGCCGCGACCGCAACCGCGATGAAGGTCCCCACCGAGGCCGCCACCCAGCACGCCCGAGTAACGCGCATGCTCCAAGAGTTCGGCGCAGCACTGCGCGCCACTGCGCCAGGCAGTACCACCGTGCAGACGTGGACCGAGCACGCCGCCACCTGGAGGATGGCCGCATGACCACGGCGCCCGCCATCGAACTGCGCACCTTCACCACCCTCGACACCGTCCGCGGAGACCTCCTCGACGTGTACGCCGAGGTGCGCGCCCCACTGCTCCACCTGCCGAATTACACGGTCACCGCGTTCGGCGAACGCCTGGACCGGCACGGCACCGAGCCGGGGTTCGTGGCCGTCCTCGCGTACGCGGACGGCCATCCGGTCGGCTACGTCTACGGCAACACCATCGAGCACGGGGACCGGTACTGGCAGCGCACCAGCCCGACGCCGGCCGAGAAGTACACCGAGCGCCCGGCCGTAGCCCTCAAGGAGATCGGCGTCCGGCCTGCTTGGCGCAAGACTGGCACTGCCCGCCGTATCCACGATGCATTCCTCGCCGCACGCGAGGAGCCGTACGTCACGCTCATGGTCAACTCGGCGGCTGGGGACGGAAAAGTCCACGCGCTTTATGAGTCGTGGGGGTACGAGGACATCGGGCAGAGCCAGCCGTCACCAGCCTCCCCGGTCCTCACCGTGATGATTCGTGCCAGCCACTGACCTTGTTCTTTATCTACGACAGCCGAAGCCGCTGTTGGTGTGTGGTGGTGTTCAGTGAGGCGGATCCAGGTACGCGTCGTGCACGGCGTAATGGATGACTGCCTGGCATTTCTCCAAGGGGCTGGGCGCGGCCCCGTGCCGCCAGGACGACCACACGTCGAGGACGTCTTGGGCCAGTTCGACTTCGAGTAGGTAGGCCAGGCCGTGCGGCGGGACGTCGAACGCTGCGAAGACAGCGTCTGAGGCAGCCGTCCAGGGCTTGGCAGCGTAGATGACTCCTTCGGCAGGCTGTTCTTCAAGGGACTGCAGAAGGTCCAGGAGTGAAGGCACGCAGAGAGAGTACGGCGCTCTTTTCGAACTGCTCCCCGAGCGAGGTCATCCACCTGGGGATTCGCCGGACGTGCAGGCGTCACCCGCCTGGCCTTGATGCTGCGGGCTCTTCCCGTCGACTTGGTCGGGCGGATCCGCGGTGACCGGGTGATGGGCCTGCCGAAGCAACTTCGTGCCTACGATCCCAAGGGCGGGCGCCCGCCCAAGTACGGGCCGGAGTTCCGCTTCGCCAACTCCGAGATGTGGCCCGAACCCTCCGTGACCACGGCTACCGACACCACCAACTACGCCAAGGCCCAGGCCGAGGCGTAGGACCGGCTACACCCGAGGCTGACCCACCGCTCGGCCTGGCTGGTACACGACGGTGAACTCCCCATCAGTGAGGGCACTTTGATCCGCCTCAAAGTCGAGCACCTCCCCAAGGAGCGGGAGATGCCGCCGGTATGGCTGTGGTTCTCGAAGACCAAAGCCACCCTGGCGGACGTTGGACCGCGTCGCAATCAGATGCCTGGAGGCGGAAGAACCCGTGAAGGGAGACCGGCGAGAGTCTTGGCGGGCAGGGCGGCTGCCTTGCCGGTTACGACTTGCTTAGCTCTCCTTGGGCCCGGCCTGCTGCACCACCTCGAACGTCCACAGCGTCGAGTCCGTCGCGGCAGGCCTCGGCCGCTCACCCTGCGGGGCACCCGGTGCGGAACCCTCCGTGGGCCCGCCCCGGTGCGCGGCCTGCCCCATCCCCGACATCCAGTTCTGGAAGTCCTCCTCGGCGCGCCAGCGCGTGTACACGAGGTAGGTGTCGGTGCCCTCGACGGGTCGGAGCAGCTCGAACCACTCGAAGCCGTCCGAGCCGTCCACCGTCCCGGCGCGGTTCGCGAACCGCTTCTCCAGCGTCTCGCGCTGCTCTTCGGGGACGGTGAGTACGTTGATCTTGACGATGCTCATGGGTTCATTCTCCCAGCCGGCGTCGGCTCGGTTCCGTCGTGGGTCAGCCAGGGCAAGCTCGAACTCCTCTCCGGCATGGGGCATCAGCAGCCCACGCCCCGAACTCACTCCGCAGCGCGCCGGGTTCGCCCGTCTTCCCCGAACTGACATGACCCCGGGGGCGGTTGTGCGTCGAACGGCCGCTCCAACCGCCCTCTTTCGGGTGATCTGCGAGCCACGTAACAGACGTAACGTTTCCTCACTTCGCTCTCTGAGCTGCGCTTTTGCGGAAAACGGGCCGAAACTGTTCACGTGTTCGCATCGCGTCACGCCCCAGCCTCGATCTTGATCCCCTCTACAGTCGTGCACGCTCGTCCAAGATCACTTCCCCATCGAGGCGTGTGTGACCTTCCGACTGCCCAGCGCAGCCCCGCTCTTGAGAACGCCGCAGACGGCCGTCCTTGAGGGCGTCGCCGGTTTCGTCCCCCCGGACGCGGTGCCGAACCACGCCCTGCCCGCCGCGTGGGACGTCGACGACGCCTGGGTCCGCCGACGCACCGGCATCGGCGAACGCCGCCGCGCGGCACCGGGCGTGACCACCGGCGACCTCGCGCTGGAGGCGGCCGGCCGCGCGCTCGCGGTCGCCGGCGGCCCCCTGGTCGACGCCGTGATCGTCGCCACCTCCACCCCCGACCGGCCGATGCCCGCCATGGCACCCCGGCTGACCACCCGCCTCGGCCTCGGCGAGATCGCCGCGTGGGACGTCTCCGCCGCGTGCAGCGGTTTCGTCTACGGCCTCGCCGCCGCCGTCGGGACCCTGACCTTGGGGTGCGCCGACCGTGTCCTGCTGGTCGCGGCCGAGGTGTACTCGACGCTGCTCGACCCGCAGGATCGTTCCGCCGGAATCGTGTTCGGCGACGGCGCGGGGGCGGTGGTCCTACGGCGCGGTGAGCGCGACGAGCCGGGGGCCGTCCTGGCGCTGGACCTCGGCAGCGACGGCTCGGGTGACCAGCTGATCCAGGTGGCCGGCGGAGGTGCGCGGGAGCGTTCCCGGCCCGGTGAATTCGGCCCGGACGACCGTTACTTCCGTATGCGGGGGCGTGAGGTGTTCCAGCATGCGGTGATCCGTATGACCCAGTCCGCCCACACCCTGCTCAAGCGCGCGGACTGGGCGGCCGGGGATGTGGACCGGTTCTGCGCCCATCAGGCGAACGCCCGCATCCTCTCCGCCGTCGGCGACCGCATCCCGGTCCCCGGCGAACGGCATGTCACCAACATCGCGCGCGTCGGCAACACCGGCGCCGCGTCCATCCCGCTGGCCCTGGCCGACGCCGCCGCGCGGGGTGAACTCCGCGCCGGGGAACGGGTGTTGCTGACCGCCTTCGGCGCCGGACTCACCTGGGGCTCGGCGGCCCTGGTGTGGCCGGAACTGCCGACCGTGCCGCACGTCGACACATCCGGCGCGGATGCCGCGGCCGCACCCGCCGCCAACCGGGCCGCACCCGCCACCGACCCGGCCCTGCGGACCCGGATCGCCTGAGACCAGCCTCGCCTGAGACCGACCTCGCTTGATACCCGCCCCGCTTGAGACCGACCCCGCCTAAGACCGCGCCGCCTAAGACTCACCCCGCTCCAGACCCGCCTTCGCCTGAGACCGACCTCGTCCTAGACCAACCCCGCCCGTCCCCGTGCGTCCCCGTCACCCCCCTCCACCGACGTCCGCCCTGCAAAAAACAGGTCGGACGACTCGGTTCCGGAAACCGGCTTACCCCGAAGCCCCGCCCGCCCCGTCGAAAGGAACCCCATGTCCCCCGCCCAGACCGCCGTGACCGCCGTACTCACCGAGAAGTTCGAGGTCAGCGCCGAGAGCATCCGGCCGGAGGCCACTCTGGAGAGCCTCGACCTCGACTCCCTCGCGCTGGCCGAACTCGCCCTCGCGCTTCAGGAGCAGCTGGGGGTTCCGGTCGCGGAGGAAGAGGCCGCCAAGAACAGCACCGTGGGTGAGCTCGTCGCCGCGCTGAACGCCAAGCGGGAGCGATGAAGGCGGCGTCAGCGCCCGTGTCCGTCACCGGCCTGGGGCTCATCACCCCGGCCGGGGTCGGCCGCGAGGAGACCTGGAAGGGGGTCCTGAGCGGGCGGTCCGCCGGTGCCACGGATCCCGAACTCAAGGGCTGCGCCGTGGACTTGTCCTGCCGTATTCCGCTGATGACCCCGGAGCAGGCGCGGATCGGCGGCGGCAAGGCCTGGCGCATGGGCCGGTTCAGTCAGCTCGCCGTGCTCGCGGCGCGCGAGGCCGTCGCCGACGCCGGTCTCGACCCGGCCGGGTGGGACGGGGCACGGGTCGCCGTGGTGATCGGTTCGGGGCTGGCCGGGGCCGCGCATCTGGAGGACCAGACGATCCGCCACCACCAGGGCGGTCCCGAGCTGGTGTCGCCCGCGCTCGTGCCCATGCTGATCTCCAACATGGCGGCCGGGGAGGTGTCGTTGGACCTCAGTGCCCATGGGCCGTCCCTGGCGACCGAGACGGCGTGCGCGTCCGGGGCCAGTGCCCTGGCCGTCGCACGGGGGCTGCTGCTCGCCGGGCTGTGCGACATCGCGGTGGCGGGCGGCGCGGAGGCGGCCGTCACCCCGGTGATCACGTCCGGCTTCCAGCGGATGGGCGCGCTGTCGTCCCGGGTCGGCGAACCGGCCGCCGCCTCACGGCCGTTCGCCGCGGACCGGGACGGGTTCGTGATCTCCGAGGGGGCCGCGATCCTCGTCCTGGAACGGGAGGCGGACGCGCGGGCGCGTGGAGTGCGCCGGTACGCCCGTCTAGCCGGGGCCGGTCAGTCGTCCGACGCGTATCACCCGACTGCCCCTGCTCCGGGGGGAGTTCACGCCGAGGCCGCGCTGCGGTCGGCGCTCGCGGAGGCGGGGCTGCGCCCGGCGGACGTCGATCACGTCAACGCGCACGGGACCTCGACACCGCTCAACGACCTGACCGAGGCGGAGTTGATCGCGCGGGTGCTGCCGCACCGGCCAAGTGTCACCGCCGCCAAGGGAGTTCTCGGGCACAGCCTCGGGGCGGCCGGCGCCATCGAGGCGGCGCTCACCGCCCTGACCGTCCACCGCTGCACCGTCCCGCCGATCGCCAACCTCACCCCGGACAACCTCCCCTTCGACCTGGACTGCGTCACGGGCGAGCCCCGCGAACAGCGCGTCCGGGCCGCCGTCAGCCACTCCTTCGGGTTCGGCGGGCACAACGTGGTGCTGCTCCTCACCGCCGAGGACTGACGACAACTGCCCGAGGGCTGAACCGGATTGAAGTGAGGAGGGCCCAATGACCGTTCACAGCACCATCGTTCACGCCACCGTCCACATCCCGGAAGGGCGCCAGAGCGTGGCCGCGGTGGAGGACCGCTTCCGGGCGGGCAGCCCCGCCGTACCGCTGTCGCGCGGGGTGCTCCAGCGCATGTACGGGCTGGCCGAGCGCACCGTGGCCGACGACCTGGAGCAGCCCTCCGACCTGGCCGCGCACGCGGCCCGGCGCCTGTTCGAGGACACCGGCACCGAACCGGGCGCCGTCGACCTGCTTCTCTACGCCGGCATCCTCGCCGACATGGAGGAGCCGGCCACCGCCCATGTCGTCGCCGACAAACTCGGCCTGGGCTGCCCGGTGTTCGACCTGAAGAACGCCTGCAACGGAGTCCTCAACGCCCTTGAGGTGGCCGACGCGTTCATCCGGAGCGGGCAGTACCGGCGGGTGCTGGTGACCACCGCCGAGGTCAGCACCCGGGAGAGCCGCTGGCAACTGGACGACCCCGCCGACCTGTTGACCGCGCTGCCCAGCCTCAGCACCGGTGACATGGGCTCGGCCCTGCTGGTAGAGGCGGGCGACCGGCCCGGCATTCTCGGCTCGCGGTTCTTCGCCAACTCCTGGGGCTGGCGCGCGGCGACGCTGCCCAACCCGTACGCGCAGCACCGCGAGCTCGGCCATCTCCGCATCGACTCCGCCCAGTTGGTGGGGTCGTTCCAGGGGCTGCCCGGCAAAGTGCGGGGCGCGCTGCGGGAGTTGGGCGTCCAGGGCGACGACCTCGACGTCGTCTGTGTGCACCAGCCGTCGGTGCCGTTCACCAAGGTCGTCTGCGACTGGGTGGGCGTGGACGAGAGCCGCGTCCTGGCGACCTTCCCCACCCACGGCAACGTGGCGACCAACACCATCCCCCTCCAGCTCGCCGCCGCTCTCGACAGCGGCCGCCTCCAACGCGGCGACCTGGTCGGCATGTTCGGCTTCGCGAGCGGGGCCAGCGCGGGAGTGGTCGTCTGCCGCTGGTGAACGCCCTGGGGGAAAGCCGCCGGTGAACCGCGACACCTCCCGAGCCCCCGACACCGTACGAACGCGAAGGCACAAGGCACCATGACGACGACCCGCACCCCCAAAACCCCCCACACTCCCCGCGTCCCACCCCTTCCGCCCGCCCAATGGCCCCCGGCCCTGAGGTCGTTGCTCGCCGGCTCCCGGCAGGACGGCCCCGGCCGGGAGAACCTGTTCGGCACCCTCGCCCACCACCCGGTCCTCGCGCACGCCTGGCTCTCCCTCGCCCGCGTCCTCACCCACGAGGGCACCCTCGGCCACCGCAGCCGGGAGTTGATCGTCCTGCGGGTGGCCCACCGGTTGGACGCGCCCTACGTCCACGGTCGGCACCGCACCCGGGCCGAGGACGCCGGACTGACGGCCGCCGAAATCGAGGCGACGGCGGCCGACCTGGCCGTCCACCCCTGGCAGCCGGAGGACCGTGCCCTCCTGGAGGCGGCCGACCTCCTGGCCGTCAACTCCGCCATCCCCGAGGGCCTTTGGGACCGTCTCGCCCGCGTCCACACCCCCGAGCAGCTCGTCGAACTCCTGGTCCTGGCCGGCCAGACCGCCACCATGTGCACGACGCTCAACACCCTCCGCACCCCCTCCGACCGGCAGCCCTCGCTCACCGTGCTCCTGGACCGGGACCGCTGTTGCAGCGCGGGTCAGTGCGTCGGCGTCGCGCCCGAGGTGTTCGAGCAGGACGAGTCGGACGGCCGGGTCGCCCTGCTCGTAACGGAGCCGGACGCGCGGTACGCCGACGAGGTGCGCTTCGCCGCCGACCTGTGCCCCAGCGGGGCCATCACGCTCGTCGACCACGAGGAGACAGCCCACCCATGACCGCCCTCACCCTCACCGCCCCCGCCCTCAACCTCCCGGCCCCCTACGGCAGTTGTCCTTTCTCCCCGCCTCCCGCCTACACCGCCGCCGCCCGCGAGGCCGCCGTCACCCGTGCCGTGCTGCCGGACGGCACCGCGTGCTGGCTGGTCACCGGGTACGACGAGGTACGGGCCGTGCTGGCCGACGCCCGCTTCAGCGCGGACGCGCGCACTCCGGGGTTCCCGTTCCTGTCCGCCGGGCAGCGTGAACTGGCCACCGCCAAGCCGAGTTTCATCCGCATGGACGACCCCGAGCACGCCCGCCTGCGCCGGATGGTCACCAAGGACTTCCTGGTCAAGCGCATCGAGGAACTGCGCCCGGGCATCCAGGACATCGTCGACCGGGCCGTGGACCGCATGACCGAGGGCCGCACCTCGGCCGACCTGGTGGCGGACTTCGCGCTGCCGGTCCCGTCGCTGGTCATCTGCCTGATGCTCGGGGTGCCGTACGAGGACCACGACCTGTTCCAGTCGCTCAGCCGTACCCTCCTCGACAACCGCACCACCCGCCCGGAGGCGGAGTGGGCGCACGCCCAACTCATGGGTTACCTGGCTGAGTTGGCGGAACGCAAGCGTCGCGAACCCGGTGACGACATCCTCAGCCGGCTCGCCGCCCGCGAGGACCTGACCGACCAGGAGACCGCGTCACTCGGCTTCCTGCTCCTGGTCACCGGGCACGAGTCCACCGCGAACATGACGGCCGTCAGTGTGCTCGCCCTGCTGCGCCGTCCCGAGCAGGCAGAACTCCTGCGCGAACAACCGGAGTTGGTGCGAGGTGCCGTAGAGGAACTCCTGCGCCACCTCACGATCATCCATCTCGGTCTCGGCCGGGCGGCGACCGAGACCGTGCGGGTGGGCGAGGTGACGATCCCGGCGGGCGAGGGCGTGATCTGCATGCTCTCCACCGCCAACCGCGACGAGCTACTCTTCGCGTCCGGCGCCGACTTCGACCTCACCCGCGACGCCCGCCGCCATGTCGCCTTCGGCTACGGCATCCACCAGTGCCTGGGCCAGACCCTGGCCCGCGTGGAACTCCAGATCATCCTCACCACGCTGCTACGACGCCTGCCCGGTCTGCGCCTCGCCGTCCCAGCGGACCAACTCACCTACAACCAGGACAACATCGTGTACGGGCTGCGGGAACTTCCGGTGACCTGGGTGCCGTAGCGCGGGTTGGTCAGAAGACCCGCCCGAGGTCCTGCTGCACGATCGTCCGCATGCTGTGTTCCGCGAGCGCGGCGATCGTCATGGACGGGTTGCAGGCGCCGGTGGAGCCCGGGACGCGGGCGCCGTCCAGGACGTAGAGGCCCTTGTGGCCCAGGACGCGGCCGGTGAGGTCGACGGCGTCGCCGAACGGGACGCCGCCCAACGAGTGCCAGGTGGACGGGGCTTGGGCGTTGGTGTCGATCATGAGGCCGCCGCCCGCGCTGGCGATGTCCTGCATCTTGCCGGCGATCAGCGTCTGCAACTCGGCGTCCGCGTCCGTCGGCCAGGTGAGGACCGCGTCGTCGGTGGTGGCGTCGTAGGCCCAGGTGCCCGCGCCGTCGACGATGCCGAAGCCGACGACGGTGAGGGCCGTGACTCCCGTCTGCTGTATGGGTGATCCGGCGTGCACGACCGTGAGCGGGATCGCGCTGCTTGGGTCCCGGCCGCCGACGCAGGCCGGGCCGCCCTGCTGGGTGCCGGCGTCGCCGGTCGGGTTGATCCAGGCCCAGATGCGGTCGCCGTTGTTGCCCCAGCCGGTGCCGATGGCGTCTGGCAGGTCCGGAACCAGGTTCTTGGCACGGGACTTGACCAGGAGACGGGTGGTGCCGGGTGAACCGGCGTTGAGGAACACGGCGTCGGCGGTGATCCAGATCTGCTCCTGGACGGTGCCCGCGGTGTCGATGCGGTCGACGGACAGCACCCACTTCTTGTTCGCGTCCATCGCGAGGTCGCGCACGATGTGGAGGGGCGCCACCCGCACCAGTCCGGTCGACTCCGCCTGCGCGAGATAGGTGACGTCGATGGAGTGCTTGCCGCCGTTGTTGACGCCGAAGGCGATGTCGCTGGTGGTGTACGTCGGGTCGTACAGACCCTCCAACTCGCCCCGGACACAGGCCCAGTCGATGGGCAGCGGCACCTCGAACGGGGTCAGGCCCGCCTTCGGCGCGATGTCCTGGAAGAGCCGGGACGACTTGTAGGGGTCGGAGGCGAGCACGTCGTAGGGGATGGTGGAGATGCCCAGCATCCGGGAGACGGTCGGGTAGGCCCAGAGGCTGAGGTCGTCGTAGAGGCCGGCCGCCTGCGGGATGGAGGTCGCGAAGTCGGCCTTCGTCGGTTGCAGGGTCATGCCGTGGTACATGATCGATCCGCCGCCGACGGCCGCTCCGCACATGGCGGTCATGCCGTTTCCCACGACGGCTTCGAGCACGCCCGTGTAGGGGGTCCAGGTCTGGGTGCCGCCGCCGACGATGGCGTGGTCGGTGAGCCAGGCGGAACGGTTGTCCATGTTCGCGAAGCGGCAGAACGTCGTCGCGTCCGGGCCGGTCGGCCAGCGCTTTCCGCGCTCCAGCACCAGGGTGGAGACGCCGGCTTGGGCCAGCCGTAACGCGGTGACCCCGCCGCCGAAACCGGTGCCGACGACGACGGCCCGTTCGCGGAGTTCCGTGACGGCGGCCCGGGTTGAGGCTGCGGCCCGGGTCTGTCCGGCGGCCAGGGCGACCGCGCCGAGGGCGGTCGCGCCGAGCAGGCTGCGGCGGCTGAGGGTGGGGTGAGAGGAGGTGTGTTGCCTGAAGTGCCGGATCTGTACACTCCGTTACCCGTCAGAACCGTGATCGAGGGGTGGAACGGTGCCGGTGACACCAGCGGCCGGGGACAGGATCGACGGCCGGTATCTCCTGCACGAGCCCATCGGCACCGGCGGCATGGGCGTCGTATGGCGGGCGTGGGACGAGCGGCTGCAGCGCTGGGTCGCGGTCAAGTGCGCACGCCTGGACGACGATCGGGCCACCCGACGGCTCATGGGCGAGGCGCGCAACGCGGGTCGGCTGCACCATCCGAACATCGTGGCCGTCTTCGACTTCGTCGACGAGGGCACCACCTGCTGGATCGTCATGGAGTACGTCCCCTCCCGCAGCCTCGCCCAACTCATGGCGGAGCGTGGCCCGTTGGCGCCCGAGGAGGCCGGGTCGATCGGCTGCCAGATCGCGGACGCGCTGGTGAAGTCGCATCGCGCGGGCGTGGTGCACGGCGACGTGACCCCGGAGAACATCCTCGTCACCGACGAAGGCGTCGCCAGACTCACCGACTTCGGGATCTCCCGGGCCCTGTGGAACGACGTCACCCAGAGCGCCACGGGCAGCGTGCGCGGCAAACCCCGGTATCTGGCCCCCGAGGTGGCCAAGGGGCAGCCGGTCGGCCAGAAGGCGGACGTGTTCTCCCTGGGCGCCTCGCTGTTCACGGCGGTCGAGGGGCAGTCGCCGTACGGCGAGGCCGAGCACCTGATGACGTATCTGGCCCGGGCCGTCGAGGGACGCGTCGAGCCCACGAGCCGGGCCGGTCAACTGACCGAGCCGCTCGCCGAGTTGCTGGAGGTGGAACCCCGGAACAGACCCGACGCCGCGCAGGCGCTCAAGCTGCTTCGGCACGCCACCCCGCCGCCCGCGGACGTCCAGGACCGCATCGACCGCGGCACCATCGCTCTCACCTCCCCGACCCTCCGGCTGGGCCAGGCCCTGCGCCGTACCCGGGACGCCGTCACGGTCCCGACGCGCAGCCCGCGCGCCCTGGCGATCACGGCTGCGGCGGTGGTCACGACCGGCGCGCTCGCGGCCGGGCTCGTGTTCTTCGCCCCCTGGGACTCCAAGGGCACGGACGGCAAGGACACCGCCCGGACCGACGCGAAGCCCTCCGCCTCGACGCGGGCGGGAACCATCGGCGACGAGCGTACGGCGGACCCCTGCGGGCTGATCGACGCCGCCTCGCTGAGCCGCTTCGGCGACACGGTGCTGGACCCGGACTACGGCGAGCTCGACCGGTGCGACGTCATCGTGCTCAACAACAGCGGTGACGACAACGCCGGCGTGCAGGTCAACCTCGACTCCGACCGGGACAGGTTCGACCACATCGAGGGCACCGATCTGGTCGCCGACGGCCTCCTCACACGCGTGACGATCAAGCGGGACGGGGTGTTCTGCGAACGGGCCGTCCTGACCCTCGACGGCAGGCAGATCCGCGTCATCGGGCAGCAGTTCGACGCGAAGACGTCGCCCGACCCGTGCCAGATGGCCGACGCCGCCACGGATCACGTGGTCAGCGTGCTGGCCCACGGCCCGGTGCCCAGGCGTACGTCGGCGCCCGCCGCGAAGTCCCTGGCCGGCCTGAATGCCTGCTCGCTGCTCGACGCCGACGAACTCAAGCGACTACCCGGCGTCCAGTTCGACAACGAGGACAGCGGGTTCGGCTCCTGGAACTGCGACTGGTCCAGCGACGGCGACGGAGACCGCGAGGTGGAGATCCAGTTCACCCGGTCCAACTCGCTGGACGGCGACGACGGAACACTGGTGAACGTCGCCGGCACCAAGAGCTACTACCAACCTAACGAGGAAGAGGACGACAGCTGCACCGTACGGACCCCGCACCGCACCTACACGGACTCCGTCGGCCAGCGCACCGTCGAGATCCTCCAGCTGAACGTCTACGCCCCGGAGCCGACCAGGCAACTGTGCGACAGCGCGGCGGTGTTCGCGACCGTGGTCGTACACAACATCGCGAAGGAAATGGCGGAGCGGTGAGATGACCCCGGCGGAAACCCCTCCCGAAAGCGGGGGCGAAGGGGCAGGGCGATCAGGGCGGTCAGGGCTGCACCGGCATGGTCCAGCAGTTGGAGGCGGTGGACCTGCCCGCGAGGCGGTCGGTGAGCCAGGAGATCGCGTCGCCCTGGTCGGTGAGGAGGGGCGCGAAGTGGTTGAGGAGCGCGCTGCCGACACTGGGCAGGACGACGGGCTTGTACGTGACGTCACCGCCCAACGCACACCAGTCGAGGGCGAGTTGGCGGGCCTGCGCGTGCGGGACGAGGTTGTCGCTGACGCCGGTGGCGAGGCGGACGGGCCCGGACGGTTTCAGCCTGCCGATGCGCTGCTCGTCAAGGAACTTCTGGAGCGCGGGAGTCGAGGCGATGATGTCGCTGACGGACGACCCGTCGGTGGTCCAACTGCTGCTCCGCGTATAGCCGTAGCCGAGCAGCGCGTCCGCGACGCACATCGTCGACAGGTCGGTGAGCGCGGCCTTCCCGGCATCGTTGAGATGCGCCTCCGCGAGGGGTTTCAGTTCCGGGTCGGACTGCAGGAACCCGTTGAGCGACCAGCCGAGCGCGCCCGCGAGTTCGCTGCCGTCGATGGCCTTGGTGACGGAGGTCAGGTTGGCGGGCGGGGCACCGGCGTACGTCCCGGCGAGGGTGACGTCCGGGGCGTAGGAGGACTGGAGTTCGGCGGCGGCCGCGGTCGCTCCGCCGCCCTGGCTGTAGCCGTAGAGCCCGACCGGTGACCGGGTGGAGACCGATGCCCCGGCGACCGAACGCGCGGCGCGCACGGCGTCCAGCACCGCGTGCGCCTCGTCGATCCGGTTGACGTAGGTGTGCAGCCGGTCGGTGGCACCCAGTCCGACGTAGTCGGTGACGACGACGGCGACGCCCTCGGCGAGGAGCCGGTAGACCGCCAGATCCTCGTAACCCACCGAAACCGTCTGGCTGTTGAGGGACAGCGGGTGCTCCAGCCCCATGGACGCCGAGCACTGGTCGCCCTGCCCCAGGGTGCCGGGGGCGACGGCGACGAGGGGGCGCGGACCGGCGCCGGACCAGTCGGCGGACGGTTCGATGTAGGCACCGGTGACGGCGACGGGCTGCCCGTTCGAGTCGGTGGACTTGTACATCAGGCGGGTCGCGGTGCCTGGCAGGGTGCTGCCGTCGAGGCCGGGCAGGCTCAGGGCGAGGGGGAGGGGCTCGCTGCGGACGAGGGCGCCGTCGGCGGCGGGCAGGGTGGTGGGCGGGTTGTAGAACTCGGGGATGGTGACGCCTCTGGAGACGACCTCGTCCGCGGCGGTGGCGGGGCCGGCGGTCGTGAGGGCGAGGGCCTGGGTGGTGAGACAGGCGGCGGCGGTGATCGCGGCGGCGAGCAGGTCTCGTTTGCGTGCGGGCATGCGTGCGGGCATGGCGAACCTCCTGTGGAGCGGCCGTCCGGAGAATGGTTCGGCTGGAACTTACCTGCGGGTAAGTTACTCGTGATACCCGTCGGTAGGTTACGTTTCGGTAATGTGACTGACTGTCAGCCGATTCTGTGAGCCGGTTGTCAGGTGGCCGTCATCCCGCCGCCGTCGCAGCGGCCACCAGCTCCAGGAACCCGGCGACGGCCTGCGGCTCGCTGACCATCAGATCGTGACCGGTGTCGATGTCCCACAACCGCCCGGCGGCGCGCGCCGGTTCGAGGTCCGCGGGATCGCGGTACGGCAGCGTCGATGTGCATACGATCTGGGACTGTGGAAGCGCCCGCACCCCCGCCTCGTCGTGGAGCCGCAGCGGCTGGTCGAAGCACTTCCACGGATGCGGTGTGATCTTCGGTGCGAGCCAGGCGATGTCGTCCGGATCGGTCAACCCGGTGCGATCTGGCCGTATGCGGAGGTGTTGCCGGGGGTGGGGCGGTGAGTGCGGGAACGGATACGGGACGGTCGGTTGAGGTGAGGAGTGGGCAAGGTGAGTGCGAGCGAGGAGCGGGAGCACTGGGAGTTGCTTCCCGAAGTCGGCCTGGGGCCACTGCGGTTGGGAATGAGCCCGGCCGAGGTCGCCGACGCGCTCCAGGTTCCTGGGCCGCGTGAACGAGTGGGCGGTCCTTACGCGCAGGAGGACTTCGCCGACGGGGTGAAGGTGTTCTACGACGCGGGCAGGCTGGCGTGCGTCGCGCTGGACGCGGTCACTGGCCCACAGGTGTCGCTCGTGGGCACGCCACTGGCCGGCCGCGATCCCGAACAGGCGCACCAGTTCCTTCTCGACTACGCGGTCGAGTACGGGAGTTGTCTGCTGTACACCACCGACGGCTCCCTCTCCTTGACGGATCTGGGGCTGCTTCTGCGGTCGCAGCAGGTCGGGGACGTACGGCTGTCGCGCCCGCTCCTGGTGAAGGAGGAGTGGTTGGAATCGGAGTACTACCGCGACCGCCTACCGCTCGAAGGCACCTAGGCGCTGCACCTAGGTGCTGGCGCTGGGCTGGGGTTCGCTAGCCCGCGTCGCCCGCCGACAGCCGCCGCGTGATCCGGTCGAACAGGTCCGACAGCGGTTCGCCGACGTCCCGGCCGAACTCGGTCAGCCCGTATGTGACTTGGGGCGGGGTCGTCGGTTCGACCTCGCGCCAGAGCAGGCCGTCCTGGACCAGGGTGCGGAGGGTCTGGGCGAGCATCTTCTCGCTGATGCCCTGGATGCTCTCGCGGAGTTCGTAGAAGCGGAGGCTGTTGTCGCGCAGGGAGATCAGCACCCAGACGCCCCATCTGCTGGTCACGTGGTCGACCATGTCGCGGGCGAGGCAGTCGGTGTGAAACACCTCATACCGCGGAGTCGGCTCGACGCTTCTCTCCTGCACGCCTTCCGTCATGTTATGAGCTTACCTCTGGGTATGTCCTTACCGAAAGTTAGCCGGGCTCCTAGCGTGAAGGCCGTAGAAGTACAGGCTGCAAGGGAGCTGAACATGATCGTGGTGACCGGGGCGACCGGGAACATCGGCCGGCCGTTGACGCGGGCGTTGGCCGAGGCGGGGCAGCAGGTGACGGCGGTGTCGCGGCACGCGCCGATGGCGCCGACGGCGAAGGTGTCGGTGCCGGACGGCGTCCGTCATGTGGTCGCCGATCTCGCCGAACCGGCAGGCCTCAAGCCCGCGTTGGCCGGAGCGAAGGCACTGTTCCTGCTGCTCTCCGGCGACCTGCACGCCACCGGGGCCAACCCGGCCGACATCATCGCCGTAGCCGAGGCGGCCGGGGTCCGCAGGGTCGTCCTGCTCTCCACCCAGGGCGTGTCGACCAGGCCGTTCGGTGCGACGCGGATCGCGATGCGCGCGCTGGAGGACGTGCTGCGGGAGTCCGGCCTGGAGTGGGCGATCCTGCGGCCGGGCGGCTTCGCCTCCAACGCCCTGTGGTGGGCCGAGTCCATCCGCGCACAAGGGGTCGCAGCCGCGCCCTTCGGCGACATCGGCGTGCCGATCGTCGACCCGGCGGACATCGCCGAGGTCGCGGCGGCCTGCCTGGTGGACCACCAACACGCCAGCGCCGTCTACGAGTTGACTGGCCCGGAGGTGATCACCCCGCGCGGGCAGGCGGAGGCCATCGCCGCCGCGCTGGGTTCGCCGGTACGGTTCCACGACCTCACCCGCGAGGAGGCCAAGGCCGCGATGTCCCAGAGCATGCCGGCGGAACTCGCCGAGGACACCCTGACCATCCTCGGTTCCCCCAGCCCGGCCGAACGGCGCATCAGCCCGGACGTCGAACGGGTCCTCGGCCGCGCCCCGCGCCCGTTCGCGGACTGGGCAGCGCGGAATGTGGACGCGTTCCGCTGATACCGGCCGGGGACGTGCACTGAGCGTGCGCTCTAACCCCGGCCGCGCAGAGCCTGCGCGAGCGCGCTCATGCTGATGTCGACGATCGCGCCGAGCTGCTTCCCGCTCGCCCCGGCCCTGCTCATCACGGCCAGCGACTGATTGACCGCCGTGATGTGCGTGGCGTGGTCCTCGGCGTCACCTTCGCTCAACTCCGCGCCGCGCAGGGCGGTTTGGAGCCGCGCGCGCTGCAGCCCTACGGCTTCGATCGCGCGCGCGGCGATGGCGGGGCTGAGGACGGGCGTCGCCATCGCGGTCTGGGCGACCAGACAGCCGTCCGGTACGGCGGGGTCGGCGATGCGGTGCAGGGTGACCTGGAAGAACGCCCGGATCGCCGACAGCGGTTCCCCGGACCCACTGGAGGAGCCGGAGGAACTGGAAGTGAGCGCCTGCTCGTACCTCTCCCCGTACCGGAGGGCGTACCGGTCGAGGCAACGCAGATAGAGCGACTCCTTGTCGCCGAACGAGGAGTAGAGGGAACTCCGGTTCAAACCGGTCGCGTTGGAGAGGTCGTCGAGCGAGGTGTCGGCGTACCCGTCCCGCCAGAACTGGATCATCGCCGCATCGAGCGCGACATCCACGTCGAACTGCTTCTTCCCGGCCATCCGCACGCACCCTGTCCTCGATCCAGCCCATCTTATCCTGAACTGAATGGTTCAAGATGGGCTAGCCTGGATACATGACCGAAGCCGACATCACCCCGACCGGCTCACCCGAGGAGAACCCCGCCTCTGTCACCGGCCTGCCGCTGCGCGACCTCCCCGGCTTCACCCACCGTTGGGTAGACGCGGACGGAATCCGCCTGCACGCAGTGGAGGGCGGCAGCCCGAGCGTCCCCACGATCGTCCTGCTCGCCGGCTTCCCGCAGAACTGGTGGGCCTGGCACAAGGCGATGCCCCGCCTCGCCGAACGCTTCCATGTGATCGCGGTCGACCTCCCGGGCCAGGGCCACTCCGACCGTCCCGGGCGGGACTGGGGGTCTGCACCCACGCCGGCTCGGCGTTCGACGGGCGGGTGCGGTTTGAGCGTGCGGGGTGCGAGCTGTTCGTCACCGGGAGGACGCTTCCCTCGGGTGCGCCCGGTCGGGTCTGGGTAGCGCGCGGGGTTCCTCTCCGAACTCGTGTATCCCTGCGGGCTCCACACGGCTCGGCGCCCATCACCATGTACGGCCAGGGCCCAGGTCACTGACCTGGGCCCTGGCCGTACATGGGGACTGAAGCAACCTCAGTCCGTCTCCCCCGGCTTCACCACCGTGCTCACGAAGTCGCCGATCGCCCCCAGCGTCGCCCCCAGCGCCTCGATCTGCGGGAAGTGGGCCGCGTCCGGGATGGGGGCGAAGTGGCCGTTGGGGAAGGAGTCGGCGTAGCCGCGGCCGTACTTGAGGGGGGCTATGCCGTCCTCCTCGCCCCAGACGACCAGGACCGGGACCGTGACTCGGTGGAGGCGGGCGCGGAGTTTCGGGTCGTAGGTGAAGTGGTCGCCGCCGTAGACCGCGAGGGTCTTCTGGTTGGCGCCGGCCGCGGCTCGCTGTTCGTCGGTGAAGGAGGCGAAGTCGGGGCGGAACTCGGCCTTGGCGAAGGAGAGTTGGCTGACGTCGGAGGGGGCCATGGTGCGCGGGTCGACGACGCGGTTCTCGACCATGTGGGCGTGGATGCCGACCGCGTTCAGGAGGGTCAGGGCGCCGATGCGGCCGTGGTTGTCGCGGAGGGCCATCTCTGCCGCGATCCAGCCGCCGACCGAGTTGCCGATCACCATGACGCCCTTGAGGTCCAGCGTGTCGAGCAGGTCGAGGTAGGCGATGGCCAGGTCGGCGACCGTGTCGAAGCGTTCCGGGCGGGGCGTGCCGTCGAAACCGGGGTGGGTCGGTGTGACGACGTACACGTGCTCGGAGAGGGCGGAGGAGATGCCGGCGACCGTGCGCGGGCCCGCGCCGCCGTGGAGTACCAGTACGCCGGTGCCCTCGGTGTTCTCGCCGAACTCCTGGATGGTGACGGTGAGTCCGCCGGGGAGGGCGACGGTGCGAGCGGGGGCGGGGGTGGAGGCAGGGGTGGTCATGGTGAGGAGTCCTTGTCGCTTGTTCTCGCTTGCTGAGAGCTGGCTCTCATTAAGGTAGGGGGTGGGCTCTCTTTATGCAAGTCAACTCTCACAATGAGGGTTGCATATTGGTGTGGATGGGTGTGGAGGGGTGTGGAGGGGTGTGGATGGGCGTGCGAACGCGCGAACGCTCTTGGAGTCCGATGACAAGTACTGGTTGAGACCGTCGTCCGGCGGTCGGAAACGGAGACTCGGTGAAACCGGATGAACCGGGCAACCGGCGCCGCGGCGCGAGCCGCCACCGCGCCGGCGAACCTCACCGCGCCGACGGCGAACTCGGCGACAGCGAAGCCCAGTTGACGCGGTCCGCGCAGGGCGACCCGGCGGCCTTCACCCACCTCGTGAAGACGCATTCCTCCGCCCTGCACGGCTACTTCGCCCGGCGTATGCCCGCCGCGTCGGAGGATCTGCTGGCCGAGACCTGGCTGCAGGCGTTCGCCGCCCGGCGCACGTTCGACCCGGCGCGGGGTTCGGCGCGGGGCTGGCTGTTCGGGGTGGCCCACAACGTGCTCGCCCAGCAACTGCGGCGGGCGGGACGGCGGGAGCCCGCACCGGGACCGGATGTCACCGACCCCTGGCAGGTCGTGGACCAGCGGCTGGACGCCGCCGCGATGGCCCCCGCGCTACGCCGGGCACTCGCCGAACTGCCGCCGGAGGAACGGGAGTTGCTGCTCCTGATCAGCTGGGAGCAGCTCACCCCGACCGAGGCCGCCGCCGTGGTGGGCATCCCGGCGGGCACCGCCCGTTCGCGGCTGCACCGGGCCCGCGGCCGACTGCGCGACCGCCTCACGCCGTCCCGCCCGGCGGGCCGGAACCTGACCGCGACGGGAGACCTCGCATGACCACGTACGACGACACGGAGGCGAACGGTATGAATGAGCGAGGCGCACTGCTGGACTTCCCCGGTGCCGATGAACTGGCGACGGCGGGGCACGTCGAGCCGCTGTCGGAGCGGGCGTTGGCCCGGGTGCTGGCGGAGGTCGAGGCGGCCGTAACCACGGAAGGGGCGGGCGTGACCAGCGCTGGGGCGGACGTAACTACCGAGGCAGCGACCGGTGTTGTCGTCGCGATGCCGGAACGGCGGTTGCTCGGGCGGCAGTTCGGGCGCCGCCGGGCCCTGATCGGGCTGCTGACCACGGCCGCGGTGGCGACCGGTGTGGTGACGTACGCCAACAGCGGCGCGACCTCGGCGGGCACGGGCACGCACAGCGAGGCGCGTGCGAACACCGCGTCCGTCTTCCTGGACGACATCTCCACGGTGGCCGCCGGCCAGTCGGTTTCCTCGGGGAAGTACTGGAAGACGCGGACGACGGTCGGGACGGCGTACATCTCGCGGTCCATGGACTACTACGTCGTCAACGGCGGCAAGGTGTACCGGAAGGGGCTGCGGCCCGACTGGCAGGTCGGGCCGAAGGACCTCGACTGGAAGGGACTTGAGCAACTGACCACGGATTCGGGGAAGTTGCTCGGCCTGCTGCAGTCCCCGCCGCGGCCCAAGAGTATCTCGCCCTTCGACCAGGCGGTCACCCTGCTCACCGACTCCCCGGCGAGCCCGAAACTGCGGGCCGGGGTCTTCAAGGCGATGGGCGGCCTGAAGGGCGTCAAGCTGCTCGGCCAGGTCAAGGACAGTACTGGGCGCGGTGGTACGGCAGTCGAGTTCGCCGAGGCCAGGAGTCTCGGCCAGGTGATCGTCGACCCGAAGACCAGCGCGATCCTGGAGTACACCTTCACGTGGACGGCCGGGCCCAGCAAGGGCAAGGCCACCCACCAGACGTTCCTGTCGACGGGCTTCACCGACAAGCTCGGCTGACGCGGAACGGGTGGGCGGGGCGAACGGGTGGGCGGGGGCGTCCTCTCCTCGCCCACCCGTGTCGGCCGCCGAGGACGAGGACCTGCGGGAGAAGCAGCCATGCGCGGCGAGTCGGGGCTCCGAAGTCTCAGCCGGTGAATTCGTCGACGCCGAGCGCGAAGTCCCAGTGGCCGACCCCGTTGTTGGCGAGGGCCACCGTGACGAGGCCCATTCCTTCCAGCCAGTGCGCCATTTTCAGGCCGCCGACGTCCAGCGGGCGCAGCCCGAGGCTCTCGATGAATGCCGCCACGTCCGTCTTGGCCTGTGCGTTGTCGCCGGCGATGAAGACGCTGGGCCGACCCTTCTCCAGGACATTGCGGAAGATGGTGTTGAACCCCTTCACCACACTGGCACTTGCCGGGACCACCTTGGCGGCCTCCTGCGCGATGGAGGTCTCCTCGCTGTGGGCCAGTCCGTCGAACGTGGCGTTGAAGGGGTTGCTGATGTCGACGATGACCTTGCCCGCGAGGGCGTCCCCGTACTCGGTGACGACCGGGACGACACCGTCGTACAACAGGGCCGTGATGACGATGTCCCCGGCCGGGGCGGTGCCCCACTTGCCCGTCGTCGCGCCGCCGCCCAGAGCCTTGGCCAGGGCATCGGCCTTGGACTGATCGCGTCCCATGACCTCGACGGTGTTGCCGCCCGCCACCGCGAGCGTGCCGATGGCACGGGCCATGTTCCCCGTACCGATGAGGGTGATGCTGCTCATGAGATGTCCTCTCTTCTCTTCCTGTTCGTTCCTGGTGGGTGGTTCAGATGGCGGTGGTGCCGCCGTCGGCGACCAGTTCCAGACCGTTGACGTAGCTGGAGTCGTCGGAGGCGAGGAACAGGGCGACGGTGGCGATCTCTTCGGGGCGGCCCATCTCTCCGCGGGGGATGAGGGACTCGAACGCGGTCTTGGTCGCCTCGTCGAACAGTTCTTCCTGTTTGGCGGTGGCGACCTGACCGGGGGTCAGGACGTTGACCCGGATCCTGCGGTCGCGCAGTTCGTTGAGCCAGACGCGGGCCCAGGCCTGCTGGACGGCCTTGCTTCCCGCGTAGAGGCTCCAGCCGGGGAAGGCGCCGAGGGAGGCGTTGGATCCGGTCATGAGGATGGAGCCGCCGTCGTTGAAGAGCGGGAGGGCCTTCTGGACGGTGAACAGGGTGCCGCGGGCGTTGAGCCCGAACCAGGTGTCGAACTGGGCCTCGGTGATCTCGCCGAGCGGGGCGGGCTCGCCCCCTCCGGCGCTGGCCCACAGCACGTCGATCGAGCCCTTTTCCCGCTTGACGGTGTCGTACAGGCGGTCCAGGTCCGCCAGTTCGGCCGCGTCACCCTGGACGGCGGTGACGTTGCGGCCGATCAGCTTGACGGCGTCGTCCAGGGCTTCCTGCCGCCGGGCCTGGATGAAGACGTGCGCTCCTTCCTCGACGAACAGTTTGGCGCCGGCCAGTGCCATGCCGGTGGATCCGCCGGTGATCACCGCTACCTTGCCATCGAGCTTTCCCATGATCACTCCGTAGAATTGATGAGTATCCGAATTGGGTATCCGAATTGGGTATCCGAATGAATTGATGAGTATCCGAGACGGTGAACCCTTGGAATTTCCCGACTCGTTGCGATTCGGGTCCAGCCGTCAGCCGGCGGGGAAATAATGGCCGTTGTCCAAATCGGCGAACAGGCCGGGCCGAGCGGGTTCCCAGCCGAGGGTCCGGCGGGTTATCAGATTGGACGCCGGGTAGCTCTGCGTGACTATGTTCGCGAGGAATCCGAAATATCCCGGCACCATCAGTACGTCCACGGGAACGCTGACGACGGGCAGGCCCAGACGGTTGCCGATGGCCTCGGCGATCTCGCGGAACGGGATGCCTCCGTCCCCGACCGCGTGCCAGTACTTCCCGGCCGGCCCCTTCTCCAGCGCCAGGCGGAACAAGGAGGCGACATCCTGGATGTGCACGGCGTTCCACAGGTTCGCGCCGTCTCCGGGGTAGCCGACGAAACCCTTCTCCTTCGCGAGCGCGATCAGCACGGGGAGGAAGCCGGCACGATCGGTCGTGCCGTGCGCGATGTTGGCGATCCGCACGATCGAGGACCGCACTCCCTGCTCGGCGAGGCCGATCACGGTGGTTTCCACGACGTTGCGAATCCGCAGGGTGCCCTTGTACTCGTCGCCGCTCGGAAGGGCCGGGTCCTCCTCGGTGACCGGTCGGCCCAGGTCCCCGCCCGAGCCTATGCTCCCGGCCGCGACCAGCGGCTTTCCGGTTCCCGCGAGTGCCTCGCCGTACGCGAGCATGATCGGGACCTCCGCGGCGGCCACGGCGTTGAGCCCGCCGGAGGGGAGCAGGTCCTGCCTGTGTGCGACGTGGATGACGCCGTCGGAGTCGGCGGCCGCCTCCTTGAGCCCGTCGAGATCCTGGAGGTCGCCGCGACGCACCTTCGCGCCGAGCGCGGACAAAGCCGCCGCGGCGGTGTCCGACCGGGCCAGGCCGGTGACCTCGTGCCCGGCGGCGATGAGCTCGGGGACGATGTACGAACCGGAATGGCCGGTCCCGCCAGTGACGAAAACGCGCATGCTGCTGCTCCTTGTGGGAGTGGGTGGAGGGGTCGTTCTTCTCGTGCCGTGGATCGCCTGGCGTGATGTGGCCTGATGTGGCGCGAGAGACGGTGGTGCGGGTGCGGTCAGCTGAGAATGCCGACCCCGAGGGAGAAGTTGGTGTGCTTGAGGGAGTGGGCGACGAGGCCCAGCTGCAACAGGGCGACGTTCTCCAGCGCCCGCGCCATGGGCAGCTCCCCGATGTCCATCGGGCGCAGCCCCAGGCTCTCGATGAACGCCGACACGCGTGCCTTCGCCTGCGCGTCGTCGCCGGCGACGAACACGTCCAAGGGGCGCCCCTCGGTCTGGCCGGCCGCCAGAACATGGGAGAACAGGGTGTTGAACGCCTTGACGACATGAGCGCCGGCGGGGGCCGCCTTGGCGATCTCCTGCGCGCCGGAAGTGCCGTCGGGGGTGACAAAGCTCTGGAAATCGGGGGCGACGGGGTTGGCGATGTCGATGATGACCTTGCCGCGCAGTGCGTCCCCGTACTCGCTCAGCACCGCCGCCGCGCCGGCGTACGGCACGGCGAGGACCACGATGTCCCCGGCCGGGGCGGCGCCGGCCGTCCCGACGGTGGCGCCGCCGAGCGCGCCGGCCAGTTCCTTGGCCTTGGCCGGGTCGCGGCCGATGATCTCGACGGTGTTGCCGCCGGCCAGCGCCCGGCGGGCCAGGGCGGCGGCCATGTTCCCCAGGCCGATAATGCTGATGCTGCTCATGGGTGTGCCTGCTTTCGTCGACGCCTTCGAATGACGCGATGGGCGGCGCTCAATTCCTGATGTGTTCATTCGGGGCCTGGTCCTGCCGACCATTTCCGATGCCGAATTCTCGTGCCGAACTCCCGTGCCGAACTCCCGTGTCGAATTCTTGTATCGAATTCGCTTCGATCCCATCAGGTACCTATTCAGGCTGCCACTGGCCCGAGTCGGTGTCCAAGACCTCTTTTGGCCGTGGTGATACCCTGAATGCATCACCGGGCCGGGGAGGCGTCATGGATCTGGATCTGGACCTGCGCAAACTGCGTTACTTCGTCGCTGTGGCCGACCGGTTGCACTTCGGCCACGCCGCCGATGAGCTGCATATCGCGCAACCGGTGCTCAGCCGGCAGATCCGCGCGCTGGAGCAGGACCTCGGCGCCTCGCTGTTCACCAGGGATCGCCACGGCGTGGCGCTGACCGACGCGGGCCGACAACTGCTCGCCGACGCCGGTCCGCTGCTCGCCTCCACGCACGCGGTCCGCCGCCGGGTGTCCGTGGCCGCCCGTGGCAACCGGCGGCTGATGGTCGGTTTCCGGGCCGGCATCCCGGTCATCCCGGCGGCGCGGGCGTTCGAGGCCCGGCACCCGGACGTGGTCGTGGACGTGCAGCGGATCGAAGGGGACGACCAGGCCCCGATGCTGCTCGACGGCCGTATCGACGTCGCCTATGTGCGGCTGCCCATCGACGAGACCGGCCTGCACCTCACCCCGCTGTACGCCGAGCCGCGGGTGGCGGTGCTGCCCGCCGGCCACCGGCTGGCCGGCAAGGAAGAGGTCACCGAGGCCGACCTGGCCGGCGAACCGCTGGTCTGGCATGCCGACCCGGGCACGCAGCCCACCAGGCGCCCGCACCCCAACGCCGGGTACGTGGTGCGCGGGGTGGACGAGACGCTTGAGCATGTCGCGGCCGGCCGGGGCATCTCGTTCCTGGCCCGTTCGGCGACCGTGTTCTACTCACATCCGGACGTCGTCTATGTGCCCATCCCGGATCTGGCGCCCGACCAGGTGTGCCTCGCGGTGGCGGCATCGCGTACCTCGCCGGTGGTCGACGACTTCGTCGCTGCGGCTCAGTCGACGGCCGAGATCACGGCGGAATGCGGGAACTACGAAATGTGGCAGCTGGGAAGCGATGCCATTTCGTAGTGCCAGGCGTCGGGCAGCGAAGCCGCCAGATCCTCCCACGCCGTGTGCACGTCCTCCCCGACCATCCCGAACCGCGTGATGACAGCGACGCGTTGACCGTCCTCGTCGTCGAGTTCGAGCGCCGAGGCCGGACCGTGCGCCGCCGCGGAACACCCGCCCGCCTACGGTCCGATCGGTCACGTGCACCCGGCCGGCGCACGCCTCCATGACCGCCGGGGCGAACACCGCATCCAGCTGGGCAAGTTGATCGCCGTTCTCCCACGCCGGAATCTCGAAAGGCGCTGACGCTACGGCGGCCCGCGCGCCGGCGTCAACTTCCAGGGCAGGTGTGTGCCCTGTGCGGCCGTGGCGTGAGTCTCACCTGGTCGGCGGCGACCCGGAGTGGTTGCGCGGTCGCGGGATTCACAGCACGACCTGGCCGTCGGCGACGCCGAACGAGAGGTAGGGCTTTGTGGCGTTCAAGGTCCCGCCCTTCTCCGTGAGTAGCGGGTCCGTATCGTCTGGCCCTTGTCGCCGGGTTGCCCGACCGCCGCCCCGGGGCACTGAAAGCACCGTCTCTGCAGCGGAGTTCAGGTCCGGGGACACCGTTCGCCGTTCTTCACCACGGTCACCGCGACCAGGGTGGTCACGGCGTGCGGTCCGGGCCCCGGTATCTGCGAGCACACCTTCCAGTCGCATGCGAGCAACTGGGCCCGGTCTTCAGGGGTGGCGTCCTGGGATTCGACCCGGTCGAAGCCCTGCGCGCGGGCCCGGTCCTGCGCGTGGGAGAGCGTGAGGCCGCGCAGGTCGGGAAGGGTCGCCCGTTGGCGCTTGCTGTGGTTCGAAAGGGCCAGCAGGGCGGCGATGATCACGGCCACGACGAGGAACTTGCGCATCGGGCGCTCTCCCGGTGTTCATCCGGCGGGTGACTTCGAAACTACGAGTCGGACCGGTCGGATCCCTGGGCCCGGAGGCGGCACTTCGCCGTGCTCACCAGTACTGCGGTACTGGTGGCTCTCATCCTCAAGGGCGCCTCGCCCCCGACCGCCCGACGTCACCCGGCCCGGCGCCCGCACCTCACCACCGAGGACTCCAGGTCCCCGGGAGGGACGGGCTACTTCCTTGCCGTTGCGCAGAGTTCGGTGTCGATCAGCGCGTTCTGCGCCATCTCCGTGGACAGGTCGGACGCGCCGTCGCCCGTCGCCTCCAGGACCACGGTGCGACGGCCGTCCGCGCTGACTCCGTCGCGGGTGGTGTAGCCCATCAGGTCGCCGGCGTGGCTGTAGTAGACGCCGCCGCAGGTCAGGGGGATCTCCATCAGGCCCAGGCCGTAGCGGGCGCCGGGCCAGACGGGGTCCAGGGACGCGGCTCGTACCGTCGTCTTCATCTCCGCGAGCTGGGCCGGGTGCAGGAGCCTGCCGCCTAGCAGGGCCGAGAAGAAGCGGGTGAGGTCGTTGGTCGTGCTGATCATGGCCCCGGCCGAACCGGCGGCCGTCGGGTTGAGGTCGGTGACGTCGATGGTCGGGCCGGATCCGCCGAAGTCCGAGTAGCCGTGCAGGTGTTGGCCGGGGATGCGGGACGAGGTGTCCGGGGCGGAGGTGTCGCGCAGGCCCAGCGGGCGGATGACGCGCCGGGTGACCTCCTGCTGCCAGGTGTGGCCGGTGGCCTTCTGGATGATCATTCCGGCGACGATGTAGTTCGTGTTGGAGTACTCCCACTGGGTGCCCGGTGCGAAGTCCGGGGCGTGGCGCATCGCGATGCTCACCAACTGCTGCGGGGTCCACGTGGTGTAGCGGTCGGCCTCGAAGTCCGCCACTGTGCTGATCTCGGGGAAGTCGGCGGTGTAGTTGAAGAGTCCGCTGGTGTGGTTCAGCAACTGCCTTACGGTGATGGCGTTTCCGTCGTTCCCGTTCCCGGACACCGTGCCGGGCAGCCAGTGTTCGACCGTGTCGTCCAGCGACACCCGTCCCTCGCCGACCAGTTGGAGCATCACCGTCGACACGAACGCCTTGGTGCTGCTCGCGATCCGGAACTTGTCGGTGACGCGGGCCGCCCGGCCCGTGGCGGTGTCGGAGACCCCGGTGGTCGCGTAACGCCGTCCGTCCGGGCCCGTCGACTGGGCCACGACGGCGACGGTGCCCGTCTTCTCGATCGCGTCCACGCTCTGCTGGAGCGTGGTGCGCTGCCGGGACTTCGTGGAGCTCGTGCCGTCCTTCGCGCTCGCCGCCGGTGTCGCCAGGCCGAGGCCGAGTGCGGCCAGTGCCGCTACGGCGGTGAGGTGACGGATCGTCATCATGAGCTGTCCCCTTGGGAGTTGGTGGTCCGGGACACCGGACTCGCGGTGTGTTCCGGCGTGTTCACCAACCTAGGGAGACGGCACGCGGTGATCGATCCAGTGCGCGGGCCGGTCCGGCGTACAGCCTGCTGTACCGACGCCCGTCATTCGATGGGGTGTCAGCCCAGCCGCCGCAGATCCTCCAGGTAGCGCAGGACGGCCGCGACCCGGCGGTCCACCTGGTCCGTCGGGGACAGGTCGAGCTTGGCGAAGATGCTGCGGATGTGTTTGTGGACGGCGCCGTCGGTGACGACGAGTTTTTCGGCGATGGCGGAGTTGCCCAACCCCTCGGCCATCAGGGCGAGTACGTCCCGTTCGCGGGGGCTGAGCCGGTCGAGACGGGTGTCCTGGCGGGAGCGGGTGAAGAGCTGGGCGACGACCTCCGGGTCGATGGCGGTGCCGCCGGCCGCCACGCGGTGCAGGGCGTCCAGGAACTCCTCGACCCGGCCCACCCGTTCCTTGAGCAGATAGCCGAGACCGCTCACCCCGCCGCCGAGCAGCTCGGTCGCGAAGCTCTGCTCGACGTACGCGGACAGCACCAGCACCGCCAGGTCGGGGCGTCGGCGCCTGGCCTCGACCGCGGCGACGATGCCCTCGTCGGTGTGGGTCGGCGGCATCCGTACGTCGAGGATGGCGACGTCCGGTTTGTGTACGTCGATGGCGTCGAGGGCTTCGTCCGGGGTGCCCGCGGTGGCCACCACGTCCAAGCTCTCGGCGCGCAGCAGCAGGGCGAGGCCCTCGCGCAGCAACGGGTCGTCTTCGGCGATCACGATCCGCATGTCAGTCACGCTCCACAGCTCATGTCCACAGCTCGCACTCCACAGCTCACGTTCCGCATCGCAGGCTCTCTTCGCTCGTCACGGTCCCCAACTCACCGGCCACAGGGGAGATCCACGGTGAGGACGGTCGGGCCACCCGGTGGGCTGGTCAGGGTGAGGTCGCCGTCATGCGCGGCGATACGGCGGCGGATGCCGGTCAGGCCCGAGCCGCCGTCCGTGTCCGCGCCGCCCCGTCCGTCGTCCTCGACGCGCAGGACGAGCCGCCCGCCGGTGCCGCGTGCCGTGATCGTGGCATGGGCGGCGCCGCTGTGCTTGGCGATGTTGGTGAGCGCCTCGGCGACGACGAAGTAGGCGGTCGCCTCGACGGAGGCCGCGCAGCGTGCGGGGACGTTCACGTCGATCCGGCACGGCACCGCGCAGTCCGCGGCGAGCCCGGAGAGCGCGCCCGCGAGCCCCCGGTCGGCCAGCACCGGCGGCAGGATGCCGCGCGCGACCGTCCGCAGCTCGGCCAGCGCCATCTCGGCGGCGGACTGGGCGCGTTCGAGGAGTTCGTCGGCGCCCGCCGGATCGCGGGCGACCATGCGGCGGGCCGCCCCGAGCAACACGGCTACGGAGACAAGGCGGTTCTGCGCGCCGTCGTGCAACGACCGCTCGATACGCCGCAGTTCGGTGGCGTGCGCGTCGAGGGCGGCGGCACGGGTCGCGGTCAACTCCGCGACGCGCAGGGAGAGATCCACGTCGGGACCGGCCGCCAGGAGCCGCCGCCCCGGCCCCGACTGCAGCCGGGCCATCCCGGGCGCCAGCCCCAGGATGATCGCGATCCAGCCCACGCCCAGCAGCGCCACGGCCAGGGCGTCCGGCCAGGTGTGGGCGTTGCCGATGCCGAGTGACGTGGCCGTCGTGTTCTCCGGCATGAACGTCCAGTACAGCGGGAACGCGCTGTCCCGCACGGCCGTGATCGGCAACAGGACACCGAGCAGCCCGAGCAGCAGGCCGAGGGTGGAGTGCCGTAGCAGCCAACGCAGTTCGCGGTGGGTGGTGGGGTCTACGAGGGCGGCCCGCAGCCGGGTGGGCGGGGGCTGCGGCGCTACGACCTCGGGGCCCCGGCGGGCGAGCCGGTCACGTTCGCGACCGGCCAGGGCGTGCAGGGCGCGCAGTGACGCGGGTGCCGTCAGCAGCCCCACCCCGACCACGCTCGTCACGGCGGTGAGGGCCAGCCAGAGCAGCAACAGGGCGGCGGGCACAGCTGTGTTGAGGCCGGAGGCGAGCTCGGCGATCGCCTTGCCGGATGCGCTCAGGGTCCTTAGCGCGATGTCCTTGAAGCTCTCGCGTCGGGCGGCTGTCCCACCGCCCGTCCCACCGCCCGCTTCGCTCGTGCTCGCTGTCATGCGAACGACCCTATGCCGTACGTGAGTTCTGTGTGGGCGGAGGAAGAGGGGAGTACAGCCTGCTGTACCCCGAACCGGGCGGGCTGCGGGATCGGCCGCGAGGGGTACTGATCCATAGCGTCGACGACGACAGCCGGACCCCCGGAACGCACCGCTCAGCACCACGGGAGAAGCCCCCATGCCGAACACGACGACGACCACCGAACCCGACCGCCTCAGCCCCGGGGACATCGCCCGCACCCTCCTCTGGATCGTCGTCGTGGCCAGCGCGCTCACCAACATGGCGGCCTCCTTCGGCGGCGCCGACACCTGGGTGCACCTGGTGTGCGGCGCGGTCACCGTCCTGTGCGCGGGCACCCTCGTCGTACGCAACCTGCGGGGCCGGCGATGAACACCACAGCAACTGCCATGACCTCCGCCGCCATCGCCCTGGTGGGCGTCAGCAAGGCCTACCCCGGAGGCGTACGCGCCCTGGACGACGTGTCGTTGACCGTGGAACGCGGCACCTTCCTCGCCGTGATGGGGCCTTCGGGTTCCGGCAAGAGCACGCTGATGCACTGCGCCGCCGGGCTCGACTCCCCGACGTCGGGCAGTGTCCGTATCGACGGTCACGAGATCGCCGGGCTGAACGAGACCAAGCGCACCCAACTCCGGCGCGAGCGGGTGGGGTTCGTGTTCCAGGCGTACAACCTGATCCCCTCCCTCTCCATCGAGGACAACATCACGCTGCCGCTCCGGCTCGCGGGCCGCACAGCGGACCGCGACTGGCTGCGCACGCTGGTGGAACGGGTCGGACTGGCCGACCGGTTGAGCCACCGCCCGGCCGAGCTGTCCGGCGGGCAGCAGCAACGGGCCGCAGTGGTACGGGCGTTGGTGGCCCGTCCGGCGGTCGTGTTCGCCGACGAACCGACCGGCGCGCTCGACCTGCGCAGTGCCCACGAGGTCCTGGACCTCCTCCGCGACCTCGTGAACGACCTGCGCCAGACGGTCGTGATGGTCACCCACGACCCGGCCGCCGCCGCCCGCGCGCATCACGTGCTGGTGATGGCCGACGGCCGGGTCGTCGACGCCCTCAAGGCACCGACCGCCGACGAACTGGCCGCTCGTCTCGTCGAGTTGGGGAGGGTCTGAGCCATGTTCCGTCTCGCGATACAGATGGTCGGGCACCGCGTCACCGCGCTGATCGCCGTGGCCTGCGCGGTCCTCGGCGGTGCCGCCCTGGTCACCGCCACCGGCGTCCTGGCCGAGTCCGGCCTCCGTTCCCACCTGCCCGCCGGGCGCCTCGCCGGAGCGTCCGTCGTGGTCGCGGCCGACCAGGAGTTCCACCCGCCCGGCGATCTGGCGCTCGCGCTGCCGGAACGCCGCAGGATCCCGGCCCAACTGGTCGGCGAACTCGGCCGGTTGCCGGGTGTGACCACGTCCGTCGGCGACATCGGCTTCCCGGCCGCGCTCGTCGACGCGCACGGTCGGGTCGTACCGCCGTCGTCCGGAGATCCCCAGGTAGCGGGGCACGGTTGGTCCTCGACGAAACTGCTGGCGAATGCGCGGGTCACCGGCAGCGCGCCGACCTCTTCCGGCGAGGTCGCCGTGGACAGTGCGACCGCCGCCGCGACCGGCATCAAGCCGGGCGACCGCGTCCAGGTCGTCGTGAACTCCCGCCCCGCGAACGGCTATCGCGTCTCGGCAGTCGTCAACACGCCGGGCGCCGGCGTCTACTTCGCCGACAAGGCGGCCGTAGGACTGACGGGCCGTTCCGACCGAGTCGATCTGGTGGGCCTCCGCACCGCGCCCGGTGCCGAGGCTCGGGTCGCCGCCGAAGTCCGTACGAAGCTGAAGGGCACCGGGCTCCTGACCGTCACCGGGGCCGAGCGGGGCGACACGGCCGCACCCGGGGCCGGAGCCTCACGCTCGCTGCTCGTGCTGCTCGCCGGGTCGCTCTCCGGGATCGTTCTGCTGATCACCGGGTTCGTGATGGCGAGCGCGCTGGCCGTGGCGATCGGTGGGCAGCGGCGGGACCTGGCGCTGATGCGGGCCGTCGGGGCAACTCCCAAGCAGATTCGGCGGTTGGCCGCCGCGCAGTCCACCGTCGTGGCCGCCGTGGCCGTGGCACCCGGGGTGGGGCTCGGGTATCTGCTGGCCGGACAGTTCCGCGGGCTGCTCGCGGACCGGGGGGTCATACCGGCCGAACTCCCGCTCACCTTCAGCCCGTTGCCCGCGCTCGCGGCGATCGTGCTGATGCTTCTCGCCGTGCAGGTGTCGGCCCGTTGCTCGGCGTGGCGCACCTCGCGGATGCCGGCCACCGAGGCGGTCGCCGAGTCGCGGAGCGAACCGCGCGATCCGTCGCGGGCCCGGACCCGTATCGGCGTGGCCGTCATCGTCGTAGCGACGGTCATGTCGGCCCTGCCGCTCTTCTCCCGCACGGTCATCGGCGCTACGGCCACCTCGCTCGCCGGGATCATCGGGGCGATCGGGCTGGCCACGGCGGGACCGGCGCTGGTACGGGGCATCGGCGGTGCGGCGGCGCGGGCGACGAGGGCAGGGGCCTCCGCGCCGACCTGGCTGGCGATGGCCAACCTGCGCGCCTACGCCCTGCGCAACGCGGGGATCGTCTCCACGCTGGCCATGGCGGTCGTGTTCGTGCTGACGTACACCTTCACGCAGACGACCGTGCTGGCCGCCACCGCCCAGGACACCAGCGCCGGCACGCTGGCCCAACTGCGCCTGAACGCACCGGGGTTGGGTGGGTTGCCCGACGGCACGCTCGCCGCCGTACGCAAGACGCGGGGCGTGCGGGCCGCCGCTCCCGTCGGGACGACCACCGTGGTGTGGGAGTACAAGCAGTTCGGTGACCCGGCGGTCGACTCGGGTTCCGCGACGATCCTCACGCCGGACGCGGCGGGCGTTCTCGACCTCGACGTACGGGACGGCAGCCTGAGTCGGCTGTCCGGTAGGACAGTCGCTGTCAGCAGTGATGTCGCGCGGACGCGTTCCGCGACGGTGGGGCACACGGTGGATCTCGTCCTCGGGGACGGAACTCGCGTCGACGCCAAGGTAGTTGCCGTGTACGGGCGGGGGCTCGGCTTCGGCACGGTGGTGCTGTCGCACGACCTGGCCGCCGGGCACACGACCACGGCCCTCGACCAGTCCCTCCTGATCCGTACGGACGGCACGGCGAAGGCGCGGCAGAACCTCACGTCTTTCGCGGCCGCCCGCCCCGGCCTGACCCTCGGACCCGCCAACTCCCCTTCCACCGGCGGCCTCAAGGACGCGCCGCCCGAGGTGTGGATCAACCTCGCGACGATCGTGGTGCTGCTCGTGTATCTCCTGCTGAGCATCGCCAACAAGCTGGTCGCGGCCACCGCCCAGCGGAGGGTGGAGCTGGGTGCCCTCCGGCTCAACGGCACGACTCCCCGCCAGATCCGCGCGATGATGCGCCGCGAGGCCGCGATGACGGCGGCCACGGCACTCACCACGGCTCTGCTGCTCTCCGCGATCCCGCTGGCGTTGCTGGGCCAGGGTTTCCTCGGCCACCCCTGGCCGGCGGGTCCGGTCTGGCTGCTGCCGGGGCTCGCGCTCACGGTCACGGTGACGGCTTTCCTGACCATCGAACTGCCTACGCGGCAGGCGTTGCGGACACCGCCCGCGGATGCGATCCGCGCGTACTGAGCCGGATACGGGAGACAGCGGAAGGCCCGGGTCGACGACCCGGGCCTTCGCGAGGGAACGAGACGGCTCACGCGACGGACTTGTACGCCTGCCAGCCCGAAGCGATCTTCGTACGGCCGCCGAACGACCCCTTGCCGTTGCCACTGTTGCGCCACACGTTGCCACCGGTGTCGCGCGAGACCAGATCGGCCTTCCCGTCCCCGGTGATGTCGCCGACCCCGACGACCGCGTTGTACGACCCGCCCCAGGCGGAGAAGACCTTCACCCGTGCCCCGAACGTCCCCTTGCCGGTGCCGTTGTAGCGGTACAGGTTGTTCGCCTTGTCCTGGGCGAGCAGGTCGCCGATGCCGTCACCGTTGAGGTCGCCGGCGCCGACGACCTTTTTGTACGTCTTCCAGTCCGCGTACAGCTTCACGCGCGCCGACAGCTTCCCGGTACTGGTGCCCTTGTACAGGTAGACGGTCCCGGTCGCCGTGTTGCGCGCGATCAGGTCCGGGCGGCCGTCCTTGGTCACGTCACCGGTCGAGGTCAGCACGTCGTACTGGTTCCAGCCGGAGGTGCCGAGCGAGGTGTACCGGGTCGTCGGCGTCGGCGCCTTGCCGCAGGCGGGGTGGTAGGCGCGCAGCGCGCCGCTGCTCAGCCGGACCAGGATGTCGTTGCACCGGTCGCCGTCGAGATCGCCGTACGGCACGGCCTTCGCGCTCGTCGGCCAGCCGTTGCCGGACACCTTGCTGCCCAACGTGCCCTTGCCGGTGCCGCGTTGGACGGTGAGGGTGCCGGAGGAGCTGAGGGTGACGAGGTCACCGACGCCGTCGTTGCCCGCGTAGTCGCGCGGTGCCGCCGCTCCCGCCGTCACCGTGAGGCTGCCGGAACGGGTGAGGGCGGCGCCCTTGCCGTCGGCGGGCCGGGCGGTGAGCGTCCAGGTGTAGGTGCCGTTGGGGACGAGGCGGCCCGCGGAGTTCTTGCCGTCCCAGGCGGCCTTCAGCAGCCCGCGGGCGTCGGCGCCGGACAAGGTGCGCACGGTGGTTCCGGCCGTGTCGCGGACCGCCACCTGCCATGCGGCGGCGGGCTTCGACAACCACCAAGTACCGGTCCAGCTCGCGGTGTTGGCGGTGACCGTGGAGTCGATCGCGGTCAGCGCGGACGCCGGAAGCCGGCCGGCACGACATGGACGCGCTGCTCGGTGTCGGTGTACGCGACGCCGCCGCCGAAGCGGTCCACGGTCCAGTCGGTGCCGATCCGGCCCTTGTCCTTGCCGATCTCGGTCCAGTCGGCCACCTTGTGGCTCGGCAGATCGGTGTAGGCGCCGCTCGACGGCAGTCCGCCGTGCAGGTCGAAGAGTGTCAGCCCGCCGGTCGACCCGGTGCCGGCGACATGCTGGACGAAGTAGCCGTCGCCGAGCAGGACCCCGCCCTGGGGAGCGGTCGACGTCTTCTTGGTCGTACGGTCGTAGACGCCCGCGCCCCGGGCGACGCCCCCGAAGTCCTCGCAGGTCCAGTACACCCAGCGGCCCACGGCCTGGAGGTCGGCCGGGGTGCAGCCGTTGCGGGTGGTGAAGGATTCCCCGGCGCTGCCGGACGGGAGCCCGGTGGCCGTGATCGTGCTCCCGGTGGCCGTCCCGCTCCACAGGGTGTCGCCCCACACGGCGGCGGCGACCCGGTCGCGCTTCTTGAGCACCTTCGGCGCCGTCCCGTCCACGGGGAACTCGGCGACGTACTGCTGACCGGAGGACGCCCCGTCGACGATCGCGTACCGCCCGGAGAGACCCTTCAGCTGCGGGGAGTCGTCGCCGGTGTCGAGAGTGGGGCCCCAGCCGGTGGCGCCGTTGGCGTACAGCATGGTCAGGCCGGACTCGGTGGAGTCCACGCGGCCGTGCCGACCGGTGCCGTCGGCCAGCAGCTCATTGCCGTCCCGGCCGTTGACCAGGGCGTCCACACTCGACGTGACCACGCCGGGGGTGGTGCCGGTGGCGAGCCAGGTGCTGCGGTACACGCCCTCGACCGTGGACGGCTCGTACAGCGTGCTGTTGCCGGCCGTGGTGAGGACGCCGCTGCCGAGCGCGAGTCCGTTCACCGTCGCGGGCATCGGCTCCACGGCGGTCACCCGGCTGCGGGTGACCGAGCCGTCGGCACCCTTGGCGATCCGGTACACGCCCCAGTCGAGGTCGCCCCGCTCGACGTACGTGTCGGCCCCCGCCACGAGGACGGAACCGTCCGGAGCCTGGACGATCTGGTGGGCGGCCGGGTCCATGACCTTGGCCATGGACGTGTCCGTGCCGTCGGAGCTCAGGGCCCACAGGGGCTGGCCGCGGTACAGGTTGTCGCCGGGCGACACCGGTTCCACGCCGAGCAGCTTGTCGCCCACGATCCCGTACGTGGCCTGGTAGCTGAGGGAGCCGGTGTCGAACGTGCGCGGTGCGGCGGACAGGTCGGCACGGTCGTACACGTCGGCCTTGCTGCGCCCGCTCCGCACCCGCACCACCGAGTCGGCGCCCAGCCGGAAGCCGCTCACCTCCCAGCCGTTGTCGGCGTCGACGCGGTCGGGCAGCGCGCCGAGGACGCCGGTGGAGAGGTCGACGAGGCCCCAGTGGCTGTAGCCGTCCCCGTCGGCGCCGGTGTCGTAGCGGAGGATGACGGATCGCGCGTCGCCGTCCTCGACCTGGACGTTGGCGGCGCTGTCGGGCAGCCCGGTGACGGCGGTCCGAGTGGCCTGGCCCCCGTCCTGGACGCGCCACAACTGATAGGCGTTCGGGTTGCCGTCGGCGGCGTCGGTGCTGGTGAGGACCGTGTCGCCGAAGGTGCCCTGGTAGGTGGAGCCGTCGGGAACCGGCACCACGCCGGTGTTGCCCGAGGTGCCCGCGCCCTTGAGGAGGGTGACCCGGGCGTCCGCCGCCGAGTAGAGGGCGACGGTGTCCGAACCGTCCCCGTAGTAACCGGTCTTGAAGGACGCGGCGTGGGTGAAGTAGCCGGTGTCGATGTCGTACGCGAGCGGGGCGTCGAGCCGTTGCTCCAGTGCGGTGGTGGTGCCGGAGGCGTAGTCCGTCCACAGGAGCCGGTCGTCGCCCTCCTGGGCCCAGAGGAAGCCGCTGGTCCCCGCGTCGAGGATCTGCGTGGCCCTGGGAACGGCACGGGGCGCGGCGTCCACCACGACCTCTCCGGCCACGGTGGCGAAGGCCGGGGACGGCAGGGCGGCGAGGGGGAGGCTGAGCGTCAGTGCCGCCGCCAGGACGGCCGCGACACGCGCCGGTGGCGGGACGAGGCGCGCCTGACCCGCCCCGAAAGAGGGTCTCTGTCTGTGCCGACGTCGGCAGAGTCGGGCCACGATTCCTCCAGAAGGCAAGAAGAAGGCATGGCGGACGTACGGCAACGCCCTGGCATTTTCCCCCGGCCCCCCGACGGCTCCCCCATGCGCGTAAGGGAAGCGAGCCTAACAGCATGGGCATGACCAAGCGGGGGACGAGGTTCAGACCGTCGGACGAGAGGCCGCGGGCCCGTCGTCGAACGTCTGTCGGGTCGGTCGGGTGGTGCGGCCGAACACCGGTCCGATCGAGTGGACTCGCAGGGGCGCGCACCGCAGGTGGGCCCCCCGCCCGACTCCGGATGGTGCCGTGGCAGCCCCACCCCCGATCCGGAAGAAGCGCCCCACATGCGACGTACTCCTCCCCGACGCCTCCTGGCAGCCGCGCTGCTGGCCGCGTCCGTACTGGCCGCCCCGGTGATGGCGACCTCCGCCAACGCCACCGCGGTGGTCCACCCCGCCCCGCACGACCGGGACCACTGCTCGTCCGACGGCCTCGGCCGGGGCGTCACCGCACGGCTCGACAAGGCCATCGCGGACGTCCGCAAGAAGGCCGCCATCCCCGGTGGAGCCGTCGGGCTGTGGATGCCCGGCAAGGGCTGCTACGTCCGTGCGACCGGCGTCGCCGACAAGGTCACCGGGCAGCCGATGAGCACGGACTTCTACTCGCGGATCGGCAGTGAGACCAAGACGTTCACGGTGACCGCGCTGCTCCAGCTCGTCGACGAGCGGCGGATCGGGCTGGACGACCCGATCTCGCGCTACGTCCACGGCGTGCCGAACGGCCGTCACATCACCCTGCGCCACCTGGCCGAGATGCGCAGCGGGCTGTTCCCGTACAGCGCCGACGCCGACTTCGCGCACGACCTGCTGAGCGACCCGAGCCGCACGTTCACCCCGCGCGAGCTGCTCGCGTACGGCTTCAAGCACCGCAACACCGCCGCGCCGGGCAAGGTGTTCGTCTACAACAACAGCAACCTGGTCCTGCTCGGCCTGGTGATCGAGAAGGTCACCGGCCACCACGTCGCCGACGTCATCGACCGACGGGTGCTGCGCCCGGCACACCTGGACCAGACGCTGTTCCCCGACGGCCCGAACGTCCGCGAGTTCCCCGAGCCGCACGCGCACGGCTACACCAACCAGACGCTGACCGGCGCGGTCGCCGACTCCACCGACTGGAACCCGAGTTGGGCCTGGTCGGCCGGCGCGATGATCTCGACCATGCACGACCTGCGCGGCTGGGCGAAGACCGTCGCCACCGGAGAACTGCTCAGCCCCGAGACCCAGAAGCAGCGGCTGAAGACGCTGCCGACCGGATTCCCCGGCCTCACCTACGGCCTCGGCATCTTCGAGACCGGCGGCTGGATCGGGCACAACGGTTCCATCCCGGGCTACGAGTCCGTGACCGTCTACCTCCCCGCCCTCAAGGCGACCCTGGTCGTGCTGATCAACACCGACATCACCACCGGGGGCCAGGAGCCGTCCACGCTGCTCGCCCGCGCGATCACCCAGATCGCCACCCCCGACCACGTCTACGACGGCTCGGCCCCCACGCGCTAGCAACGTCCCGCCCTGAACGACACTGAACCCCCGGGTCGACGACCCGGGGGTTCCGTACGAGTGGGCAGCGGGTGACTGTGGCGGCCGAACCAACCGAACAACACGTCTCATTGGTGCTACGGCGACGTCCGCCGCGCCCGAAGGCCGCCGTCCTGGTGCTGCACGGCGGCCAGGAGAAGAGTGAACGCCCCGCCCGGCCCTGGCAGTTGGCCGCGCTGCGCATGGGCCCTGTCGTACGCGCCGTGATCGCCGCGCTCCCCCACCAGGACATCCTGGTCGCCCAGGCCCGTTACCGCGTACGCGGCTGGAACGGCGATCGTGCCGACCCGGCACGCGACACCCTCCGCGCGCTGGACGTCCTCGCCGAACTCACCGGCCCTGTACCGACGTTGCTGCTCGGCCACTCCATGGGCGGCCGGGCCGCCCTGCGCGCCGCCGGTCACCCCCAGGTCCTCGGCGTGGTCGCCCTCGCCCCATGGTGGCCACCGGGCGAACCGGTCGAGCAGACGGCGGGCCGCCGCATCGTCGCCCTGCACGGCGAACGGGACCACGTCACCTCGCCCACCGAAACGGCCGACTGCGTACGCCGGGCCCGGGACGAGGGCGCGGCGGCGCGGGCCGGCATGGCGGTGATCGCCGGGGGCGACCACGGGATGCTGCGCCGTTACGGTGTCTGGCACGGGACGGCCTCGGCCCTCGTCGCCCACCTGCTCGACCCGGCCGCCGTCCCCGACCCGCTGCCCGAGGAGAGCTACGAGCCCGGAACCTCCCCGGTACTGCTCTGACCGACCTCGCGGGAGCCGGCGCCCTTGGAAAGCTCCGCCGCGAACTGCGCCCCGCTCAGCAGCGCCAGGTTCGACAGCCACAGCCACACCAGAAACACGACACTGCCCGAGAGGGACCCGTACAGCCTGCTGTAGGCGCCGAGTGTCGTGGCGTACGTGGAGAAGCCGGCGGAGACGATCAGCCACAACGCGGCGGCCAGCACTCCGCCGGGCAGGCTGTGACCGCGTCGGCGTGCCCCCGCCGGGCCCGTGTGGAAGACGACCACGACCAGGAGCGCGACCAGGCACAGCAGGACCGGCCAGCGCAGCAGGTCCCACGCCCAGGCGGCGGTCTCGTCCACGCCGGCCATCCGGCCGACGGCCTTCGCGAGCGGGCCGGTCAGCAGCAGGGTGAGTGAGCCGACGAGGAGCAGGCCGAGCAGGGCGAGCGCGGTGAGGATGATGCGGGGTGCCTTGCGCCAGGGTGAACGCCGGTCGTGGGTGCCGTGCATGCGGTGCAGGGCGCGGCGGAACACCGCCAGGTAACTCGTGGACGACCACAGCGCGCTGACGCCGCCCGCCACCAGCAGGGGCCATGCGGTGCGGTCCGTGCGGAGTACGTGGTTGAGGGCCGCGTGCAGTTCGGTGCCGGAGTCGGCGGGGGCGTACGCCGTGACGTGGGTGACGAACTCCTCGGCCGTCTCCGGGCTGATCATGCCGAACGCGATGACGGTGGCCAGCATCGCCGGCAGCACCGCGAGGATCGCGTAGTACGTGAGGGCCGCCGCGTAGTCCGAGATGTCGTCGTTCCACAGCGACACGGGTGTGCGGCGCAGCGCGGGCCACCAGGCCGCCGGCGGCCGGAACCCGGCGATCCGGCGGACCCGCCCGACGTACGACTCAGCGGACATGGGGCGCCCGGTGGTGCGAGGCGGCGCTCAGCCGGAGCCGGGTGTGGGTGGTGTACGGGGCCGCCGCGCCCTCGGCCTCCGCCGTCACCGTGCGCAGGGCTGGCAGTACGGCGTCCGGGGACGTGTCCGGGGCCAGCCACACCCGCAGTTCGACCTCCAGCCGCCGCCCGCGCCGGGGCAGTACCCGGGCATGCGTGCGTGCCACACCGGGGACGGCGGACGCCCGCGCCGCCACTGCCTCGCCCAGCGCCCGCGGACGTACCGTGCAGCCGGGGGAGGGCAACGCCGGCCGCCGCCCCGCACCCGAACTCCCTTGCCCGAGTGCCCAGTACGCGAAGACCAAGGTCAGCCCGATCGACCCGGCCGGCACGCTCGGCGTCCACCAGCCCTCACCCCGCACCTGCGCCGGCCACCCCGGCCCCAGCAGCACGGCACCCGTACCGGGGGACGCCCACCAGGACGGCAGTTGACGCGTGACGGTCCGGTCCGTGGCCGCGAGCCAGGAACCGGCGAGGAGGAGTCCAAGTCCGGTGACGCCGAGGGCGGTTCGGTTGACGGCCGTGTGGGTGGCGCGCATCACTGGTCAACTTCCTTGATGAGTGCGGCGGTTCAGGGGGTCGGGCGTGATGTGGTCGGAGGCGCCGTGCAGTTGGCGTGCATCAAGCAGTCGGAGCGCGTCAGGCAGTCGGGGTGCGTCGACCGTCAACTCCATTGGCTGCTACGACAGTTTCGGGCACGGGGGTCGGCGTGGGCGGCTGCCACACCGGTTCCGGGGTGACGGTGACCCGTATCCGCGGCTCGCGGCGCAGTCGGCAGGAGGTGACGGTGGCGCGGGCGGCCGCCGTCACCGCGGCGGACGCCTCGGCCCGGTCGCCGAAGGCGAGTGACGCCCGCACCGCGATCCTCCGGCGTCGTACCCGGACCCGTACCGCCCCGATGCCGGCCACGTCGCCCACCGCGTCGCGGACCAGGGACTCGACCGCCGAGCGGTCCACGGCGGCGTCGACGCGCTCGGCCTCCGTACGGACGGTGGACCGGTGCCGTAGACCCGGAGTGACGGCGAGCACGATCATCCAGACGCCGAGCAGGGCCGTCAGACCGCCCGCGATCACGACGGCCGGGTCCCCGGGCCCGTGCCCGGAGAGCCAGCGTCCCGCCGAGACGCGCCAGGCCGCCGCCGCATGGTGGGCCATGTGCACCTCGATCAGGTCGACGGCGAGCGCGCCGCAGCCGAGGGCGGCAGCCGAGGTCAGCAGCGCGACCGGGAAACGGCGGCCGGACCACCAGCGCGCGGCGGTTCTCAGCGGGCCGGTGACGGTCTCCCCGGCCGGAGATGCCGGAGTCGCCGCGGACACCGGAGGGGCGGAGTACCTGGGCGCCGCGAGCGACGTGACGTCGACGCGTGCGGCCGGTACCTCCAGTCCGGTCAGTGCCCGGGTACGGTCCACCACGTGCCGTTGGACGTCCTGAACGCCGTCGGCGAGCGGGGACGGACAGGGGAGCGTCACGCCGAGGGACACCTCCGCCTTCCGGCCCCGTACGGTCGCCGCCGCCCGGGCCGCGCGCCCGGGGAGCGCCTCGGTGGTCGCGCGTTCGGCGATCCTGCGGACCGCGCGCTCCGAGACGGTGGTGGTGCCTCGCTGTGCGGCGGGCGCCGCGGCAGTGGTCATCGACGGCTCCGTTCGAACGCATCCCGTACGTCCCGGACGCTGCCGCCGCGTTCGAACCAGCGGCCCAGTGCCCAGCCCGGGCCGCCGAGCGCGGCCACGAGCAGGAAGGCGCCGAAGCCGCCGAACCAGCCGGCGAACGCCAGGGCCATCCCCGCGATCATCCCGACGAACGGTGCGTTCATGCCCGTCCACCTCCACCTCTCCGCCGGATCCACCACTCCTGCCCGTGCCCCTGACCGGGCGTCCTACTCCACCCGGGCCTCGCCGGTGTGGACGGCCTCGTGCTCGTCGGGCAGGTGGACGTCGTCGACGGTGACGTTCACCTCGGCGACCTCAAGACCGGTGACGCGTTCGACCGCGGAGATGACGTTCTCCCGCACGTCCTGGGCGACGTCCATCACGGACACCCCGTACTCGACGACCAGGTCGAGATCGATGGCCGTCTGCCGCTCGCCCACCTCGACCTTCACACCGGGCCCCCCGTTCGGCCGGCCACCGGGTACGCGGTCGCGCACGGTGCCGATGCCGCGCGAGAGGCCGCCGCCCATGTCGTGGACGCCGGGGACCTCCCGGGCGGCGATACCGGCCACCTTCAGGCCGGGCCTGACGGGCCGGCTGCGGTCGGCTCTGTCGCGGGCGGCGCACTCGGGTGGAGTGCGCATGACCCGCCCGGACGGCGACGACGGCCCCTGGCACGTCGAGATCCACGTCGTCGCGCTACGGCGGGCCCGGACCGTGGACGTGGCACGCGTGGTCCGGGACACGGTCGAACGGCGCCTGGACGCACTGGAGTCGGCCCGGTCCCCGCAGTCGGCACCGAGGGTGACCGTGACGGTCACGGGGCTGGTCTGACGGGCGCCGGGGTGACGGCGAGGCGACGGCGAGGTCCGGGAACCCGGCGGCACGGAGCGGCCGTTGGACTCCCGGACTCCCGAACATGCTTACAGGTACCGGTAGTTGATCAGCCGGCGACTATGCCCTCGCCACCCACCGCCCCCGGCACCACGACCGAACCGATCGGGGTGAGCGAGCCGTTGGCGCCGACCCGGAACTCGTCCACGACCCCCTTCACGCCGGTCTGGACGTACAGGTACCGGCCGTCCGACGAGGCGGCCGCGTCGACCGTGCCGGCGTCGGTGGCCGTGTTGCCCAGCGCGGTCAACTCGCCCTGGGCGCCCGCCCGGTAGCCGGAGAGGGTGCCGCTGCCCGCGTTGGAGACATAGAGGTGATCGCCTGCCGTCACCGCCCAGCAGGTGGCGGTCTGGCCCGTCGGGACGGTCCCCTCGGCGGTCAGTCCGCCGTCGCGGCCGACCGTGAAGGTGCCCACCGAGTTCGTTCCGGCCTCCGTCACCCGGATCCGCCCGGCGGAGTCGAAGGCGAACCCGAACGGCACGGCGCCGGGGGTCGAGGTCACCACGGGTTGGGCGGACGGTCCGCTGTGCACGCCGACCGGGAAGACGTCGATGCTCTGCCCCGAGGCCTTGGTGGTGACGACGAGCTTCGAACCGTCCGGGGTGAAGGAGATCTGCCCGACGGCCGAAGTCGCCTTGTCCAGACCGAGGTTACGGTGCCAGGACGAGACCTTCACCAGCCGTTCGCCGGTCCGCACGAAGCCCTGTACGGAACCGCCGCCGAGCGTGTTGGCGACGTAGACCCGGTCGCCGTGGAACGTGACGCTGACCGGGAAACTCCCGCCGCTGGAGATCTCCTGGACCCGCCGCAGGTGCGTGCCGTGCACGGCGAAGACGGTCACGGTGTCACTGCCCGCGTTCACGGCGTAGAGCAGCTGGTTGTGCCGGTCGTAGGCGAGCGACCCCTGCGAGGCGAGGTGGTCCGCGACGGTACCGGCCAGCATGCCGCCCTTGCCGCCGGTGGAGTAGACGCCCTTCTGGGCGAGGGTGCCGTCGGCGGCACGTGCGTAGGCCACGACGGTGTTCGCGGTCGTGTCGTCGCTCTGCACGAACACGGTTGAGCTGCCACGCAGTTGAGCACGGGAGCCGGGGGCGTGGTGCGCGTCGGCGGCGACGGCCGCGGGCGCGGCGAAGAGAGCGGCTGCGGCGAGGGCGGCGCAGGTGGCGATGGCGCGGGTGGCGAGGGTCATGCGTGCGTACTCCTCTTGCGGAAAAGGGGAATGGGGGGCCGGCGGGCTTCTCGCGCTCGTCGCCGGACGATTCGCAACGCTAGACCGAGATCAGGGGGACGAAACGGCTATAAGGCGCACTCTGGGTCGACGTCCCGGGTTCGTAAGAAGCTCAGTGGACACCGAACCGCCGTGCCTGCCGGGTGGCGCTCTCGGCACCCGCGCGGCTGTCCTTGCCGAAGAGGAAGCTCAGGACGACGGCGACGGTGAAGGCGCCGGCCAGCCGCAACGCCCACGCGGCGGCCGAACCGTCCTCGATGACCGATGCGAAGACGGCCTGGCGCATCAGGACGCCACTCAACGGAAACGACCCCGCGCAGCTCAACCCGTAGACCCACAGCGGCGGTTCATTGAAGGCGATGAGGACCGAGGCCGAGACGACGACGATCACACTGAGTACGACGGTGAGCGAAGCGATGTCCATGCCCGTAAGCATTCCGTCGGCCTACCACCGATTCGTCGACGCAACGGAGGAACAGGGTCTCTATCCAAGGGTAGAGAAGCTCCTGCCTATCCCGCCCCCGCCGTGGCCAGTCGCCAGATCTGTGCCGCCGTTTCCGCCGCGGACTCGGTCGGTGGTGGGTTGTTCGGGAGTTGGGCGGGGACGGTCGTGTTCTTCTTCTTGCCGGGGCGGTCGGCGAAGAGGGCGATTGTCAGGGTGAGTTGGGGGTCCTGGGTGGTGGACCAGATGGTTCGGCGGGTTGTTCCGCCGCCTGCTCCGGCGGTGAAGGAGGTCTGGGGGGTCTGAGGGGTCTGGGGGGTCTTCTGGGCGGTGGGGCGCGACGGGATCGCTGCCTCGGACGTCTTGGACATGTACGCGTTCACCATGAACACGCCCTGCTCGTCCAGCATGCGCCGTGTGTCGGGGTGCGCGGTGTACACCTGTCGGCCGTCCCGGGTGATCTTCGTGATCGTGTACGGGGCCGCGTACACGCCGTTCGCCGCCACGGTCGCGTAGGCCGAGGCCAGTTTCAGTGGGGTGGGGGCGGGGGTCTTCTGGAGGCCGGTCAGGGGGGTGGTGAGGGGGACCTTGCCGAAGGGGTCCAGGGCCGTTCCCGCTTCTACGGCGCCGCCCACCGCGTCGTTGAACGGCTGCCGGGCGTAGTCCGAGCCCCCGTACAGGAGCCGTACCGCTCCGTCGCCGGGTTTGATCGCCACGACCGCCGTGTGCAGCGTGGTGCCCTTGCCGTCCTTGTCACCCTTGCCGCCTTTCAGGTTCTTCACCGCCTCGGTCGTGGCGTCCTGGAGGGCCAGGTCGAACGTGGTGTGCACGGTGTAGCCGCCGCGGGCCAACTGGTCCTCGGTGATGCCGAGCCGGTCGGCGGCCTCCTGCGCCGCCACGTCGATCATGTACTGCCGTTGCCCCTCGGTCGTGCCCGGCGGGTAGAAGCGGAAGGCCGGGAAGGTGGCGTCGGCGCGTTGCTTCGCGGTGATGGCGCCGCTTGTCGCCATCGCGTCGAGGACCCATGACCAGCGTGCCTTGAGCGTCGCGGTCACCTTCGGATCGGAGCCCGCCTTCTCGTAGTACGACGGGATGTTGACGATCGACGCCAGCGCGGCGCCCTGGGAGACGGTCAGGTTCCGGGTGTCCACGCCGAAGTAGTTGCGCGCGGCCGCCTGGATGCCGGCCGAACCCCGGCCGAAGTAGACCGTGTTGAGATAGCCCGCCAGGATGTCGTCCTTGGATCGGGTGCGGTCGAGTTTGATCGCGATCAGGGCCTCGTGCGCCTTGCGGGACAGGGACTGTTCCGGGCTCAGCAGGGCGTTCTTCACGTACTGCTGGGTGATGGTGGAACCGCCCTGTCGTTCGCCGCCGGTCAGGGAGGCCAGTACCGCGCGGGCGATGGCTCGCGGCGAGACGCCGTCATCCGTGCGGAATGAGCGGTTCTCGGCCGCGATCACCGCGTCCTGGACGGATCGCGGGACCTGTGACAGGGGTACCTCCTGGCGGTCTACTGGGCCGCGTCGGCCCAGGTAGGAGCCCTTGTCGTCCACGAAAACCGTGCTTTGGGTGACTGTTTCCGGGTGCGGCTCGGGGATGTCCGTCAGGCGGTACGCGACGACCGCGGCCGTGCAGACTGCCGCGATCAGCAGGACGAAGGTGATGAGCAGTCGGCGGAGCAGGCGGCCCCGGGTGCGGCGGAGGCGCAGGCGGAGCGGGATGCGCCGCAGGTGGGCACGGGCGCGGGCGTGGATGCGGCGCTTCACTCGGCCGCCCCGCCCCGCGCGACGGCCTTGCCGGCCGCGTCGTACACCGTGACGGCCGGGCCGCCGTCGACGGAGCTCGACTTCAACTCCTCCGGTGACAGGGGTGTGCGCGCGTACCAGACGCCCCAGCCGGGGCTGCCCGCGAGCGTGAGGACCGTACCGGTGATCCTGTGGTCTTCGACGGTGACTTCGACGCGTGCCGGGTCGGCGGACAAGCCTCGGTACAGGCCCGACAGGAAGTACGAAGTGCTGTTCAGCGGGTCGGGCTGTACGGAGACGGCTGGTTTCCCGCTATCGACGCTGACCTTCTTGCCGCTCCCGTACGTGTCCTTGTCCTGGTACTTGTCCCGGTACTTGTTCCTGTAGGTGTCATCGGCATCGGCGTCGGTCAGGCCTTGGAACTGGTTGGGTACTTCCGGCGTCGACCAGTGTTTGCCGTCGGTGGTCAGCCAGACCTGTACGCCCGGTACGGCGTCCACCCGTTCGCCGGGTGCGACGATCCGTACCGGGCTCTGCGCCACGTCGGCCGCCCCGCCGCCCGACCCGCCCGTGGAGCCGCCGCTCATGAACCGGTCCGCGCCGGACACGACCCCCGGCACGAGCAACACCCCGCAGGCGGCAGCCACTACGCCGCTACGGCGCCGTCGTAGCGCCCGGCCGTGCTGTTCGACGGCATCGAGCTGAACGTCCAACGGGACAAGGCCGGCAGCGGCCTCGGCGAACAGCCGCCGGAGTCGCTCGGCATCACCCCCGCAGACCGCCAGCCCCCGCCGAGCCCGGCTCCTGACCGCACCGGAAGACCAGCCGAGCAACTGGGCGATCTCCGCCTCGCGCAGGCCCTCCCAGTGCAGCAACACGAGCACGGCCCGTTGGGCCTTGGCGCGGCGTGCCCGCCCCCGGGCCCCGCGCAGACACTCCTTGACCAGGAACCGTCGTACATAGAAGTCTGCGTCGTGCCGAGGTATCCGGCGCCACCGCGCGCACACCCGCACCAGGGTTCTCCGCGCCAACTCGGTCGCCTCCCGGGGGTCGTCCGGGCCGCCCGGGGTGCCGGAGAGCAGGTGGGCGGTGGTGACCAGTTCGGGCAGGCGCGCGCGTGCGTACGCGGCGAAGTCATCGGGGGAGTGCGGCACTTCGGGGTCCTCCGGTACGGCTGTGGGGGAAGTGGATCCAGGGGCGCGTGTTTTTCGTCTTTCCTGTGGGGCGTGTGGTGAGGACGCGGCCATCGGGACCTGTACGCACGGCGAGGGCGGTCAGGTTGCACGGGAATTCCAAGACTCCGGTGAGGTCATGACCGAGGACGAGTTCGACGCTTTCTACGCGGCCGCGTTTCCCCGTCTGACCGGCCAGCTCTCGGCGTTCACCGGAGACCGGGAGGAGGCGCAGGACGTGGTCCAGGAGGCGTTCGTACGGGCCTGGGACCGGCGCGGGGACTTCCTCGCGGACGAGGCACCCGAGGCGTGGATCCGTACGGTCGCCATGCGGCTGGCGGTGAGCCGCTGGCGCCGGGCGCGGCGCTGGCTGGAGCTGGTGCGCCGTACTCCACCGCCCGGGGCGGTGCCGGGACCCGACCCTGATCACACGGCACTTGTCGCCGCGCTGCGCCAACTGCCCAAGGCCCAGCGGATGGTGATCGTCCTGCACCATCTGTGTGACGTGAGCGTCGAGCAGATAGCCTCCGACACGGGTGCGCCCGTGGGCACGGTCAAGGCCAGGTTGTACCGGGGACGAGCGGCGCTCGCGAGGCATCTGACGGTTGACGAGGCCGGCGGGGCCGATGAGGCGGGCAAGACCGGCAAGGCGGACGCGCCGGTTCGGAAGGAGAGCGGACGTGTCTGACGAACTCTCCAAAGACGAAGTCTCCGCCGCCGAACTCTCCACCGCTCTGCGTGAGCTGGCGGCACAGCATGAGACCTTCCCGGTTCTCCCCGGCGCCGATGTCCGCGGTCGTGCCGTGCGCCGGGGGCGCCGCCGTAGGGCGGGCGTGCTGGGCGCGGGCGCGGTGGCCTTCGCCCTCGTCGCCTTCGCGCTGACCGTGGGTTTCACGCACTCCGCGGGGGAGGGGAACGAGCGTCAACTCCCGGCCGCCACACATGCCGACCCCGTCCCGTCACCCCGCGTCACCTCCGCCGGGGTGGCAACTCCCGTACCGCGCGCGCCCGCCCTGGGCTCGGTCGTCCTCGGCAAGCGCGTCCTGATCGTCGGGAGCCGGGTCATGCCGATCACCTCCGGCCTCCCCGACAGCCGCAAGCTGACAGGGCCGTTGACCGTCTACAAGAAGCACGAGACGAAGGTCGTGACCGTCACCGACCTGGCCGGTGGCGCCGCCTACACCACGGCGATCTCGCTCGCGGTCGAACTGCGCGACGCCGACGACCAACCGGTCTACGTCGGCATCGCGTTCTCCTCCAAAGAGAAGAGCACCGGCAAGCAGGACACCGGCGCCGGCTGGATCGGCCTGGACGCGGCCGACGCCAAGTGGTTCTACGAGGACGCGAAGATCGGGAGCGTCCTTTCGGTCACGCGCGCCATGTCCTGAACGCCGTCCCGGACCGCCGACCGCTTACCGCCTCGGTCCCGCGAGGGCATAGGCCGCGGTGCCGACGCCCAGGAGAAGCAGGGCAGTCCAGGTAGCCACTGCCGTGCCGGCCGGCAGCAGCATCCAGGTCGCCACCCGCATCGCCGTACTCGTGGCGGCCGGGGCGAAGAACGTGAACGACAGCCAGGCGAACGGCAGTGTCCAGGCATACCGCCCGCCCGAGAGCGCCGCGCCCAGCGCGGCAAGCCCGGTCAGCCCCGCGCTGTCCCGGACGACGAACTCGGTGGCGGCCATGGGCGTGCCCATCACCCGCACACTCAGCAGCACCGCCGCGACCACCGCCCCGGCCAGCAGCACGTGCGCCGCTCTACGCGGCACCCAGCGGATCGCCGCCGTCCGGTCCAGCGCGAGGTCCTGCCCGCTGAACCCGATGGACGCGGCCATCACCCCCGTGGCGAGGGCGAGTACGGGCAGCCGTGGATCACCGGTCCCTTGGGAGCTGTCCCCGGCGAGTGCCCTCATCGCGACCGCGCCGATCACCAACGCGGCGAGGAACGCGGGCACTTGACGCGAACGCGTGTACAGCGTCAGCCATCTCACCGGGACGTACCTCACCGGCACGTACCTCACCGGGACGCCCGCCCCGCCACCACGTCGAACGGGTCCCCCTTGCAAGCCAGCGCGGCGCCCCGCATCGCGTCGATCCGCGAGACCTGCTCAGCCCGCGGAAGCGCCGTGAGCTTCTTCCACACCGGGCGGGCCTTGGCGTCGACCTCGGCGCGCATTCCCACCGTTGGGCCAGGCAGCGGCTTCAACTCCCCGAGGACCCACCCGACCGCGACAGCCTGCGCGTACTGGTCTCCCCCGAACCCGCTCCACCCCACCGGAGTACACCCCGGCACCAGGCCTTTGGCGAGCAGGGCCCAGGTCAGTTGCCGCTCACCCCGCGCCGCCGCGACGAGGTCGTCGTCGAAGTCGAACAGCACAGTCGTACGCGACCACTTCGGAGTCGAACCCTCCGCCTGCACGGCGGTGTTCTCCCGCACCGAGACCGGCGCCCGTCCGCCCAACGCACCGCGCAGCAGCCGTAGCGCCTCCTCGCCGGGACCGGCCAGGTCGCCGAGCCGGTCCTGATGCGTCCTCGTCACGCACACCGGCCCCTCGCACACCGACTCCGCGGCGGTCTTGTCGACGACGTACATCCGGCTCGGGTCGGACGGGAGGACGAGCAGGGCGAGGACCGCGCCCGCGAGGACGGGGGTGAGGGCGATCAGCCGGGCGCGGCGGGTCGTGGCGACGAGGAGCGCGAAGCCGGTCGTGGCCATGCCGAGGACCCAGATCGTCTGCCCGATGTGGACGGAGGCGGAGAGCGTGACGAGGGCGCTGCGGACCTCGTCGACCTCGGGTGACAGGAGGGAGAGGCGGTTCGGTTCCGTGGTCGTGAACCCGTTCGCCGGGTCGATCGTCGCCGTCCGGCCGAGCGACATGTGCATGAGGGCGGTGAACGCGAACGCGCTCATGGCCAGGAGCGGTGGGGTGAGCGCGGACGGCAGGGCCCGCCCGGCGCCCATGCCGAGCAGAGCCCCGGCCACGAGGAACAGCGCCCCCACGAGGGAGATCGGTAGCCAACCGGCGTGTGTGTAGTCGGTGTTGGTGAGTACCTGGACCCCGCCGACGAGGACGAGGAGTGCGTAGGCCGAGGTGAGCGTGATCGCCGTCGCGCCCGCCGGTACGGCCGCGCGGTGCCGGGCGGGACGCGGAGTGCTCGTCAGCAGCTCGACCATCCTCGAACGGTGGTCGCGCAGCCCCTGCAACGCCCCGAACCCCACGGCGAGCGGCCACAGATAGAACAGCAGGCTCCGGGTCCACAGGGCCAGGGACGTCCACTGGGCCGTCCACGCCGTGGTGCCGTTCCACCAGCTGCCGTTCACCAGATACAGGAACGCCAGCGCGCTCGTCAGGATCACGCCGCCGGCCCAGGGGGCGACGGAACGCCTCAACTCGATACGCAGGACACGGAAGTTGACGTCGGCGTACGGGACGCGGGGGTTCAAGTCGGTCGGCGGGGTACGGCCGTTCACCAGGAGCCCCTCGCCCGCTCGGGCTCCGACAGCAGCGCCGAGTAGCCCCGCTCCAACGGGCTGTCGCCCACATGCTCGGGTCCACCCGCCGCGGCCAGCTCATCCGGGGTGCCCTGGAAGACCAGCCGCCCCTCGGCGAAGAGCACGACATCACCGCAGGCGGCGGCGACATCCTCGACCAGATGGGTCGACACGACCACACAGGTGTCCGTGCCCAACTCCTGCAGCAGTTCACGGAATCGCAGCCTCTGCGCCGGGTCCAGCCCGGCCGTGGGTTCGTCGAGCAGCAGGATCGCCGGGTCGTTGACGATGGCCTGCGCGATCCCGACCCTGCGCACCATGCCACCGGACAGCGCCTTCATCCGCTCCTCGGCCCGGTCGGCCAACCCCACCCGTTCCACGGCGCGTTGGACCGCCCCCGGGATGTCCGCCTTGGGCACCTCCTTCAACCAGGCCATGTACTCGACGAATTCACGCACGGTGAACCGCTTGTAGTACCCGAACTCCTGGGGCAGGTAGCCGATCCGGCGCCGCAGCGCCCGATGCTCACCCGTCCCGCCCGCGGACTCCCCGAGCAGCTCCAACGTCCCCTCGGCGGGCCGCAGTACGGTGGCCAACGCCCGGATGAGGGTGGTCTTCCCGGCCCCGTTGGGCCCGAGCAGCCCGTGCACACCGGTACCCAACGACAGGTCGAGCCCGTCGACGGCCATCCGCTTCCGGCCGACCCTGACCTTCAACCCGGTGGCCCGGATCTCCCAGGCGTAGGGCGTCGGCGCGAGGTCGGCCGCGCTCACTGCGAGCATCATGTGACGGTCCTTTCCAACGGGTTCCCCCATGGCTTCTCTCATCGATCCGATCTCTCGATTCGATCTCTCGCCGGTCACCGATGGGCTCCCAGCACGGAGTACGCGCCCCGGCGGACGATCACGACCCCGACGCCGACCGCGAGAACCAGCCCCCACACGGCCAGCCCCCCCGCCTGCAATGCGAAGGTCGCACGGCTGGCGACCACGGTCGGGGCGACAACCACGCCGGCCCATACGGCCACCACCGCGACGGCGGCACGGGTCACCCCGACGACACCGCCGAGCGCCAGGGTCGTAGAGGTGAAGGCCAGACAGGGCAGCAGCCACTGCGCGGCCGTCACCCCCGGCACCCCCGTGGCCCAACCGCCCACCAGCAGCGCGGGAACGACGACGGCAAGCACGGAAGCCGTTCGCCGCAAGACCAGTTGGAGCCCGGCCCGGGGCACGGAAGCCGTCAACTCGTAGGCCGGGTCGAGCCCTTGCGACCAGGAAGCCGCGACGCCGAGCACGGGCAGAACCGGCGCGAGCAACAACACCAGCGACACACGGCCGGAGCCGTCCCCGAACCCGTAACCGCCGCCGACCAGGTCGAGCAGCAGCGCGAGCAGAGTGACACTCACGACCATCCCCACCCACGGCACCATCACCGGCGTCAGCCAACTCGACACCCGCACCGGCCGATACCGCCGCCGCGACACGGGCACGGCCAGCCGAGGCTCAAGCCCGTCCCGCACACTTCCGACGAGCGCCGCCACCCCCGGCACATCCGCGGCGACGACCGCCGCGAGCCGATCCCGGCAGACCCGGCACGTCTCCAAATGGGCTTCCACGGCCCACACTTCATCGGCGGTGAGGTCGTCGCCGCCACCGCGCGCGTAGCAGCCGATGATCCGAGCCGACGCATGTTCCACGCTCATGTCAACGCCCTCCGCATCGCGATCCGGGCCCGGCGCGCACGGGTCTTGACCGTGCCCTCGGGCAGCCCGAGCAGGACAGAGGTCTCCCGGACGGACAGCCCGTCGAGCACCAAGGCCTGCAGTACTTGCCGGAGTTCCGGCGCGAGGGTCCGCAGCGCGTCCCCGACATCCCCGCCGACGGTCGCCGCGAGCACCTCCTCCTCGGCGCCGGGCGCGGCGTCGACGGAAGCGGCGGCCGGTGGCGGCTCGGCGTGATGGGCCCGGCGCCGGAAGGCGTCGACGAGCCGCCGCGCCGCGATCGTCCACAGCCACCCGACGGCCGTCCCGCCCACCGAGGCCCCCGCGAACGCCCCTGCCGCCCGCCACACCGCCAGATACGTCTCCTGCATCACCTCGGCGACGATCTGCTCGTCGGCGCAGCGCCGACGCAGCCTTACGGCCATCCACGGCGCGGTACGCCGGTACAGCTCGTCGAACGCCGCACGGTCCCCCCTGGCCACCAGCCGCACGAGCCGTTCCTCGTCCAGCTCGCCGAGTGCCTTCCTCGCTGCTCTCACACCGGCTAGACGCCGGACACGGCCCGCAGGTTTTCCGTCTGACGTGAGCCCCGTCACATCACATGGCGAAGGTTCGCCAGGGCATGCTGGTGGTCCGACGCGCGGGCCGGGAGGTGACGGGATGCGGTGGTGGGCCGGGGGACGGCTGGTAGCCGTGGTGGTGGTCCTGGCGGGGTGTCACGCGTCGGAAGGCGGTGGGCCGGTGGGAGGGGCGTCGGAGAGCAGCGGCTCGGCGAGGCCGTCGGCAGTGCCGTCCGCCGGCCCGACCCGGGGAAGCCCGTCGGTGTCGGCCACGGGTTCCTCCGCTTCGCCGGCGAGCTGTGCCGCCGGGCACACGGAGGTCACCGCCGGCCCTGGCGACGCGGTCGTACGGCGGCTCTGCGTGCGGCCCGGGACCGTGGTGTCGCTCGTCCTGCGGCCTCGCACGGACGACAAGCGGTGGACGGCCGTGCGGAGTTCAGCGCCGGTTCTCGTCCTCGCGTCCGGGTGGCGGGTGGACGCGGACGGCACGGCCCACGCCTCGCTGCGGTGTGCGGGGACGAAGGGCGGTACGGCGGACGTCATCGCGTCCGCGAAGGCGCCGGACGTGGCGGGTGCGGCGAAGGCCGCCTTCACCCTGCATCTGAGCGTGGTGCCGTTCACGACGCAGGGGTGACCCCGGCACCCGGGATCACCCCTGCAACCTTGCTACGTCACTTACAGTCGCTCACCTTGATGGTGTAGATGCCGCGGCCGTGGGTGGCCGCGTACAGCGTTTTGCCGTCCGGGCTCAGCTTCAGCTGGAGCACGGCGACGGCCGGGAGGCTTCCGACGCGCTCCCAGGTCGTACGGCCCGGTGCGCGGTAGACGACGCCGAGGTCGGTGGCGACGGCGAGGCCGCCGTTCGGTGTGACGACCGCGGAGTTGGTCGGCACGTCGGGGAGGTTCTTCGAGATGTCCTTCCAGGTGGTGCCGCCGTCGGTGGACTCGAAGACGTGGCCCACACCGGCGCCGGGGCCCTCGGTCCAGTGCCGGGAGAAGCCGTTGACCGCGAGGTAGACGTGGTCGGCGTTCTTGGGGTCGACGGCGAAGCCGGCGAGGTAGCGGTTGGGTACGGTGCCGTCCGCGCCGGTGGCCGGGAGGGTGATGTCGTGCCAGCCGGTGCCGTCCGCGTTGCCGACGGAGATGCCGCGGGCGAAGCCCTGGTTGTTGCAGGGGCCGCACCAGGCCGCGTAGACCTTGCCGCCCGAGGCCGCGACGGCGGTCGCGGTACGCCCGGCGCCGAGGTCGTAGACGCTGGTCCACTCGTCGCCGCTGCGGATGGCGTAGCCGTGGGTCTGGACCCAGATGTGCCGGCCGCCCGCGACCCAGGTCGAGCTGTTCTTCATGTCCGCTGTGATCGGGGCGATGAAGCGGGCCTCACCGGTGGCGTTGTCGGCGGGGGCCACGTTGTACGACGTGATCTTGCTGGGGTCAGTGATCCAACTGCCGTCGTTGATCGCGCAGTTCTGGGTCACCTGGATGGCGAGGTAGACGTACTCCTCTGCCATGTTGCAGCCGTTGGCCGGGTCCGTGAGGGTGTCGCCGCCGTCGCCGCCGAAGTTGGACCCCATCACGGTGTCGTTGCTGCGCAGGATGGACTGGCCGTTGTCCTGGAGGCCCCCGGTGACGGAGACGCCTCCGTACGTCAGGTCCTTGCCGACGCCGACCGAGTAGTACTGGAGGGTGTCGATGGTGCCGTCGTTGAGCGAGGACCAGTCGGTGGCGTGACCGGAGGCGTCCTGGGAGCCGTTGAGCGGGCGCTTGTAGACGCCGCCGTCGTTGCCGACGTAGACGAAGCTCTTGCCGTGGTAGCTGCCGATCGCTACGCCGTGCTGGTCGGAGTGGGTGGTCGGGCTGCAGTCGCCCGTCTGCTTGGTCGGGTCGATGCTCCAGCAGGGGAAGCCGAAGTTCCAGTACGGGCCGACGGTCGACCAGTTGGTGCCGCCGTCCTTCGTCTCGTAGACCTCCTCCAGGCCCGCGTAGACGTGCTCCGCGTTCGCCGGGTCGACGGTCAGGAACTGGTTGTACCAGGCCTGTACGCCCGGCATGTAGCCGCTGGAGGTGAGCGCCGAGCCGTCGGCGGCCAGACCCTTGTAGTCGGCGATCTTCGTCCAAGGGCCGGTCGGGGAGCCGGACTTGGAGACGTAGATGCCCTCCAGACCGCTGTCCGGGTTGGTGTTGAGCTGCTCCGGGGACTGGTCGATGGCGTAGTAGCGCGAGCCGTCGGCGGAGCGGGCGAAGGTGACGTTGCCGACGTTGTCCGCGTCGGTCGGCAGGTCGCCGAAGCCGGTGCTGATCCGGGTCCAGGTGCCGCTGGAGTCCTTGGTGTAGAAGCCGTTGTAGTCGTCACCGCTGCGCCAGCCGACCGCGAGGACCACCTCGGAGGGGTTCTTCGGGTCGATCGCGATGTCGTTGGCGATGTTCTTGTACGCGGCCGAGGCGTCGTTCGCGAGTGAACCGCCCGGCAGATAGGCGGGGTTGGGCGCGAACTCCAGCTTCCAGGCGCCCTTGAGGGTCTTGGTGGAGTGGCTCCACACACCCTCGCTGGTCGCCGCCCACACCTTGCCGCCGCCGAAGCGCAGCTCGTGGATGGTGGTGGACTCCAGCTCGTCGCCGCCGACCCGGCTGCGGGAGGAGAACGTGCCGTGACGGGGGTTCGACAGGACGTAGACGCCGCTGCCGAGGTAGGCGTCCGCGTTGGTCGTCGCCTCGCCGGTGCCCAGCCACAGCCGTCCGGCGCCGTCCAGCGCGAGCGCGCCGGTGGACTGGGCCGGCAGCTTGTCGCTGATGGGCTGCCAGTGACCGCCTCCGGTGTGCGAGCGCCACACTCCGCCGCCCGCGCTGCCCGCGTACACGTACCCGTCGTCGTCGGCGGCCATCGCGGCCATCCGGCCGGTCACATTGCCCGAGCCGCCACTGGAGTTGGAGTCGTAGTCGCGGTAGCGCGGGTCGTCGGAGTTGTACGGGAGGTCGGTGATGTTGCGCCAACTGCCGCCGGTGCTGGGCAGGTCGGCCAGACTCGTCCAGGCGGCTCCGTACGCGCCCGGTGCGACGATGCCGGGTGAGGTGCGGGCCTCGGCATACTGGTCGGCGCCCTCGGCTATCTCGTCGGCCTCGTTGCCGTCGTCACCGCCGTCGTCGTCGGCCTTGGCTTTGGGGCTGACCGCACCCACCGACTGGTCTCGTTCGGCGGTGAGTTGAGCGAGCGCGCGGACCCCGAAGGGGGTGCCGCCCGAGCCGGGCGCGGCGCCGGCGGGTATCGCCACGAGTGCGGCGGATGCGGTGATGGCGCAGATCGTGAACCAACGTCTCTTGCGGGTCGGTTGTGACACCAGGGCCTCCCGGGCGGGCGCGGATACAGCCGTTGGAGACGACCCGACCACCCGCGGCGGGAGGAGTCCGGCATTTGGACAGTCCTTGACCAGAACCTGTCACTAGACATGGCCGGAAGCCGACCCGTTCACCGCGCCTTCATCGGGGCTCCGGGTCAGAGTGCCGCGGTCCGCGCGCGGGCGATGACCGGCAGCACACCGGCGAGGACCAGCGCGATGCCGCCCGAGACCAGCAGCGGAAGGCGGCCGTCGGCGCCCCAGGCGAGTCCGGCCCACACACCCGCGAGCAGTACGGCGGCGCCGGTCGCGCCCTGGAAGAGTCCCTGCGCGGTGCCCTGCTGGCCGTCGGGGACGAGCGTGGAGATCCAGGCCTTGCCGACGCCGTCGGTACAGGCCGCGAAACCGCCGTAGAGCGGCAGCACCACGAACACCGCCCAGGGGCTGTGGATCAGGCCGAGGCCCAGATAACCGATCGCGAAGAAGAGCAGGCCGGTGGCGAAGACCAGCGGGCGCGGCAGCCGGTCGGACAGCGCTCCGGCGGGGTAGGACAGGGCGGCGTAGACGAGGTTGTAGACCGCGTACGCGCCCACCACCCCGGCCGTCGAGAGGCCCAGGTCGTGGGCGCGCAACAGCAGGAGCGCGTCGGGGAAGTTGACCAGGTTGAAGGCGAGCAGCACCCCGAGAACCCGCCAGTACGGGCGCGGCAGGGACCGCCAGGGTGTGCGGGCGGGCCGCGTCGAGGAGCTGCCCTTTTTTCCGGCTCGGGGGTCGCGGACGGCGGCGACCAGCGCGACCGACGCGACGGCCGGGATCACGGCGACCCAGAACAGGGGGCGCAGCCGGTGGTCGAGCGCCTCGTACAGGACCAGCCCCACGAGCGGGCCGACCACCGCGCCGGCGGTGTCGGCGGCCCGGTGCAGCCCGAACACCCTGCCGCGCTGCCCCTTCGGTACGCCCTCGACGAGCAGGGCGTCGCGAGGCGCCCCGCGCATGCCCTTGCCGAGCCGGTCGGTGACCCGGGCGAGGAGCACCAGCGGCCAGACGGTCGCCAGCGCGATCAGCAGCTTGCCCACCGCGGCCAGGCCGTAGCCGACGCCGATCAGGGGACGACGGTCGAACCGGTCCGCGAGCCGCCCGGCGGCCACCTTGGTGATCGACGCCGCACCCTCGGCAAGTCCCTCGATCGCACCCACGACGGCGGGCGGGGCGCCCAGCACCACGGTCAGGAAGATCGGCAGGATCGGGTAGAGGAGTTCGCTGGCCGCGTCCTGGAGAAAGGACACCCCGCACAGCACCTCGACGTTGCGGGTCAGCCACGCGGGGCGGCGTCCGGCCGGTCGCGGGGTGCTGCTGGGCTCGGTCACGGGTACAGGATCTCCAGGAAACGGGCGGGCGCCGTGGCGGCGCCGGCCGGGACGGGGGTTGTCGCGGGTTCCTGAGATTGCCGTACCGGGCCGCTGTACGGCCTCCTGGGCACGGGTGAGGGGCATCACATGGGAGTTCTCTGAGCTTCATCCGGGGTTCGAGCCTCTGGCCGCGTTACGGTGACGCGGCGTAAGCGGGCAACCGGCGGGCCCGCGCGGTGGCAGTCTCGGTCCGGGACGGTGGGCTTGGTGTGATCGTCGCCACAGAGACGACAAGTGCCGAGCGGACAGGGCTGGTTGTGGAACTTTCCCTGCGTGACCGGATACGCGCCGGCGATCCGGAAGCCTTCGCCGAACTGTTCGGCGCGCATGCCCGGGCCGTCTACGGTCATGCCGCCCGGCTGTCGGGGGACCGGAGCACCGCGGAGGACGTGGTGTCCCTGACCTTCCTGGAAGCCTGGCGGCTCAGGGAGAAGCTGAGACCCGAAGCCGCGGCCCCGGACGAAGACGCCCGAGACGCCGACGTGCCCGAAGGCGACGGACTGCGCCCCTGGCTGTACGGCATCGCCACCAACGTCCTGCGCAACACGCGCCGCGCCGCCCGCCGGCACAGCGCCGCGCTCGCCCGGCTCCCCTCCCGCCCGGCGGACCGTGACACCCTGCCCGACTTCGCCGACGACGTCGTCGGGCGCATGGAGAGAGCCGAGCGGCTCGCTGCCGCGCACACCGCGCTCGGCCGGCTGCGCAGGGCCGAGCGGGAGGTGTTCGCGCTGTGCGTCTGGTCGGGGCTGAGCTACGCGGCGGCGGGCGAGGCCCTCGGCGTGCCGGCGAGCACCGTACGGTCGCGGCTCGCCCGGGCGAGACAGCGGCTGCGGACGTTGTCGGAGGCGGAGTTGGCCCGGCCTGCGTCCGCCGGGCGGCCGGCCGGGTGGCCGGGGGAGCCGAGTGCCGCCGCGACACCGGATGTTCCACCTCAGCGGAAAAAACCGGGACTCGGCCCGCGCACCGGACAGGTACCGGGTGGCCGTCCCGAAACGGCCCGGTCGACTCAGGAGAAGCACCGATGAACCCCGAAGAGCGCGAGGAACTGGCCAGGCTGCTGCCGAGCCCGGGTGAGCCGGTCCTGACGAGCGACTGCCACGACCTGCTGAAGGACCATCTGATGAGAGAACTCACGGAGTTCAGAGACTTCACCGAGCCGGCCGCCCCGGAACTCCCGGACAGCGCGACGGCACCCCGCCGGCGAGCGCGTGCCCCTCGCCGCCGGTTCGCCGTCATCGTCGTACCCCTCGCCACGGCGGCGGCGGTCGTCGCCGCGGTCCTCGCCGGCGCCGACGGGTCCAGGCCCGCCACGACCGATACGGACGCGGTCGGCCTCCTGAATCACATCGCCGAGGTCGCCGCCGCGAAGAAGTCCGTGCCCGTCAGGGACGACCAGTACGTCTATGTCCGTACTCAGGGCTCCATGAAGTTCTCGGACAAGGACATCCGGGTCCTGCGCGAGGCGAGCTGGACCGCCGTCGACGGCAGGCGCGCGGGACTGCGCCGGGTCACCGTGCTGGTGGGTCCGCCGTTCCGGCCCCGGGACCCGTTCTCCTCGTACTCCAAGGGCACGCACGACATGAAGCTGAGCCCCGACCCGAACGTCGCCACGTTCCGTGAGCTTCAGGCGCTGCCCACCGAACCCAACGCACTGCTGGAGAAGATCTACGCCGACACGAAGGGGGAGGGGCAGACCCAGGAGAGCGAGGCGTTGGAGAAGATCGGCGAGCTGCTCCCCGACGCCACGCTCCTGCCCGAACTGAACGCCGCGCTCTATCGTGCGGCCGCGAAGATCCCGGGCGTCTCGGTCGTCTCCGACGCCAAGGACTACGCCGGCCGCTCGGGCATCGGCCTGAGTTTCAAGGAGCTCGACGGCCGCACGGTCTGGGTCTTCGACAAGAAGTCCTACGACTTCCTGGGCTCCGCCGACGAGGCGCTGCTGGACGTCGGGGTCGCGGACAAGGCGGGCGAGACGCCGGCCGCATGACTCCCTGTTCCTGGAGAGCCGTTCCGTCCCTCGGCTACCTTGCGCCTCGTCGTAGTCTCGCGGGAAGGGCCGTCTCGGCAGCCCAACAGGGCGTCACAGGCTAGGAGTTGACCATGAGCGAGCCGGGCGGGCCGGGCGTGCGGGACACGGCCACGAGGCTGCGGGCGATCAGCGACGAGTTGTCGGACCGCTTCTACGAGCGGGCCGACGTGGTGCGGACGCTGGTGGTGACGCTGCTGGCCGGACAGCACTCGCTGCTGCTCGGCCCGCCCGGAACGGCGAAGTCCGAGCTGGCCCGGGAGCTCACGGGCAGGTTCGAGGGGGCGTCCTACTGGGAGATCCTCCTGTCGAAGTTCACCGCGCCGACGAGGATGTTCGGCCCCGTCGACGTCGCGGCCCTGGCCCGGGGCGAGTACCGCCAGGTGTACGAAGGCCGTGCCACGACCGCGCACATCGCGTTCATCGACGAGATCTTCAAGTGCTCCACGGCGGCGCTGAACGAGACGCTGGGCTTTCTCAACGAGCGGATCTACCACCCCGAGAGCGGCGGCGAGCCGATCAACTGCCCCCTCATAGGGGCCATCACGGCGAGCAACGAACTGCCCAGCGGGGACGACACCGCCGCGATCTACGACCGGCTGCTGGTGCGGATCGAGGTCGGGTACCTGGAGGACCCCTCGAACTTCGCCGCGCTGGTCCGCTCCGCCGTCCGCCGCCCGGCGGCACCGACGCGGACCACGGTCGAGCTGGCCGCGCTGCGGCACGCCGTGACCGAGGCCGTCCCGGCCGTGGACGTGCCCGACGTGATCGTGGACGCGGTGTGCACCCTGCGGGCCGCCCTGCGCCGCAGGGAACTCGTCGCCTCCGACCGCCGCTGGCGGCAGGCGGTGGGCCTGCTCCAGGCGTCCGCGTACCTCGACGGCCGCCCGGCGGTCGCCGAGACCGACCTGTCGGTGCTGACGCATGTGCTGTGGGACTCCCCGGCCCAACGCCCGACGGTCGAGCGCGAAGTGCTGCACCTGGTCAACCCCGACGCCAGGGAGGCACTCGACCTGGCCGACACCATCGACGAGCTGGAGGCCCAGCTCGACGCCATGGCGGGGCAGTCCCGCGAGGCGCTGAGCGAGTGGGTGATCAAGAAGGCCCACAACCAGCTCGCCACGGCGGGGAAGCGGCTGGAGAAGCTTCGCGAGGAGGCGGCGGGCGCCGGCCGCTCCACCGCCGCCATCGACCGGGTCGCCGGCCGTCAGCGCGCCGTCCGCGCCCGCGTTCTCACCGAGGCCCTCGGCATGGACGCGAGCATGGTGCAGGCCCAGCTCTGAACACCGGGGGATCAGGACCCATGAATGGGACACGGGGCAGGCTCGACGACCTGGCGAGCCGGGCCGGGAGGTGGCTGGGCGGGTCCGCCGCCGCATCCGAGCGGCACACCACGGCCGTGGTCGCGGACCGGTTCGACCGGTTCACCTGGCAGGACACCTATGGGCAGTCGGCCGGACTGCGGGACCTGGCCGAGGAGCTGAACCAGCGCTACGACCACGCCACCGACCTCCTGACCGACGCGTTCCTGGCCGCCTACAAGGTCGGACCGCGGCTGCGCGAGCACGCGGAGATGGACCCCTCCCGACTGGTCAACCACCAGGTCATCACCTCGCTCCTGGACTCCCCGGAGTTCGCCGAGCTGCACCGGGAGACGGCCGGCGACCCCTACGCCGCTGCCATGGCCGTCCTCGCCCAGGCCGCCGCGCTGCGCCGGATATTGGAGAGTTCCCGGGATGCCCAGGAACAGGCCGACCGGGCGAAGAAGGCCCGGCAGGCAGCCGAAGGCGCGGCGACCACCGTGGGCGAGGCGCTCCAGGAGGCCGTCGACCAGGCCGACGAGGACGGCACCGTGCCGTCCCGCGCCGACGACGCCGTACAACAGGCGATCGAGGCCGCCGGCGCCGCCGAGGCCACCGCAGGGCAGGCCGCCCGGGCCGCCGCGCAGGCCCTCACGGCGGTGGCCCCCGGTGTCCGGGCCGCCGCGCGGAACGCGGTGGCGAAGGCCGCCGGGGCCGCGCGGGAGGAGGGCGCGCTGATGCGGGCATGGGGAGTCGGTCCCGGCGAACTGGAGCGGATGCCCTTCGACCAGCGGGCCCGGCTCGCCGAGCGGCTGCGCACCGGCCGGCTCGCCGAGTGGGCCGAACTGATCGGCCGTTTCCGGCAGATGGCCGCCGGCGAGCGCGCCCGCAAGGTCGAGAACGCCACCGGAGAACTCGTCGGCGTCACCCTGGGCGACGACCTCTCCCGCGTCATCCCCTCCGAACTGGCCAACCTAGGCCTGCCCGCACTGCGCGCGGTGTTCGCCGCCCGCTACGCCGCCGGGGAGCTGATGCTCTACGACAGCCAGGGCGAGCAGAGCACCGGCCAGGGCGCCGTCATCGCGTGCGTCGACACCTCGCACTCCATGTACGAAGCGGGGCCCGGCGGAGTCACCCGGGAGGCGTGGGCCAAGGCATGCGCCCTGGCGCTCCTCGACCAGGCCCGCCACGCGGGACGGGACTTCGTCGGCATCCTGTTCTCCGCCGCCGACAAGCTCCAGGTCTTCCGCTTCCCGGCCGACCGGCCCGCCGGCATCGCCCAGGTCCTCGACTTCGCGGAGACCTTCCTCGGCGGCGGCACCAGCTACCAGCGCCCGTTGTCGGCGGCCGGCGAACTGCTGGAGGCGGAGTTCAACGACACCACCCGCGCCCGCGGCGACATCGTGATGCTCACCGACGACGACTGCGGTGTCACCGAGACATGGATGCGCGGCTGGAACGAGGCCAAGCACCGGCTCGGCTTCCGCGTCTTCGGCGTGGCCATCGGCGCCCCGCGCGTCGCCGGAGCCGACTCGGTCCTGGACGCCCTGTGCGACAACCTGCGCTCCATCGAGGACTTCACCGACGTCCACGCGGCCGCCGACCTTTTCCGCGTGATCTGACCCGGGCCCGACCCGGGCCTGCTCGTCACGAGGGGCGGCCGCGTCACTGGATAGGGTCGGGGAGTGGACCGCAGCAGCAGACAGCCGGGCGACGTGGTCGCCGGGGAGACGCGGAGCGAGCTGTCGTCGCGGGCGGTGCGGGCGCTGTGGTGGGGGTCGGCCGGTCTGGTGCTCGCCGTACCCGGTACCGCGGTGCTCGTCGCCGGCGCGGAGCGCGGCTGGCGCCTGCCCGTGGCCCTGGTCCTGGTTCTTGTGCAGGTCTGCGCCCTGAGATGGCAGGTGCGGGCCCCGGTCGCCGTACTCGCCGTGAACGCGGCGACGGGGATCGCGGTGTGGACGCTGCTGCCCGCGGTGTCCCTGACGGGGGCGCTGCTCGCGGCGCAGATCGCGCTGTGCGTGCTGTCGGCCACCAGGCCGCGGCGGGTGTCGGTGCGGGCGCTCGCGGCGATGTGCTTGCCGGTGCCGCTGGCGTTCGGGGCAGGGGGCGGCCCCGCGGGGGTGGCGGTCTGCCTGCTGGCGGTGGTCCTCGCGTGGACCGTGGGCCAGTGGCGCCGGGCGCAGCGGGCACGGTCGGCGGCGGAGACGCGCCGGGCCGTGGTCGAGGAGCGGGCGCGGATCGCGCGCGAGGTGCACGACGTGGTGGCGCACACGCTGTCCGTGATGGTCATCCAGGCGGGTGCCGCGGATGACGTGTTCGCGGAACGCCCCGACCAGGCCCGTCAGGCGCTGCGGGCCATCGAGACGGGCGCCCGCTCGGCGCTCGGGGAACTGCGGCTCCTGCTGCGGGCGTTCGGCCCCGAGGACCCGCGGGACGGCGAGGCCGGGGAGCAGCGGGAGCCGGGGCCTTCGCTCGCCCGCCTGGACGAGTTGGCCGACCCCGTGCGGGCGACCGGGATCACCGTGAGCGTGCGCCGCGAGGGCGCCTTCGACGGGCTGCCGGCCGTGGTGGACCTGGCGGCGTACCGGATCGTCCAGGAGGCTCTCACCAACACGCTGCGCCACGCGGCCGGCGCCGACGAGGTGGGCGTGTGTGTGAGCGTCGAAGGGGAGTGCGTGAGGATCTCGGTGGTCGACAACGGGCGTGCGCCACAAGGCCGTTCGGACGCGGCGGGAGCGGGACGCGGTCTGGTGGGGATGAAGGAGCGCGCACGGCTCGTGGGCGGCAGCCTGCGCGCCGGCCCGCTGCCCCGGGGCGGGTTCGAGGTGGCGGCGCGGCTGCCGGTGGAGCGCGTGTCATGACGCTGCGGGTGGTGGTGGCCGACGACCAGGCCCTGGTCCGTACCGGATTCCGCATGATCATCGACGCGCGGGACGACCTGGAGGTGGTCGGTGAGGCCTCCGACGGCCGGGAGGCGGTGCGGCTGACGCGGGAACTGGCACCCGACGTGGTGCTGATGGACGTACGCATGCCGGTCGTGGACGGCATCGAGGCGACCCGGCGGATCGCGGAGTCGGGCAGCGCGGCCCGCGTGCTCGTGCTGACAACCTGGGACCTGGACGCGCACGTGCTCGCCGCGCTGCGGGCGGGGGCGAGCGGATTCCTGCTCAAGGACATGCGCCCCACCGAACTCGTCGACGCCATCCGCCTCACCGCGCGCGGCGACGCGCTGCTGGCACCGGCCGTGCTGGGCCGCGTCCTCGACCGGTTCCTGCGCACCACGCCCGACGCGGCGCCGCCGCCCTCGCTGCGGGATCTCTCCGGCCGCGAGCGGGAGGTGCTCACCCTGATCGGGCAGGCCTTGTCGAACGCGGAGATCGCCGAGCGGCTGCGCCTGTCGGAGGCCACCGTCAAGAACCATGTCACCGCAGTACTGCGCAAACTGGGCCTGCGCGACCGCGTCCAGGCCGTCGTCGCCGCCTACGACCACGGCCTCGTGGAGCCGCACCGCCCCTGACGACGCCTCCTCCTCAAGGAGGAGGCCGGGCCGCGGTCCTCCCGCGTTCCCAGTGCCCTTCCGTTCCCGCGGCCGATCCGTTGCCGGGGTTCCCCGCCATAGCGTCGAGGTGTGAACGACGATCTGGCCTGCCTCATGTACCTGCTCGCCTACGACGACGCGGCCGAAGGCCCCTACGACCGTTCCCGCACCCAGTTGCTGGTGCGTGCCGCCGCCCTGGTCGACCTCGCGTCGCGCGGCCGGCTGGCGGAGGACGGCGGCGGCAAGGTCACCGTGTCCGACGCCCGGCCGACCGGTGACCCGGTCCTCGACGGCGTGCTGCGTGACGCCGCCGGGCACGGCTGGAAGCACCTCGTCCGCCGCCACCGCAAGCAGACCCTGACCCAGGTGGAGGACCGGCTCGCCGCGGCGGGAGTACTCACCGTGAAGGCGCGCCGCACCCCCTTCGGCACCCGGCGCCTGACCGTGACGGACCGCGCCGTGCCCGCCGCACTCCGAGCCCGGGTCTCGGCGGCGCTGCACGGAGACCGCCCCGTCCGGGAGCTCTCCGCCGCCGACGCCGCGCTGCTGGCACTGGCCGCGGCGGGCGGCATCCGCTCGGTCGTTTCACGGCAGGACCAGAAGACCTTCCGGGCCCGTATCGACGCCTGCACGGGGTCGCTGGCCGCCCTCGCGCCGGGCCTGGAGAAAGCCGTACGCACTCTGCCGATGACCATGATCGCCGCGAAGGGCGGCATGGGCGGCAGCTGACGAAACGGGGAGACGACGACCATGCACCGCGTCCTGACCACCCTGGCCTGCGCCCTGACCGCCGTCCTCGCGACGGCCTGGTCCGCGGCGCCGCCGACCCAGCCCGCCGCCACGACCGTACGAACCGACGGCGGCCTGGTGCGGGGTGCCGCCCACGACGGCTACCGCACCTTCGAGGGCATCCCGTACGCGGCGCCCCCGGTCGGCCGCCTCCGCTGGGCACCGCCCCGCCCCGCGGCCCCCTGGCCCGGGGTGCGGGACGCGACCCGGCCCGCGAGCGCCTGCCCGCAGCCGGCCGGCGAGGTACCCGGCGGCAGCACCGACGAGGACTGCCTCCACCTGAACGTCACCACGCCCGACGACGCGGGACCCGCGCGCCCCCGGCCCGTGATCGTGTGGCTGCACGGCGGCGGCCTCACCACCGGAGCGGGCAGTTCCTACGACGCACACCGCATGGCCACCCGCGGCGACGTCGTGGTCGTCACCGTCGACTACCGCCTCGGAGCCCTCGGTTTCCTCGCCCACAGTGGGCTGCCCGGCTCCGGCACCTTCGGCCTGGCCGACCAGCAGGCGGCACTGCGCTGGGTCCGCACCGGGATCGGCGCCTTCGGCGGCGACGCGCACAACGTGACGCTGGCCGGCGAGTCCGCAGGCGGGTACTCCGTCTGCGCCCAGCTCGCCTCACCCGCCGCCGCGGGCCTCTTCGACCGGGCGATCATCGAGAGCGGCCCGTGCACAGGCCGCCCCGACCGGCCCTTCGCCCCGTCCTCCGTCCCCCTGTCCACGGCGCGCGCCACGGGCACGGACCTCGCGGCGAAGGTCGGCTGCGGCTCCACCCACGACGTCCTGTCCTGCCTGCGACGCGTGACCGTCCCGCGCCTGCTCGCGGCCCAGGACACGGACCAACAGCCCGCCTACGCAACCCCGTTGCTGCCCACCGATCCCGCGGCGGCGATCACCGCCGGCCGCTTCCACCACGTCCCCGTGCTCATCGGCAACAACCACGACGAGGGCAACGGCTGGGCCGCCGGCATCATCCAGGCCGGCAACCCCGTCACCCCCGACACCTGGCCCGACGTCGTGTCCGCCTTCTTCCCCTCCCCGGGGCAGGCCGAGGCGATCGTCCGCGAGTACCCGGTGCACCGCGCCGACGGAGGCCCGGTGTTCGGCGCGGTCATCGGCGACGCGAACTTCGCCTGCCCGACGGCAGACACCGACGCGGCCCTGCGCGGCGCCCAAGTACCCACCTGGCGCTACGAGTTCGCCGACGAGCACGCCCCACCGCTCACCTCCGGCACCCCGCCGTTCCCGCTCGGCGCCCCGCACGCGAGCGAACTGCCCTACCTGTTCGACCTGGGCGGCCGCCCCCGCGACCTGACCGCGGCGCAGCACCGGCTGGCCGACACCATGATCGACTACTGGACCCGCTTCGCCCGCACCACCGACCCGAACGGCCCGTCATCACCGCACTGGCCCCGGCAGACCGTCCTCTCCCTCGCACCGGACCACATCGCCCCCACCCCCACGGCGGAGCCCCGCCACCACTGCGCGTTCTGGAACGCCATCGGGTGACTCAGCGGTGGGCGGCGCGGTTCATCTCGACGACGTCGTCGACGGTGGGGTTGGCCGGGAGGGCGGCGAAGCGTTCCGGGAGGCTGTCGCGGATGGCCGCGTCCTTGACGCGGTCGGCCGCGGCCAGGGCCGCCGGCAGCTCGTCCAGGGTCAGCTCGGTGCAGTAGGCGGGGGCGTTGGGCTGCTGGCGCCAGGAGTCGGCCAGGGTACCGGCGTCGTAGGGGTCGAAGCCGGTGTCGTCCACCAGGCTCATGGCCACCTTCCGCGCCTCCTCGGAGTCGCCCGCGACCGGGATGGCGAGGCGGCCGGGTGTTCCGGCCGGGACGCCCTTGGTCCGCTGGGTTTCGGCCAGCGCGGCGTTCCACGCCTTGACCACGGGGCGGCCGAGCGACTCGGCGGTGTACACGCTCTCCACCTGGCCGTTGTCCACCGCCTCGATCGGCTCGCTGAGCATGCCGGGGTAGTAGTTCGCGGTGTCGATGACCACCGTCTCGTCGGGCACCGACGCGAACAGGTCCGCCAGCTGGCCCGCCACCCCGAACGGGATCGACAGGACGATGACGTCGCGGCCCTGCACGGCGTCGGCGAGGGCCGCCGCGCGGGCCCCGGACTCCAGCACCTCCGCCCGGACGGCCTCGTGGCCGCGGGCGTCGGCCACCTGGACGTCGTGACCGGCCGCGCTGAGCTTGGCAGCGAGGTTCCCGCCGATGGCACCGGCGCCTATGACAGTAATGTTCATGATTTGTCCCTTCGGAGGTTGTGCTGCCCTGAGGGCAGCGCGATGTGATGGCCGTGCGGTGGTGCCGCCTCGCCTTGCGGGGGTCGGGGCGGGGAGGCCGGCGGTTTACGCCTGGGTGTTGTCCCCTTGGAGGTAGCCGCTGGCGATGAGTGTGCGGAGTCGGTCGAGCGGCTCCTCCTCGGTGCCGGTGCCCTTGATCCAGGCGACGGAACAGGCCGCGAGGAACAGGTCGTGCCCGCGCACCGACGCGCGCACGCGCCCCGCGAGCTGTGCGGCTCGCACGTACTGATCGGTGGCGGAGATGAGGATGTCGCAGGGAATCGTGAGCGGATTGTCCGGCTCCTGCGCCCGGGCCGCGGCCATGAGCGGGTCAGGCAGCCCGCTGAAGGCGCTGAAGTACTCCTCCATCGCCCGCAGCCACTGCTCCAGCGCCTCGGCCGGGTCGCCGAGCCGCTCGATGTCCGCCTGGCGGGCCACCAGTTCTTCGGATCGCGTCTGCAGCACGGCCGCCAGCAGCGCTTCACGGGTGGGGAAGTGCCGGTACAGGGTGGCGGGCCCGACGCCTGCCTCCTTGGCCACCGCCTCAAGGGAGGTGCCGACGCCGTACCGCAGGAAGTGACGCTGTGCGGTCTCCAGAAGGGCCGCGCGGTTGCGCTGGACGTCCGCGCGGGGCTTGCGTCCCCGCGGTTCACCGGCGCTCATGCGCCCTCCTGCCTGCCGTGACCCTTCGGCCGCATCAAAACGGATGAAGCCTCCGTATATGTTCGAGAGTAAAACGGAGGCGGCATCCGGTCAAATGGGCGGCCTGAGCGCGGAACCCGGCCCGGCCCCCGGTCCAGGACATGAGGGGGTGAGCTGTTGGTGCCCGACGACGGAGAGCAGTTCGAGTTTGCTGTGGCTCTCCGTGCCGGGGCGGGTGGTCAGCACCACCAGGGTCTGGGCGCGGTTCTCGGTGTACAGGAGCTGGGCGTCGACGTCGATGCGGCCGAGTTCGGGATGGAGGACGGTCTTGCAGTCGTCGTTGCGTTGCGCGACCTCCTGAAGTTCCCACATGCGGACGAACTCGGGGCTGTGTTCCTGGAGTTCGGCGAGGATACGGGCGGCCCGGGGGGTGTCGCTGCCGGCTGTCAGCGTGGCCCGCAGGCGCGCTGCCTGGGCACGGCCGTGGCGTTCATGGGTCTCCTCGGGAACCATCAGACGCTCGGCCGGGTCCATGAACCAGCGGTAGTAGCCGCTGCGGGCCAGACCGGTGTGGCGGGTCTGGTCGCCGAGCAGCGCGACGGCCAACGGGTTCATCGCGAGGGTGTCGAACAGGTCGGTCTGCACCATGGCCGGGGAGTCGTCCAGGCGGTCCAGGACCCGCATCAGGGTCGGGCTGACATGTTCGGAGCGGTGGAAGCGGGCCGGGGCGTTGTGGCCGATGAGGACGAAGAGGTGGTCGCGTTCGTCCAGGGTCAGCCGCAGTGCCCGGGCGAGAGCCGCGGTGATCTGGACGGAGGGCTGCGGAGCACGCTGCTGCTCCAGCCGGGCGTAGTAGTCGGTGGACATGCCGACGAGCTGCGCGACCTCCTCCCGGCGCAGCCCCTGCGTACGCCTGCGCGCACCCTCGACCAGCCCGACGTCGCGGGGCCGCAACATCTCACGCCGGTGACGCAGGAATTCCGCCAGTTCCTTCTTGTCCATGTCACCCATCCTCGCCGCATCCCGCCCGGCTATCCAGAGACCGCCGATCCATGGCTGAGCACTCCCCTCCCATCCGCGCAAAGGCGCTCGTACGGCCGACGCCGACGCCGACGGCGCTCGCAGCGAGACGTCCCGATGGTCACCTGACCCGCATGACCCGCATGACCCGCATGACCCGCATGACCCGCTGGGAAATGCGCCGAGGCCGACGGCAGGGAAGACGGCCCTGTTGTTCCGCGTCGGGCTTCCAGGTCCGTCAACTGCCGCTGATCATGGCGAGAACGTCGTCGTAGGAGCCGTTGGCCACCGCGTCGCGGATGAACCCGGCGCGCTCGACGACAAGCTCTTTCGCGTCGGGCTTCTCGCGCAGCAGGTCGAGGGTCTCGCTGAGGAAGTCGTCCAGCGGCATGGACTGGTCGCTGTCCTGCTGGCCCAGCAGGGTCGTGCGCACGCCCGGCGGGACCACCTCGATCACCTGGACGCCGGCGTCGGCACCGGCGAGCTGGATGCGCAGGCTCTCGGAGAAGGAGTGCAGCGCGGCCTTGGTCGCGCTGTAGGTCGGGGTGCTCGGGAACGGTACGAACGCCAGCGCGGAGGTGACGTTCATGACGACCGCGTCGTCCTTGCCCACCAGCAGGGGCAGGAAGGCGTACGTCATCCGGATCGTGCCGAGCAGGTTGGTCGCGACGTGATCCTCGGCGACCGGGAGTTCGGCCGGGTCGAGGACGTTCTCCAGCAGCATGATGCCGGCGTTGTTGACCAGGACGTTCAGCTCCGGGTGGCTCGCCGCCACGGTCTTGCGGGCATGGGCGATCGAGTCGGGGTCCGCGACGTCGAGGACGAGCCCGTCGATACCCGGGTGCTCGGCCGTGATCTCGTCGAGGAGTTCCTTGCGCCGGCCGGCGACGACCACCTTGTTGCCGGCCTCGTGCAGACGCAGGGCCAGACCGAGGCCGATGCCCGAGGTGCCGCCGGTGATCAGGATCGTGTTGCCGGTCGTCTTCATGAGGGCTTTGCTCCTTCGGTACGGCGGGCCGGTGAGCGCCCGCAGCCTCGACCGTAGGAGCGCCCGCGCAGGGGCGGGAGAGGAAGGTTTATCCATGGATCGGCGGTCTCTGCCTCGTGAAGTGGCCCCCGCGGCGGATCCGGTGCCGTGGACGGTGGAGGTGGCGGTGATGGTGACGTCGATGCCGAGACGGCCGGCGTCGGCTGACGACGGCGAGGACGGTGACTGAACCGCCCAGCTCCGGCCCGCGCCGGCGCCTGATGGTCCCGCTCGGTGCCTTCGCCTCCCTCCGCCCGGAGGAGGTGGCCGCACTGCGCCGCCGACTTGTCGATCTCGCCGCATGCTCCCCGCACGTCACCGGCGGCCCCCGGACCCGGGCGGGCAGCGCACCGTCCACCTGCCCGACTTCACGCACCAGCGCAGGCTCGCTCAGGGCGTCGACGCGGAGGTACGTGCCCAACTCCGTGAAGCTGCGGCATCCCGGCAGAGCGGCGACCGTGTCGTGAAACAGCGACCGCTCGTCGCCGAGCGCCGTCGGCTCGGTGGAGCCGGCTGGAACACCGGACGTGACCACTTGCCATCGACCCACGACCACCGTATGGTCGTACGAACGTAAGGCATACGAACGTAATTCAAGCCAAGGGAGTCCGTGATGGCGACAAATCGGCCGGTGGCGCTCGTGACAGGGGCCTCATCGGGGATCGGCAAGGAGACGGCCCGCGCCTTCGTCGCGGCAGGTTTCGAGGTGATCGGAACCGGCCGCAAGACCTCCGGACTCACCCCGCCCGCCGGGGTGACATACCTCGATCTCGACGTGGCCGACGACGACTCGGCCACCGCCGTGGTCGGAAAGGTGATCGACCGGTTCGGACGCATCGACGTCCTGGTCAACAACGCGGGCGTCGGCTCGGCGGGCGCCGTCGAGGAGAACTCCGTCGCCCAGGCCCAGAACGTCCTGAACGTCGACGTCCTCGGCGTCATCCGTATGACGAAGGCCGTCCTGCCGCACATGCGCGCCCGGGGCGGCGGACGCGTCATCAACATCTCGTCCGTCCTGGGCCTGATCCCCCAGCCCTACATGGCGCTCTACGTCGCCGCGAAACACGCCGTCGAGGGCTACTCCGAGTCGCTGGACCACGAAGTCCGCGAACACGGCATCCGCGTCCTCCTCGTCGAACCCGCCTATACCAGGACCAGCTTCGACGCCAACGCCGCACAGCCCGACACCCCGCTGCCTCTGTACGCGGAGCGACGGCGCGTCTTCGACGAGGTGATCGCGGATGCGATGAAGGCGGGCGACGATCCCGCGGTCGTCGCCAAGGTGATCGTCACCGCGGCCACCGACAAGAAGCCGAAGCTGCGCTACACCGCGGGCCCCCTCGCCGCGCGCATGAGGACGCTGCGCCGCTTCGCCCCCGCCATCACCTTCGACAAAGGAATCCGCAGATTCAACCGGATGCCCGCCTGACATCCCGGTCCGGCTTCAGGGGCGGTCCGCCCCGCGAACACCACGTCGGAGCGTGTCCGGAGCGCAAGCCCCGGCCGCGATGGAGGAACGCCTCGTGCGGTACACGAAGGAACACAAGCAGGAGACAAGGCAGCGGATCGTCGAGACGGCCGGTCGCCGGCTCAAGCGGGACGGCATCGACGGCTCCGGAGTGGCCACGCTCATGAAGGACGCGGGCCTGACCAACGGCACCTTCTACGCCTACTTCTCCTCCAAGGACGACCTCGTCGCCACCGCGGTCGCCGACCAGATGCGCGCACAGCACGAGAGCATCGTCGCGCAGGCGGCACCCGGCCGCGCCGGACTCGAACAGTTGATTCACTGGTACTTCTCCACCGAGCAGCGCGACAACGTCGAGGACGGCTGCCCCAACGCCGCCCTGCTCGACGAGATCGGACGCTCCACCGATCCCACCAGGCAGGCGTACACCGACGGCGCGCTGGTCCTCATCGACGGCTTCGCCGCCCGCCTGGCACCCCACGATCCGCCGTCGGCACGCCTGAAGTCACTCAGCCTCCTCGGCATGATGGCCGGGACGCTTCAGCTCTCCCGCGCCCTGACCGACCGGCAACTCGCCGACCAACTCCTCGAACAGGGCATCCACAACGCCCTCGCACTCCTGGATGCCGAGCAGCACGGCTGAGACGCCAACCGCGTATCGATCACGGGGCCGGCCGGCTCGAACAGGGAACAGGGTTCGTCGGGTCCCTCGACAACCGCATCCGCTTCGCCGGCGGGGTCGCCACCGCTCCGGCAGACGAGATCGGCGCCGACCGCACCGACCTCCGGGGCCGTCCCGGAAACCCGTTCAACGACATCGCGGAGAGCGACACCCGCGAGCGAACTCCTGCACACCCTCCGGCTGCACCCACCACCCCACCCACACCGCCTGACAAACCCCGGCGATACCGGTCCTTACGGGCCTGTATGCCCAAATTGCCCCATGGAGGCACCACATGTCTGAGCGCACTGCGGTTGAACTGAGCCCGGAAGCAATCCAGTTCGCGGAATGGCTGGCCACAGGGGCGAATCCGCCGTCCGAGCTGGACGCGGCGCGCATCCAGGCGGAGCAGGTCCATCTCGCGGCCCGGGAGCCGGAAGGGGTCACCTACCGTGAGGTGGACGCGGGTGGCGTGCTGGGAATCTGGTGCGAACCGGTCGATGCCGACACCGACCACGTTCTCCTGCACGGTCACGCCGGGGGCTCCGTTCTGTCGTCGGCGTTCGTCGACCGGAAGCTCGCCGGCCATATCGCCAAGGCCGCCGGGGCCCCCGTGCTGGTGCTGGACTTCCGGCGGGCACCGGAACACAAGTACCCGGCTCAGGTGGACGACGCGGAGGCGGCCTTCAACTGGCTGCTCTCCGAAGGATATGAGCCGGGAAACATCATCACGATCGGCCACTCGATCGGCGGGTTCATCGCGGTCGCCCTGGCGCTTCGCCTCCGCGACAAGAAGCAGCCGCTGCCCGGAGCCATCGTGTCGATCTCCCCCTGGTGCGACCTCGAGATCGCCAACGAGACCATCACGGCCAACGCCGGGACGGACAAGATCCTCGGCAAGGGTCTGCTGGAGTTCTTCCGTGACGCCTGGATCGGCGGCACGGGCATCGAGTTCACGGACACCCGGATCAATCTGAACCGGGCGGACCTGAGCGGTCTTCCCCCGACCCTCGTCTCCTGGGGAACGTACGAGGTCCTGGCCGGCGAGGACGAGGAGTTCGCCGCCCGCGTCAAGGACGCCGGAATCGACACGGCGACCGTGGTGGTCCCCGGAGGCCAGCACTCCTACGTCTACGGCGCCGGCCGGATTCCGGAGACCGACGCAGCCATCGCACGGATCGGCGCATGGGTCCGGGAGAAGACGAAGATCTGACCGAGCGGTAGAGGCTCGGCTTCCACGACACCGTGGACGCCTTCTTCGCGTGGGTCGCCCTTAATATTATGTTCGTCAGGCCATCGATTAGGGTGGAGTGCGTCGCAATGGCCTCGCGAAGCGAATGGAGGAACCCTGTGGCGCGCTACGCCAAGGAGCACAAGCAGGTGACGCGGCAACGGATCATCGAGACGGCCGGCCGTCGGTTCAAGCAAGACGGCATCGACGGTTCGGGCATCTCCACGCTGATGTCGGACGCCGGGCTCACCAACGGGGCTTTCTACGCTCACTTCGCGTCCAAGGACGACCTCGTCGCCCATGTCGTGGCCGACGAACTGCGCACGCAGGTCACGAGCTACGGCACTCTGCGGCCCGGCCGCCCGGGACTTGAGGACCTCGTGCGCGAATATCTGTCGGCTGAGCACCGGGACCACCCCGGCGTCGGATGCCCCTCCGCCGCCCTGCTCGACGAGATCGGCCGCTGCGGGGACGGGACCAAGCAGGCCTACACCGACGGCGCGCGGGACATCCTGGACGAGGTCGCCGCCCGCCTGGCACCTGAGGATCCGCAGTCCGCCCGCGGCAAGGCCATCGGGCTCTTCACCATGTTGGTGGGGGCGTTGCAACTGTCCCGCGCCCTCTCCGACCGCAAGTTCGCCGATGAGGTCCTTGAGCGGGGAATCGAGAACGCCCTCGCGTTCATGCGCTGAGGGAGGCGGCCGAACCCGCGTGCCCATGGAACGCACCGGCCGGCACCGCGAGGCCCTTCTTACGCCCGGGCGGTGCACCAGCCGGCCCCATGCCGCGTCAATTCCTCGCCGATAGTTCCCGCGTCCGCCGCGAGTGCGGCGCCCTTGCGAGGGGCGGGTCGACTTGCGGGCCACCGGTCGGCCGCTTAGGATTACGAGCATAATTTAATTGGCGGAGCGTCGCGGAAGGTTCTGCCGGCGGAGGTAAACGTCGGGCGCGCCCCACTCGCGATCGTCATCCAGGGTGCTCGCCCCTTCAGTAATGGTCGCGAGCAAAAGCCCCGACTGAGGCCCGTCGCCCCAAAGAGCGTGTACTACCAAAAATCACCAACCACCCAGCGAAGTCCGGAATGAACAGCACCCCGTCCGCTTGCGGGCGAGATGAGGAGCCGACGATGAGGGCCTTCACGGTAGAGCGCTACGGCGGCAAGGCCGGCGTGCGTGTCGGCGATGTGCCGGACCCGGAGGTGGGCGCGGAGGACGTGCTGGTCCGGATCCACGCCGCGAGCATCAACCCGCTCGACCGCATGATCCGGGACGGGGAGATGAAGGTGGTCCTGCCGTACAAGGTGCCGTTCGTCCTGGGCAGCGACCTGGCCGGGGTGGTGGTCGAAGTGGGTGCGGCCGTTACGCGGTTCGCGGTGGGCGACGAGGTCTTCGCGCGGCCCGACAAGGACCGGATCGGCACGTTCGCCGAACTCATCGCGGTGCACCAGGACGACGTGGCGACCAAGCCGGCCACGCTGACCATGGAGGAGGCGGCCTCCCTTCCCCTGGTCGCCCTGACCTCGTGGCAGGTGCTGGTCGAGCGGGCGCGCATTCAGCCGGGCCAGAAGGTCCTCGTCCACGCGGGTTCCGGCGGTCTGGGCACCATCGCCATCCAGCTGGCGAAGGAGCTGGGTGCGCACGTGGCGACCACCACGAGCACGGCCAACGTCGAGCTGGTGAAGCGCCTGGGCGCGGACGTCGTCGTCGACTACAAGAAGCAGGCGTTCGAGACGGTGCTGCACGACTATGACGTCGTCCTGGACTCGCTCGGCGGCGAGACGCTGAAGAAGTCCCTGGACGTACTCAAGCCCGGCGGGAAGGTCATCAGCGTCGCGGGCCCTCCCGACGCCGCTTTCGCCAGGGAGCTGGGAGCCAATCCGTTCGTCCGGCTGGCGATGTCCGCGCTGAGTTTCCGCATCCGGCGAAGCGCCCGGCGCCGCGACGTGACGTACTCGTTCCTGTTCATGAAGGCCAGCGGGGACCAGCTGCGCGGACTCACCCGTCTCATCGACGCAGGCAGGATCCGACCCGTCGTCGACACGGTGTTCCCGTTCGAGTCGATCCGAGAAGCGCTGGAGTACGTCGAAGCAGGGCGTGCGAAGGCCGGCAAGGTCGTCGTCAAGATGACGTGAGGGAACGGGACTGCCGCTCAGCCGGGGCACGGGCCCGATCCACCGGCGCGCAGTCGCCGTCGGCTGACGGGAACGAGGTTGGGCGCAACTGTCCCCAGGAGACTCCGGAGGCGCCTCCGACCTGCGCTTAGAACACGCGGAGCCGGTCGACGGGCTTGGCCGTGCTGGAGTGACGGGGGGAGCGACCGCAAGCCCTACAAGAGCGATTTATCCGACGAATGCTGGGCGCTGATCGAGCCGGTGACCACTGCGTGGACGGCGAAGCACCCGTCCGTCAGCGGCCGGCAGGGCAACTACGAGATGCGAGAGATCGTCAACGCGCTCCTCTACCGGTCCCGGACCGGCTGCCCATGGGACTACCTGCCCCACGGCCTGCCACCGCCCGGCGCGGTGAAGTACTACTTCTGCACATGGCGCGACGACGGCACCGACGAGGTCATCCATGACCCGCTGCGCTGGCAGGTGCGTGAGAGCCGGGGACGTTTGGCCGACCCGAGTCTGGTGGTGCTCGACACCCGGAGTCTGCATGCCGCCGCGTGCGTACCCGCGGCCACGACCGGGCGGGACGCCGCCGGGAAGGTGCCGGGTCGCCAGCGGGGGCCGGCCGTTGACGTGCTGGCCTGGTGATCGCCGTGGTGGTGCGGCCGCTTCCGTGCATGACAACGCCTTCGGTACCGCATTGCTGGACAAGGCCGCCGCGGGGACCTCCACGGTGACGAAGGCGCTGGTGGACCAGGGGTTCAAGAAGACCGTGGTCGACCACGGCGCCGGCCTGGGCATCGCGGTGGAGGTCGTCGAGCGCGACCCGGCCGACCACGGCTTGGTCCCGCAGCCGATCCGCTGGAGAGTCGAGCAGACCAACGGGATCCTGATGCTGCGCCGCAGGCTGGTCCGCGACCACGAACACCGCCCGGCCAGCTCCGAGTCCCGGGTGTACTGGGCGACAGGCGATGTGATGACCCGTCGACCGACCGGCACCTCCACCCCGTCCTGGCGCGGCGCGTGAGCGCCGGCCCACAGCAGCCCCTCGGTGCCCTGCTGGCACGTCTGGAGGTCCGCGAGCGGCAGATCGCTGTGGAAGCGGAGGCCGCTCACGAGCAGATCCAGCAGCTGACCGCGCTGCTGGACGGACTCGCCCGGGCCGCCGAGCACATCACGATCACCCGCAAGACGCTCCTGGAACTGCCCGACGAAACGCCCCCGGCACCGGCCACACCGAAGCCGGCCCTGCCCGGCGGCCCCGCCTGCCAGCAGATCATGGCCGTGTTCGCCGAAGCCGACGCTCCGCTACGGGCGAGGAACGTGTGCGAGGCGATGGACCTGGACCTCGTGCCCAACAACATCAACAAGGTCCGCATCAAACTGAAGCGCCTGACCGGGCGCGGAATCCGCGATGAGACCGAGCAGGGACTTGTTCACAGGCCACGACCGTAACCGCCCGGCAAACCCACCACCGGCCCCCTCACGTTGTTCTGCCGGCCCGCCGAGAAAATCCGTTGCGAGTGCCCGGCATCGGATGTCTGATTGATCGGCCACCGATCACGGGATGGAACATGAGTACGCCGCTGCCCACCCCCTCGTTGCACACCGCTCGCCTGCGACTGCGTGCCTTCGAAGACGCGGACGCGAACGACCTGTTCGCGCTGCAGAGCAACGCCTACGTGCTGCGCTACTGGGACGATCCACCGTGGACCGAACGTGCGCGCGCCGAGAAGTTCATCGCCCGTTGCCGAGAGATGGAAAAGGAAGGCACCGGGGCGCGGCTGGCCGTGGATCGTGTCTCCGACGGCGCGTTCATCGGCTGGTGCACCCTGAACAGGTGGAATCCGGACTTCCGCAGTGCGTCGCTGGGCTACTGCTTCGACGATGCGGCGTGGGGCCACGGTTATGCGACCGAGGCCGCGCGCGCTTTGCTGCGGTGGGCATTCGACACGCTGGACCTGAATCGCGTCCAGGCTGAGGCCGATACCCGCAACGCGGCTTCTGCCCGTGTGCTGGAGAAGCTCGGCTTCGTGCGTGAGGGGACGTTGCGGGAAGACTGCGTTGTCAACGGCGAGGTCTCCGACTCGTGGGTCTACGGGCTGCTCAGGCGGGAGTGGCGGCCGTCGTCCGAGCCGGCTCCCGCCCGCTGAGTCCCATCGCCCGGCACCCGGTATCGCCCCCACGCCCCGAACCACTGATCACTGCACCTCATCCAAACGCAACGACGAACCGGGCAAAGGCTCACATCCCGCCCACTCGGGCCACCCTCGACGACGCCGTTGCCCTTGGCCTGGGCGTCGACTCACTTGAAAAACGGATAGCCGGGTCGGTCACGCTCGGCAGGACCGGGGGCCCGGATTCACGTGATCGAACCGCTGATGATCAAAGACTGCCCAATTGCTTCTTTTGTGCTGCTCGGATCCGCGACGCTGGGAGCGGCTCCCGCGCACGCCGACGCTTCCGGCGTCACCGATCAGTCATCAACCACTGTGGAAACCAGCGCTGTTGACGACCCGACGACAGCGAGCGCGGACGGGGGTCAGCTTTTCCTGGCCTCCGACGAGCAGTACGTCCAGACCTTCGGAGTGGCCAAGGCCGCTCAAGACGGGCTCACTTACGAAGCTGTCGCCCAATCCGATTCCGTGGCGGATTCCGCCGTGGCCGACGACACGGACAAGTCCGTCTCCCAGGCGGACTCCGCGGACGTGGCGGCCGGCGCTGCGACAGTCGATGACGCCGCGACCAGTCACTGGAGCGTGGTGAAGCTCGTGGCCCATGACAAGGCCATCAAGGCGGCGGTGAACGAGCATCCCGAACACGGGAGCACGAAGACCCGCAAGGTGTACGGCGCTGTGCTCTACGACACCCTCGGGATCGTTCTCGCCCGGGTCAAGGTCATCGCGCAGTACCACTGGGAGACCAAGGACCACAAGTACAAGCTCGCCGACACGGATGACGAGACCGGTGTGATCACGGCCTATTGCGAGGGTGTCAACAAGTGCCCCGACGCGTTGCACCGGGTATGACGGAGCATTCGATGACGTGGGACGAGACGGCCCTCTCCGGTCTGCAGGCGCAGTTGGCGCACGAAATGCTCGGCCGCGCCACGGCGTTCGCCCTCGGACCGGAGGCCCGGCTCGTCCGCGGGGTGGTGACGTCCCCTCAACGAGGCGATGTCGGCCGCGTCGTCGTATGGGACGGACAACGGCTGGACAGCTCGGTCGCCTTCGACCTGCCGCTCACGGACCTGCACGGCGGGAACATCCCCTCGGGGGACCTCGCGGCTGCCCTCCGTAGCGCACTGGCCGACTGCTCCGAACGCGAGGTCGAGCAGGCGCCGCGTGATGCCTTCGGGATTCCCGTGCTCGACGGGTCCACCGCCGTCCACACCTTCATGGCGCGGCCACGCTTCCACCTGACGGACGCGCTGCACGCCGCAGCCGCGGGCTTCGCCGCCCTCCCGGCACCGGACGAGCCCGCAGAACTACGGCTGCGGGGGTTCCTCCTTCTCGATGAGGCGACGTGCCGTCTGTACCTGGACACGCCCGAGTCGGAGGACGCGCCGCCGTTTGGTGTCGACCTTCCTCTGCGAGACGAGGACGGCTCAGTCGTCGTCGGCGTGACGGCAGCGCACGCCGCGCTGCCGGCCCTTGTGTCGGGAGAGTTGGAACGCCTACGGAAGGACGTCCACGACCCTTACTGCCGTGCCGTCTACGACTTGGTGGACTGGCTCTGTCCCGCAGGCATCGTGGGTCTGAAGCTCCCTTTGCCAGGCGACCCCGCAGGTCCAATTGCAAGGAGTCCCTTCCGACGCCGTTCTCGTGACGATCATCCTGGTACGCCTCGCGATCGTGGACCGACGTTCGTCAGCGCACATTGAGGCACACGGAGGGCACGCCGCCCTCGAATTGGACTAGACAACAAAGAACCCCCGGGCCGTCAGCCAGGGGACTTCAATAAGAGCGGGTGACGAGAATCGAACTCGCACTCTCAGCTTGGGAAACGACGGCGCTTGCGCGGTCGCATGGCAGCTGACCTGCGCAGATGCGTTCGGGGCTGGCAGGCGTGACGGCGTGTTGGCACCGCTGTTGACCGTGGGTTTCCGCTCTGAAGGGCACGCTATGGGCACGGCCGTTGGAGCCGTACGCCTCGGAGCGATTGGTTGACCTCGCAAGCGGGCAACTACACGGGCGTCGCGGCCGAACGGGATACGTAATTACGGATGTGTATGCCGCGCTGAAAGCCGATCGTGGTGGCAGGGGCAGCGGGGCCGACGCCCGTGGCGCTTACCGCGGGCGCCGCTTCGGTGGCGTCGGGCCCGGGATGACGTCGAGGTCCATGTGCTCCTTGAACAGGTGGACCAGGTTGGCGCCGTCGAGGAGTTCGAGCCTCCCGTGCTCGTTGGCGAACCCCTCGCTCGCTCGGCCGAACCATGAGGTCGTCACCAGGATGCCCTTGGCCGCACGCTTGTGTTCCACGACGCCGGCGAGAGCGGAGACGGTCTCGAACGGCACCACGTTCTTGGTGCGTTTGGCCTGGATGATGCACAGCCCTTTCATGACCGGGTCCGTGTTCATCGCGACCGCGTCCACACCTTCGTCCTTCGACGGCTGTGTGTTCACGCTGTCCAGGCCGATGGCCTCGAACAGTTGCCGGATGAGGTGCTCGAACTCTGTGGGGGTCAGGTCCATCAGTACGGGGCGGCTGTCCAGGCCGGCCACGACGTCCAGGCTGTCCATGAGGCGGAACTTGGACAGGTCGAACGTGACCAACGGCCTTACCGGCTCCAATTCGTACGGGTTGGGCGAGATCAGTGAACGCAGCCGCTTCAGGCAGGCCCGCGGGTCCACCTGCGTCAGGACCAGCTCACCGAACTCGGCCCGATCAGCCTGGAGCGTGATCAGGCACGGATGGACGTTGCGCCCCGTGGCGCGGTCGATCGTGGCCACATGCCCGTTCAAGGCGACGGACTGGACTACGCCTTCGGTGTCGGCGGCGAAGAGTTCGTGGACGGTACGCAGGGCCGTCTGGGCCAGGATTGACGCGTAGAGTTCCTTGCGCTCCTTGTCCGGCTTCGGGACGGCTGTGATCTCGTCACGGGTCTTCACGTACCGGTACGCACGGGCCGCAGGCACCACGTCTTCCAGTGGTAGGTCGATCTCGATCAGCAAGTCACCGGTGTCCGCACGAAACGAGACCTGGTGGCTCCTCGGGAAACCGTGCGGATACACGGAGGCTGCCAGGACCTGGTCGGCGAACCATTCGACAGCGTCGACATCCCTGTCCTGGTATGCGTTATGGCGCCCCTCAAGAGTGGCGTTCCACGCCTCGACCCGGGCAGCTTCCTCCCGGTTTTCCTTCTCGTGCTGTGCGCGGGCCTTCTGCAGCTTCTCCGCGCGCTTCTTCTCGTCGCGCGCGTGGTCTCGCAGCGCCCTGTCGAACTGCTTGCGAGCGGCTTCGACCTCCGCGTCGTACCCTTTTCGTCCGAATCCGAGAGCACCCAGCAGCCCCCGTGGCGGCTGCGGCTCGTACTCCTCCCACCTGGGCAAGGGCGCGGCTTTGGCACGGCCCTTGGGCGGTACGAACGGCGCGGGAGTGAACTGCTGCCTCAACCGCTCGAACGTCAGCGGATGCCCGTCCAAGACGGACGTACGCAGCAGCCGGGAAAGCTGCTCGGCATCGTGCTCGGCCACGCTCGTACGGTCGACAGCCTCTTGGGCGCGGGCTGCTTCGTACGCCAGCTTCTCTTCGCGAGCCTTCCGCTTGGCCTCGGCCTCGGCGGCCTTCCGGGCCTTCTCCCGCTCTCTGGCCTGCCTCGCGAGTTCCCGCGCGTAAGGATCGTTCCCGCCCGCCACTGTTTGCCCCCAGCTCAGTGATTGATCGTCAGTTCGCAACGTTCCGCAGTATCCCGTACCAGGTCGATGGCGTCAGCAGGCACTTGCCGAAGGTGCCTTCTGGCGTGCACTGCCCGGCCACTCCACGGCTGAACCGTCCGGCGGCTCCCGATCGCGGTGGAGACAGTGCTGGATCAGCGTGCGGTGGCCCGGAGGACGAAGGCCGCCATGAAGAGCGAGAGCCCGGCCCCGTGACGAGTGGTGGTGAGCGAGCCGGGTCGTTTGACCGCCTGGCCGACGATGACGGTCTCCGCGCTGGTGACGCTGAGTCCGGCCTGGTCGTGGGTGATGAATCGGTAGAAACTCTCCGGTGTGGGGATCCAGACGGCGATGTGGTGGTGGCGAGGGCTCGGTGCATGGAGGGGTGGGCCGCCAGGGAGCGTCCGACGGCGTCGAGGCGGTCCGGGGCGACGTGCATCATGATGTTGCGTTGATGGTGAGCCCGAGCCGTTTCGGGTCGATGACGACGTGGGTGAGCAACTGGCTGCCCGTGGTCGGGCGGGTGATGCGGCGTCGGAGGGTGGAGTCGGGGTAGCTGGTGCGAGCGGCCCGAGGCCGAGGCGCGTGCGTCGTCGCGCAGTTCCGCCAGGATGGCGTGGTCGGCCTCGTCCAACTCGGTTGCGGTGACGGCCTCTTGTAGGGCCGCCGGTTCCGCCGCGGTCAGGACGTCGTGGCGCCAGTCGGTCGCTTCCGAGAAGACGTGGGGCACTGTGGAGGCGGTCACCGAGGTGACCGCCCGGGGAGAGGGGAGCCGACGGAACACCAGGGCGTCGCGGGAGCCGGGCTCGGTCCAGGAGATGGCGTGTATCTCGTCGCCGGATGCGGAGAGGTCGATGAAGGGGGTGTCGTCGAGTGCGGCCAGTACGGCGGTGATGGCGTCGGGTTTGCCCCGCAGCAGCACACCGGTCGAGTCCGGGCCACGCCTGCACTGCAACGACGTCTTAGGCGGGCATGTCGACGGTCAGCCCGGCTGCTTGGGCGGCATCGGCCAGTCGTTTGTCGTACGTGACGAATGAGGTGAGCTGGGAGCGGATGCGGAGAGCCGTTGCCAGGTGGATGGCGTCCAGACTCCGTACGGTCGTCGGTTTCACGGTCTGGGCCAAGATGCGAATGCCGGCATCCAGCTCCACCAACTCGATCAGGTCGAGGACCGGGTGGAGCCGGGCGACGGCTTCCGGGGCGTAGCGTGCCAGGGCTCGCGATGACTCGATCTCCGCCAGAACCGAACTCGTCCATCCGGTCTCCGCCCGTTCGTCGAGCCAGTTGCGCAATGCCTGCGACTCGGATTCGGCGTGGACGAGTTTCACGACGGCGGCTGAGTCGAGATAGATCATCAGCGCTCGTCCTCGCGGCCGCGGGCGATCTCCGCGGCGATGTCGATGCCGTCCGGTTCGCCGAGTGGCATACGTAGGACCGCGCGACGCATCGCGGCAGCCCGCTCTTTGCGTAGAGCGGCTTCGAGTACGGCTTGGCGGATGGCCGCCGAGCGTGAACTGCCGTCATGAGTGAGAACATCGAGAGCGTGCTCGGTCTCCGAGTCGCTGCGGATCGTGATGGTGTCAGCCATGCAATCAATGTAAGACAACATGTCTTACGCGGCAAGGTCCAGGCTCGCGCCCCCTCCGTGGTATGGAAATCGCCAGCCGGTCCGGCGGAGGGCACGGCAGGCTGAGGGCTTTCATCGGGGACTGCCGCGGTGGGTGCCATGAAACAGCAGGTCAGTGGCGCGTTTCGGCGACCGGGGTGGTGAGTGGGTGGCCCTCGGCAAGCAACTCGTGCCCTCCGCGTGCCCAATCTCAGGGACCCTCGTGTGCTAGAAAATGCGACAGAGGGCCTCCCACGAAGGAGCCCCAGGCCGCTGACCTGGGGCTTCAATAAGAGCGGGTGACGAGAATCGAACTCGCACTCTCAGCTTGGGAAGCTGATGTTCTACCACTAAACTACACCCGCGAAAAACGCCGGTTGAACCGGTGTCGGAACGCTCCGTCACTGTACCGCATGTCAGGTCCCCGGCGCTGAAGCCGTGGGGCTGCGGCTGCGTTCCGTAGGGCGGACGGGGCTGCGGCGGGCCGGAGTTGGGGCGTACGGTGGAGGCGTGGAAGAGGGTCTGGGTGGGACCGGAGTGCCGCCTGGAGAGTCGTTCCTTTCATCCCGTAATGTGGCATTTGGCGTCCGGCGAGCAGCAGTCGGGCGCGGCTCTTGGGGAAGGGACTCATGGACTTGATGGAGCGCACCGTCGTCCGATGTGCCGATGGGCACGTGTTCAGTACCGCTTCGTTCCCGATGCAGCAGGCGGAGCGGCTCGGCCCCGGCCGGCTCGTGAGGTGTCCACGGTGTGCCAGGCTCCGCAGTGTGGTGCTGGTGACCTTGGAGAAGCAGTAGAAGTAGCAGTAGAAGTAGCAGTAGAAGTTGCCGCGGATACAGCACTGGTAGCAGCAGTACCGCGGTAGTCGCAGGCGCGCGGGTCCGTCCGATTGTGGTCGGTCCGCGCGTCTTGCGTATCCTCGGGGCGTGCTTCTCTCAGACAAGGACATCCGGGCCGAGATCGACGCCGGGCGGGTCCGGATCGATCCCTACGACGAATCCATGGTGCAGCCGTCGAGTGTCGACGTGCGCCTCGACCGCTACTTCCGGGTGTTCGAGAACCACCGCTACCCCCACATCGACCCGTCCGTCGAACAGGCGGATCTGACGCGGCTGGTGGAGCCGGAGGGCGACGAGCCGTTCATCCTCCACCCCGGCGAGTTCGTGCTCGCCTCGACCTACGAGGTCGTGACCCTCCCCGACGATCTCGCCTCGCGCCTCGAAGGGAAGTCCTCCCTCGGCCGGCTCGGGCTCGTCACGCACTCCACCGCCGGGTTCATCGACCCCGGGTTCTCCGGCCACGTGACGCTGGAGCTGTCGAATCTCGCGACCCTTCCGATCAAGCTCTGGCCGGGCATGAAGATCGGCCAGCTGTGCATGTTCCAGCTCAGCTCGTCGGCCGAGTTCCCCTACGGCAGCGAGCGCTACGGTTCCCGCTACCAGGGCCAGCGCGGCCCGACCGCCTCCCGTTCCTTCCTCAACTTCCACCGGACGCAGGTGTGACCGTGGCCGGTGTGCGGGAGAACCTGACCTACGAGGCGTTCGGCGTCGCCGTGCGCGAACTCGCGCAGACCATCGCCGACGACGGCTACGAGCCCGACGTCGTCCTCAGCATCGCCCGCGGCGGAGTCTTCGTCGCCGGCGGCCTCGCCTACGCCCTCGACTGCAAGAACATCAGCCTTGTGAACGTCGAGTTCTACACGGGCGTGGGCACCACCCTCGAAATGCCCGTCATGCTCGCGCCCGTCCCGAATGTGATCGACTTCTCCGACAAGAAGGTCCTGATCACCGACGACGTCGCAGACACCGGCAAGACCCTCAAACTGGTCCGCGACTTCTGCCTCGACACCGTCGCCGAGGTCCGCAGCGCGGTCGTCTACGAGAAGTCGCAGTCGCTGGTGAAGTGCGAGTACGTGTGGAAGCGCACCGACGAGTGGATCAACTTCCCGTGGTCCGTCGAACCCCCGGTCGTGCGTCGCACCGGCCAGGTGCTCGACGGCTGAGCGGTGGCGGTGGTATCTCCTACGACGACGAAGGGCTCCCGGTGCGCACCGGGAGCCCTTCGTCGTCGTAGCGGAAGAGAAGAACTGTCGTAGCGGAGAGCCTCTAGAACGTGCCCAGTTTCACGATCGACAGCAGGGCGATGAGCTGGATCGCCGACGCGCCCAGGGCCTTCGGCCAGGGGAGGTCGTGGGAGCGGCTGACCATCATCGTGAGGAGGGCGCCGGCCGCCACCCAGGTGGCCCAGCCGAGGGCCTGGACGAAGGTCGCGTTGCCGCCGAAGAACATGGCGAAGACCAGGCGGGGGGCGTCCGTGAGGGACATGATCAGCATGGAGAGGCCGACCGTGGGCTGCCAGGCCCCGTCGCCGCCGAGCTGGCGGGCCAGGGTGTGGGTGACCACGCCCAGGACGAAGGACGAGAGCACCATTGCCACGGCCGTGATCAGGACGATCGGGACAGCGTTCGCCAGGGTGGCGCTTATCGCGTCCGCGCGGGCGCCGTCGAAACCGAAGACCGCGAGCAGGCCGTAGAGGAACGTCACGATCAGGGCGGGGCCCCACATCGTGTAGTCCCGCATCTGGAGGAAGGTCTGCTGGGGGGCGAGGACGATGCCTCTCAGCAGGTCCTTCCAGTGCAGGCGGGGGCCGACCGGGCCGGTGGGCGCCTGGGCCGAGCCCGCGCGGTACGTACCGCCCTGGGTGTACGGGTCCTCCCCTACGGCGAAGGCCTGGGTGCTGCCCGGGTTGTTCGCCGCGTACGGGTCCGGGGTGCCCGGGTGGGCGCCCTGTCCGTACCCGCCGCCGTCGCCGAAGTACTCCGGCTCGTCGCCGTAGGCGCCGTTGCCGCCGTTCCCCTGGGACCACTGCCGGCCGCCGCCCGCAGGGCTTCCGTACTGCGGTTGCTGCTGCGGGTACGGCTGCGGTGCCGCGGGATAGCCGTACGGCTGTCCCTGCGGCGCCGGGGGCGCCTGCTGCCCGTACGGAGGTTGTTGAGGGCGCGCTTGCGGGGCCCTGCCGTCCCGGCCGCCGCGTCCGATCCTGAATCCAGCCACGTCATCGAACGTACCTGGTTCCACGGAGACGCGTGTCGGGCCGGGGGTTTCGGACGGGGCTTTGCTGCCGAGCTGTGACATCCCCTAAGGGGAGCCCGGTGGGAGCCCTGAGGGGGTGACAGGGGCCGGGCCCGTGCCGGCCGTGGTGGTCGGTCGGCACGGGCCCGGCGGAGAAGAAGTGCAGGCCGGGGCGGGTCCTAGTCGGCGAAGAGGGAGCCGAACTGGGCCGTGCCCGAGGTGGAGACGCCCACCGAGGTCACGGAGAGGGCGCGGGACCCGGTCGTACCAATCTTCGTGCCGGTGGAGGGCAGGTAGGTCACCGCTCCGTCGCCGCCGTCCTCGGCCTGGCCGATGATCAGGTCCGCCTTGCCGTCGCCGTTGACGTCGTCGAGCTTGACGTCCTCGCCGAACAGGTCGTTCTTCTCGTCCGTGCCGGGGACACCCGCCGTGCTCTGGGCGAAGGACTGGAGGCCGGTGGAGGTGTTGATGCCGCTCGCGGAGCCGTACATGACGGTGACCATGCCGGCGTTGGAGACGCTGCCGAGGTCCTCCGCCGGGGTGGAGACCACGAGGTCCTGGTAGCCGTCGCCGTTGACGTCACCCAGGTCCAGGTCCCAGCCGAAGCCGTCGCCCTTCTCCGAACTGCCGGGCACGTTCCCGGTGTTCTGGGTGATGCCGGTGGTCGACGCCGGGCCGGACGCGGAACCGTAGGTGATGCTGGCCTTGCCGCCGTTCGCGGCGTCGGGGATGGTCTGGCCGCTGCTGGTGGTCGCGTCCCAGTCGGCGCCGGTGACGATGTCGCCGTAGCCGTCGCCGTTGATGTCGCCGATGCCGGTGACGATGCCGGGCTTGAGGGTCTTGACGCCCGTGACGCTCAGGCCGGTCGCGCTGCCGGGCAGGTAGTAGTTGGTGTTCCAGCCGTTGTCGGTCTGCGTCTCGTAGCCGTCGACCACCAGGTCGGTACGGCCGTCGCCGTTCACGTCACCGGCGGTGAGCTGCTCCGGGCCGTACGGGAAGCCCGAACTGCCGGGCTGGATCGGGGGCTTGACGGTGTAACGGCCGCCGGGGCTGCCGGTGGAGCTGCTGAAACCGCCCTTGTAGACATAGAGGGTGGCGGCCGAACTGCCCACCGCCAGGTCCGCCTTGCCGTCGCCGTCGAAGTCGCCGGCCGCCAGGGACAGGCCCCAGTAGTCGTGCGAGGAGACGGCCGGGTCCGGTACGTCGCTGCTCTTGCCGGTGAGGCCGCTCGCCGAGCCCCACAGGATCGCGAGGGCGCCGCCGTCGGTGTCGGTGCCGACCTTTTCGCTCGGCGAGCCCACGGCGAGGTCGTCGTACCCGTCGCCGTTGAAGTCGGCGTACGCCGTCGCGCCGCCGAACCAGTCGCCGGCCTCGGCGGTGCCGGGCACGGTGCCGGAGTTCTGGCTTATGACCGAGCGCTTGGCCGAGGTCACGCCGGTGGCGCTGCCGTACAGCGCGACTATCTGGCCGGCGTTGGCGTGGCCGCTGACGTAGGCGCCGGGGGCCGAGGCCACGACGTCGCCGTAGCCGTCGCCGTTGAAGTCGGCCTTCGCGACCTTGAACGAGTCGGCGGCGGTGGCCGTCGTCGCCGAGAGCGTGAGCAGACCGCCCGTGAGAGCGGCCGCGGCGGCCGTCGCGAGGGCGAGGCGCAAGTGCGGGTGGTGCTTCTGGTGCATGCGGGGTTCTCCTGCGGCATGCGGGGGATGCGTGGCGGGCATCCGCGTCGATGGGGTGCGGACCATCCGTGTTTGCCGGGCGTTGTCCCTGGCTTCACGGGTGGTTGGCGATCAGGAGACCTGTGGTGGTGCGTAAAGGTTGTACGTGGCTTCGGAGGTGGGCGGGGTTCTTGGGGCGGGTGCGGCGATGACAACTGCTGGGGTTCGACTTGCCGCCCTGAGCTGACACTTGCGGACGTTGTGAGGTGACCGTTGGGCCGCCCGCGTCTTGGTCAGTGTCGGGATTGCGGGAGCCGAGTAAAGGGCGCTCCCTGCGGTCGCGTCGGCTACGCCGATTGCGCTGCGCTTCACCCTTGACTCGTCTCCCGCAATCCCGTTGGAGAAGCGAGCGGGCGGCCCAGGGGGATGGGTGGCCAGGGAGCCATCCCCTTGCCTGAACTGTGCTGCCGGCCGGTGCGTGGGGGCGCGTTCGCGTCTCGCCAGCACGCCGCCTCGGCTCAGCGGCCAGCGGTGGGTGGGTGGTTGCGGGAAGCCGGGGGTAAAACTAACCACCGTCGCAACTCTTGACCGGTTAGAAATGACCCCGGCTTCCAGAGGGGGCCGGGTCGGGGGCGGGGGTGGCGCGTTGGCGTCTCGCCCGCACGCCGGGTCGGCTTGGCGCCTGTCGGCCGGTGGGGGCTTGCTGCGCGAGACGCCAACAGGTCAAGGGGCAGGGGGCGAGGAGGGGTGCTGGGGAGTTCGTGGCCGGAGGCGAGGGGTGAGTAGTGGGGGGGCGGTTCTGGGGCACGGGCGTGTATCGGGACTTGGGGCCGGGGTGGGGGGGGCGCGCTCGTGTCTCGCTTGTATGTCGGACAGCTTGGGTGATTGGCAGTTCTGGCCGTGGGCGTGGGTGCTGGCCTGGGTGGTGACCGCCCTCGTCTGCCAATTGGCACTCCCCGGGCGGCATCCGGTCCGTAGAAATATGGCATCCGTAGGAATGTGACAGTCGAGAGGGTGGTGTCACACTTCTCCGGCCCACCCACCCTCGGCCCCCTGCCCTGGTCCTGGCCTGGCCCTGGCATCTTTGGAGGCTGGGGTCTTTTCTAACCGGTCAAAGGTAGCGAAGGTGGTTAGATTTACCACCGGCTTCCAGCAACCACCCACCCACCGCTGGCCGCTGAGCCCGCCCGGCGTGCAGGCGAGACGCGAACGCGCCCCTCCGCACCGGCCACCAACGCAGTACAGGCGAGGGGGTTCCTACCTGGCCACCCGTTCCTTCGGGCCGCTCGCTCGCTTCTGAAACGGGCTGGAGCGGCCCTAGTCAAGGGTGGCCCGCAGGGCCATCGCCGCAGGCGACGCGACCGCAGGGAGCGCCCTTTACTCGGGCCGTGGAAGCCCGACACTGGCCAAGAAGCGAGTGGCCCAACGGCTGCGTACCAAGCCGCGTCCGCTTTCCCTGCGTCGTGTCTTACGACGTGCAGACGTCCTTGAGTTCGCTCGCCGCCGCGTCGATCTTGCTGGAGTCGGGGTTCGTGTCGCCGTTCAGGATGGCCTTGTTGTAGTCGGAGATCGCCTTGTTGAGGTTGTCGACCGCCTTGTCGACCTTGGTGTTGTCCGAGTTGACGTCGATCTTGGCGATGGATTCGTCGTCGTGGATCGCCCTGAGGCTGTCGGAGATCGTGTTCCAGTTCTTCAGACAGTTCAGGGAGTTGGAGGCGTCGGAGGCGTCGGAGGCGTCGGAGGGGTCGGTTGGGTCGCAGGCCGTCAGTAGTCCGGCAGTGAGGGCTATGGCCGCGGCTGTGGTGGCGAGGGTGGCCGTACGGCGGATGCGGATGCGGATGCGGTGGCGGTTCGTGGGCATGGAAGTCCTTCGGGGTGAGTTCTGCCTGGGGGAGGGGGCTGCGGGGGGCATCGGGTCGGGGTCAGGCCCAGGGCTCTTCCAGTCGCGCCTTGGCGGTCTGCTCGCGGCGGCCCGCTAGCAGACCGCCCGCCGCGCCCAGGGAGACCAGACCCATCCCGGCCGCCGTCGCGATGCCCTTGACGCCGTCCATCGAGAGGTAGCAGAACGCGGCCACACCCCCGTTGAAGAGGAACAGGAACCACAGCGTCGACCGCTTCGACAGGAACGCCTTGATCTTCGGCTTCTTCGCGATGCGCGAGCCGGCCAGGAGGGAGACGGCGATACCGGCGTAGGTGGCGGCGTTCTTCGCCGTACCGTCCAGCACCGCCCCGGAGGCCGTGCTCGCGGCGAGGCCGCCGACGAAGAACGACCACAGCAGCAGGTTGGCGACGAACGACTTCACGGTGGCGAGCAGCGACTTCACGGGATTTCCTTCGGCGGGGATCGGAGGAGAGAGGGTGTTGTCTCTGGCCTCTACGATTCCGTCGCGGACTCGCCGTCACGAGGGACCGTTCTCCCGGATGCATGGTGTAGCGCGCTACACCACGGGCCGGGACCGGGGGACGGTACGACGATGCCCCGCACCCCTTCAGCGAGGGGGCGGGGCATCGTCGTAGGAGACTGGCTGGTTACTTCACCGGCTGGGGCTCCGGGGCGTTCTCCGGTTCCGAGGCGCCTGCCGGGGGTTCGTCGTCCGACGGCTTCTTGACCGAGTCCAGGAGGAGCTGGGCCACGTCGACCACCTGGATCGATTCCTTGGCCTTGCCATCGTTCTTCTTGCCGTTGACCGAGTCGGTCAGCATCACGAGGCAGAAGGGGCAGGCCGTGGACACGATGTCCGGGTTCAGGGAGAGGGCCTCGTCTACGCGCTCGTTGTTGACGCGCTTGCCGATGCGCTCTTCCATCCACATGCGCGCGCCGCCGGCTCCGCAGCAGAAGCCGCGTTCCTTGTGGCGGTGCATCTCCTCGTTGCGCAGGCCGGGGACGCTGGCGATGATCTCGCGCGGGGGCGTGTAGATCTTGTTGTGGCGGCCCAGGTAGCAGGGGTCGTGGTAGGTGATCAGACCTTCCACCGGCGTCACCGGGATCAACTTGCCCTCGTCCACCAGGTGTTGGAGCAGCTGGGTGTGGTGGATGACCTCGTAGTCGCCGCCGAGCTGCGGGTACTCGTTGCCGATGGTGTTCAGGCAGTGCGGGCACGTCGCGACGATCTTCTTCGCCGACTTGGGCTTTGCCGACTCCGCCACGACCTTGCCGTCGTCGTCCAGCTCCTCGCCGAACGCCATGTTCAGGGCCATGACGTTCTCCATGCCGAGCTCCTGGAACAGGGGCTCGTTGCCGAGCCTCCGCGCCGAGTCGCCCGTGCACTTCTCGTCGCCGCCCATGATCGCGAACTTGACGCCCGCGATGTGGAGGAGTTCCGCGAAGGCCTTCGTCGTCTTCTTGGCGCGGTCCTCCAGGGCGCCGGCGCAGCCGACCCAGTACAGGTACTCGACCTCGGACAGGTCCTCGATGTCCTGGCCGACGACCGGGACCTCGAACTCGACCTCCTTGAGCCACTCCAGGCGCTGCTTCTTCGCCAGGCCCCAGGGGTTGCCCTTCTTCTCCAGGTTCTTGAGCATCGTCCCGGCCTCGGACGGGAACGCGCTCTCGATCATCACCTGGTAGCGGCGCATGTCGACAATGTGGTCGACGTGCTCGATGTCCACCGGGCACTGCTCCACGCAGGCGCCGCAGGTGGTGCAGGACCACAGGACGTCCGGGTCGATGACGCCGTTCTCTTCGAAGGTGCCGATCAGCGGGCGTTCCGCCTCCGCGAGAGCCGCCGCGGGGACGTCCTTCAACTGCTCCTCAGTCGCCTTCTCCTCGCCCTCCATCGACTTGCCGCCGCCCGCCAGCAGATATGGGGCCTTGGCGTGCGCGTGATCGCGGAGGGACATGATCAGGAGCTTCGGGGAGAGCGGCTTGCCCGTGTTCCACGCCGGGCACTGCGACTGGCAGCGGCCGCACTCCGTGCACGTGGAGAAGTCCAGCAGGCCCTTCCAGGAGAACTGCTCTACCTGGGAGACGCCGAAGACGTCGTCGTCGCCCGGGTCGGTGAAGTCGATCGGCTTGCCGCCCGACGTCATCGGGAGCAGGGCGCCGAGGGAGGTCTCGCCGGTCGCGTTCCGCTTGAACCAGATGTTCGGGAACGCCAGGAAACGGTGCCAGGCCACGCCCATGTCCGTCTTCAGGGCGACCGTGATCATCCAGATGAAGGAGGTCGCGATCTTCACGCCGGCGAAGAGGTAGGTGAGGTTCTGGAGCGTGGAGACGTCCAGGTGCCGCAGGGCCGACACCACGGGGTACGAGATGAAGAAGGACGCCTCGTAGGCGTCGACGTGGTGCTGGGCTCCCTCAAGGGCGTGCAGCATGAAGATGCAGACGCCGACGATGAGGATGACGGCCTCGACGAAGTACGCCTGGCCGAAGTTCGAGCCGGCGAAGCGGGACTTGCGGCCCGGGCGGTTCGGCTTGCTCAGCTGGCGGATCACGATCAGGGCGAGGATGCCGAGGACCGTCATCGTGCCGATGAACTCGACGAAGACGTTGTACGGCGCCCATTCGCCGATGACCGGCAGCAGCCAGTCGGCCTGGAAGAGCTGGCCAATGGCGTTGACGATCGTCAGCAGCAGCGAGAAGAAGCCCACCGCCACGAACCAGTGTGCGACGCCGACGACACCCCAGCGGTTCATCCGGGTGTGGCCGAGGAACTCCTTGGCCACGGTGACGGTGCGCTGCACGGGCTCGTCGGTGCGGGTGCCCGCTGGCACGTTCTGGCCGAGTCGCATGAAGGTGTAGATCTGCAGGACGGCGCGGGCGAACAGCGCCACACCGACCACGATCAGAACCAGCGACACGATGATCGCGGCGAGTTGCATTTCAGGGCTCCTCGGGCCTGCGAGGGGTCATGGCACTACCGCTCAGCACATTACTAAGCGGTAACTTAATCGGTTCGACCGAGACTACCCCTATCTTGCGTCGCACTGTAGCCAGCCGTGCGGTGATGTGTGTCGCTGAGGGTCGCCTAAAAAGGCCTGCTCCGGGCTTGTTCCCAAGCTTGTTACGGTCTGATCGTGTTATTCATACTGAATTGGTACATCTGCGTCTAATTTGGATTCGTGCTCTACGGGATTCTCGCCGCCACGACCGCCCTGCTCCTCGCCGCCGTCCTCGCCGCCCTGCTCCGGGTGCCCGCCCTCAAGGCCGGCCTCGTAGACCGGCGGCGCCGGACGCGACCGGTGCCGCTGCTCGGGGGACTGGCCGTCGTGCTCGCCGTCGTATCGGTGACCTGGGCGTGCGACTGGACCGGCGTCGCGCCCCTCGGTGACGGGGTCGGCGGACTGCTGGGCGCCGGGTCCGCCGTGGCCGTGCTCGGGCTCGTCGCCGATGTGTGGCGGCTGAAGACGCGGTTCCTCGTCCTCGGTACGGCTGTCGCGGCGGCCTGTGTCGTGCCGTACGGGGAGATCGGGGTGCCCGGCGGGCTGCTGGCGGCGGTCTGGATCGTGTTCGTCGCCGGTGCCTTCAAGGGGCTCGATCACGCAGACGGGCTGGCCGGGACCGTGGGGGTGGTCACCGCCTTCGGGGTCGGGGCCTGTGCCGCGATGGAAGTGATGGACGGGTTCGCGGTGTTGCTCAGTGTGCTGGCCGCCGCGCTCACCGGGTTCCTGATGCACAACTGGCATCCCGCGCGGATCGCGCTCGGCGCGTGCGGGTCGCTGTTCACGGGGTTCGTGCTCGCCTCGGCCGCCGTGGTCACGCAGGTGGGGCGCGGGTTCGCGTCCAGTGCGGGGGTGTTGTTCGCGCTGACCGCGGTCGCCAGTGCCGATGCCGTACTGGTGCTGCTGTCGCGACGGCTGGCCGGGCGGGCGTTGTTGCGGGGAGGGCCCGATCATCTCGCCCATCGGCTGCGGCGGTTGGGGCTCACTCCGCAAGGAGCGGTGGTGGTCCTGGGGGTCGGCGGGTTCTCCGGAGTGCTCGTCGGGGTGCTCGTGCACAACGGGTGGGTGGGCGAATCCGCCGTCGTGTGGGTGGCGGGCGCGGCCCTGGTCGTCGTGTTCGGACTGCTTAAAGTCACTGTCTACGGGGTGCGGCGTGCCGCGTCCACGCAGGTCAGGGGCCAGTTGCGTGTAAGGAACGGATAAGAGTTGAGCCTGGTCGACTCAGCTCTGTTGACCCAGCGGTGAGTGTCGTGCACACTTGAGTCCGTTCCACTCAAGTCATTGCTGGAGGAATCAACCATGGCACGTGCGGTCGGCATCGACCTGGGCACGACTAACTCCGTCGTCAGCGTTCTTGAAGGCGGCGAGCCCACCGTCATCACCAACGCAGAGGGCGCCAGGACCACGCCGTCCGTCGTCGCCTTCGCCAAGAACGGCGAGGTGCTCGTCGGAGAGGTGGCCAAGCGCCAGGCGGTCACGAACGTTGACCGGACCATCCGTTCCGTGAAGCGCCACATGGGCACGGACTGGAAGATCGAGCTCGACGGGAAGAACTTCAACCCGCAGCAGATGAGCGCCTTCATCCTGCAGAAGCTGAAGCGCGACGCCGAGGCCTACCTGGGCGAGAAGGTCACGGACGCGGTCATCACCGTCCCGGCCTACTTCAACGACTCCGAGCGCCAGGCGACGAAGGAGGCCGGCGAGATCGCGGGCCTGAACGTCCTGCGCATCGTGAACGAGCCGACCGCCGCGGCGCTGGCGTACGGCCTCGACAAGGACGACCAGACGATCCTCGTCTTCGACCTCGGCGGTGGCACCTTCGACGTGTCCCTCCTGGAGATCGGCGACGGCGTCGTCGAGGTGAAGGCCACGAACGGCGACAACCACCTCGGTGGTGACGACTGGGACCAGCGGGTCGTCGACTACCTGGTGAAGCAGTTCGCGTCCGGCCACGGCGTGGACCTGGGCAAGGACAAGATGGCCCTGCAGCGTCTGCGCGAGGCTGCCGAGAAGGCCAAGATCGAGCTGTCGAGCTCCACCGAGACCTCGATCAACCTGCCCTACATCACGGCGTCCGCCGAGGGCCCGCTGCACCTGGACGAGAAGCTCACCCGGGCCCAGTTCCAGCAGCTGACGGCCGACCTGCTGGAGCGCTGCAAGACGCCGTTCCACAACGTCATCAAGGACGCCGGCATCTCCATCAACGAGATCGACCACGTCGTCCTCGTCGGTGGCTCCACCCGTATGCCGGCCGTCGCGGAGATCGTGCGCGAGCTGACCGGCGGCAAGGACGCCAACAAGGGCGTCAACCCGGACGAGGTCGTCGCCATCGGCGCGTCCCTCCAGGCCGGTGTCCTCAAGGGCGAGGTCAAGGACGTCCTGCTCCTCGACGTGACCCCGCTGTCCCTCGGCATCGAGACCAAGGGAGGGATCATGACCAAGCTCATCGAGCGCAACACCACGATCCCGACCAAGCGGTCCGAGATCTTCACCACCGCCGAGGACAACCAGCCCTCCGTGCAGATCCAGGTCTACCAGGGCGAGCGCGAGATCGCGGCGTACAACAAGAAGCTCGGGATGTTCGAGCTGACCGGTCTGCCGCCGGCCCCGCGCGGTGTCCCGCAGATCGAGGTCTCCTTCGACATCGACGCCAACGGCATCATGCACGTCACGGCCAAGGACCTCGGCACCGGCAAGGAGCAGAAGATGACCGTCACCGGCGGCTCCTCGCTGCCGAAGGACGAGGTCGACCGCATGCGCCAGGAGGCCGAGCAGTACGCGGACGAGGACCACCGCCGCCGCGAGGCCGCCGAGTCCCGCAACCAGGGCGAGCAGCTCGTCTACCAGACGGAGAAGTTCCTCAAGGACAACGAGGACAAGGTCCCCGGCGAGGTCAAGACCGAGGTCGAGGCCGCCGTCGAGGAGCTGAAGGCCGCGCTCAAGGGTGAGGACACCGCCGAGATCCGCACCGCCACCGAGAAGGTCGCCGCGGTCTCGCAGAAGGTCGGCCAGGCCATGTACGCCGACGCCCAGGCCACGCAGGCCGCGGGCGGCGACGCCCCGGGCGCCGAGGCTCCCAAGGCGGACGACGACGTGGTGGACGCCGAGATCGTGGACGACGAGCGCAAGGACGGTGCCGCGTGACGGAGGAGACCCCGGGCTTCGACGAGAAGCCCGACGTCCCCTCCGGCGCCACCCCCGAAGACGCCGAGCCGAAGGCCGCCTCCCCCTCCACGGGGGAGGGGGCGGCCCCGGCAGGGGACGCAAGTGCACAGATCGCCGGTCTGACGGCCCAGCTGGACCAGGTGCGCAAGGCGCTCGAAGAGCGCACCGCGGACCTCCAGCGGCTCCAGGCCGAGTTCCAGAACTACCGCCGCCGGGTCGAGCGGGACCGCATCGCGGTCAAGGAGATCGCCGTGGCGAACCTCCTGACCGAGCTGATGCCCACGCTCGACGACATCGGCCGCGCGCGGGAACACGGTGAACTCGTCGGCGGTTTCAAGTCGGTGGCCGAGTCGCTGGAGACCGCCGCGGCGAAGATGGGACTGCAGCAGTTCGGCAAGGAGGGCGAGCCCTTCGACCCGACGATCCACGAGGCCCTGATGCACTCGTACGCGCCGGACGTCACGGAGACGACCTGCGTGGCGATCCTGCAGCCCGGGTATCGCATCGGCGAGCGCACCATCCGCCCCGCGCGGGTGGCGGTCGCGGAGCCGCAGCCCGGCGCCGCGCAGACCGGCAAGGCGGAGTCCTCGGACGCCGCCGAGACCGCGGACGACGACAAGGAGAGCGGTGGCCCGGACGAGGGCTGACATCGCAACCCACGGGACCCGCAAGGGGAGTAGCACCAAAGGAAAGGAGGGACGTCGAGGATGAGCACCAAGGACTTCATCGAGAAGGACTACTACAAGGTCCTCGGCGTCCCCAAGGACGCCACCGAGGCCGAGATCAAGAAGGCGTACCGGAAGCTCGCCCGCGAGTTCCACCCGGACGCCAACAAGGGCAACGCCAAGGCCGAGGAGCGCTTCAAGGAGATCTCCGAGGCCAACGACATCCTCGGTGACCCCAAGAAGCGCAAGGAGTACGACGAGGCCCGCGCACTGTTCGGCAACGGCGGCTTCCGCCCGGGGCCGGGCGGCGCGGGCGGCGGCAACTTCAACTTCGACCTGGGCGACCTCTTCGGAGGCGGCGCCCAGGGCGGAGGCGCCGGGGGTGCCGGCGGCTTCGGCGGCGGGATCGGTGACGTCTTCGGGGGCCTGTTCAACCGCGGCGGCACGGGCACGACCCGTACGCAGCCCAGGCGCGGCCAGGACATCGAGTCCGAGGTCACGCTCAGCTTCACGGAGGCCATCGAAGGAGCCACGGTCCCGCTGCGGATGTCCTCGCAGCAGCCCTGCAAGGCCTGTTCGGGCACCGGCGACAAGAACGGCACACCGCGCGTGTGCCCGACCTGCGTCGGCACCGGCCAGGTGGCGCGCGGCTCCGGCGGCGGCTTCTCGCTCACGGACCCGTGCCCGGACTGCAAGGGCCGCGGCCTGATCGCCGAGCACCCGTGCATCGAGTGCAAGGGCAGCGGGCGCGCCAAGTCCTCCCGGACCATGCAGGTCCGGATCCCCGCGGGGGTCACGGACAGCCAGCGCATCCGGCTCCGCGGCAAGGGCGCACCGGGCGAACGGGGCGGTCCCGCAGGCGACTTGTACGTCATGGTGCACGTCGACGCGCACCCCGTGTTCGGCCGCAAGGACGACAACCTCACGGTGACGGTCCCGGTGACGTTCGCCGAGGCGGCACTGGGCGGCGAGGTCAGGGTGCCCACCCTGGGCGGGCCCCCGGTGACGCTGAAGCTGCCCCCGGGCACGCCCAACGGCCGGACAATGCGCGCCCGCGGCAAGGGCGCGGTCCGCAAGGACGGCACCCGGGGCGATCTCCTCGTCACGGTCGAGGTGAGTGTCCCGAAGGACGTCACGGGGAATGCTCGTGACGCACTGGAGGCGTATCGAGAGGCGACCGCGGGCGAGGACCCGCGGGCGGAGCTGTTCCAGGCCGCGAAGGGAGCATGAGAGTGATGGACGGCCGTCGACGCAACCCGTACGAGCTGACCGAGGAGACCCCGGTCTACGTCATCTCGGTGGCGGCCCAGCTCTCCGGCCTGCACCCGCAGACGCTGCGCCAGTACGACCGCCTCGGCCTGGTCTCCCCGGACCGCACGGCCGGGCGCGGCCGGCGCTACTCGGCCCGCGACATCGAACTGCTGCGCACCGTCCAGCAGTTGTCGCAGACCGAGGGCATCAACCTGGCCGGCATCAAGCGCATCATCGAGCTGGAGAACCAGGTCGTCGCGCTCCAGCAGCGTGTCGCCGAGCTCCAGTCGGCGGTCGAGGGCGCGGCGGCCACGATGCAGCAGCGCGAGGCCGCGGTGCACGCGTCGTACCGGCGCGACCTGGTCCCGTACCAGGAGGTCCAGCAGACCAGCGCGCTGGTGGTGTGGCGGCCGAAGCGGCAGCAGTCTTCGGACTGACGTCCACGTACATGTGAAGGGGCCCGGAGACCGATGTCTCCGGGCCCCTTCGCGCGCGTCGAGTGATGAGGCGGTGCCCCTGGACTCGTTGCCCGCCTGTCGCGGGCGGAACCGAAGTCCCGCGTCACGCTCCGGCGACGGCCGTCGTGTGTCTGGCTGGGTTCATGCGGTCCCCTGTCGGATCGGTCGCGGCGGCACATGGCCGTTGCCGATCACGACTTGTGAAGACGGGAGTTGGTTGTGCTTATCTTTGCCCGTTCATGAACTCCCGTTGAGTGGAGGGTCCGTAAAGAGCGTTTGGATGGGGTTCCGCAGCGTCTCCACATACCAAACGGAACGTGGCGTTGCCATCTCGTTAAGTAGTTCCGCTTGACGCCGGTGGTCGCGGCCGCGTTGGCTTTTCAGTCACCTGGGTTGCAATGCTGCACCCACGTCCGCACGGCACCAGAAGTGAGCTCCCAATGCGTCGTATCGCCATATCCGTGGCCGCGTCCTCGCTGGCCCTCCCCCTGGCCGCCTGTGGCGTGCTCAACTCGTCGGGGAGCAGCACGGACGCGACTCCGGCGAAGGGCAACGACATCACGGTGGGGGTGCTCATGCCGGAGAAGACGAACACGCGGTACGCGGAGTTCGACTACCCGATCATGAAGGCGAAGATCCAGGAACTCACCGCGAACAAGGGCAAGGCCGAGTACGAGAACGCCGGCGGCGTCGCGGCCACGCAGGACAAGCAGATGCAGAAGATGATCGACGAGAAGGTCGACATCATCGTGCTCGACGCCGTCGACTCGCACGCCATCCGGACCATGGTGAAGAAGGCCAAGACCGCCGGCATCCCGGTCATCGCCTACGACCGGCTGGCCGAGGGCCCGATCGACGCGTACGTCTCCTTCGACGGTGAACTCGTCGGCGAGGTGCAGGGCCGCTCGCTGGTCGAGGCGCTGGGCAGCAACGTGGACACCTCCGACAAGATCGTCATGATCAACGGCTCGCCGACCGACCCCAACGCCGCGGTGTTCAAGGGCGGGGCGCTGTCCGAGCTGCAGGGCAAGGTGACGATCGCCGAGAGCTACAACACCAAGGCCTGGGACCCGGTCATCGCCCAGCAGGAGATGACCGAGGCGATCGGAAAGCTCGGCAAGAACAACATCGCCGCGGTGTACTCCGCCAACGACGCGATGGCCGGCGGCATCATCAAGGCCCTGAAGGCGTCGGGCCTGACGAAGATCCCGCCCGTCACCGGCCAGGACGCCGAACTCACCGCCGTGCAGCGGATCGTCACCGGCGAGCAGTACATGAGCGTCTACAAGCCGTACCCCGACCTCGCCGAGGCCGCCGCGAAGATCGCGGTCGCCAAGGTCCAGGGCAGGGACATCGAGTTCGACGCCCTGACCCGTGACACGGTCGACAGCCCAACGAACAAGAAGATCCCCTCGCAGCTGGTGTCCGTGGTCGCGCTGACGCAGGACAACATCAAGACGACGGTGGTCGCGGACGGGATCTACAAGATCTCCGACATCTGCACGGCCGACTACAAGTCCGCGTGCTCGTCCATCGGACTGAAGTAGGCCGGCTGAAGCAGATCGGCTCCGGCCGGGCGCCTCGACGGTGTCCGGGACGCCGTAGCCGCCCGCGTACGCGACTCCGGCGGCGGGTACCTCGCCGGACTCAGCCGCGGGACTTGAGGTGCCGCAGCAGGGCGGCGAGGCCCTCGGGGGCGGCGGCGAGGGTGACGTCCGGGGTGTCGCTCTCGCGGAGGCGGATCGTTTTGTCGGGGGCGGTGGCGACGTAGAGGCACTCGCCCTCGGGGCCGCCGCTGAAGGTCGACTTCTGCCAGGCGAGTTCAGTCATCGGGGCCTCCCTAGAGGGTGTAGAGCACATGCTGGATGAGTGCCAGCGAGTCCTTCACCGAGTGTGTTTCCGGGGCCAACGATACGTCGACGGGGGCGAGGGCGTTCTCCGACAGGTACCGGAACAGCGCTTCGTACCGGGCCAGGCTCTGCCTGTCGCCCAAGTATGTGAGGCCGAGGGGTAGTTCGAGCAGTACGGTGCCCAACTCCGGAACGTCTGGGACGGCGTGGACGAAGTTGCCGCTGAGGGCGGGGTGTGCCTGGGCGGTGAACGGATAGATCTGGATGGTGACGTTGGGCAGCCGCGCCAGTTCGATGAGGTGCAGCAACTGCTCTCGGACCACGTTGACTCCGCCGAACCGCAGGTGCAGAGCGGACTCGTGGATCACGGCATGCACAGTGGGCGGGTTCTCGCGGGTGAGTACCCGCTGTCGCTCCATACGGAACTCCAGGGCGCCTTCGCTTCGTTCAAAGCCCAGGCCGGGAGTGGCGAAGATGGCTCGGGCGTAGTCGGCCGTCTGGAAGAGCCCCGGGATCAACATCGACTGGTGCATTCGAAGGGCCGTGCAACTCGCTTCCAGCTCGGCCGTGTTGAGCGCGTCCAGGCTGCGGCGCTTCTTGTAGGCGCTCCACCAGCCCTTGCCGGTCGCCTCGGACATGGCGACCAAGGCCTCGATATATGCCTTATCTGTACAACCGTAGAGGTCGCAGAGCTCACGGAGTCGTGGGGTCAGGACGGTGGTCTTGCCCGTCTCGATCTGGCTCAGCTGAACGCGGCCCATGCCGATCCGCTCGGCTGCTTCACCGCCCGCCAACCCTGCCTGTTCGCGCAGGTGTTTGAGCTCGAAGCCGAGTCGCCGCTGGCGCTCGCTGATTGTGGTGCGTAGTCCCACGCGTCTCTCCTCGTCGGCGTATCCAAAGTCTGCCCTGGCGGTGGGAGTTGGTCCACCGATTCGGCGATTAGGTTGTTAATGAAATACCTTGCGCGCTACCTTGAGTGCGGCATCGGTCACGCACCGAAACCGCTCAACTCCCCCTGCCCATAAGCCGACAGAGCACCCGCGCCCCGCGGGCGACGCCATCGCCGGGCTCGGACCCCTCACAGACAGGAGTCGTCCTCATGGACCCGGCCCGCCGCGCACCCCACCGCCTCGCCCAACTCACCCACGACTACAGCCTCTTCGCCCCCGCCGACGCCACCGCACCCCGCGTCTGCAGGGACTTCGTACGCGCCGTCCTCTTCACCCACGACCGCGAACCCCTCGTCATGCCGGCGGCGTTGTGCACCTCGGAACTCGTCACCAACGTCCACCTGCACACGAAGGGTTCCGCGATGATCCGCCTCCGGCTCGGCCCGGGCCGTCTCCGGGTCAGCGTCTTCGACGAGAGTCCGGACCCGCCGGTCGTCACCCGTTCCGCAGCCGGGGCGATCGCGTGCTGGGGGCGGGGGGCTCGCCCTCGTCGAGGAGATGGCGGACACGTGGGGCGTCGCGGGCGAGAGGGCGGGGCGGTTCGCTAAGGGAGTGTGGTTCGAGCTGGGCGGGGGCGGTGGATCGTTTTTTCCTCGCTCGAACGGGTGAGCCCAAGGGATCTCTCCTGGTCAGGCCCATCGCCGCACTACCGTGATCGCGTTGCTTGTGCCCAGAGCACACCCAGCCCACACTTGAGGAGGAGGTGCCACCTTGACCGCGCTCGCACATGAGAGGCCCGAGACCATGTCCGACGCTCAGGCTGAATTCCTGAACATGTCCGACCCGGACGAGGGCCTGTGGCAGGTCTGGAAGGCCATGGAACTCCCCGAGGGCTACCGCGCCGAGATCATCGAGGGAGCCATCGAGGTGTCGCCCACAGGTCGCCGTTCGCACGGCCAGATCGCCAATCGCGTGCGCAGGGCCCTGGACAAGTTCCTGGACGGAAGCGAGTACGCCTGCCATCAGGATGTGAACCTGATCCACAAGCGCAAGGCGTGGATCCCGGATGCCTTCGTAGCCCCGGAGGATACGGAGCCATGCGGTGACGAGGAAGACATGGGGGTCAGGGCCGACTCGGTGCACATAGTCATCGAAGTCGTCTCCCCCGGCAAGACCGACCAGGACCGCGACCGCATCCGCAAGCGCCGCGAGTACGCCCGCGCCGGCATCCCCATGTACGTCCTCATCGACGACTACGACGGTCAGGGCGCCGTGACCCTCTTCACCGGCCCCCGCCCCGACAAGGCCGACTGGGAGGACATCCACCGCGTCCCCTACGGCACCGAGGTCACCATCCCCGAAGGCCCCGCCAAGGGCTTCCTGATCGGCGAGGCGATCACCGGCCCCAAGCGGGGCTGAGACGGGGCGGCTCGGACTACGCCACCCGCGTGAACTCCACCGTCACCTCCGGCGGTCCGCCCGCCACCCCCCGGTAGATCCCCTTGTGCGGAGTCACGTCGTCGTAGTCACGCCCCCGCCCGACCACCACATGGGACTCGTCGGGCCGGGTCCGGTTGGTGGGGTCGTAGCCGCACCAGTCGCCGGCCCAGTACTCGATCCAGGCGTGGCTCTGGCCGGCCACCGGGCGGTGCAGCTCCGCCTCGCGCTCGGGGTGGAGATAGCCGGAGACGTAGCGCGTGGGCAGACCGAGCCCCCGCAGCAGGGCGATGGTCACATGGGCGATGTCCTGGCATACGCCGGCGCCCTGTTCCCAGGCCTCGGTGGCCGACGTGTTCACGCCGGTGACGCCGGGGAGGTAGGCCACCCGGTCGGCGACCAGCGCGGAGACCGCGATCGCCGTCCCGTGCGGGTCGAGTCCTGCGGCCGCCTTGCGGGCCTTCTTCAGCAGCTTGGGCGGGACCGTCGTACGGACCGTGGGGCCGATGAACTCCAACAGGCGTGAGTTCGTGGTCCGTTCGGTCACCTCCTGCCAGGCGGGGGAGGGGCCGAGCGGCTCCGGCGGGGACGTCTCGACCAGGCTCGACGCGGTGATCGTGAGGTCCGCGTGCGGGTCCATCAGGTCGAAGCCGGTGACCTGGGTGCCCCAGTAGTCCCAGTACGACCAGGTGGGGGTCGTGGGGTTGACGGTCACCCGCGCGTCCAGTGTCGTCTGGCCGGGGAGCGTGAGCGGGGTCATCCTCACCTCGTTGTGGGAAGACACCGCCGCCTGGGCGTACGACACGCGGGTGGTGTGGCGGATGCGAAGCCTACGGGTCATCTCAGGCTCCTTCCTGGGCCCACTCGACGGGCCCCTGGTACGGGAAGAACAACTCCGCGACCGCCTCCGCCGAGTCCATGCAGGCGTGCTGCAAGTCCTTGAGGAGGGCGGGCAGTTGCTCTTCCAAGGCGTGCGAGTCCAGGTATTCGAGACGGGTGCGGAGGCGGCCGATGGGGCGGCGCGCGGGGTCCTGGCGTTGGCGGCCGAGCGCGGTGAGGCACTCCTCGGCCGTCGTCAGCGCGTGCAGCGCCGAGCGCGGGAAGTCCCGGTCCAGCAGCAGGAATTCGGCCACGCGCGGGGTGTCCCCGAAGCCGCCGTACACGCGCGCGTACGCCTCGTCGGCGCCCGAAGCGCTCAGCAGCGTCGGCCAGTCGGGCGCGTGCGCCGCGTCCAGCACCCGTACCGACAGCAGCCGTACGGTCATGTCCACCCGTTCAAGGCTGCGGCCGAGGACGACGAAACGCCAGCTGTCGTCGCGGCTCATCGTGGAGTCGGCGAGGCCGAAGAACAACGCGGCGCGTCTGCGCACGAGTTCGAGATACGCGTAGGGGCCCGTACGGCGGGCCGCGAGGCGTTGGTCGGCCAGGGCGTGCCAGGTGGAGTTGAGGCACTCCCACATCTCCGAGGAGACGGCTTCCCGGGCGCTGCGGGCGTTGAGGCGGGCGGCGCCGAGCGCGCCCTCGATGGAACAGGTGGACCGGGCGTCGAAGGCGAGCTGGTCCAACACCTGCTGCATGTCGACGCGTTCGCCGCCCGCGTCGACCCCGAGGATCGCGTACAGCGACCGGCAGGCCACGTCCTCGTCGCGCCAGGGGTCCTCCAGCAGTCGGTGCAGATAGGCGTCGAGGATGCGCCCGGTGTTGTCGGCGCGCTCGACATAACGGCCCGTCCACGTCAGGGCCTCGGCTATCCGGGAGAGGATCACGTCGTTCACTGCTGCTGCGCCCCTTCCTGTGCGGCCGTGGGGTTGCCGTCGGGGCCGAGCTGGCGGGGTGCCACCTCGGGCAGTTCGCCGTCCAGGGGCATCTGCCCGGGCTGTTCGGCGGGGCCCTCCGCGAGCACCCAGGTGTCCTTGGAGCCGCCGCCCTGGCTGGAGTTGACGATCAGGTTGCCCTCCTGGAGGGCGACGCGGGTGAGGCCGCCGGGCAGCACCCAGACGTCGGTGCCGTCGTTCACGGCGAACGGGCGCAGGTCGATGTGGCGCGGTGCCATGCGTTCGCCCGCGAGGGTGGGGGAGGTGGACAGGGCGACCGGGCGCTGGGCGATCCAGCCGCGCGGGTCGGCGGCGACGGCTTTGCGAGTGCGTTCGAGGGTCTTCGCGTCCGCCTTGGGACCGATGACGATGCCCATGCCGCCCGCGCCGTCCACGGGCTTCACGACCAGCTGGCCGATCTGGTCGAGGACCGCCTCCAACTGGCCCGGCTCGTCGGGGCGGTAGGACTCCACGTTGGGGAGAATCGGTTCCTCTGAGAGGTAGTAGCGGATGAGGTCGGGGACGTAGGTGTAGAGGAGCTTGTCGTCGGCGATCCCGTTGCCGACCGCGTTCGCGAGTGTGACGTTCCCGGCCTGCGCGGCGTTCATGATGCCGGGGCAGCCGATCACCGAGTCGGGGCGGAAGTGCAGCGGGTCGAGGAAGTCGTCGTCGAGCCGCCGGTATACGACATGGACGGGCACCTCGCCGCGCGTGGTCCGCATCCACACCCGGTTGTTGCGGCAGGTGAGGTCGTGTCCCACCACCAGCTGCACACCCATCAGCCGGGCGAGCAGGGCGTGTTCGAAGTAGGCGGCGTTCCCCGGTCCCGGGGTGAGGACCACGACCCGGGGGTCCTGCGTCCCGGCGGGCGCGGCGGCCCGGAGGGCGGAGAGCAGCTTCTGCGCGTACCCGTCGACGGGGACCACGTGCTGCTCGGCGAAGAGGGAGGGGAAGATCCGCGTCATCGCGCGCCGGTTCTCGATGACGTACGACACTCCACTCGGCACCCGCACGTTGTCCTCCAGCACCCGGATGTCGCCGGCCTCGTCGCGCACGAGGTCGATGCCGGCGACGTGGATGCGGACCCCGCCCGGTGGCTCGACTCCTTGCGCGGCCCGATGGAAATGGGCCGAGTTGAGGAGCAGCCGCCAGGGCACGACACCGTCCTCGAAGGCACGGCAGTGGGAGTAGGCGTCGGAGAGATAGGCCTCCAGGGCCCGCACTCTCTGCGCCACCCCGCGCTGGATGAGATCCCACTCCAGCGCGTCGATGATCCGGGGCACCAGGTCCAGGGGCCAGGGCCGTTCCTCGCCCGCGAAGGCGTAGGTCACGCCGCGGTCGGTGAACGCGCGGGCCATCTGGTCCGCGCGGAAGCGCAGTTCACTCGGCTCGATGGGCTGGAGTGCCGCCAGTACCGGCTCGTAGGCGGTTCTGACCTCACCCGGCCGCACAAACATCTCGTCCCACGCATCGGCCAATGCGTATGCGTCAAATATGTCCGCCATGAGGGGACGTTAAGTGCGATACGTAACACGGCGATCTCTGAGTGATTTCCGGCAGCTCACGCGAAAAGTGATACGGCGAGGGACTCGGTGCTACTGGCCGGACACCCCCCAGCTTGTTGCAAGGCGAGGCACGGAGGCCGGTAGATAGCGGTTGATATCGGCGGTTTTCGGGGGCTGTTCGAGGGGGAGCCGTGTTGCGGAGCAGGACCGGTCCGCGCATAGTTGCGCTGCAAAGAGCCGGGAACCGGGGGTGGGATGGGCGATGGCCGGGCACGGGACGGACGAGCATCCACACGGTGCTGACCGACTCTGCGACGCCGGGGACCGCGTGTACTCCCGGGCCGTACGGCGGGGCCGTGTACCGCGCACGGACGCCGAACCGGTGCCGTGCCTGCTGGAGCTGGCCCTCCTCCACCCCGACCCCGACGACATGGACTGGCTGGTCCCCACCGCCCCGCAGGAGGTCATGACCCGGCTGCTGCGCGGGGTCTACGACGAGGTCAGCGAGAGCCACCGGCGGGTGGGTTCGGCGGTCGCCGCCTTCGAGTGGTACGCCGGTCTCGGCCGCCGTATCCAGGCGTCCGCGATGGCGTCGGCGACGCTGGAGGGCGGCGCCGCGATCCGCGTCCTGGACGGCCTGTCCCGGATCCAGGCGGCGATGGACGACGCGACGGAGGCCTGCACCAGCGAGGTCCTCACCGTCCAGCCCGGCGGCATCCGCCGCGAGCCGGAACTCACGGAGGGCCTGCACCGGGCGCTCGCCCTGCGCGCCCGCGGGGTACGGATGCGCGACCTGTACACCCACGTGGCCCGGCACGGTCAAGGCCTGCTCAACTACCTGGAGTTGATGGGCGACACGGTGGAGGCGAGGACGCTCGACGAGGTCGTCGACCGCCTGATCCTCTTCGACCGCACCGTCGCCTTCATCCCCGCCAACGCCGACCACACGATGGCCCTGGAACTGCGCCACCCGGCGCTGATCGACTACTTCGTCACGGTCTTCGACCGCCTGTGGCGCCTCGCGATCCCGGTCGCGGCCGCCCTGCCGGACACCGGCATCGAGGGCATCTCGCACCGCGAACAGTCCATCGCCGCCCTGCTCGCGGACGGCCACCAGGACGCGGTGATCGCGGAACGGCTCGGCATCAGCGTGCGGACGTGCCGCGCCCACATCGCCCGCCTGTCGGAGACCCTGGGCGCGGCGAGCCGTACCCAACTGGGCGTGCGCATAGCCCAAGCCGGCCTGGACGGCGCCCCGTCCCGCCTGCCGGACGTCCCCGTCCAGCTCACCCCGGCGGATCGAGAATCCCCGACTGCCCGATGAGATAGCCGAGTTGGGCCCGGCTCTCGCTGCCGAGGGTGGCGGCGAGTTTGGCTATGTGGACGCGGGCGGTGCGGATGTTCATGCCGAGGCGGTCGGCTATGACGGCGTCGGTGTGGCCCTCTATGAGGAGGGCGGCTATGGCTCTCTGGCGGGCGGTGATGCCGTTGAGGGACGGTTGCCGGACCGCTTGCGGGTACAGGGGGGTGGCCAGCCGCCACAGTCGGTCGAAGGTGGTGGCGAAGTACTCCACCAGGGCCGGGTGGCGGATTTCGAGGGCGAGGGTGCGGTCCTTGTTGGCGGGGACGAAGGCGACCGTGCGGTCGACGATGATGGTGCGCTCGGTGACCTCGTCCAGCGTGCGGGCCTGGGTGTCGCCGGTCAGCTGCTCGTAACGGGCGAAGACGAGCGGCAGGTGCCGCTGGGTGTGCTGGTAGAGGGTGCGGATGCTGGCGCCGCGGTCCAGCACGGCCTGGTCGCGGCTCAGGGCGACGGCCTGGGCCGTCTCGCCCTGCCGCGTGTGGTAGTTGGAGTTGGGCTGGATGCAGAGAAGTTCGTGCGTCGCCTCGGCCATGGCGTCCTCGATGGCCTGGTTGATGCGTTCCTTGTCACCGAGGACCGTGATCATCGGGGTGTCCGTGGCCGCCGTACGGGAGCCGTCGAGCTGGAGCAGCGGTCCGAAGACGGTCTCCAGGCGCTCCTCGCGGCGGCGCTCGTCCGCGATGCGCTCCGCCGACTTCCGCAGCAGCCGGTGGAGCACCGCGCCGGGCGCGACCGGCCGCAGCCAGCGCGGGTCCTCGATGTCGGGCCGCAGCAGTCCGAGGCCGGTCAGGCAGGGTGCCTCGTCCGCACCCTCGACACGCACTCGCCCGTCGCGCAGCGCGCGGACGTACAGGCTCAGGCCCGGCGCACAGAGATCCTCCGCCCCGTGCGTGTGCGCTCCGGTCACGGGTGGCTGTCTCCTCCGTGGGTCGAGTGATCCTGGTTCAGCATCCCCGACTGGGCTATGAGGAAGCCGAGCTGGGCGCGGCTGCCGCTGCCCAGAGCCGTCGCGAGCTTGGCTATGTGGGCGCGGCAGGTACGGACGTTCATGCCCAGGCGCCGGGCGATCGCCTCGTCGACGTGGCCCTCGATGAGGAGCTTGGCGATGGAGTGCTGGATGTCGGTGATGCCGTCGGGGTCGGTCTCGTAGGGAGTGCCGGCGCTCAGCGGCACCGCGCGGCCCCACATGAACTCGAAGACCTTGACCAGGTAGCGGACGAGACCGGGGTGCCGGAGTTCCAGGGCCACCTGCCGGTCGTCGCGGATGGGGATGAAGGCCACGGTCTCGTCGCAGATGATGAGGCGCTCGACGAGTTCGTCGATGGTGCGGTACTCCACCTTGCCGTCGGCGAACTGGTCCACGTAGGCCAGCCGGTCGGGGCTGTACCTGGCCGTGTGCTGGTAGAGGGTCCGGATCCGCACTCCGCGTTCGGCCATGGGCTTGTCGCGCTCCAAGGCCTCCAGAAGCCTGTTCTCGGGGCTGCGGTGGCCGCTCGGCTGGACGGTGAGCATCTCGGTCTGGCACTGGGAGGTCGCGAGGTCGAGCGCCGCGTTGATGCGGTCGAGGCCCTCCAGCACCGTGATCGAGTGGGCGGGGGCCGTCTCCTGGGCGCTGAGCGCCATGAACGGTTCGAAGACCTCGGCGAGCGAGATCGACAGCCTCCGCTGCTCGGTGATCTCCCGCTCAATGGGATTGAGCCGTTGGGCCAGAGCGACGGACGGCGGAAGCGGAAGCAGCCAGTTCGCGTCGTCAGGATCGGGATGAAGAAGGGCAAATTCCATCAGGCAGGGCGCGGGTTCGACCTCCCCCCGCGAGATGCGGCCTGTACGCAGGGCGTTCGCGTAGAGACGGTTACCCTCCTCACACAGTTCGGTCACCGTGTGGGGATGTGTCGCCTTAGTCCCGTTTGTCACCAAATCTCCACCCCCCAGGGTCCTGAACATGCAGGAACATGATGCACCGATCGTGTGGCCATGACGTGCCTGAATAAGCCATCGTCTTACAGGACGGGGGAAGAGGGGACCTTCAAGTGAGGACGAAGCCGACTATGCGTAACAGAATGCTTCGCTCGGTGCTTGTCGCCGCCTTCTCCGCCGTTGTGGCCTTCGGAACGCTGGCCGGCCTCTCCGGTGTGAGGAGCGACGCGCACAGAGCGGGTAGTGGCCAGTCTGTGACTGTCGCGGCCGACACCGACGAAACACTCGTGTACCCCCTTGACAGCAGGTGGGACTGAATACGATGACGACCCCACCCGACGACCGCAGCTTCCGCCGGGAAATGGCCACGGCCTACCGCTCCGGCTGGCACTTCATCGACCTGGCCACCGCCATCCCCCACAGCGGTGACTCGCTCATGGTGACCGTGTTCGGTGAGCCGGTCGTCGTGACGCGGGACGAGGACGAGGACGTACGGGCGTACCGGTGTCTGCGGCGGCCTCGGGGGGCGCCGCAGCCAGTGCGATGTGCCATCCGGTACGGAATGATCTTTGTGAATCTTGACCAGCGAGACCACCGGCTGGTGGGAACGGATGCCCCCGACGTCCAGACCATCTCAGCCACCCCCCGCAGTGCCTGACGCGATTCCCCCGTCGTAAAAGATCGCTCAGGTGCTTCCCCCCGCAGCGGGGGGGGGGGGGGGGGGGGGGGGGGGGGGGGGGGGGGGGGGGGGGGGGGGTGGGGGGGGGGGGGGGGGGCGGCGGGGGGGCG
>NZ_JBICXA010000001.1:459984-621669 GCF_043200035.1 Streptomyces sp. NPDC048504
CCCCGCTGTGCCTCACGCTATACCCCCGACTAAAAACAGCGCTCGGGTGATCCCCCCCCCCGCGGCGTCACCGTCACCTGAACAGGGTGCCGCCGCTGCAGTTTGTGCGAAATCTCCGGGTATCGGCCGATCCCGGGTGGCCGAAAATCGGCGCTTCAGCTTTTCCCCGGCGTCTTCCCCACCGCCTTTCCCATCGCCCGCGTGAGCTCGATCTCGATCACCACCCGGGACGGGTTCGGCGACGGTGTCCGCTCGTAACGCTCCGCGTACCGGCGCTCCGCCTCGGCGACCCGGTCGCGTTCGACGCGTACGAACGCCCGGCCCTCCAGCGTCGCCCAGCGCCGCCCGTCCACCTGGCACACGGCGACCCGCGCGCCCTGGGGTCCGGCGGCCAGGACGTTCGCCACCTTCGTGCTCGACTTGTTCGCGATGACCCGAGCGAGCCGTGCCTCCGGGTCGTATGTCACTCCGACAGGGACGACGTGCGGGCTGCCGTCGGGGCGGAGGGTGGTGAGGGTGCACAGGTGCCGTTCCCGCCAGAAGCTGAGATACGACGTGTCGGGATCGCCCGGGTCGACCGGGTGGGTGGCCATGGCCCGGAACTTAGCCCCTCGATCCGCCCCGCCACTGCCTTGAGTGGAATAGACTCAACTTTGTGCACGTTGACCGTGTCATTCCGTGCACGAAGGTCGTAGGAGGAGGAGTACCGGAACGTGGACGCCGAGCTGACCAACAGGAGCCGGGACGCGATCAACGCGGCCAGCAACCGTGCCGTGACCGGGGGGCACGCCGATCTGACCCCGGCGCACCTGCTGCTCTCGCTGCTTGAGGGGCAGGACAACGAGAACATCACCGACCTGCTGGCGGCCGTCGACGCGGACCAGGCCGCCGTACGGTCCGGGGCCGAGCGGGTGCTCGGCTCGCTGCCGAGCGTGACCGGGTCGACCGTCGCGCCGCCGCAGCCCAGCCGCGAGCTGCTCGCGGTGATCGCGGACGCGGGTGAGCGCGCGAAGGAGCTCGGCGACGACTACCTCTCGACCGAGCACCTGCTGATCGGCATCGCCGCGAAGGGCGGCGCGGCCGGGGACGTACTCTCCCAGCAGGGCGCCAGTGCGAAGAAGCTGCTGGACGCGTTCCAGAAGAGCAGGGGAGGGCGCCGGGTGACCACACCCGACCCCGAGGGGCAGTACAAGGCGCTGGAGAAGTTCGGTACGGACTTCACGGCCGCCGCGCGCGAGGGCAAGCTCGACCCCGTCATCGGGCGGGACCAGGAGATCCGGCGGGTCGTCCAGGTGCTGTCCCGCCGCACGAAGAACAACCCCGTGCTGATCGGCGAGCCCGGCGTCGGCAAGACCGCCGTCGTCGAGGGGCTGGCGCAGCGGATCGTCAAGGGGGACGTGCCGGAGTCCCTCAAGAACAAGCGGCTGGTCGCGCTGGACCTCGGTGCGATGGTCGCGGGGGCGAAGTACCGCGGCGAGTTCGAGGAGCGGCTGAAGACCGTCCTCGCGGAGATCAAGGACTCCGACGGCCAGATCATCACCTTCATCGACGAGCTGCACACCGTCGTGGGCGCGGGCGCCGGCGGCGACTCCGCGATGGACGCCGGCAACATGCTGAAGCCGATGCTCGCCCGCGGCGAACTGCGCATGGTCGGCGCGACGACCCTCGACGAGTACCGCGAACGCATCGAGAAGGACCCGGCGCTGGAGCGCCGCTTCCAGCAGGTGCTGGTCGCCGAGCCGAGCGTCGAGGACACGATCGCGATCCTGCGCGGACTCAAGGGCCGCTACGAGGCCCACCACAAGGTCGTCATCGCGGACAGCGCACTGGTCGCCGCCGCCACCCTCTCCGACCGCTACATCACCTCCCGCTTCCTCCCCGACAAGGCGATCGACCTCGTCGACGAGGCGGCGTCCCGTCTCCGCATGGAGATCGACTCGTCCCCCGTCGAGATCGACGAACTCCAGCGCTCCGTCGACCGGTTGAAGATGGAGGAGCTGGCCCTCGACAAGGAGACGGACGCGGCGTCGATCGAGCGGCTGGAGAAGCTGCGCCGCGACCTCGCCGACCGCGAGGAGGAGCTGCGCGGCCTCAACGCCCGCTGGGAGAAGGAGAAGCAGTCCCTCAACCGCGTCGGCGAGCTGAAGGAGAAGCTCGACGAACTGCGCGGCCAGGCCGAACGTGCCCAGCGCGACGGCGACTTCGACACCGCGTCCAAACTGCTCTACGGGGAAATCCCTTCCCTGGAAAGGGACTTGGAGGAGGCCTCGCAGGCTGAGGAGGAAGCTTCCAAGGACACGATGGTCAAGGAGGAGGTCGGCCCCGACGACATCGCGGACGTCGTCGGCTCCTGGACGGGTATCCCCGCAGGCCGCCTCCTGGAGGGCGAGACGCAGAAACTCCTGCGCATGGAGGAGGAGTTGGGCCGCCGCCTCATCGGCCAGCGAGAGGCCGTACAGGCGGTCTCGGACGCAGTACGGCGCACCCGCGCGGGCATCGCGGACCCGGACCGCCCCACCGGCTCGTTCCTCTTCCTGGGCCCAACAGGCGTAGGGAAGACCGAACTCGCCAAGGCGCTCGCGGACTTCCTCTTCGACGACGAGCGGGCCATGGTCCGCATCGACATGTCGGAGTACGGCGAGAAGCACAGCGTGGCCCGGCTGGTCGGCGCCCCGCCCGGATACGTCGGCTACGAGGAGGGCGGCCAGCTCACGGAGGCGGTGCGCAGGCGCCCGTACTCGGTGATCCTGCTCGACGAGGTCGAGAAGGCGCATCCCGAGGTCTTCGACGTCCTGCTCCAGGTGCTGGACGACGGTCGGCTGACGGACGGTCAGGGCCGCACGGTCGACTTCCGCAACACGATCCTGATCCTCACCTCGAACCTGGGCAGCAACTTCCTGATCGACCAGACCACGGGCGAGGACGAGAAGAAGGAGCAGGTCCTTCAGGTGGTCCGGGCGTCCTTCAAGCCGGAGTTCCTGAACCGGCTGGACGACCTGGTGGTCTTCTCGGCGCTCAACAGGGAGGAGCTCGGCCGTATCGCGGCGCTCCAGATCGGCCGCCTCGCCAAGCGCCTCGCCGAACGCCGCCTCACCCTGGAGATCAGCGACGAGGCCCTGACCTGGCTCGCCGACAACGGCAACGACCCGGCGTACGGGGCGCGCCCGCTGCGGCGCCTCGTCCAGACGTCGATCGGCGACCGGCTCGCCAAGGAGATCCTGGCGGGCGAGGTCAAGGACGGGGACACGGTGCGGGTGGACGCGTTCGGGGACGGGCTGATCGTGGGGCCGGCCACCGGGAAGACGCTGTGACGCCCGGTGTTCGGGTCGTGACGTCCGGCGCTCAGTAGGAATTCGCGTCGAAGGTGACGAGGGCGGTGTCCCCGGCGGACCCGCCCTCGTAGCGCACGCTCACCGTCACGTCGTAGGCGCCGGACGTGCGCGGGTCGTGGACGACGCGGACGCACAGGTCGCCGTCCGCCTCGCAGGGGATGCTCGCGCCGTCCGGGAACGACTCGGTCAGCCAGCCCCGTACCGCCGCGCGCGGCATGCGGAAGGTGCCGTCGTACGCCTGGCCCTGCCAGGTGTACGAGGTGCAGGCCTCGTCCCGGGTGTCCTCGGGCAGGGTGGCGCCGGAGAAGTCCATGGCTTCGGCGCAGCCCACTGTGCGGACGGTGTCGGGAGGGTCGTCACTGGAGGCGGCGTAGAGCATCGCCCGCACGAACCACCAGCCCGCCCACACCACGATGACCAGGCAGATCGACCACAACCCCCACAGCAGCCACCGCATCCCCTTCCGCATGTGCATGACCGTATCCGGTCAGCCCGTGGCGGACAGGTCCGTCAGGGGTTGCCACCCCCCTCCCCGCATGGGGGAGGATGGCGGAATCCGTACGAAGGGAAATACACGGTGAGCATCGACCCGTCCTCGATTCCGAACTTCGGGGGCCAGCCCGAGCCGAACCCCCAAGGACCGGCGGGCCCCGTCGTCCCGGATCAGGACCTCGTGAAGCAGCTCCTCGACCAGATGGAGCTGAAGTATGTCGTCGACGACGAGGGTGACCTCGCGGCGCCGTGGGAGCAGTTCCGTACGTACTTCATGTTCCGCGGTGAGGACGACCAGCTGGTCTTCTCGGTGCGGACGTTCTACGACCGTCCGCACGACATCGACGTCAAGCCGCAGCTGCTGGAGTCGATCGACGACTGGAACCGACGCACCCTGTGGCCCAAGGTCTACACGCACACCCATGACGACGGCACCGTCCGTCTCATCGGTGAGGCGCAGATGCTGATCGGCACCGGCGTCGACCTGAACCACTTCGTGTCCTCGACGGTCAGCTGGGTGCGCGCGGCGATCGAGTTCGACCGCTGGCTCGTCGAGCAGCTCGGCCTCACCGAGGACGTCGACGAGGCCGTCGAGAAGCCTGAGGACGACGAGGAGTAGTCCTCGTCGTCCTCGTCAGTACCGCACTACCTGCCCGAACATAACGACGACGCCCGTCCACAGCCTGTGGACGGGCGCCGTCGTTACGTCAGGACCCGCTTCGCCGCCGGATCAGCTGACCTTGACCGTCCACGACGAGGAGTACGTGTCCGTCAGATCGGTGGTACCCGGGCGGTAGACCCGTAGCGTCCACGTCCCCGCGCGGGAGAAAGTGATCTTCGCCGTGGCGCTGCCGCCGGTGGAGAGGGTGGCGCTGGTGAGGGTCACCCAGGTGCCGTTCTTCTGGCGGGCCTGGAAGCGCAGTGCGGTCCCCTTGACGTAGGGGGAACTGAGCGCGGTGAAGGACACGGGCTTGCCGTGGACCGCCTTGGCGGCCGGCCTGCTGACCGTGAGTACGGCCTTGACGTGCGAGGTCAGGGTCTTGCTGGTCGAGGACGCCCACGTCAGGTTCTTCGCCGCGGTGACGGCACGCCAGGCGCCGTTGTACTTGGCGGTCGCGCTGTAGGAGGCCTTGCCCGTGCTGTCCGCGGTGACGGTCGCCTGGGTCTTCCAGACGGTGGTTCCCGCCCGCTTGTACTGGAAACCGACCTTGGCGCCCGCCGCGGGCTTCGCGCCGGTCTGGGCCACGGTGGCGGTGAAGGTCGCCTTGCTGCCGTAGCCGCTGGTGGCCGGGCCGGTCAGCTGGGTCGTCGTGGCGGCCAGGACGCGCAGCGGCATGCTGCTGACGGTGGTGTCGCCGTACTGGGAGACGGTGGTCAGCGTGACGTCGTGCACCCCGGTGGTGGTGGTCTTCCAGGTGCCGGAGGGCTGGGTGGGATAGCTGCCGGTGGCGAACGTCGTGCCGTCGGCGTCGAGGGTCCAGTGCTCGGCCCGGCTGACGCCGTCGGCCGCGGATGTCGTGGCGGCGAACTTCCAGCCGCTGCCCGCCACGGGAAAGTCCTGGAAGCCGTCCGTCCAGTCCGGCGCGACCTCGGACACCACCCTGACCGGCAGGTCCGCCCGGCCGTGGGCGCCGCGGTTGTCGACCGTGTCGAACGTCAGCGTGTGGGCGCCGTAGGGGAGTTGGCCGAGGTCGGCGTAGAAGTCACTGGTGTCGCCCTCGTAGACGTAGGCGCCCACCGGCGTGGTCGCCTGCGCCTTGCCGTCGACCGACACGGTGGTGCTGACCGGGTAGGCGTAGTTGAGGTTGGACGGGAACGCCTTGTCGAGCGGCGACGTGTACGCGTACTGCACCTTCACCGGTGTCTCGCCCGGGTGGATGACGGTGCCGAGCTTCGGCGTGACGGTGAAGCCGTGGTCGACCAGGGTGTCGGCCCGGACCGGGGAACCCGCGCGGCCGTCCTTGTCGTAGGCCACGACGTAGACGCCTCCGGCGTACAGGCCGGCCGGGACCGCGCTCGTGTCCAGTGCGGTGGTCCACGTCGTGCCGCTTGCCGGGGCGGTCAGGTCGACGGGGTCGGGCCAGGCTCTGCTGGAGCTGAAGTACCGCACGCGCGAGACGCCGTTGCCGCCGGTCGCGGTGGCTCGCAGGGACAACTCGCCGTCCGCGGACAGGCCCACGGGCTGGTGGCCGCTCCAGGCGTCCGCGCCGGGCAGATCGGGCAGGGTGACGGTCGGCCGCCCGTTGTCGACGGTGACGGCGGCGTCGGCCGTGACGGTCCGCGGGCGGGGGCTGTCCACCTCGATGTGGAGGGAGTTCGCGCCGTCGTTCACCAGCGGAGCGGCCACTCCGTTCGTGGCGCCTCCGAACTGCTGGGTGGCGGCGGTGTCCAGGGTCGCGTGCAGGGTGCAGGAGGGCAGGCAGTCGCCCGGGCTCAGAGTGAAGGTCTGCCTGACCGCGCCGGTGCCCTGGTATTCACCGCTGCCGGCGATGTCGACCACGGCCTGGGTCGGCTGGTCGTCCGGGTCCGCGTGCACCGTGAAGGTGACATCCGTCGTGCCGGTGACCGTCTGCCCGGCGCTGACCGTGCCGTCGCCTCCGGCGTCCGAGGAGATGCCGTCGACCGTGATCACGGCACCGGTGTCGTCCGCGACGGCCACCGACGTGGGCACGACGGCGCACAGCACCGTGGCACTCGCGGCAACGGCGAGCGATCTGACAGATCGGGATATACCCACGTCTCTCCTCCTGGGCCTGCCCCCTGGCCCGGCGGAGGCGCCGGATGCCGTCCGCCCGCGGCCTCCGCTCGGGGCCCGGTCGCATGGCGGACCCGGGAACGAGAGGCGGAGCGCGGACCGTCCCCGAGCCACCCTGCGGGGGCCGGGAGTCGGTGGTCTGCGCGGCGGCAGTGTGAAGATCTTGAATGGACCCCGATGGGGTGTCAAGAACCTCGCGATTTGTCCCAAGGAGTGGGAGGGCCACGGACACGGCTCCACCCGCACCCGCACCCGCACCCGGAGCCGCGCCCCACCGAACCCGTCCCACGCCCCGGCTTCCCGCGGGACGGCGTCAGCGCGCGAACGCTTTGTGAAGCCGGCCCACCGCTTCCTCCAGCACACCCACCCGCTTGCAGAACGCGAACCGTACGAAGGGCGCGCCCGCCTCCCGGTGGTCGTAGAAGACCGCGTTCGGGATGGCGACGACACCGGCGAGTTCCGGCAGCGCGCGGCAGAAGGCGAAGCCGTCGGTCTCCCCGAGGGGGCGGATGTCCGTCGTGACGAAGTACGTGCCCGCCGGGCGGAAGACCTCGAAGCCGGCCTCCGCCAGGCCCGTCGCCAGGACGTCCCGCTTGGCCAGCATGTCCGCGCGGAAGGCGTCGAAGTACGAGTCCGGCAGCGCCAGCGCCTCCGCGACGGCGTACTGGAAGGGCCCCGACGCCACGTAGGTCAGGAACTGCTTCGCCGACCGTACGGCCGTCACCAGCGCCGGCGTCCCCGTCACCCACCCGACCTTCCAGCCCGTGAACGAGAACGTCTTGCCCGCCGAACCGATCGACACCGTCCGCTCCCGCATCCCCGGGAACGTCACCAGCGGAATGTGCTCGGCCTCGTCGAACACCAGATGCTCGTACACCTCGTCCGTGATCACCAACAGATCGCGTTCTACGGCGAGTTCGGCGATGGCGGCGAGTTCCTCGCGGGTGAGGACGGTGCCGGTCGGGTTGTGCGGGGTGTTGATGAGGAGGAGGCGGGTGCGGTCGGTCACGGCGGCGCGCAGCTCGTCCAGGTCCAGGCGGAAGCGTCCCTCGGAGGGGCGCAGGGTGACCGGTACGCGGGTGCCGCCCGCCATCGCGATGCAGGCCGCGTAGGAGTCGTAGTACGGCTCGAACGCGACGACCTCGTCGCCGGGTTCCACCAGGGCCAGCAGCGCCGCGGCGATCGCCTCCGTCGCGCCGGCCGTGACCAGGACCTCGGCGTCGGGGTCGTAGGAGAGGCCGTAGCGGCGCTGCTGGTGGGCGGCGATCGCGGTGCGGAGTTCGGGGACGCCGGGGCCCGGCGGGTACTGGTTGCCGCGTCCGTCGCGCAGTGCGCGGACCGCCGCCTCGCGGATCTCCTCGGGGCCGTCCGTGTCGGGGAAACCCTGGCCGAGGTTGATCGAACCGGTCTTCAGGGCCAGGGCGGACATCTCGGCGAAGATCGTCGTCCCGAACTCGGCGAGCCGGCGGTTGAGGAGGGGGCGTGCGGTGGAGGTCATGCCCGTCATCCTGCGCCCAAGCTCTGGACTTCCTCAACTCTGCTTTGGCAGGTGAGACGGCCGGGCATCCCTGCTTCACGCACCAACCGGGGCGCCCACGGGGGGCCGCTTCGGGGGAACTGGAAGGAGGGTGACGTCATGTTCTTCTTCGTCATCCTGGCGGTGATCGCAGTCGCCTTCATCGGAATGATCGTCCGCGCGGGGCGCAGGGACAAGCTCAGCAAGGGACCGGGCCGCCGGAGCGGGCTCTACGGCGGGAGCGCCGCCGGTACGAGCAGCAGCTGGTGGGCCGGAGACGGGGGTTCGTCGTCCTCGGGCGGCCACTCCGGAGGGCACCACGGGGGCCACCACTCCTGTGGCGGCGGGCACTCGTCCTGCGGGGGCGGCTCGTCGTGCGGCGGGGGGTCGTCCTGCGGGGGTGGGGGCGGCTGCGGCGGGGGCAGCTGAGCCGGACGCGGTGACAGCTGACACGGGGCAGCCGAGCGCCGCCGACGGGGATGGTAAGGGGGTCGTGGCGTCCGTCGGGAGACGGTTCCCGGCGGGCGCTCCGGCGTGCGCCTGACACGCCTGGGCGTACGCCCTGGTTGAACAGTTGAGCTGTGCAGCCCCCTGAGGGATGGAAACCCCACGAAGTTGGGTAAAAACGCTGTGGTGGCGCCACCGCTCATGATTCCCTCTAAATCGCCAACGCAGCCCCAACGCAAGCCCTCGGGCGCCTGCAGACACCTTCTCCTCACTGGGCCGACCGGGCCGATGTCCCGGTGTCGGCCGAGGTGTGCCGGACCCCCACACCTCTCCTCACCTCCCCTTTCTTTGCGTGCTAGCGGAGCCGATCCATGCTCACGACCCTGAAGACCTCCTACACCGATACGCGCGCGGCCGACCTCGCCTGGACCCTGGGGCGCGAGCCGCTTCCCGCTCTGGCCACGCTCGATCTCGAACTGGCCGGTGCGAAGCTCCAGTTGAGACTGCTCGGCGCATCCCACCAGGTACTCCTGGACGAGGAGCGGGGCAGCTGTTCGGAGACGGTCGCGTGCATCCCGGGTTCCAGCACACCGCTGCCGCTCGGGGTGGCCAAGCGGGTCGGCGACTGGGAGTACGAGTTCGCGGCCCGGGTCGAGGTGCTGTCCCCGGGGCAGTTCGCGGGCCGTGCCCAGGAACTGCTGGCCCTGGTCGCCGACCATCCCAACGGCCTGGCCGGGGTCTTCCCCGGCAGCCCGCACGCCTTCACCGCGATGCTCGCCCAGCGGCACGAGGGCCAGGTGCACTGGCGCACCTGGCACGCGTATCCGCAGGACGGGCAACTGGTGGCGACACGGACGCGGGTGGGGGTGCGAGTGCCGGTGGGCCATGCCCTGCCGTCGCCGGTGTGAGCCGTAGGGGTCGCGTGTCCGGGCTGTACGGCCGACACCGACCCCGGTCGCTGTAAACACATTCCACACGTGTGGGTGACGAAGCGTGCCCGTCTTGTGACGTAACGTCGCAGCGTGATCGAACCGCACGCGCCGGCCCGGCCGGGTACCCAGCCACCGTGGGCAGGCCCCGCGCGGCTGCCCGTACGGCCGGGCACGGGCCGGTTCCTGGTGCTCGCGGGCGTGTTCGTCTGCGCGGCCTGCGGACTCGTGTACGAACTCGAACTCGTCGCCCTCGCCTCGTACTTGATCGGCGACTCGGTCACCCAGGCGTCCGTCGTCCTCTCCGTCATGGTCTTCGCGATGGGCATCGGCTCGCTCGCCGCGAAACGGCTGCGCTGGCACGCGGCGGCCGGTTTCGGCGCGGTCGAGGCGGCTCTCGCGCTGATCGGCGGATGCAGCGCGATGGCGTTGTACGCGGTCTTCGCCTGGACCGGGAACTGGGGCGGGCTGTGGGCCCAGGGCCCGCGCTGTCTCCTGGTCGCCTTCTCGCTCGCCATCGGGCTGCTGATCGGCGCGGAGGTTCCGTTGCTGATGGAGCTGATCCAGCGGATCCGCCGCCAGGACGCGGGGGGTGCGGTCGCCGATCTGTTCGCGGCGGACTACGTCGGCGCGCTGGTCGGCGGCCTGGCGTTCCCCTTCCTCCTGCTGCCCTTCCTGGGCCAGCTGACCGGCACCCTGCTCACCGGCACGGTCAACGTGGTCGCCGGCGGCTCCCTGGTCCTGGGCCTGTTCCGCCGCGACCTCTCCCGCCGGGGCCGCTGGCTCCTGGTCATCGCCAACCTCACCGTCCTCGGTCTGCTCGCCTCCGCCGCCGTCCTGGTCGACGACTTCGAACGGGCCGCGCGGCACGCGGTCTACGGCAAGGACGTCCGCGTCGCGCTCCAGACCGACGTCCAGGAGATCGTCCTCACCGGCGGCGACAACGGCCGCCCCCTCGACCTCTTCCTCGACGGCCGCCTCCGCGTCAGCGGACGTGACGAGAACCGCTACCACGAGGCACTCGTCGCCCCCGCGATGAACGGCCCCCACGCGCGCGTGCTCGTCCTCGGCGGCGGCGACGGCCTCGCCGCCCGCGAGGTGCTGCGCCACCGGGGTGTGCGCCGCGTCGACATCGTCGAACTCGACGCGGGCGTCGTCCGGTTGGCCCGCCACGACTCCGCCCTGTCCGCCCTCAACGGCCACGTCTACGACGACCCGCGCGTCCACGTGAGTACGGGCGACCCCTTCGACCGGCTGCGCGCGGTCCGCCCGGGGACGTACGACGTCGTCGTCGCCGACCTCCCCGACCCCGGCATCACCGCCAGCACGAAGCTGTACTCCCAGGAGTTCTACGGCCTCGCCCGGCGGGCCCTCACCGGCCGGGGGCGCCTAGTCGTGCACGCGGGTCCCGTCTCCTCCCGGCGCCATGTCTTCTGGACGGTGGTCTCGACGGTTCGCGCGGCCGGGCTCCACCCCGTTCCGTACCGGGTGGGCGGCCGCGCCTCGGGGTTCGCGGCGGGGCCCGACCGGACGACCGGGACGTCTCGGGCTCCGGGGGACTGGGGGTTCGTGCTGGCGACCCGGGGGGTGGCCCCGGTGGAGCCGGGACCGGGGCTGGCGAGCGAGGAACGGGCGGCGGAGCGGACGAGGGTGCCGGGGCTGGCGGCTTCCACGTTGGTGCATCCGCGGTACTGATCTCACACGGGGGCTGTGTCCGATAGCCCGTCCGGCGTTTGAGGACGAGGCCGTTCAGGCCGAAGGGGGGCCTGGGGGCGCAGCCCCCAGGGACGCTCGCATCAACACGCAGGCACTTCTGGGCAACGGCAGGTGTACCCCCGGTCAACCTAGGTAGGCTCGGCAAGCATGGAGCATGAGGTGCACGTTCCGGTTACCCCCGAACGACTGCGGGACGCCCTCGCGGCCCCCGCCCGGGTCGCCCGCGCCGTCCCCGGCTTCCAGCAGGACGCCGGTACCGAACCCGTCGCCGGACGCCTGAAGGTCCGCGTCGGCAGCCACTCCGTCACCTACCGGGGTGCCGTGCGCGTCTCCGCCCAGGACGACGGTACGTACGCTGTGGAGGGCGACGCGACCGAGGCCCGCGGCACCGGTTCCGTGAAACTCGCGCTCACGCTGCGCGTCCGCGCATCCGACGGCGGCTCCACCCTCGTCTTCGACGGTACGGCGACGGCGGACGGCCGGATCACCGAACTGGCGCCGGACGCGGTGAGGTCGGCGGTGACCAGGCTGCTGGACCGGTTCGCGGAGAACCTGGGGGCGGAAGCGGAAGCGGATGGGGAAGGGGAAGAGGGAGCGGAGGAACCGGGTCCGGCCGAACTCGCCGACCCCACCGCCATGTTGGAGACGCTGGACACCGAGGTTCCGGCTCAGCCCCTGGACCCGCTGGCCGACGAGCCCGACGACATCGACGACATCGACGACATCGACGACCCCGCGGGCGACATCGGCGGCCTGGACGAACCCGGACCCCACGTCTCCGAGACCTTCGCCGACACCTCCGAACCTCCCGCCGAAGCCGCCCACGCGCGCCGCACGATGATCGGCCGCAGCGCGGAGGAGGTCGACCACGCGCCCCCGCGCGGCCGTTACGCCCCCGTCCCCGCCCCGCAGACCGTGTCGACGAACGCCACCCTCCGCTGGGCGGCCCCCGCGGCGGCGGTGATCGTGGCCTCGGCGATCGTGGTCAACAGGGTGTTGCGCAAACGCCGTTGACGGGTTGCCGTTCGCCCTCTTGATCCGCCCAGTAGGGTCGTGCCGTGAGTGACGAAGAGATCACGCTGACCGCGGGCGACGCGGAAGTGACGGTGCAGCCGGGCAACGGCGGCCGTATCGGAGGGCTCCGCGTCGGCGGCACCGAACTCCTGCGCCAGGGCGAGCGGTTCGGGTGCTTCCCGATGGTCCCCTGGTGCGGGCGGATCCGCGACGGCCGCTTCCGCGACGGTACGACCGTCCGCCAGATGCCCCTCAACTCCCCGCCGCACGCCATCCACGGCACGGTCCGCGACGGCGCCTGGCGCACCGCCCGCAGGTCGTCCGACGAGGCGGTCATCACGTACGACCTGGTCGAGCCCTGGCCCCACCCGGGCCGCGTCACCCAGGCCGTCGCGCTGACCGCGGACTCCCTGACGCTCACGATGGCGGTCGAGGCCTACGACGACTCCTTCCCGGCGCAGATCGGCTGGCACCCGTGGTTCCACCGCAACCTCGGCGGCGAGGATGTGACCGTCGACTTCAGCCCCGCCTGGCAGGAGGAGCGCGGCGACGACCACCTCCCCACCGGCAAGCGCATCGACCGCAGGCCGGGCCCCTGGGACGACTGCTTCGGCATGCCCGGCGGCGTCGACGTCACGCTGACCTGGCCGGGGCAGCTGGAGCTGAAGGTGACCAGCCCGGAGGAGTGGGTCGTCGTCTACGACGAGCAGGAGGCCGCCGTGTGCGTGGAACCGCAGACCGGCCCGCCGGACGGCCTGAACACCCTGCCCCGCCTGGTCACCCCGATCGAGCCGCTGGAAGCCACGATGACCTGGGCGTGGACCCGCCTCTAAGCTGGGCGGCATGACGGACGTACGCGGCGTGGTGCTGCAGCAGATCAAGGACAAGGCCGTGGTGCACGGCAAGGTGACCCTGTCGTCGGGGCTGGAGGCCGATTACTACATCGACCTCCGCCGCGTCACCCTCGACGGCGAGGCCGCCCCGCTCGTCGGGCAGGTGCTGCTGGACCTGACCGCCGACCTGGACTTCGACGCGGTCGGCGGGCTGACCATGGGCGCCGACCCGGTCGCCACGTCGATGCTGCACGCCGCCGCCGCGCGGGGCCGGAAGCTGGACGCGTTCGTCGTCCGCAAGGCCGCGAAGGCGCACGGGATGCAGCGCCAGGTCGAGGGCCCCGAGATCAAGGGCCGCCGGGTCCTGGTCGTCGAGGACACCTCCACCACCGGCGACTCCCCGCTCACCGCGGTCGAGGCCGTGCGTGCTGCCGGTGCCGAGGTCGTCGGCGTCGCGACCATCGTGGACCGGGCGACCGGTGCCGCCGAGAAGATCGAGCAGGGCGCGGGAGTTCCGTATCTCTTCGCCTACTCCAAGGACGAGCTGGGCCTGGACTGACCGCCCACTCTCAGCATGCGGCCGCGTCTGGAAGGATGGGGCCGACGATGACGTCGCACCCAAGGTCTAGGTCAGGGCCGTAGCACGCAGATCGCGAAGATCGCCAACCCGCAGATACCAAGGAGCGGACCATGCCCATCGCAACCCCCGAGGTCTACAACGAGATGCTCGACCGGGCGAAGGCAGGCAAGTTCGCCTACCCGGCCATCAACGTGACCTCGACCCAGACCCTGCACGCTGCGCTGCGCGGCTTCGCGGAGGCCGAGAGCGACGGCATCGTCCAGATCTCCACGGGTGGCGCCGAGTTCCTGGGCGGCCAGTACGCCAAGGAGATGGTCACGGGTTCCGTGGCCCTGGCCGAGTTCGCGCACATCGTCGCCGAGAAGTACCCGGTCACGGTCGCGCTGCACACCGACCACTGCCCCAAGGACAAGCTCGACGGCTACGTCCGTCCGCTGCTCGCCGTCTCCGAGGAGCGCGTGAAGGCCGGCGGCAACCCGCTGTTCCAGTCGCACATGTGGGACGGCTCGGCGGAGACCCTCGCCGACAACCTCGCCATCGCGCAGGAGCTGCTGGCCCGCGCGGCCGCCGCGAAGATCATCCTTGAGGTGGAGATCACCCCGACCGGCGGCGAGGAGGACGGCGTCTCGCACGAGATCAACGACTCCCTCTACACCACGGTCGAGGACGCGATCCGTACGGTCGAGGCGCTCGGCCTCGGCGAGAAGGGCCGCTACCTGCTGGCCGCGTCGTTCGGCAACGTGCACGGCGTGTACAAGCCGGGCAACGTCGTGCTCCGCCCCGAGCTGCTCAAGGAGCTGAACGAGGGCGTGGCCGCGAAGTACGGCCAGCCGGCCGGCAGCAAGCCGTTCAACTTCGTCTTCCACGGCGGCTCCGGCTCCACGCCGGAGGAGATCGCCACCGCGCTGGAGAACGGCGTCGTGAAGATGAACCTCGACACCGACACCCAGTACGCGTTCACGCGCCCCGTCGCGGACCACATGCTGAAGAACTACGACGGTGTCCTGAAGGTCGACGGCGAGGTCGGCTCCAAGAAGACCTACGACCCGCGCACCTGGGGCAAGCTCGCCGAGGCGTCGATGGCGGCGCGCGTCACCGAGGCGTGCTCGAACCTGCGCTCCACGGGCACGAAGATCAAGTAACCCGCCGCATCACGAGCCCGGCGCCGTCTGTCTACGGCGCCGGGCTCGCTGTATACCTAGGGGCATGTCCGACGTCCGGCTCGCCTCGCCCCAGGGCAAGTGGATCCTGCTGACCACGGTGCTCGGCTCCAGCATGGCCTTGGTGGACTCCACCGTCGTCAATGTCGCCCTGCCCCGCATCGGCCGCGATCTCGACGCCGACCTGGCCGCCCTCCAGTGGACGGTCAACGCGTACATGCTGACGCTGGCCGGCCTGATCCTCCTCGGCGGTTCCCTCGGCGACCGCTACGGGCGCCGCAAGATCTTCGTCCTGGGTGTGGTGTGGTTCGCGGCAGCCTCCCTGCTGTGCGGACTCGCCCCCAATGTGGGCGTCCTGGTCGCCGCCCGCGCGCTGCAGGGCATCGGCGGCGCGCTCCTCACCCCGGGCTCCCTCGCCCTGATCCAGGCCTCCTTCCACCCCGACGACCGGGCCAGGGCGGTCGGCCTGTGGTCCGGCTTCGGCGGCATCGGCGCGGCGATCGGCCCGTTCCTGGGCGGCTGGCTGGTGGACGGCCCCGGCTGGCGCTGGGTGTTCCTGATCAACGTCCCCATGGCCCTCATCTGCGCCCCCATCGCCGTACGCCACGTCCCCGAGTCCGCGGACGGCCGCAAGCACGGCCGCTTCGACGTCCTCGGCGCGACACTGGGGGCTGTGTCGCTCGCGCTCGTGACGTACGCGCTGATCGAGGCGCGCAACGGCTCGCTGGTGGTCGCGCTGACCGCCGTCGCGGGCGTGGCCGCGGGCGTCGCCTTCGTCTACGTCGAGAAGCGCGGCGCCGACCCGATGATGCCGCCGGACATCTTCGCGTCGCGCCAGTTCACGGCGGTCAACCTCGTCACCCTCTGCGTCTACGCGGCCTTCGGCGGCTTCTTCTTCCTGACCGCGCTCCAACTCCAGGTGGTGGCGGGCTACTCGGCGCTCCAGGCGGGCACGGCCCTCCTCCCGACAACCGCCCTGATGCTGCTCTTCTCGGCCCGCTCGGGTGAACTGGCCCAGCGCATCGGCCCCCGCATCCCCCTCACGGTCGGGCCGCTCCTGTGCGCCGCGGCGATGCTGCTGATGCTGCGCGTCGGCCCGGACGCCTCCTACCTCGCCGACGTCGTGCCCGCCCTCCTCGTTATGGGCTCCGGCATGGTCATCCTGGTCGCCCCGCTCACGGCCACGGTCCTCGCCTCCGTCGACACGGCCCGCGCGGGCCTGGCCAGCGGTATCAACAACGCGGCGGCCCGCGCGGCCGGCCTCATCGCGGTCGCCGCGCTGCCGCTGCTCGCGGGGATGGGCCCGGAGGCGTACCGCTCGGCGGGTGCCTTCGACCACGCCTTCGACCGGGCGATGTGGTGGTGCGCGGGCGTCCTGGTGGTGGGCTCGGTCCTGGCGTACGCGACCGTACGACGCCCGGCACCGGACTGCCGCCGCCCGGAGTGCCTCACGCACGGGTGGGTGACGGCTCCGCCGCTGGAGCCGCGGGTGGGGAAGGGACGTCTTGAGTAGCGGCTTGATGCCGTGCGGCAACGGGATGCCAGGCAATCGCCGCCCCTGGGGGAGACTGGAACCCATGACGATTCACGAGAACCTCCTCGGGGGACCGCCCCCGACCCACCTCCCCGAAGACCCCGGGCCGCGCGACCTCCTCGCGAGTGGCGCGACGCCCGCCGATGTCGCCGCCAAGTACCCGACCTCCTCGCTGGCCTGGGCGCTGCTGGCCGACGACGCGTTCGAGCGGGGGAGCGTCGTGGAGTCGTACGCCTATGCGCGTACGGGTTACCACCGCGGGCTCGACTCCCTGCGGCGGAACGGATGGAAGGGGCACGGCCCCGTCCCCTGGGAGCACGAGCCGAACCGTGGGTTCCTGCGGGCCCTGCACGCCCTCGCCCGGGCGGCGCAGGCGATCGGGGAGCAGGAGGAGTACGCGCGGTGCTCGCAGTTCCTGAAGGACTCCTCGCCCACGGCGGCCCAGACGCTCGGCTAGTCCGGGGACGTTGATGCAGGTCCGCCTGGTGTGACCAGGCGGACCTTGCGGTCTCGGGGGACGATTGGGGAGGATGCCCGGTGGGGACCGGGGCCACCGTGTCGAAAACGGCAGGGGCGGACCGCTACCCGGAGTACGCATCAGGAGACAGCGATGTCCCAACCGGCTCAGGAACCTCAGGAGCCCGAGGCCCCGCATCTCGACTTCCAGGGGACGACCCCCTACGAGGACTACGTCCAGGCCGACGTCCTCACCCACCTCCAGCACACCCGCTCCGACGACCCCGGCGAGATGGTCTTCCTGGTCACCACCCAGGTCATGGAGCTGTGGTTCACCGTCATCGTCCACGAGTGGGAGACCGCCGCGCGCGCCCTGCGCGAGGACCGGGTGCCGGTCGCGATCGACGCGCTGAAGCGTTCCGTACGGGAACTCGACGCGCTCAACGCCTCCTGGCGGCCCCTCGGCCAGCTCACCCCGGCCCAGTTCAACTCCTACCGCGCGGCCCTCGGCGAGGGCTCCGGCTTCCAGTCCGCGATGTACCGCCGCATGGAGTTCCTCCTCGGCGAGAAGTCCGCGTCCATGCTCGTCCCGCACCGCGGAGCACCGCGTGTGCACGCCGAGCTGGAGAAGGCCCTGCAGGAACCGAGCCTCTACGACGAGGTGTTGAGGCTTCTCGACCGGCGCGGGCACGCGGTCCCCGAGGCCGTACTGACGCGTGACGTGACGCTGCGGTACGAGCCGTCGGAGGAGGTCGAGGCGGTGTGGACCGCTCTCTACTCCGGGGATGCGGACGACGAACTCGCCCGGCTCGGCGAGGCGTTGACCGACGTCGCCGAACTGGTCTGGCGATGGCGCAACGACCACCTCGTCGCCACCCGGCGCGCGATGGGCGCGAAGACCGGCACGGGCGGCTCCGCGGGCGTGGCCTGGCTGGAGAAGCGCGCGCAGAAGAACGTGTTCCCCGAGCTGTGGACGGCGCGCTCCCATGTCTGAACTCGTGGTGAAGGCAGAGAAGTTGGACGCCGCCGACGAACTCGCGGGCGCGCGTTCGCGGTTCGTCCTGGATGACGTGGTGTACCTGGATGGGAATTCGCTCGGTGCGCTGCCGGTGGCGGTCCCCGGCCGGGTCGAGGACGTCGTACGCCGGCAGTGGGGCGAGTTGCGTATCCGCTCCTGGGACGAGAGCGGCTGGTGGACCGCGCCCGAGCGGATCGGTGACCGGATCGCCCCGCTGGTCGGGGCGGCGGCCGGGCAGATCGTCGTCGGCGACTCCACAAGTGTCAATGTCTTCAAGGCACTTGTGGCGGCAGTGCGGATGACGGCCGGTTCGGGGCGGGACGAGATCGTCGTCGACGCCACGACCTTTCCCACGGACGGGTACATCGCCGAGTCGGCGGCCCGGATGACCGGATGCACACTGCGGCCGGTGGCCCCGGCCGAGGTGCCGGGCGCGCTCGGCGACCGTACGGCGGCGGTGCTCCTCAACCATGTCGACTACCGCACCGGCCGGCTGCACGACCTGCCCGCGCTGACGGCCGCGGTGCACGCTGCGGGCGCCGTGGTCGTCTGGGACCTGTGCCACAGCGCGGGCGCGCTGCCGGTCGGGCTCGACGAGCACGGGGTCGACCTCGCGGTCGGCTGCACCTACAAGTACCTGAACGGCGGCCCGGGTTCGCCCGCGTATCTGTATGTGCGCCGGGAGTTGCAGGACCGCTTCGACTCGCCGCTGCCCGGCTGGAACTCGCACGCCGAACCCTTCGGCATGCGGTCCGCGTACGAGCCCGCCGCCGGTGCGCTGCGCGGTCGTGTGGGTACGCCGGACATCCTGTCCATGCTCGCTCTGGAAGCGGCCCTTGAGGTGTGGGACGGCGGCGGTGTCTCGATCGGCGCGGTGCGTGCCAAGTCCCTTGCCCTGACGGACTTCTTCCTGGAGTGCGTGGCGTCGTACGTCCCCGCCGGTCGGGTGGAGTCGGTGACTCCGGTGGCTCACGCGGAGCGCGGCAGCCAGGTCGCGCTGCGGTGTGCGGACGCCGGGGACGTGATGAAACGGCTGATCGAGCGGGGTGTGGTCGGCGACTTCCGGCATCCGGACGTGCTGCGGTTCGGATTCACGCCGTTGTACGTCGGGTTCGGGGACGTGGAGCGGGCGGCTCGGACGCTGGGAGACCTGGTCCGCTAGAAGCTGTACCTCGATCTAACCGTCGTAGGAGACAGGAGTGGTTAGATCTTCGGAGAGGCCGATGACGTACACCCCTGCCACGGCAGCGGCCCGCGCGGCTTGCGCGGCGCGCTCCGCGGCAGGGGTGTCCGGGGCGGTCCCGGTGGTCAGCAACTCGTAGTAGAGGGGTGCCGATACGGCCCGTACGACCTGGGAGGGATCGGTGCCTGCGGGCAACTCCCCGCGCGCGACGGCCTGTTCGACGCAGGGCGCCCACTCGGCGACCCGCACCTCGTAGAAGTGGCGCAGGGCCTCGGCCGTACGGGCGTCGCAGGTCGCGGCGGCGATGACGGCGCGGAACAGGGCGCCCTGCCGGGGATCGGCGAGGGTGCGCTGCACGAGCAGGGCGTTGGCGCGCAGGTCGCCGAGCAGCGAGCCCGTCTCCTCGCGCGGCAGCGACTGTTCGGCCATGTCGACGAGGAGGTCCGCGACCAGCGCGGTCACCGAACCCCAGCGCCGGTACACCGTGGTCTTGCCGACCTCCGCCCGCCGGGCGACGTCCGAGAGGTCGAGCCGGTCGACGCCCTGCTCGGCCAGCACGTCACCCGCGGCCCGCAGCACCGCCGTACGCACGCGTGCCGTGCGGCCACCGGGGCGCAGGGTGCCGGGCTCGGGGTCGGGTTCGGCAGACATGATGGGCTCCTGGGGGTGCTGATGAGGTGCCGTGACGGGCACGGCGTCAGCGTAACGAAACAGCAGAACCGTTTAACCCTCACCCAGCGTGACATCCGCGTGTCCGCGCACGTCACTGGCCTGGTACCGTCCCGCCCACGGCCGCAATCTTCTCCAGGTCCGCCACATCCGAACCGTCCAAATCCGTTTCTTCGCTGAGAGGTTGGAGCATGCCGGACGACGCAGCCGCACGTGCCACCGCAGAAGAGGAGTCGGCCTTCTCGCACCCCGCCGTCGACCCCGACAGCACCGCCGCGTACGGCGACCATCCCGATCAGGTGATCGACTTCTACGCCCCGCGCGGCGAACGCGTGCCGGGCGAGGCTCCACCCCTGGTCGTAGTACTGCACGGGGGCGCGTGGCGCGCCCCGTACGACCGCCGGCACATCACCCCGTTCGCGGACTTCCTCGCGCGACGGGGGTTCGCGGTGGCCAACGTCGAGTACCGGCGGGGCGCGGCCCTGCCCACGCAGGGCGGTACGGGTCCGGTCGCGGGGCGCTGGCCGGACACCTTCGACGACATCGCGGCGGCGCTGGACGCCCTCCCCGCACTCGTACGGGAGGCGCTGCCGCAGGCCGATCCGCGCCGCACGGTGATCACCGGGCACTCGGCGGGCGGCCACCTCGCCCTCTGGGCCGCGGCCCGGCACGTCCTCCCGAAGGACGCCCCCTGGCGCACCGACGCCCCCGCCGCACTGCGCGGCGTGGTCGCCCTCGCCCCGATCGCCGACTTCACGGTCGCCGAGAAGCTGGCGGTATGCGACGGAGCGGCCGCTCAACTCCTGGGCGGAGAAGCCAGGTTCGTCGAGCGCCTGCCGTACGCGGACCCGTCGCTCCTCCTCCCCACCGGCATCGCGACCACCCTGGTCCAGGGCCGCGCCGATATCGTCGTCCCCCAGGCGGTCGCCGAGTCCTACGCGGACGCGGCGGCGAAGTCGGGTGAGGTCGTGGGCCTCACGCTGCTGGAGGACGTCGGGCACTTCCCGCTGATCGACCCGGCGGCGGACGCGTGCGCCGTGGTGGCGGAGGAGATCGCACAGCTGGCGTGGTGAGCGGCCCCTGCCCGGGTGCCTTTCCGTCCCGGTCATACCCGTAGTACTTGAGACGGACGGACCAGGACCCTTCTCACAGGTGACGACGGCGACGGACCGCTCCGCCTACCGTTTTGAATGTGACCGAGACGACCCAGCAGTTGCCGCCGACAGGCGGGGCCAAGCCGCGCAGCCCGGAGTTCAGGCTTGCCGCGGACGCCCTGCGCGGACTGCGGCAGGACCTGTTCCACGACGCTTTCGCCTACCGCCCGCTGCCCCCCTCCACCGCCGAAGGCCCGCTGACCCGGCGTCTGAAGGGCCGGGCGCGGGAGTACGCGGCCTGGAGCCCGCACGCCCTGATCACCGCGGTCGGCCTGCTCGCGATGTTCGTCGCGACGAACGACGAGGCCCGCGGCGCGGGCGGCAACTTGATCCTCGGCCTGCTCGCCCTGATGCCGGTGCTGCTGACCATGGTGCGGCCGGTCGGCGCGTTCTGGCTGTCCATGGCCGCGACGCCGGTCGCCACCGCCCTGGCGACCGAGTTCGACGACGAGTGGCCGTGGCGGACCGGCAGCTTCGTCTGCCACCTGGCCGTGCTCGCGATCGTGGCGATACGCACCCGACCGCGCACGGCCGCCTGGATGTGGGCGCTGACGGCGGTCTACGGCATTGGCGCCTCCAGCTTGGCCGGCGGCCACGCCTTCGGTTCGGACAGTGCGCAGATGCTGTTCCTCTCCGCCCTGATGCTGCTCGGCGTCGCCGTCTGGCAGATACGCCGGGAGGCCCGGCAGGAGGTGACCGCGCAGCTGACGGTGACGGCGCACGAGCGGTCCCGGCGCACGCTGCTGGAGGAGCGCACGACGATCGCCCGCGAGCTGCACGACGTGGTCGCCCACCACATGTCGGTGGTCGCCATCCAGGCGGAGGCCGCACCCTACCGCGTGGAGAACCCGCCGCCGGAGCTGGAGCGCGCGTTCGTCACCATCAGGGAGAACGCGGTGGCCGCCCTGACCGAGCTGCGCCGGGTCCTGGGCGTGGTCCGCGCGGAGGACTACGAGGCCCCCGACGCCCCGCAGCCCACCCTCGCCGACATGGACGCGCTGCTCGCCAATGTGCGTGACGCGGGCCTGAGCGTCGACAAGGCGGTGACGGGAGCGGTGCGTGAACTCCCGCAGGGCGTCGAGCTGTCGGCGTACCGGATAGTGCAGGAGGCGTTGAGCAACACCCTGCGGCACGCGCCCGGTGCGAGTGCCCGGGTGGAGATCGGTTATGTGCTGGGCGGGCTGGGCCTGCGCATAGTCAACGGCCCGATGCCCGAGCCGAGCCTGGTCAAGCCCTCGCCCGGCGCCGGGCACGGCATCACGGGGATGCGGGAGCGGGTCTCCATGCTGAACGGCGAGATGACGGCGGCCCCGGCCGACGACGGCGGCTACGAGGTGACGGTGTTCCTGCCGGTCCCGAGTGCGGGTGAACCCGTGCCGAGCGCCAGGGAAGGTGACGCATGACGATCCGCGTACTGATCGCGGACGACCAGATGATGGTGCGCGAGGGCTTCTCGGTCCTGTTGGGCGCGATGCCGGACATCGAGGTCGTCGGCGAGGCGGTGAACGGGCGCGACGCGGTCGAGCGGGTGCGTGAACTGGTCCCGGACGTCGTGCTGATGGACATCCGGATGCCGGAGATGAACGGCATCGAGGCGACCCGGGAGATCGTCGCGGCGGACAGTGCGGCGAAGGTGCTGGTGCTCACCACCTTCGACCTCGACGAGTACGTGTACCAGGCGCTGCGCGCGGGAGCCTCCGGCTTCCTCCTCAAGGACGCCTCGGCACGTCAACTCGCCGACGGGGTACGGGTGGTGGCGGCCGGCGAGGCGCTGCTCGCGCCCTCCGTCACCAGACGGCTGATCACGGAGTTCTCGAAGCTGTCCGAGACACCCCGTCTGATGCCGGCCGCGCAGCAGGGGACGTACGGGGATCTGACCGAGCGGGAGACGGAGGTGCTGGTCCTCATCGCCCAGGGTCTGTCGAACGGGGAGATCGCCGAGCGGCTGGTGGTCGCCGAGTCGACGATCAAGACCCATGTCAGCCGGATCCTGGTGAAGCTGGGACTGCGGGACCGCACGCAGGCGGCGGTGTTCGCGTACGAGGCGAGGCTGGTGAGGCCGGGGTGACGCGGGATTCCGAGGTGACTCCGATGAAACGCTGAGCCGATTCCGTCCCCGGCTGTGAGGGGACGTTGATCAGCGGCGGGCGGTTCCGTCCGAGAGTGGTGCGCAGCAACTGGTGCTTCCACCGAACTCCCCCTCTCGATGGAGTGATCCATGGCCTTCGCCCCGCGCAAGAAGAAATCCGCCAAGCGTTTCTCCCCTCGCACGATCGGTGTGCTCGGTGCCCTCACCGTGGGGGCCTCGCTGCTCACGGCTCCCCAGGCGCTCGCCGCCGACACCCCGACCAACGCCGAACTCCTGAAGGCCTGCAACTGGGCCAGTTTCTGCAAGTTCCGCCCGCAGAGCTACTGGAGCTACACCGGCCCCGCGCACTGGTCGGACACGACCACCGCCGGCAACACGGTCGGCGTCTCGGTCACGGCGGGCTACAAGTTCGCCGAGGTCTTCGAGGTGCAGGCGAGACGAGCTACAGCCACACCTGGCAGAACTCCCACAACGACACCGAGTCCAACACGGTCAACATCCCCTCGGGAAGCTACGGCTGGATCGAGCGCGGCACCTCCAAGCAGCAGGCGAAGGGGTGGTGGGAGATCCAGTTCAAGGACAAGTACTAGGACAAGCCGATGAGCCTGGCTGATCGCGGCCGGCACTGCTGACGGGCAGGGCGCGATGTTCCGTACCGGCGCTCTCGCGGCCAGCTCGCTCCTCCTTCTCCCCGGCCTTCTCTCCGGCTGCGCGAGCGCGAACGCCGCGGGTGCGCACGTCGGTTACGCGGACCGTGCGGGGCCGGCGGTGATCGGTACCGACGGCTCGGCCCAAAGCCGGGTCGTGGCGGCGCTCTACGGCGAACTCCTCACCCGGGCAGGGGAGAAGGTGCGGACGGCGGACACCTCGTACGCGTGCCCCGTCGACACCGCACAGGCCGTGGTGGACGGCAGGATCAGGCATCGCGCCCGCCTACGAGTCCACGCTGCTGCGGGCGATGCCGGGCGGGCAGACCATACCCGGGAACATGGAGGCGACGCTGAGCATGGCGTTGCCGCCGGGGATCGTCGCGTTGCCTCCGGCGGCGGCGCAGGGCGGGGTCGTCCTCGCGGTGACCAGGTCCACCGCGGGGCGGCACAAGCTGCGCGGCCTTGCCGACGTCCGCGGGGCCCGCACCGGTCTGACGCTCGGCGGTTCCGCGTCCGGCGATCCCGACGCCCCGTCCGTCGCCGCCCTCAAGAAGGCGTACGGCATCACGCTCACCCCGGCCGGGACAGCTCAGGCGGCGGACATCCGCGTGCTGCGCAGCACAGACCCGGTGATCGCCCGGGACGGGCTGGTGGTGCACGCCGACCCGAAGTCCGTCGTACCGTCCGAGCATGTCTTCCCGCTGATCAGCGCCCCCGCCGTGGACCTGGCAGGCCGGACGGCGCTGGCCAGGGTCAACACCCTGCTGACGACCACCCAGTTGGCGAAGCTCACCGCGTCGGTCGACGCGGGCGAGACACCCGGTAAGGCGGCCAGGGCCTGGCTGCGGACCAAGGGCCTGCTGCACTAGGACCAGGAACCGTCGGCGCCGAAGGCCAGCGCGCCGATCCGCCCGCTCTGGCCGAGGGCCCGCGCGGTGACCGGACCGGCGGGCAGAGCGGCGCTGTGGCTGCCGCCGACGAGCAGCCGGCCGTCGGGCCGCAGGGCCAGGAGGTGACTGTCGAAGCCCTTGAGCACGGCCGTCCTGCGGTGCCGGGTGACGTCCCAGACCTCGTCGGTGAGGTGCGGGGTGCCGGGAGTACGGGCGGCCAGCAGGGTGCGTCCGCCCGGACCGAGGGCCAGCGCGACCGCCGTACCGGCGGAGGACGAGGTGATGTCCAGCGTGGTCCGTGCGCGGTCACCGGTGACGTTCCACACGGTCAGCCGCTGCGGGGCCGCGTCCCGACCCGGTGTGGACACCCCGTACGCGAACGCCCCGCTGTCGGGGCTGAACGCCTCCCCGTCCCCGGGAGTCAGCAGATGCCCGTGGGTCGCCGCCGGCGTGGCCCCCGGGGTGAGCACCCGCAGCACCGCCGCGCAGCCGTCTCCCTCGATGCGCCGCCGCAGCCGAGGTATCAGCCCGGCCCGCAGCAACGACGACTTCCCGCTCCCTGACGCCCCGAACACCATCGCCAGCCGGTGTTCGCACACCAGCTCCAGCAACTCCCCGACCAGCCGGTCCCGCCCGGAGAACAGCGATTCGTCCCCGGGCTCGAACCGCACGAGCCCGCGATACGGCGGCTCGTCCCCGCCACCGCTGCCCTCCTGCCGTACGGCGCGCTCCGCCTCGGCCGCGGCCTTCCACCGCGTCTCCCACTCCCCGGGATCGGCCCCGCAGGCCTGCACGTACGCAAGCACTACAGCCAGCGACGGCAGCCGCTCGGCCGCCTGCGCCAGCGTGGGTGCCGAGTAGTGCGCCCGCCGTGCCATCACCCGATACGACGGCCCGCCGCACGCGGCCCGCAGTTCCCGCAGCTGATGCGCGAGCCGCTGAACGGCTCCGGCCTCGGGGTCCACCGGCCGCTCAGGACGTCCCATCGCACCGCCAATCACAGGTCCACCAGTCGCCCATTCCCGGCATGATCGCCATGATTGAAACGTCAAGAAGCGGGGAGCGGTCCGGGACCGGGGTACAGGCCCCGCGACATTCACCACAAGTCCACAGGCGGTACGGCGACGAGCTGGGGTATGGCTGGTGGACAGCGCCCTTCCGCACCCGCAAAGGCGTTCACCCTGGGCTCGGTCGAGCAACGGAAGCCGTACGTACGGCAGTTGGCCGGTGAACTGGTGGATCGCCGGCGGTTGCGGGCGACGGCGGTCATGAAGTGACGGTGTTCCTGCCGGTCGCCGGTGTGCCGCCGGTGCGCCGTCCGATGACGATCCAGGAATGGATCAGCGGCCAGTTACGAGAAACGAGGCGTAGCGGATCGCTGCCAGGCTGGAGATTTCCCCGCGGACTTCGGTTTGCCGCTAGTCCGTAGCTTTTGGGTGCCCGAGGCCGGCGTACAGCGCGACAGGTGCGTTTGGGGACTGAACTGCGCAGGCTGCGCGAGGCCGCTGGTTTGAAGGCCCGGGAGGCGGCGGCCCTCCTGAACTCGACCTCCGGCCAGATGAGCCACATGGAGTTGGGTATCGCGGCGGTCAGTGCAGAGCGCGTTCGCCGACTGGCTGTCCACTACGCCTGCACGGACACGGAGTTGATCGACGCGCTCGTGGCGATGGCGACCGACCGTACCCGTGGCTGGTGGGAGGAGTACCGGGGAGTGCTACCGCCGGCGTTCCTCGACACCGCCGAGGCCGAGCACCACGCGACGTTCCTTCGCGAGGTCGTGATCATGCTCGTGCCCGGGCTGCTTCAGACCCCCGACTACGCTCGCGCGGTCTACTCGTACATGCGCCCCGAGCTTCCCGAGGACGAGGTGGCCCTACGTGTTGAACATCGGCTGAACCGGCACGTCGTCATCGAAGGCGACGACCCCACCCCGTACGAGACGGTCATCCACGAGTTCGCCCTGCGTGTCCAAGTGTCGGACCGCCGGGCGTCACTCGCTCAACTTGCCTTCATTCTGGAGGAGATCGAGAAGGGGCACGCCGTTGTACGGGTCATCCCCGTCGATTACGTGGGTTTCGCGGGTGCCGGAGCCTCGATGATGTATCTGGGTGGTCCCGTGCCCCGGTTGGACACCGGGTTGCGTGACTCGCCGACCGGTGTCGGCTTCTCCGATGCGGAGGCCCAGTTGGAAAAGCTCCGCACGCTGTTCCATAAGGTGAGGAGCGCGTCACTGGACCCGGTGGCGTCGCGGGACTTCATTCACCGGCTGGCTAAGGAACTGTAATGAACTGGCGTAAGTCGACGTACTCCAGCGGCGGCGACGGCGACACCTGCGTCGAGATAGCCACCCTCCCCACCCGCACAGCCGTCCGCGACTCCAAGTTGCCCAACCGCGCCACCCTCTCCTTCCCCACCCCCGCCTTCACCGCCCTCGTCGAGCACATCAAGGGTGGCCGGCAAAGTGATCGTCTCGGCGGTGAATCGACCCCGCCGGTCGTGTGAACGACCGTCCCCGTACCTGAACGGCAAATGCCTGGCGTTCAATGGTGACAGCGTGGGTCTTCGAACTTGAGCGGTGCGGCTCTCCCCGATCTCCCACTCTCCCGCAAGGATCCGTGCGCGCAGCGCTTCCGGCGATCCCGGACGGCGCTGGCAAGCTACCGCGCCGGGCGGAAACCAGTGGAGCAGAAATACGCGGGGGCAACCGGCGGTCCTGCAGCCTCCTGGATCACCGAGATCACCGAGATCACCGGGATCACTGAGGTCGCCCCTGGTCAGACCGGGTGCTGTCGGGCTAGCGTCCGTGCATGGCAGCCTTTGACCCCTGGGACCCCGCGTTCGTCGACGACCCGTACCCCGCCTACGCCGAACTGCGCGACCGGGGCCGGGTCACCTATTACGAGCCCACCGACCAGTGGCTGGTCCCGCGCCACGCGGACGTCTCGGCGCTGCTCCGCGACCGTCGCCTCGGCCGCACCTACCAACACCGCTTCACCCACGAGGACTTCGGCCGTACGGCACCCCCGCCCGAGCACGAGCCCTTCCACACCCTCAACGACCACGGCATGCTCGACCTGGAGCCCCCGGACCACACCCGCATCCGGCGCCTGGTCTCGAAGGCGTTCACCCCGCGCACGGTCGAGCAACTGAAGCCGTACGTGAGCCAGTTGGCGGCCGACCTGGTGGACGGTCTGGTGGCGAGGGGCGGCGGCGACCTGCTCACGGACGTGGCGGAACCCCTCCCCGTGGCGGTGATCGCCGAGATGCTGGGCATCCCGGAGTCGGACCGCGCTCCGCTCCGCCCCTGGTCGGCGGACATCTGCGGGATGTACGAACTCAGCCCGTCCGAGGACACGGCGGCGAAGGCGGTCCGCGCGTCGGACGAATTCTCCTCGTATCTACGCGAGTTGATCGCGGCCCGCCGCGAGAACCCGGGCGACGACCTCATCTCCGGCATGATCGCGGCCCACGACGAGGACGACGACCGCCTCACCGAGCAGGAGCTGATCTCCACCGCCGTCCTCCTGCTCAACGCGGGCCACGAGGCGACGGTGAACGCCACGGTGAACGGCTGGTGGGCCCTGTTCCGCAACCCCGACCAACTCGCCGCCCTGCGCGCGGATCACTCGCTGATCCCGTCCGCCGTCGAGGAGTTGATGCGCTACGACACCCCGCTCCAGCTCTTCGAGCGGTGGGTGCTGGACGAGATCGAGATCGACGGCACCACCATCCCCCGGGGCGCGGAGATCGCGATGCTCTTCGGCTCCGCCAACCACGACCCGGCGGTCTTCGCGTCCCCCGAGCGCCTGGACCTCAGCCGCGCCGACAACCCGCACATCAGCTTCAGCGCGGGCATCCACTACTGCATCGGCGCACCCCTGGCCCGTATCGAACTGGCCGCTTCCATGGGGGCGTTGCTGGAGAAGGCCCCGACGCTGCGGCTCGCGGCGGAGCCGGAGCGCAAGCCGAACTTCGTGATCCGGGGGCTGGAGGGGCTGAGCGTCACGCTCTGACGCGCTGGACCAGTGCCCACACGCCGAGCGCGGCGGCGACCCCGCCGAGAACCGCCAGCGGCAGCTCGGCGTAGAGAACGCTCCAGTCGGGGCTCGCCTCGAAGCGGTAGAAGCGGTCCTGGACGCCGTACGACCACACCCCCAGTCCCAGGCCCGCGCCGAGCAAGGCGGTCAGACATCCCCCGGCGGCCTGCGCACGTTGTCCCATGCCCGGGACGGACGCGCACGGCCCGCCGGAGGTTCCCGGTCGTGATCGAGGTCGGGTGCTCGGTCAGGTCGTGAGGTCGCGGCGGCGCAGAGCCGTCAGGCCTACGGCGACCAGGGCCGCGGCGATCGCCGTGAGGACGGTCACCGGGCCCCACGCCATGTCTCCGCCCGGGAGCTTCGGCAGGTGGCCGAAGGGGGAGATGTCCAGGACCGCCTGGGGGAGGTTCAGCGCGGGGCCGATCCAGCCGAGCGCGAGGGCCAGTCCGGCCGCTGCCCAGGATGCCGGGGACAGGCGCGGGGAGATGCCGTGGAGGAGCACTGCCAGGGCGCCCAGGGTCCAGATCGCCGGGAGTTGGACCAGGCAGGCCGCCAGGATGGGGCCCAGATCCGTGCCGTAGCCCAGTGTCAGGCCGAGGCCGCTCAGCAGCATGATCAGGACCGCTCCTCCGAAGGCGACGACCAAGTGGCCCGCCGCCCAGCGCAGGCGGCCGACCGCGTTCGCGAGGACCGGTTCGGCCCGCTGGCCGGTCTCCTCGCTGTGCAGCCGTAGGACCGAGGAGACCGCGTACAGCGCGGCGAGCATGCCGAACATGCCGGCCATCGTGGCCAGGAACGCGTCCTCGATGCCGGACTGGCCGCCCATCCGCTCGATGATCTCGCGGGTCTTGGCGTTGTCCCCGACCAGGTCCGCCGCGCCCTTCGTGATGCCGCCGAAGGCGACCCCGGCCGCGGAGAACCCGAGGCTCCAGCCCAGTACGGCGCCCCGTTGGAGACGCCAGGCCAGTGCGCCCGCCGTGCCGAGGCGGCCGTGGGCCGGGCCCGGGCGGGCTGGGAAGAAGCTCATTCCCACGTCTCGGCGGCCCGCCAACTCGTAGGCCAGCAAGCCCTGGAGGAGGGCTGCGGTGACGAACAGGGCCAGTACCCACCACCGTTCGGACGCGAACGGGCGCAGGTTCTCCAGCCAGCCGATCGGGGAGACCCAAGTCGCGGGGGAGGAACCGTCGTTGGTGGTCGAGTCTCCTACGGCACGGAGGACGAAGGCCGCGCCCAGCAGTCCGCCGGTCAGGCCCTTCGCCAACCGCCCGCTGTCCGTGAACTGGGCGACGATCGCCGCGAGCGTCGCGAACACCATGCCCACTCCGCCGATGCCGAGCCCGAGAGCCAGGGCTCCCGCCGAACCCTGACCGGCCATACCTCCCGTGATCAGCAGCGCCAGCGCGGAGTTGGCGACCAGCGCCGTCAACAGGGCTGCCGTCAGGGGGGCTCGGCGGCCGACCATCGCCGAGGAGATGAGTTCCTGGCGGCCGCTCTCCTCCTCGTCGCGGGTGTGCCGTACGACGACGATCAGGCTCATGACCCCGGCGAGGATCGCGGCGTAGCCGCCGATGCGCCAGGCGGTGAGACCGCCGAGCGAGTCGCTGAACACCGGGCCGTAGGTGGCGCGCAGCGAACTGTTGGTGAGCATCTGGCGGGCGACGTCGGCGCGTTCGGCGGGGGTGGAGTACACGGTCTTCAGGGAGCTGGGGAGTGACAGCACCAGCAGGCCCGTCACCGCCACCCAGGCCGGGATCACCACGCGGTCGCGGCGCAGGTTGAAGCGCAACAGGGCGCCGGTGCCTGCCAGTTGACGCGAGCCGCTGACGGCGGGGCGTGCTGGGAACGCTGCGGCCGTCATGCCGTCTCCTGGTAGTGGCGGAGGAACAGCTCCTCCAGCGTCGGCGGCTTCGAGGTCAGCGAGCGGACGCCGGACTCGCTCAACGAGCGCAGTACTGCGTTGAGTTGGTCCGTTTCGACTTGGAGGCGGACTCGGTGGCCCTGTACGTCCAGGTCGTGGACCCCCGGCAGGGCCGCCAACCCGTTGGGGGCGCCGGTGAGTTCGGCCGTCACGCTGGTGCGGGTGAGGTGGCGCAGGTCGGACAGCGAACCGCTCTCCACCGTGCGGCCCTTGCGGATGATGCTCACCCGGTCGCACAACTCCTCCACCTCGCTGAGGATGTGGGAGGAGAGCAGGATCGTACGGCCCCGGTCGCGTTCCTCCTCCACACAGCGCTGGAAGACCTCCTCCATGAGGGGGTCGAGGCCCGACGTCGGTTCGTCGAGGATCAGCAGGTCGACGTCCGAGGCGAACGCTGCGACGAGGGCCACCTTCTGGCGGTTGCCCTTGGAGTACGTGCGGCCCTTCTTGGTGGGGTCGAGTTCGAAGCGGTCGATCAGGTCGGTGCGCCGGGACGTGTCGAGGCCGCCGCGCAACTTGCCGTAGAGATCGATGACTTCGCCTCCGGAGAGGTTGCGCCACAGCGTCACGTCGCCGGGGACGTAGGCGACCCGGCGGTGCAGTTCGACGGCGTCGGTCCAGGGGTCGCGGCCCAGGAGTTGGGCCGCGCCCGAGTCCGCGTGGAGGAGGCCGAGCAGGACGCGGATCGTCGTGGACTTGCCGGAGCCGTTGGGGCCCAGGAAGCCGTGCACCTCGCCGGCCTCGACGTCCAGGTCGAGACCCGCGAGGGCTTGCGTCCTGCCGAACGACTTGTGCAGTCCGGAGACGGTGATTGCCTTCGTCATGGAGCCGAACGTACGCTTCTTTCAGAAATTTGTGAAGTTAAGGAAGCGTGTGAAGCGCGGGTAGGGTGGGTCCATGACGGATACATCTGGTGCGACGGACCCATCTGGTGCGCGGGACCCGGAGTCCGTGTCGAAGTTCGTCGAGTCCTTCGCGGCGCAGCTCGTCGAGGCGGGGATGCAGCGGATGCCCGCGCGGATCTTCGCCGCGCTGCTGTCCTCCGACGCGGGCGCGATGACCTCCGTCGAGCTGGGGGAGCAGCTGCGGATCAGCCCGGCCGCGGTGTCCGGTGGGGTGCGGTATCTGGCGCAGCAGCACATGGTGTCTCGCGAGCGCAAGCCCGGTTCGCGGCGTGAGCGGTATCGGGTGCAGGGGAATCAGTGGTACGAGGCGCTCACCAACCGCGAGGCTGTCCTCAAGCGGTGGGAGGCTGCGTTGAGCGAGGGGGTCGCCAGCCTCGGTGCGGAGACCCCGGCGGGGCGGCGTATGGCTGAGACCCTGGCCTTTTTCGAGTTCGTCGACGGGGAGATCGCGGCGATGATGGAGCGGTGGAGGGCGTACCGGGAAACACGGTTCGGTGGAGCTACTTAAGGGGCGCGGGGAACTGCGCGACCGGCCCACCACGGCCTGCAGACGAGTGCGAATCTGCGGGAGCGTCGTGGCTGGTCGCGCAGTTCCCCGCGCCCCTAAAAGAACCTCAGCGCTCCTTGGTTTCTTCGAGGACCGTGCGGCCCAGCAAGGCATAGCGCTCAGGAGCCCTGCGCTTCAGGTACTGGGCGTAGCCGATGCCCGTCGCCGCGACCAGCAGTACCAGCCACGGGGTTGCCTTCAGGACCGGCGAGTTGGACTCCGAGCCTGCCGCGACGCTCATGTTGGACACCAGGAGCAGCACCACCGCCAGCATCGCGATCCCCCCGACCAGCGGAGCCGTGAACGTCTTGAACCAGTGCCGGCTCTCGGGGTGGTTCTTGCGGAAGTAGGCGAGTACCGCGAAGGAGCAGACCGCCTGCACGACGAGGATCGCCATCGTGCCGAGGATGGCCAGCAGGACGTACAGCGCGTTGGCCGGGTCCTTGCTCGTGGCCCAGAAGCCGAGGATCAGTACCGCGCTCACCACCGTCTGTACGAGGCCCGCGATGTGCGGGGAGCCGTGCTTGGCGTGGGTGCGGCCGATGGTGTTCTTGAGGGAGGGGAGCACACCCTCGCGGCCCAGGGCGTACATGTAGCGGGACGCGCAGTTGTGGAAGGCCATGCCGCAGGCGAGCGAGCCGGTGATCATCAGCCACTGCATGAGGTCGACCGCCCAGTGGCCGACGTAGTGCTCGGTGGGGTTGAAGAAGAGGGCGAGCGGGTTCGAGGAGGACGCGGCCTTCACGGCCTCCGTCTCGCCGTTGCCGATGATGGCCATCCAGGAGACGAAGACGTAGAAGACGCCGACGCCCAGGACGGAGATCATCGTCGCCTTGGGGATGATCTTCTTCGGGTCGCGGGACTCCTCGCCGTACATCGCGGTCGACTCGAAGCCGACCCACGACCAGAAGGCGAAGAAGAGACCGAGGCCCGCGCTGGTGCCCTTGAACGCGTTGACCGGGTTGACCGGGCCGAAGGTGAAGCCGTGCGGGCCGCCGCCGTGCAGGGCGACCGAGATCGCCATCGCCGCGAGGACGGTCACCTCGGTGCCGAGCAGGACCACGAGGAGCTTCTCGGCGACCGAGACGCCGAACCACGTGCCTGTCGCGTTGACCGCGAGCATCACCAGCGCGAAGGCCCACCACGGGATGTCAAGTCCCGTCTGGTCCTTGAAGGTTCCGGTGGCGAAGGTCGAGAAGATGCCGATCAGCGCGGGCTCGAACACGGCGTACGCGAACGTGGCAAGGAGCCCGGAGGCCAGTCCGACGGTGCGGCCGAGGCCGTAGGAGATGAAGCCGTAGAAGGCGCCTGTGGACGTGATGTGCTTCGCCATTGAGGTGAAGCCGACGGAAAAGATTGCCAGGACGACCATTGCGACGAGGTAGCTCGCCGGGGCGCCTATGCCGTTGCCGGACGAGACCATGAAGGGCACGTTGCCGGTCATCGCGGTGATCGGGGCGGCCGTCGCGACGGCCATGAAGACCACGCCCAGCAGGCCGATGGCGTTGGGCTTGAGCCGGTGAACGGCGTCGTCCTCGCTTGTGTTCGCCGCGGGGGCGACTCCTTCGTCCACTGCCATCGGATGGCCCCTCTCCTGCTGCTCTCGCTGTCGTTCGGCTGGTGCGTCGAACCGGAACTCTGTAGGCCGAATGAGTCGGGAAAGGGGTGCGGTGCGTTAAATGTTTGTCAACCAGACCTTTAGAAATCTGAGGAAATCTGGGGGCAACACGCGCCTCGTACGGTCGCCGGCATGAGTACGTACACCTCCACGCTCGGCGGCCACAGCTACCGTTTCGGCTCCCTCGCGCGCCTGCTCGCCGCCGCGAGCCCGGAGCGTTCCGGCGACCGGCTGGCGGGGCTGGCCGCGTCGTCCGCCCAGGAGCGGGTCGCGGCGCGCTGGGCGCTGGCGGACGTACCGCTGACCGCGTTCCTGGCCGAGCCGGTGATCCCGTACGACACCGACGACGTGACCCGGCTGATTCTCGACACGCACGACACGGCGGCGTTCGCGGCGGTGGCCGGGCTGTCGGTCGGCGGGTTCCGGGAGTGGCTGCTGACGGCCGATACGGCTGAACTGGCCGCCGTAGCGCCGGGGTTGACGCCGGAGATGGTCGCTGCGGTGTCGAAGCTCATGGGCAACGCGGACCTCGTCGCGGTCGCGCGCAAGGTGCGGGTGGTGACCGCCTTCCGCTCGACGATCGGTCTGCCGGGGCGGCTGGCGACCCGCCTCCAGCCGAACCACCCGACCGACGACCCGGCGGGTGTCGCCGCGGCCCTGCTCGACGGACTGCTCCTCGGCTCGGGCGACGCGGTGATCGGCATCAACCCGGCGACGGACAGCCCGAAGGCGGTGAGGGATCTGCTGGAGCTGCTGGACGGCGTGATCCAGCGGTACGCGATCCCCACCCAGTCCTGCGTGTTGTCCCACGTCACGACGAGCATGGACCTGATGGAACGCGGGGCGCCGGTGGACCTGGTCTTCCAGTCCATCGCGGGTACGCAGGCGGCGAACGCGTCCTTCGGTGTGACGCTGGGGCTGCTCGACGAGGCGTACGAGACGGCGAAGGCGCTGGGCCGGGGCACGGTCGGCTCGAACGTCATGTACTTCGAGACGGGCCAGGGCAGCGCACTGTCGGCGGACGCGCACCACGGCGTCGACCAGCAGACGGTGGAGGCGAGGGCGTACGCGGTCGCCCGCCGTTACGACCCGCTCCTCGTGAACACGGTGGTGGGCTTCATAGGCCCGGAGTACCTGTACGACGGCCGCCAGATTCTCCGCGCGGCCCTGGAGGACCACTTCTGCGGCAAGGTGCTGGGCCTGCCGATGGGCCTGGACATCTGTTACACCAACCACGCCGACGCGGACGACGACGACATCGCCACGATGCTCACCATGCTCGGCGTGGCCGGCGCGTCCTTCGTGATCTGCACCCCGGGCGGCGACGACATCATGCTCAACTACCAATCCGCCTCGTACCACGACGCGTTGTACCTCCGCGAGGTCCTCGGGCTGCGCCCGGCACCGGAGTTTGAGACCTGGCTCGCTTCGATCGGCCTGCTGGGCGAGGGCGGCGAGATCAGGGACGTGTCCGGCACGACCCACCCGTTGACGGCGATCGGAAGGGAACTGGTGGCATGACGCTCAGTCAAGTAACGCCTGTGGAGCCGGAGTTGTGGCCCTCGCTGCGCCGCCACACCCAGGCGAGGATCGGCCTGGGCCGGGCGGGCTCGGGCCTGCCGACCCACCACCGGCTGGAGTTGCAGGCCGCGCACGCGGCGGCGAAGGACGCGGTCCACTCCCCGTTCGAGCCGGATGTCGTGGCGGCGGCGCTGCGAGGCGAACCGACCGTACGGGTCCGCAGCGCGGCCCCCGACCGCCTCACCTACCTCCAACGCCCCGACCTGGGCCGCCGGTTGGACCCCGCCGACCGCGCACACCTCCCGGTGGGGGAGTGGGACGTGGTCTTCGTGGTCGCCGACGGCCTGTCCAGCCGGGCGGTGCACGAGCACGGGGCGGCGATGGTGCGGGCGACGACGGCGCTGTTGCCTATGGCGTGGCAGGTGGCTCCGGTGGTGTTGGCGGAGCAGGCGCGGGTTGCCCTGGGGGATGACGTGGCCTCGGCGATGGGCGCGGCGATGGTGGTGGTCTTCGTCGGGGAGCGGCCCGGGATGTCGGCGGCGGACTCGCTGGGGGCGTATCTGACGTACCGGCCGAAGCCGGGGGTGACCACGGATGCGGACCGGAACTGTCTCAGCAACATCCGGCCGCCGTTGGGGCTGTCGTATGAGGTGGCGGCTGGGAAGTTGGCGGGGTTGATGGGGAGGGCAAGGGAGTTGGGGGCGACGGGGGTGGCGTTGAAGGACGAGTCGGACACACAGATGCTGCCGAACTAGACCAATTAGAGCTCGACTTCAGTCCCTTGCGGGTGCCCCCTCTGGGGGAGTCTGAGGAGCGGGGGTCCGGGGGCCGGCCCCCGTGTCGGGGTCGAAGGGGCGGAGCCCCTGGAGGATGGGACGGGTAGGGGCGGCGGGGGCGAAAGAAACCCCACCTCACCCCACCGCCGGCAAAGTAAGCCCCCAAGCCCCCTCCCGGACAACCCACGTCCGCGTCCGCACCGGCCCCGCCACCACCGCGTCCGCCCGGTACCGGAAATCCGCCCCGGACACGGTGACCGTCCGCCCCCGCGCGCGCAACGTCGTAGCCGACGCCCCCACGGACACCGGCCGTACCTCCACCTCGGCGAAGCCGGACGCCCCCGGCGTCACGGACACCCCCTCCACCGGCTGGTCCAGGTCGACGAGTGTCACGCCGTCCACCTCGACCCGCAGCCGAGCGGGCCCGAGCCGGGTCACACCGGCGAGCGGCTCCCGGGACGGCCGTACCGGTACCAGTGTCCGTACCAGCGACTGGCACGTCCGCAGCCATGACGCGTGCGCGGAACCGGAACCGGACGGCACCGGCGTCGCCTCCACCGGCGGAGCCTCGCGCATCGGCGGAAGCGAAGGAATCCGCAAGGCGCCGAGCACCACCCCGTCGCTGTCGTCGACCAGCAGATCCATCCGCCGTACGACCCCGTCGAGCACGGCGCGCGCGGCCGCCACCGCCCCCGTGGGGACGCCCAGCGCCCCCGCCAGGGACAGCCCACCCCCCACCGGCACCATCGACAGCGCACATCCGGCCAGCTCCCGCTGCCGGTGCAACAGGGACACGGCCCGCATCAGGGCCCGGTCGTCGCCCACCAGCACCGGCCGGCGCGAACCCCGCCGGGCCAGGACCCGGGCGAATTCCTCGGGCCCCTCCGGCAGGCACACCTTCGTCGCCGCACCCGCGCTGAGCACGTCTTTCGCGATGCGGACGGACTCCGCGTCGGTGCGCCGGGCGGCCGGATCGATGACGATCAGCAGCTGATCGGAAGTCGCGAAAGTCGCCACCTCGGCCATGCCTCGCTTCCTCGGGTAGCATCTTTGTGCAAGAGCCCCTTGCGCTATTGCGCCAGGGGCTTCGTCTATTCCGGGGCATCCGGTCCGACGGGTCGCGGCCGACGAGGGTCGCCGGCGTACGAGGCACACACGTGCCGCGTACGCCTCTGACCTTGGACATGCCCCGCCCGGAAGGGGTGTACGCGCGTGCCCGCACTTGTGCTGCTCGGTGCTCAGTGGGGTGACGAAGGCAAGGGAAAGGCGACGGACCTGCTAGGTGGGTCCGTCGACTATGTGGTGCGCTACCAGGGCGGCAACAACGCCGGCCACACGGTAGTCGTGGGCGATCAGAAGTACGCCCTTCACCTGCTCCCTTCCGGGATCCTCACACCGGAGTGCACTCCGGTCATCGGCAACGGTGTCGTCGTCGACCCGTCGGTCCTGTTCTCCGAGCTGAACGGGCTGAACGAGCGCGGCGTCGACACGTCCAAGCTCCTGATCAGCGGCAACGCTCACATCATCACGCCCTACAACGTGACGGTGGACAAGGTGACCGAGCGCTTCCTCGGGAAGCGGAAGATCGGGACGACGGGTCGCGGTATCGGGCCCACCTACGCGGACAAGATCAACCGCGTCGGCATCCGGGTCCAGGACCTCTACGACGAGTCGATCCTGACCCAGAAGGTCGAGGCGTCCCTCGACATCAAGAACCAGATGCTCACCAAGCTCTACAACCGGCGCGCGATCGCCATCGAGCAGGTCGTCGAGGAGCTGCTGTCCTACGCGGACCGCCTCAAGCCGTACGTCGCCGACACGGTGCTGGTCCTCAACAAGGCGCTGGAGGACGACAAGGTTGTCCTCTTCGAGGGCGGCCAGGGCACCCTCCTGGACATCGACCACGGCACGTATCCCTTCGTGACGTCGTCGAACCCGACCGCGGGCGGCGCCTGCACCGGCGCCGGTGTCGGCCCGACGAAGATCAGCCGGGTCATCGGCATCCTGAAGGCGTACACGACCCGTGTCGGTTCGGGCCCGTTCCCGACCGAGCTGTTCGACGCGGACGGCGACGCGCTGCGCCGTATCGGCGGCGAGCGGGGCGTCACCACCGGCCGCGACCGGCGCTGCGGCTGGTTCGACGCGGTCATCGCCCGCTACGCGACCCGCGTGAACGGCCTGACCGACTTCTTCCTCACCAAGCTCGACGTCCTGACCGGCTGGGAGGAGATCCCGGTCTGCGTGGCGTACGAGATCGACGGCAAGCGCGTCGAGGAACTCCCGTACTCGCAGAGCGACTTCCACCACGCGAAGCCGATCTACGAGACCCTGCCCGGCTGGAGCGAGGACATCACGAAGGCCAAGACCTTCGCGGACCTCCCGAAGAACGCGCAGGCGTACGTGAAGGCGCTGGAGGAGATGTCGGGCGCCCCGATCTCCGCGATCGGGGTCGGTCCCGGCCGCACGGAGACGATCGAGATCAACTCGTTCATCTAGGGCGGCGGTTGAGCTGCGGTTGATGGCATGACTTGGGCCGGTCTTGGGAAACCTTGACCGGCCCTTGGGCTGTGCGTGGTTACGCCGGTAACAGGCGAAGGCCAACATCTACGCGGGTAGCCCGCCGCGCCCCGCATGCCACACCCGCCTTCCGCGCCCTCCCCAGGAGTCCTGAATGCCCGTCAATCCCATGAATCGCCGTGAGTTCGTGCAGAAGTCCGCCGTCACCGGCGCTGTCGCGGCCGTCGCGGGCACGGCGGCGGTGACCCCGGCCGAGGCCGCCGACCGGCACCCCAAGCCCCACCCGAAGCCGAACAAGACCTGGTCGTTCTCCATCCTGGGCACGACCGACCTGCACAGCCACGTCTTCGACTGGGACTACTACCTCGACAAGGCCTACTCCGACTCCAAGGGCAACTCCGTCGGCGTCGCCCGCGTCGCCACCCTCATCAAGCAGCAGCGCAAGGCCAAGGGCGAGGGACACGTCCTCCTCGTCGACGCCGGCGACATCATCCAGGGCACCTCGCTGGGCTACTACTTCGCGCGCGTGGACCCCATCACGAGCGGCTCCAAGCACCCGATGGCCACCGCCATGAACCACATGCGCTACGACGCCGCCGCCCTCGGCAACCACGAGTTCAACTACGGCATCGACACCCTGCGCAAGTTCGAGCAGCAGTGTCACTTCCCGCTGCTCGGCGCCAACGCGCTGGACGCGAAGACCCTGCGCCCCGCGTTCGCCCCGTACACCGTGAAGAGGATCCGCGTCCCCGGCGCCCCCGACATCAAGGTCGGCATCCTCGGCCTCACCAACCCGGGCATCGCGCTGTGGGACAAGGACAACGTCAGCGGCAAGATGGTCTTCCCGGGCCTCGTCGAGCAGGCCAAGAAGTACGTCCCGCGGCTGCGCGCGCTCGGCTGTGACGTCGTCTTCCTCACCGACCACTCGGGCCTGGACGGCAGTTCGTCCTACGGCGACGAGCTCCCGTACGTCGAGAACGCCTCCAACCTCGTCGCCGAGCAGGTCCCCGGCATCGACGCGATCCTCGTGGGCCACACCCACGTGGAGATCCCGTCGTACACGGTGAAGAACGAGGAGACCGGCGACGACGTCCTCCTCTCCGAGCCGTACTGCTGGGGCTACCGCCTGAGCGTCTTCGACTTCGAGCTCGAACTCGTCCGCGGCCAGTGGAAGATCACCAGCAAGACGGCGCAGACCCTCAACCCCAACACGGTGGACGAGGACCCGGAGATCAAGAAACTCCTGGAAGCGGACCACGAGTTGGTCGTGAAGTACGTCAACACGGCGGTCGGCACCTGCACCGAGGACCTCTCGGCGGCGGAGTCCTGCTGGAAGGACGTCCCGATCATGGACTTCATCCAGCAGGTGCAGATGGACTCGGTGAAGGCGGGCCTGTCGACGGCGGACGCGGCCCTCCCGCTGATCTCGGTCGCGGCTCCCTTCAGCCGCACGGCGGACATCCCCAAGGGCTCGGTCACCATCAAGGACATCGCCGGCCTCTACATCTACGACAACACCCTCTACGGCAAGAAGCTCACGGGCGCCCAGCTCAAGGACTACCTGGAGTACGCGGCGAAGTACTACCACCAGGTGCCGGCGGGCACGAAGGTCGACACCGCGACCCTGACGAACGCCAACAGCTTCTGGGACTACATGTACGACGTCGCGGCCGGTGTCTCCTACGACATCGACATCGCCCAGGCCGAGGGTTCGCGCATCAAGAACCTCACGTACAACGGCACTTCGGTCGCGGACGACCAGGTCTTCGTCGTCGCCGTCAACAACTACCGCGCGAACGGCGGCTCCGGCTACCCGCACATCGCGTCGGCGGAGACCGTCTACAGCGCCACCGACCAGATCCGCGACCTGATGATCGCCTACGTCACGGCGAAGGGCAGCCTGGACCCGGCGGACTTCGCCTCGGTCAACTGGAAGCTGACACAGGCGGGGACGGCGGTCTTCTAGGAGATCCGGGAGCTCCAGGGGTCCACTTTCTGGCAACAGGCTGTGGATTCCTGTGAGTTGCTGTGAACGATCAACTTCACGGCGTCTTCACACCAGACATTAACTATGTTCCGTTCATGTCATATCGAAGACGGTTTTCCCCGGCGGCCGTACGACGTACGGCCGCCGGGCTGTCCCTGCTCCTGCTCTCGGCGGCGGCGACGGACGTGCCCCTCAGATCCGGCACGTTCGCCGAGGCCGCCTCGACTCCGGTCGCTCCGAAGGCCTTTCAGGTCACCCCTGCGGTGGACACCGGCAGCGAGGGCGCCGCGAAGGCGCTGTCCTTCCTGACGCCGGATCAACTGGCCCGCAGGCAGGCGAAGTTGTCGGGCGTGCGGGTCGAACTGACCTCGCAGCGCACCGAGGAAACCACGACGTACGTCAACCCCGACGGCACCCTGACCACCGAGAGCTACGCCGGTCCCATCCGGGTCCAGGACAGCGACGGGACCTGGGAGCCCATCGACACCGAACTCTCGGACGCCGGTGCCGCGTTGGAGCCGCAGGCCGCGGCCGCCGACATCACCGTCTCCGACGGCGGGGACACCCACCTCGCCTCCGTGTCGGCGGACGGCAAATCCTTCGGGATGAGCTGGCCCGATGCCCTGCCCACCCCGTCCGTCGACGGCGACACCGCCTCGTACGACGTGGGCGACGACCAGAAGCTGACGGTCACCGCGCTGCCGCAGGGCTTCTCGGAGAACGTCGTCCTGGACTCCCCGCCCGCCGACGGAACCGTCTCCTTCCGCATCCCGCTGGCCCTGCACGGACTGACCGTCTCCAAGGCGGACTCGGGCCACCTCTTCCTCAAGGACGACGACGGCGACCTGGTCGCCGAGGCCCCGGCGCCGATGATGTGGGACTCCTCCAAGGACCGGGCCTCCGGCGAGTCGAAGCACGTCGCGGCGGTGGACTACGACATCGAGAGGGCAGCCGACGGCACCCAGACCCTGGTCCTCACCCCGGACGCGTCCTACTTCGACGAGGACCTGACCTACCCGGTCACCGTCGACCCGACGAGCACCCTGGCGGTGACCACCGACACCTGGGTGCAGACCCCCGAGTACACGGACTCGCAGATCTCCTCGACCGAGCTGAAGTCGGGCACGTACAACGGCGGTGACTCCGTAGCCCGTTCCTATCTCAAGTTCGACGTTTCGGACTTCGTGGGCACCGACATCCTCGACACCAACCTGGCCCTGTACTCGTACTACTCGTCCTCGTGCGACCCGGGTGCGGGCACCCGGGTACGGCGGATCACCTCGGACTGGTCCTCGTCCAGCATCACCTGGGGCGCTCAGCCCACGACGACCACGGTGGGCGCGGTGGTCAACACCGGGGCCTGGGGCTACAGTTCGGCCTGCCCCGCCAACTGGAACAACTGGGACATCGACGCCATCGTGCAGGCGTGGGCCGACGGTCTGCCCAACTACGGCCTGCGGCTCAACAGCGCGGACGAGTCCGACTCGCTGACCTGGCGGCGCTGGCGCTCGGCCAACTACGCCACCGCCGGGTACGCGCCCAAGCTGACGGTCACCTACAACTCGTACCCGAAGACGCCGACTTCGCTGACCCTGTCGCCGAAGACCACCAGCGGCAGCGAGAAGATCGTCACGTCGGTCAACCCGGTGTTCTCGGCCAAGGTCTCCGACGCCGACTCCGGTGCCAAGGTCCGCGTCCAGTACGCGATCGAGCCGGACCCCGACTACGCCGACACCACGTACACGCTGACCAAGTCCACCGCGTACGTCGCCTCCGGCAAGGCGGCCGCCCTCAGCGTCCCGGCCTCGACACCGCTGCCCGACGGCAAGCACCTGCGCATCCGCGCCCGCGCCTACGACGGCACCGACTACTCGACGGCCTGGACCTCATGGACGCCGTACACCGTCGACACCGGCGCGCTGGACATCCCGGACGTGCCGACCGGACTGCAGACGGGTGCGACCGAGACGACCACACCGCTGCTCACGGGTGTCGTGAACGCGCCCGGCCAGGCGAGCGTCGTGGCGCAGTACCAGCTGTACGACGCCTCCGGCGCGGTCGTCGGCAGCACGCCGCTGGGCACCACGACCGCCGACAGCGGCAGCCGGGCCGCCCTACAGGTGCCGGACGGTCTGCTGACCGACGGGAGCACGTACTCCTGGAAGGTGCGCGCCTGCGCCGGTAACGTCTGCTCCTCCTACACGGCCAAGCGGAGTTTCACTCTCGACGTCGTGGCCGACACGGACACCGACGACGGCACGGACACATCCAGCGGCACCGCGCCGTCGGCTGTCACCGATCTGACCGGACGCGCAGGGGAGACCGGCGCCCTGGTCACCTGGAGCCCACCGGCCTCCACCGGTGTCACCACGGCCGACGACATCACCTACACCGTCACAGCGAAGGTCAAGGGCAGCAGCACGACCACGGCCACCGCGACGACCACCGGCACCTCGGCGGTGCTCACCGGCCTGGCCAACGGCACCGCGTACACGTTCACGGTGACGGCCGCCAACACCTACGGCACCAGCGCCTCCGTGACGTCCTCGGCGGTCACCCCGGCCGCGGTCACCGGCGGCACAGCTGCCTACCAGGCCGTACTGCAGGACTACTTGGAGGCGCAGAACGCCCTGCTCACCGGCGATGCCGCCAACGCGGCGACGGCCGCCGACGCGAGCGACACCGGCGCCGGCTTCAGCGACCTCCTGGACACCGAGCAGACCCTGCCGCTGACCGACAGGGCCGCGCTCACCAGCGGTGACATGGACACCGAGGCACCTGCGGTCACCCTGACCGGCGTCCTGGCGATGGCGAACTCCGACGGCACGGTCACGCTTCGGGCGACCTCCAGCAACGCCTCCACCACGACCGCGGGCATCGACACCGACGACCCCGACGCCACCGACACCGCGGAGGCCACCACCGGGCTGTACACCTTCACCCCCGGAAGCCCGCCGGTCCTGACCGGCCACGCCGACGCCGACGCCGTCGAGGCCGTCGTCAGCGCGGGCGACGACGCGCTCACCGAGTTCGCCGACGAGGCGTCCGCCAACAGCGGACTCAGCGACGACGGCGCCCCGTCGGCCGTGGCCACCGACGCGGACGGCAACCTGATCGACGACACGAGCACGACGACCACCAGCACGGCCACCGCCGCGTCCTTCAAGGCCCAGCAGATCTCGACCAGCATCTCGTGGAGCGGCGTCGCCTCCTACGCGAAGGCACACTGGAACGACTCCGCCGAGTACTCCGAGGACTGCACCAACTTCGCCTCCAAGTCCCTCAACCGCGGCGGCGGCATGGCGATGAAGTACGGGCCGGCCTCCAAGCGGGCGAACATCGGCTACTGGTGGCGCAGGAGCAAGATCACCCACCCGCTGCATCCGCAGTCGTACACGTGGGCGGGCGCGCCGTTCCTGGCGCAGTTCATCTCCGCCATGGCGACGTGGAAGTGGCATTCGGGCCCGAGCGGTGTGCAGATCGGTGACATCGTCTTCTACAACCAGGACGGCACGAGCTTCAAGGGCATCGACCACACGGCCGTCGTCACCAAAATCGATTCCAAGGGCAACATCTACATCAGCCAGCACGGCAAGAACCGCAAGAACTACCCCATGAAGAAGCAGAAGACGAAGGCCCTGTGGGTCGTCACCGTCTACCCCAACTACTAGTAGGAGAACGGCAGATGACGACACCGATCCTGGCCCCCTCTGAGGGCAGGACCCTTCTGGTGGGCGAGTCCCTGCTCAGCACGGCGTCCGCCGTGTGGTGGACCTACCTGCTGTGGGCCCACCGCAACGTGCTCTACGCCGTCCCCGCCGCCGTGACGCTGATCCTCGCGGTCGTGCTGTCCCTGCTGGTGACGTGGGCCCTGTGGCACCGCGCCGGAAAACTCAAGGGCGTGAACCTGGCGTTGGTCGTGATACGCGGGGTCGCGGTGCTCGCCCTGACCCTGTGGTTTCTCCAGGACCTGTAGCTCAGGCGGTACTTGAGACGAAGACGGCCCAGGCTTCGCCGGAGACGGTGAGGTGTGGGCCGTCGGGGTTCTTGGAGTCGCGGATGTGGGTGGCGTGGCCCAGTCGTGGAGGAGGCGACGGGTAACAGGGCCGTCTACGGCCCCTGAGTTGGTGCTACCGCCCGACGGAACCGGACCACTTCGTCCACACGCTGTTGCTGCGCTCTGCGCTGGAACGGTGGGGAGAGGTCAGGCGTCCGGGCCCGGATCGGGAGTGATCTGCCAGATGGTGACCAGTTCCGCGCAGCGGTGTGACCATGTACACGAAGAAGCCGCCGTCCACGAACGCGTGCTTCGCTCCCTCGTCGGCATCCTGGTAGGCGGGGCCGTGGAGATGCAGTGCCTCGGCGGCTCTGACCAACTCGTCGGCCATCTTCTCGACCGCGGCCACGAACGCGGGTGGCGCGCCCGGATGCCACTGTCTCCTCGTCGGGGACGTATTCCCAGGCCCAGCTCACGCGTCGCGCACCGCCTCGGCCGCCTCGCGGTAGATGGCGCTCGCGGTGGTCAGGTGTACGCGCGCCTCGTCCGGCGTGGTCGCGATCCGCGCAAGGTACTCGGCGCGGTGGTAGGCCCTCGCTGTCGCGGGGTGTCGCTCGATCTCGATCAGCGCGGCCCAGTGCGCGAGATAGGCGTGGACAGGTCTGACCGAGTTGTGCTGCAACGCCTCGGTGAGGGCCTGGTCCTTGGCCTGGTCGTAAGAGGGGAGCAAGTGCGGGGCCACGATGGCGCAGGCCGCGCGCAGCCCACGCGGGGTGCGGTCCGGGCGAGGGATCGCGGGGACGTCGTCATGTTCGGCGTGTTGCACGCTCATGCTGCTGTTCCCTTCGTGGCGTCGCTGGTCTGGACTCTAGCGCGCATCGCGACCGCGTCTCGTGCGGACGATCCGGTTGCCGCACCAGCGGTGAACGGAAAGGGGGCGTCCCCACCGGGCCGCCCCCTTTGTCCGGGCATATCCTGAATTCGTCCACCCGCGCACGCCAACCAGAAGAAGGTGACTGCGATGCGCATGATGCTGAAAGCGTCCATGGACACGGAGAAGGGGAACGACGCCATCCGGAACGGGACTCTCGGGAAGCTGATGCAGGAGACCCTGGAGCAGATCAAGCCCGAGGCGGCCTACTTCACCGCCGAGAACGGCAAGCGGACCGCGTTCCTGTTCTTCGACCTGGCGGATCCCTCCGACATCCCGTCGATCAGTGAGCCGCTCTTCCTCAACCTGGGTGCCGAGTTGACCTACACCCCGGTGATGAACGCGGAGGACGTCACGAGCGGTCTCACCAAGGTTCGCTAGGTCCCTACTCCTGCGGCGTTCCCTGGATCTTGGCGAGGGTCAGGACGCCGCCGCCGATGCCCCAGCCCGCGTCGGCGACCTCTTCGACCAGGACGAGCGTGGTGGCGCGGGCGCCGTCGCCGAAGATCTCGGCGTACAGGTCCGTGGTGCGCGTGATGATCTGCTCCTTCTGCTCCGCGGTGAGGGCGCCGGCGGGGACCTTGAAGTTCGCGAAAGGCATGGTGCTCTCTTTTCTCGTGGTGCTCTGTGTGGTGCTTTGCGGGATGGGACAACCATCCGTCCGCGTCGCCCGCCTCGCCAGGGCTGAGCCCACCCAGGGGTTGGCGGCCCCTGGCTCGGAACTCGTGGAGAGGAGACGATGGGCGGGTGAACCTTCCCGAACTCGCGGCGTTCCTCAAGTCCCGGCGTGACCGGGTCCGGCCGGCCGATGTGGGGCTGCCCGTCGGGCCCCGGCGCCGGGTGCCCGGACTGCGGCGCGAGGAGGTCGCGCAGCTGGCGGGGCTGTCCGCCGACTACTACACGGAGCTGGAGCGGGGGCGCGGCGCCCAGCCCTCGGCGCAGACCCTGGCCGCCCTCGCCCGGGCACTGCGCCTCGGCGGTGACCAGCGCGACCACCTGTTCCACCTCGCCGACCGTCCGCTGCCCGAGTCGGCGCACGGCGTGGGCGCGCGGCACGTCCAGCCCGCCCTGCTCGGGCTGCTGGACCGGCTGGCCACCACCCCGGCCCAGGTCATCACCGACCTGCACGAGACCCTCGTACAGAACGAGCTGGCCGCCGCCCTGCTCGGGCGGGCGCCGGAGCCGCGCGGGCCCGCCACCGGGTTCGCGTACCGCTGGTTCACCGATCCGGCTTCCCGCGCGGTCTACCCGCCCGAGGACCACGCGCACCACTCACGGGTCTTCGTCGCCGACCTGCAGGCCGTCGCCGCCCGGCGGAGCCGCGACAGCGAGGTCGCCGGGATGACGGCCGCGCTGCGGCGGCGCAGCCCGGAGTTCGCCGCCCTGTGGGACACCCACGACGTGGGTCTGCGCCGTACCGATCACAAGCGCATCGTGCACCCCGCGCTGGGCGTCATCGAGCTGGACTGCCACAGCCTGTTCAGTGAGGACGGCCGCCAGCGCCTCCTGTGGTTCACGGCCCCGCCCGGCACCGAGGGCGCCGCCCAGCTCGAACTGCTCGGCGTCATCGGCACACAGGACATGGCGGCCACCGAGGACCCCTCCCGCACCACCGGCTGAGACCACCGGCCGACGCGACGGAACGGGCACCCCTCACGCTCGCCTCATGTGAGCTTCAGGTGCGCCTCGATGTGGTCGAGCATCGCGTCCAGCGCCACTTCCAACGGCCTGACCTGGCGCTGCAGTTGGGTGAGGAGAAGGCCGCCCTGGAGCGCGGCGAGTGTCGCGAGGGCGAGGTCGTCGGGGTCGGTGTCGAGTTCACCGCGGTCGCGCATCGCCTGGAGGCCGCCGCGGATCGCCGACTCCCAGCGCAGGAAGCCGCTGGCCGCGGCGAGCCGTGCCTCGGGGTTGGTCTCGGCGATCTCGCTGCCGAGGGAGCCGATCGGGCAGCCGCCGCGGCACTGCATCCGGAGCTGGTACTCCACCAGCGCGTCCCGCCACTGCCGCAGGCCCCGCATGGTGTCGAGTCCGGCGAAGAGCGGTTTCTGCATGTCCAGGACCGCCTCGGTCTGGAACTCGATGACGGCCAGCAGCAGTTCCTGCTTGTCGGCGAAGTAGTGGTAGATCTGCGAGCCGCTCACCCCGGCGGCCGCCCGCACGTCCTCCAGGGTCGCCTCGGTCACGCCCCGCTCGTACATGAGCTGCGCGGCGGCGGCCACGATCCGGCGCCGGGTCTCCTGCCCCTTGCGGGTCAGCTTCTTCTCGGGGGGCCGACGTACCTCGGTGCTCATGCCCACAACGCTAGCAGATTCTGGATTGGACAACCCATTTTTTTCGGACCAGTGTGGGTCGCGCAACCCATTCTTGGAAGGAATCGCCATGGAACTCTCCGACAAGGTCGCCCTCGTCACCGGCTCGACGGGTGGCATCGGCGCCGAGACGGCACGGCTGATGGCCGCGGCCGGCGCCGAGGTCGTCGTCTCCGGCCGCAATGCCGAGCGCGGGGCCGCGACCGTACGGTCGATCACGGACGCCGGTGGCAGGGCGCGCTTCGTCGCCGCCGACCTCACCGACCCGGCCGCGCTGCGCCGCCTCGCCGAAGCGGCCGGGCCCGTCGACATCCTGGTCAACAACGCGGCGATCTTCCCCGGAGCACCGACCGTGGACCAGGACCCGGGCACGCTCGACGAGACCCTCGCGGCCAACGTCCGCGCCCCGTACCTCCTCACCGCCGCCCTGGTGCCCGCGATGATCGCCAAGGGCTCCGGCTCCATCGTCAACGTCAGCACCATGGCCGCCCGGATCGGCCTGCCCGGGCTGTCCGTCTACAGCGCCACCAAGGCCGCGCTGGAGTCGCTGACGCGCACCTGGGCGGCCGAGTTCAGTCCGGCGGGCGTGCGCGTGAACGCCGTAGCGCCCGGTCCCACGCGGACCGACATGGTCCTGGCGAACATGGGTGAGGAGAACGCCGTGCAGTTCGCGAAGACCACCCTGCTCGGCAGGCTCGCGGCCCCGCGCGAGATCGCCGAGGTGATCCTCTTCCTCGCCTCGGACCGCGCGAGCTACCTCACCGGCGCCACCCTCGCGGCCGACGCCGGACGCACCGCCGTCTAGCCGGGAGGGGTGGAAGCCGCGGCGGATCGTGGAGCACTAGCTGAACACGATCATCGAGCCCTGGGCCAGGCTCCGCGTCGCCGCCGCGTGCAGGCCCAGCCACACGTGCCGCTCGCGGGCGAACGGGCTGGGGTCGTACGGTGCGGCCACCGCCGGTTCCTCCAACTCCGTGGGAGCGGAGGGGGGTTCGGGCGTCGCCGGTGGGTTCGCCGGGTCGATACCGATCGTCGGGGCCACGAACTCCAGCTCGCGGAGCAGGGCTTGGGACGAGCCCAACGGGCCGCCGCCCGCGAGGAGTTCGTCGTTCGCGAGCGGGTGCGGGAAGTCGACCGGGACGTAGGCGCCCGCGTGGTCGTAGTGCCAGACCAGGTGCGACTGCTGGGCCGTGGTCTCGAACATCTCCAGGAGCTGTTCGTAGTCGCCGCCCAGTTCGTCCACCGGCGTCACCGGGAGACCGCAGACCTGGAGGAGGTAGGCCCGGCGCAGGAAGTGCAGCGCGTCGTAGTCGAAGCCCGCGACCGGCGCGACCTCGCCGGACAGGCCCGGCATGTACTGGTACACCGGCACCGGGGGGAGCCCGGCCTCGGCCAACAGGGAGTTGTAGAGCGCGAGTTCCTCGGCGAACGGATTGTCGGGGGTGTGGCACAACACGTCGACGAGCGGGACCAGCCACAGGTCACAGGCCAAAAGGGGGCTCCTCGGTTACTCGCTGCGCATCGTGGATCTCGCATGGTGGTCAGGCAAGAGTAGGGGGAAGAGTAGTCGGTGCGGCCCGGGTCAGCTCCCCTCGTGCAGGTCCCATACCCACACGCCGTCCACCCACTTACCGGGTCTGCCGACCAGCTTTTCCACAGCGGTGCGGAGCTTGTCGTCGTTGGGCTGCGGCGCGACCACCAGCGCCCCCGCGTGCCAGAACGCGAAGTCGGCCTTGGCCTGCGCCTGCCAGTTCTTGCCGATGGTGGGGATGACGCCGGTGTAGCGGACGTCACGCAGCATGTTGGAGGTGTAGCGGGGCGAGGCGCCGTAGATGCCGATGCGGTCGGCGCCGTAGGGGCCGTTGAAGTAGCCGCCCGGCATCTTGAAGCCGAGGCCGGACGCCGTCTGCCAGTGCAGGGGCTCCGCCGCGCCGGGGTCGGCCAGCGGGACCGGGACGATGGATTCGCCGGCGCGGACGTACGACTTGTAGGTGCCGTCCGTGAAGAAGGCCGGTACCGCGGCCCGGTCGACCGCCTTCAGGGGCGCCGGGATGATCGGGATCACGGCCATGCACACGGCGAGCAGGCCCACGTACTGCGTGCCGATCTGGCGTGTGGCCGCCAGCTTGTCCACCGCGATCGCCAGCAGCATGCCGAGTGCCGGTGCGCAGATCATCGCGACCCGGCCCTCGATCACCGACTCGAAGAGCGGCTTGTGGGCGAGCAGGGCCCACGGGCCCGGGTAGACCGTGTCCGTGAGCGGGATGCGGATCTTGGGGCCCATCGACAGGATCGCCGCCGCGACCGCCGTGAACGCCAGCGCCTTGACGAGGGCGTGCTCCCACAGTCGTACGACGATGGCGAAGGCGAGGGCGACGAGCGGCCAGCCGTAGAAGGCGTTCTGCTCGGTGGGGTTGAGGGAGAGGGAGTTCGCGCGGACCTCGTTGCCCGCGATCAGGGAGCGTTCGGCGAAGGAGAGCAGGGCGAGCGGGCTGTTGCCGGCGTTGTCGCCGTGCAGGACGCTCTTGTAGCTCTGCGGGCCCATGAACTGGTAGTAGAGCGGGATCAGGATGATCGGCGCGCAGACCCCGGCCGCGATGCCCAGGCCCTTGAGGAGGGGGCGCCAGGACGTCCGGACGACATCCCTGTTGAGGACTCCGTAGGACGCGGCGAACAGGACCATGCCGATCGACGCGAGGAGGAGCGGCTCCTCGCCGAGGAAGATCTGGTAGGCCGCCATCACGCCGAGCACGATGCCGTCGCGGACCACCCGCGTGCCCGCGCACAGGCGCAGGGCGCGGTCGATGATCAGCGGGATCATGAAGAGGATGACGAAGTTCGGGTGCGCGTTGGCGTGGCTGACCATCGGCGGGGCGAAGGCCGCCAGCGAGGCGCCGACGAAGGCCGCGGCCCGTTGCCGTACGACGCGCTTCACGATCAGCCAGTACCAGGCGGCGGCCGTGGCCGCGAGGCCGAGCGCCATGCAGACGCTGAGCGAGACCGCGGGTCCGGCCAGCAGGGTGAGGGGCGCGAAGGGCACCGACAGGCCCAGCATGACCGTGTTGGCCATGAGGTTCACGCCGTCGGGGAAACCCTGGAGGTTCGAGAAGAACGGGTTGTGGAAGTGGGCCACGTTGTCGGCCGTGACCGCGAAGAACCACTCCCACTGGTTCTGGTCCTGAAGCGAGTCCTCCAGGTAGCGGTGGTTCGGGTCGAAGAAGCGGCCCGAGTAGAGGGCGACCGACATCAGGAGGAAGAGGACGGTGACCAGGATGTCGACCGGGCGCAGGGAGCGGGCGCGGAGGCGGCCGAGTTCGGTGAGGACCTTGGCGTAGTCGAGGGGGCGTACCTTCGAGCCGGACTGGTGGGCCCAGCGCACCGGGACCTCGGCGACCTCCCAGTCGGCGCGGCGGAAGTGCTGGAGGACCTCTACGTCGATGCCCCAGCCGTTGATGCGGGACGCGGCGAAGGCCTCGCGGGCGCGGTCGCCCTCGAACAGCTTGAAGCCGCACTGGGTGTCGCGTATGCCGGGCACCGCGGCCTGGCGTATGAGGAAGTTGCCCGCGCGGCCCAGGAGTTCGCGTATCGGATGCTGGTGGCTCTCGATCGTCGCGCCCGGCGCGGCCCGGGAGCCGATCGCGGCCGCGTGGCCCTCGCTCAGCTCCTTGTCGAGTTTCTCCAACTCCTCGATGGGCGCGGCCAGATCGGCGTCGGTGACCAGGACCCGGTGCCCGCGCGTGGCGGCGACGCCGAGGCGCAGGGCGTGGCCCTTGCCGCGGTTGCGGGGGCTGGTGACCAGCTGCACACGGGGGTCGGCGCGGGAGATGACGACCTCGCGGGTCCCGTCGTCGGAGCCGTCGTCGGCGACGATGATCTCCCAGTCGCCGAAGCGGCCCTCGTTGTCGCCCAGATACATGGTGATCGCGTCGAGCGTCGGCCCGAGCCGCCGCTCCTCGTTGTAGGCGGGCACGACGACACTGAGGTCCACGACGGCGACACTGGGCTCCACGGCCGGAGTGGCCCTTTCCGGTCCGGTCACCGGGCGGCCAGCCGCTCGATGAGGTCGAGGGAGTGCGTGTTGTACGCCAGGACGATCGAGCGCGCGGCCGGGGTGTCGCGCCGCGCCAGGGCGTCGACCAGTTCGGTGTGCTCGGACCACAGGCGGCCGCGCAGATCGCTCAGCCGGCGCAGATGCTGCACCGTGCACACCCAGGACTGGACGCGCAGCCGGTGCAGGAAGTCGCCGAGGTAGGGGTTGCCGAACATGGCGCTCAACTCGCGCCAGAAGCGCAGGTCGTAGCCGATCAGGACGGAGAGGTCACCGGCGTCGGCGGCGCGCTGCGCCTCCTCGCCGCGGCGGCGGACACCGGCGAGCGCGGCGACCGTACGGGGGTCGTCGGTGCGGTCGAAGACGGGGTGCCCCTCGGTCAGGGCCAGGAACATGCCCTCGGTGACCAGGGCGCGGGCCTCGATCATCCCGCGGTGGTCGGCCACCGAGTACTCGTGGACGCGGAAGCCGCGGTGCTGGTCGGCTTCCAGGAGTCCCTGCGCGGAGAGATCGACGAGCGCTTCCCGGACCGGAGTCGCGGAGACGCCGTACTGCTCGGCGATCTCCTTCACCGTGAACTCCTGACCGGGCTGGAGCCGGCCCGCCAGGACCTCGTCGCGCAACGCGTCGGCGATCTGCTGCCGCAGGGTGCTGCGGGTCACGGCGCCGCTGCCGCTGCTTCCTCCGGGCATCGTCGGGGCGTCTCCCTCGTCGCGTTCGATGGCGTACTCGTATATGTCTACGAGCACGCCACCTTACGCGTTCGGGTTCCCGTCCTGCCCGGATGCGGGCACCAGTTGAACGGACCCGCCCATTCCGGGTGCTAAGAGGTGTATTCGGCGCCGAATTGCACGCGGTTCTACGCGGTGAATTCGTCCGCGACGGAGAGCGCCGCGTCCAGAGCCGCGAGGCCCTCCTTCAATTCGGCCTCGGTCACGTTGAGCGGCGGCACGACGTGCGTCCGGTTCATGTTGATGAACGGCCACAGTCCCTGCTGCTTGGCGGCGGCTCCGAAGGCGGCCATCGCCGCGTTCGCCTCACCGGCCGCGTTGTACGGCACCAGCGGCTCGCGCGTCTCCCTGTCCTTCACCAGCTCCAGTGCCCAGAACATGCCGACCCCGCGCACCTCGCCGACGCTCGGGTGCCGCTCGGCCAGCGCCCGCAGCGCGGGCTCGACGACGGTCGTGCCAAGGGTCTTCGCATTCTCTACGACCCCCTCCTCGGCCATCACATTGATCGTCGCGACGGCCGCGGCACAGGCCAGCGGGTGCCCGGAGTACGTCAGCCCGCCCGGGTAGGGCCGCTTGCCGAAGGTGTCCGCGATCGCGCCGGAGATGGCGACACCGCCGAGCGGCACGTAGCCGGAGTTCACGCCCTTCGCGAAGGTCATCAGGTCCGGTACGACGTCGAACAGATCCGCCGCGAACCACTCACCGGTCCGCCCGAACCCGGCCATCACCTCGTCCAGGATGAAGACGATCCCGTACTTGTCGCAGATCTCACGGACCCCGGCGAGATAGCCGGGCGGCGGGACCATGATCCCGGCGGTACCCGGAACGGTCTCCAGGACGATCGCGGCGATCGTGCCCGGCCCCTCGAAGGCGATCGTCGTCTCCAGGTGTTCCAGGGCGCGCTCGCACTCCTGCGCCTCGGTCTCGGCGTAGAAACGGGACCGGTACAGGAAGGGCGCCCAGAAGTGCACGACCCCGGCGGCGGCGCTGTCGCTGGCCCAACGGCGGGGATCGCCGGTGAGGTTGATCGCCTGCTGCGTACCGCCGTGGTAGGAGCGGTAGGCGGACATCACCTTGGGGCGGCCGGTGTGCAGCCGGGCCATGCGCGTCGCGTGCTCGATCGCGTCCGCGCCGCCGTTGGTGAAGAAGATCTTGTCCAGGTCCCCGGGCGTCCGCTCGGCGATGAGCCGGGCCGCCTCCGAGCGGGCCTCGATCGCGAACGCGGGCGCGAAGGTCGTCATCGTCGCGGCCTGCTCCTGGATCGCGGCGACGACCTTCGGGTGCTGGTAGCCGATGTTCGTGTAGACGAGCCCGCTGGTGAAGTCCAGGTAGCGCTTGCCGTCGTAGTCCCAGAAGTACGACCCCTCCGCGCCGGCCACGGCGAGCGGGTCGATGAGCTCCTGCGCGGACCAGGAGTGGAACACGTGCGCACGGTCCGCGGCCTTCACGGCGGCGCCGGCCTGGGGGTTGGGCTGAGGGGTCATGCGGGTGAGCGTAAATGTCCGCGATACGGAAACGGAATCGGCGTCCTGTCTGTGGTCGGGGGGTTTCCGCGACAGGTTGTCCAGGGTGGGGCGGGCGGTCCGGTGTGTGTGGGCGCTGGAAGCTGGGGGTGAAACTAACCGCTGTCCACCCATGTGACCGGTTAGAAATGACCCCAGCCTGCAGAGGGGGACGGCGTCTCCCGTTACGGAACCGTAGACACCGGGCCGGCCGTCTCGTCGATTCCCCGCACTATTCTCGGTCTGTCGCGGAGCACGGGGCACGGGGCACGGTGCACAGGGGCGCGACCGGGGCGTGACCGGGGAATTCAGGGGAGGCGGCGCGGTCGTGGAGAAACTGGGGGCGGCCGATCCGCAGCGGATCGGGGCGTACCGGCTGCTGGCCCGGCTGGGGGCCGGTGGCATGGGGCACGTGTATCTGGCCCGGTCGGACCGGGGACGCACGGTCGCCGTGAAGCTGGTGCGGGAGGACCTCGCCGCGCAGGAGGAGTTCCGGGCGCGGTTCCGGCAGGAGGTGCGGGCCGCGCGACGGGTCGGCGGCCACTGGACGGCACCCGTGCTGGACGCGGACACCGAGGCCGAGGTGCCGTGGGTGGCCACCGGGTACGTAGCCGGGCCGAGCCTGCAACAGGTCGTCGGGCGCGATCACGGGGCACTGCCCGAGCGGTCGGTACGGATCCTCGCGGCCGGGCTCGCGCACGCGCTCCAGGACATCCACGCCGCCGGCATCGTCCACCGCGACCTCAAGCCGTCCAACGTGCTGGTGACCATCGACGGCCCCCGTGTCATCGACTTCGGCATAGCGCGGGCCCTGGAGACACAGGCCGGCGACGGACTCACCCGCACCGGCTCGCTGGTCGGCTCGCCCGGTTTCATGGCGCCGGAACAGGTGCGGGGCGACCGCATCACCCCGGCGTGCGACGTCTTCTGCCTCGGTTCCGTCCTCGCCTACGCCGCGACCGGCACCCTTCCCTTCGGCGCCGCGAACAGCGGTGTCCACGCCCTGATGTTCCGCATCGCCCAGGAGGAACCCGACCTGTCGGGCGTCCCCGAGGGCATCGCCGACCTTGTCCGCGACTGCCTCCGCAAGGACCCGGCCACCCGCCCCACCCTCAACCGCATCCTCGACCGCACGGGCGCCGAGGACACCGTCTCCGGCGGCCGGTCCCGCGACCCGTGGCTGCCGGGTGCCCTGGTCGCCCAACTCGGGCGGCACGCCGTGCAGTTGCTGGACGCGGAGGACCCGGAGACGACGGAGCTGGAACGGGTGGACCCGGAGAAGGGGCAGCCGGGGGAGGGCGGTTCGGAGGCCGGGAGCGCGGAGGGTTCCGAGGCGGGGGGTATGGAGGGCGCAGGGGGTACGGAGGGCGCGGAGGCGGAAGGTGCGGCTGTGGTTCAGCGAGCCACGCCTACGCCCGCCTCCACACCTACGCCCGCCTCCACGCCTGCACCCGCTCCCGCTTCTGCGCCCGCTCCCGTCCCCGCGGAGAAGCCGGACCCGTTCAGCAAGACCCCCGTCACCCGCACCCCCATCACCCGCACACCCGCCGCCGTCGCCGAGGCCTCCCCCGAGCACGCCCCCGCCTCCGACGAGTCCTCCCCGGCACCACCCGCACCGGCGCCCGTCGCGGCGCCGGACAGCCACCTCCCGACGGTGGTCGCGGGCCCGGCCGGAGCCACCCGGACACCGCCTCCCCCACAGCCCCCGCACCCGGCCTACGGCTACCCGCAACAGCACCCCCAGCCCTCCGCCGCCCCCGACTACCCCCAGCCCCCCGCCCGCCAACTCCTCGGCTGGGGCGGCCAGGTGCCGTACAACCCCTACCCCCACAACGGCGGCCTGGGCGCCACCCCGCCCTACGGCCCGGGGCCGGTCGGAGTGGCCCCGGTGTACGGGGAACCCCAGCCGCCGCGCAGGAACGGCAGGTCGACCGCACTCCTCGTCGTGGTCGCGCTGGTCGTCGCGCTGGGCGCCGGTGGTTCGGTGTACGCGTTGATGAAGGGCGGGAGCAACAGCGGCCGTACGAAGGCCGGTTCGGGCGGTCAGGCCACCAGCGCCGCGCCCACGACCCCGGGGCCGAGCACGGGGGAGCCGACGCCGAGCCGATCGCCCTCACCCTCTCCGACGACGTCCGGCGACGGTGCCGTACCCAGCGGATACCTCGGCACCTGGAACGCGTCCATCGACAACGCCACGGGCCACAACACCCGCCAACTCACCATCCGGCAGGGGAAGGTGGGGTCCCCGGTGCTCACCCTCGTCGCGGACGGCCCCGGCTACCACTGCGAGTTCAGCGCGGACCTCGCCCACGAGCCGGGCGGGGAGAGCCCGTTGGCGATCGGGGCGTCCACCGTCACCTCCGGGAAGCCGCTCTCGTCGTGCAACCCGGGTTCCGCCACCGAGATCACCCTGCTGTCGGACACCACGCTGGAGCGGGTGAACACCAGCAACGGGGAGAAGCTGACGTACACGAAGGCGGGCTGAGCACCCTCCACCACTCGCGTCACAACTCCCTTCACTGAAGGGCCAGTTGAACGTCACGCGAACTTCGGCCAAGACCCCCTGCGTGTTTTCCGGTACCGCTCGTACCGTGACCCCACGATCCGGCTGGGGAGCGGGGGCCCGCAGTGGAGTGGCTGAGCGCTGAGAACGTCGTCGCCGTGGGCACGGCGGTGCTCGGCATCGTCGCGTCCGGCGTGATGGTCTGGTACGAACGCCGGGTGCCGCGCCGCAAGCGGATCGGCTACCGCGTCCAGATGGACAACCCCATAGGCGACGACGTCCGTTCGGGCCGGGCGAACAGACGCCTGGGCCTCTTCGACGAGGTCCCCGGCATGTCCGACGCCACCCTCGTCCTGCTGCGCATCGAGAACGACGGTTCGCAGAGCATCGCCGACAACGACTACACCGGGCGTGAACTCCACGGCCTCACCGCGGTGTTCACCGACCGTACGATCCGCGGTGTCTCGGTCACCCAGCCGGTCGGCACCGACCATCTGATGGACCACTTCACCCCGGCGGCCGGTCTCGGCTACGACGGCAACACCCTGCGCATCCCGCGCGTCCCGCTCAACCGCGGCGACCACTTCAAGCTGCTGGTGCTGCTGTCCGGCGGCGACGTCGGCTGCCCGATCCGGCTCATCGGCGGCATCCGCGACGGCGAGGTGCACCCCAACCGCAGCGCGACCCCGGACGAGACGCTGCCCCTCTTCAGCCGCGCCTCCCGGCTGATCACCATCATGCTCACGGTGTGCGTGGTGACGCTGGCCACGATCGTCATCGCCCGTGACGACACCCCGCCGCCCCTCGGCTGCGAGAAGGGCACGCTGCGGATCACCGGCTCGACGGCCTTCGCGCCCGTGACCCAGGAGCTGGCGAAGCAGTACGAGAAGGACTGCGAGGACTCCCGCATCACGGTGGACGCGCGGGGCAGCGCGGCCGGAGTCGCCGAACTCGCGTCCCTGGGCGACCAGTCGGCGAGCAGCGCCCGCTCGGTGATCGCCTTCTCCGACGGCGCCGCCACCGAGGGAACCGGTGAACTCTTCGGTACCCGGGTCGCGTTGTCGGTGTTCACCCTCGTCGTCAACAACGGTGTCCACCTCCCGCACGGCCTCTCCCTGGCCGACGTACGCCGGATCTACCGCGGCCAGGTCACCCGGTGGAGGCAGCTCGGCGCCGGCCTTCCGGACCTGCCCATCGTGCTGGTCAGCCGCAACGCCGACTCCGGTACCCGGCAGATCTTCCAGCAGCGGGTGCTGGACAGTTGGGAACGGGTCCCCAGCACGTCACTGGACTGCGTCCACAAGGACGACGGCTCCGCCCCCGTCACACGCTGCGAACTCGACTCCACGGAGAAGGTGCTGGACAAGGTCGCCGAAGTCCCGGGCGCCCTCGGCTACAGCGAGGTCACCCTTGCGACCGGACACAAGGGCCTGCGCCCGGTGCCTCTCGACGGCGCGCCGGCCTCGGTCTCGGACATCGAGTACGGCAAGAGCGAGTACCCGTACCGAGGCGTCGAGTACGCCTACACCTACGACCGCCCGGCCGCCGGCTCCCTCGCCGCGAGCTTCCTCGCCTACGTCGGCCAGGGCACCGGTGAGAACGTCATCCGCGCCCACGGTCACCTGCCGTGCTCGGCGACCCAGTCGACGGGGTTGTGCGCGGACGGCTGAGCGGTCCACCCCACCCCACCTCACCTCGGCTCCGGCGGCCGCTGCCGCGGCATGTTCGGCCGGCTGCCGCCGCCCGGCCCCGGCGGCTGCGGGAACCTGCCCTGGACGACGGTCCCCTCCTGCCGGCTCCCGGGGACCACCGCCGACTGGATGCCCAGCGGCCCCGCCCCGGTCCGGAACTCCACCATCCAGTCGGCGGTCTCCACCCGGACCAGTTCCGTCACGTCCTCCGAGAAGCGCCGCAGCACCCCGAGGCACCGGTCCACGGCCTCGCTCGCCGTGCCTTCTGCGGGCCCCAGGAACTCCCGCACACCCTCCGACGCCCAGTCGAACTGGAGCACCTGAAGACGCCGCTGCACGGCCTGCGCCGTAGCGACGTCCCTCATCCAGCCGGACGTCATCCCGAAGAACCGGTCCCCGGCCACGCACGCGGCCCCCAGCAGCAGCGCCAGATAGCCCCAGGCGGCCAGCCCGCCCACCACCCCGGTGAGGTCCAGCAGGGGCAGCGCGGCCCCCGCCAGCGTGCCCAGCGCCGCGCCCGCGCGCAGCATCCGCGCCCCGCGCCGCTTCCACACCCGGTCCGTGAGATAGCGGGCCGCCGTCTCCAGCGCCCCGCGCTCGACCCACCGGTACAGCTCGTCCAGCCGGGCCGTCGGCTCGCCCCAGTCCCCGAGCGGAAACGTCCGCCCGGCCAGATCGCCGCCTTCGGGCTGAATCTCCGGCTGACCCACCCGGCACTCCCTTACGTCGTGTGACACCTGATGCTGATGTGCCGGACCCTTCCTACCGCCCAATGGGTGGCGAAGGATCTGGTTTCACCTCTTTTCCGCCCGGAAGTGGGTCTTGATCAGGTATAGGACACGGTGAAGACTCACTCGAAAGAGTGCTGAAGCGATGACTGCCCGGACCACGTAGGCTCGTGCCGAGCGGGGAAATCCTCGCCCATACAGCCGTACAGACAGCCATGCGGACAGTCGTAGGAAACCAGGAGCTGATCGTGATTCCCGGTGGTGGCCAGCCCAATATGCAGCAGCTGCTCCAGCAGGCCCAGAAGATGCAGCAGGACCTGGCGAACGCGCAGGAGGAGCTGGCGCGGACCGAGGTCGACGGACAGGCGGGCGGCGGGCTGGTCAAGGCCACCGTCACCGGCTCCGGCGAGCTGCGCGCACTGAAGATCGACCCGAAGGCGGTCGACCCCGAGGACACCGAAACGCTCGCGGACCTGATCGTCGCGGCCGTCCAGGCGGCCAACGAGAACGCGCAGACCCTCCAGCAGCAGAAGCTCGGCCCGCTCGCGCAGGGCCTGGGCGGCGGCAGCGGTATCCCCGGTCTGCCTTTCTAAGACGGCCCGCGGCCAACTACGGTACGTACGGCACGTACCGCACGACTTCCAGGAAGGGCAGGCAGTCCGTTGTACGAAGGCGTGGTCCAGGACCTCATCGACGAATTGGGGCGACTCCCCGGCGTCGGTCCCAAGAGCGCGCAGCGGATCGCCTTCCACATCCTCCAGGCCGAGCCGACGGACGTACGCCGGCTCGCGCAGTGCCTGATGGAGGTCAAGGCGAAGGTCCGCTTCTGCGCGACCTGCGGAAACGTCGCGCAGGAAGAGCTGTGCGGGATCTGCCGCGACCCGCGCCGCGATCTCTCGGTCATCTGCGTGGTCGAGGAGCCCAAGGACGTCGTGGCGGTCGAACGCACTCGCGAATTCCGGGGCAAGTACCACGTCCTGGGCGGCGCGATCAGCCCGATCGAAGGTGTCGGACCCGACGACCTGCGTATACGAGAACTTCTCGCGCGGTTGGCCGACGGTACGGTCACGGAACTGATCCTTGCCACGGACCCCAATCTGGAAGGCGAGGCCACGGCCACGTACCTCGCCCGCATGATCAAGCCCATGGGCCTCAAGGTCACCCGCCTGGCCAGCGGCCTCCCGGTGGGCGGCGACCTGGAATACGCGGACGAGGTGACCCTCGGCCGCGCCTTCGAGGGGAGACGACTCCTAGATGTCTGACGCCACGCTGCATGCCACCGCACAGGACCCGGACGACTTCGCGGTCCAGATCGCGGACCAGGTCGAGAGCTTCCTGGTGGCCGTGTTCGAGGTCGCGAAGGGCGAGGACCCCGACTCTGCGGTCCCCTTCCTCCTCCTTGAGGTGTCCCAACTCCTCCTGGCGGGCGGCCGTTTGGGCGCGCACGAGGACATCCTCCCGGACGAGCGCTACGAGCCCGACCTGGGCCCGGAGCCGGACGTGGACGAGATCCGCGAGCGCTTCGCGGTGATGCTGGAGCCGATCGACGTGTACTCGGAGGTCTTCGACCCCTACGAGCCGCGCAAGGCCCCGGTACCGGCCCGTATCTCCGACGACCTCGCGGACGTCATCACCGACCTCCGCCACGGCATGGCCCACTACCGCGCCGGCCGCACCACCGAGGCCCTGTGGTGGTGGCAGTTCTCCTACTTCTCCAACTGGGGCTCCACCGCCTCGGCCACCCTCCGCGCCCTCCAGTCCCTGGTCGCCCACGTCCGCCTCAACCAGCCCCTCCCGGAACTGGACGGCCTGGACACGGACCAGAGCGTCATGGGTGACGAGACGCTGGAGTTCGAGGCGGGCGCGGTGATGGCGGAGGAGATCGCGGGGCCGTTGGGGATCCGGCCGGTGAAGTAGTCAATCAGCTGGTCAATCAGCGGTCTTTTCAAGCAGGTTGTGGGGCGCGGCGAGTACGCTGCGCCCCACAGTGCGTGTACGGGGATGTGCGGGTACGGGGACGAGGGGGACGCCCGATGGCGGACGAGGCATGGGCGGGACTGGCCGAGGCGATCGGCGCGATCCGCGCGGAGCTTCAGCAGGCGGCGCGGGACGGGGCCGGGCAGGAGATCCAGTTCCGGACCGGCCCGGTGGAGATCGAGTTCGCCGTGGACGTGAAGAAGGACGGGGAGGCACGGGCGAAGGTCTTGGTGCTCCCGTTCGGCGCGGAGGCGAAGGCCTCGCGGTAGAAGGGCACGACGAGCCGCGTGAAGCTCACGCTCCAGCCGGTCGATGCCGAGGGCACGGATCTGCGTATCACGGACGACTCGGGGGAACGCCCCAAGTAACGGGGAGCACGGGGGTGTTGGCCTGTGGCTGTGGACGTGCGGCGGGTCGTGGAGATCTGGAATCCGGTCGGGAAGTGTTCGGGGACCGGGTATTTGATCGCGGATGACCTTGTCCTGACGGCTCTTCATAACGTGCTGGGCTGTGGGGGCTTGGAGGTCAGGGGTCTCGACGGCGACTCCAAATGGCTTGCGGCGGAAGTGTTGTGGCCACTGACGGAGCCACTGCCTGATCTGGAGCGGGAGCCTCAGGCGGACGGGGCGTTGGTCAGGATCACGGATGCGGGATGGCTCCCGCCGGTGGGTACTGAACCCGTCCGTTGGGGCCGGATCGACGGCGGCCCGGTTGTAGCGGATGAGGGACGGTTGGCGTGTGTCGCGGTCGGCTTCCCCAGGTCCGAGGTACGGGACGGCATCCGGGACACGAAGGAGATCCGCGGCCACATCGAGAGGCTTACGGGGCTCAAATCGGGTGGGCTGATCACGGCGTACGTCGATGGAGTCGCCGTTCCTGGCAAGCGGGACGAGAAGTCGGCGTGGGCGGGGGCGTCCGGGGCGGCGTTGTTCGTGCGGGGGCGGCTCATCGGGGTCGTGACGACCGACCGGCGGCGGGATTACGACGGTGACCAGCTCACGGCGGTGTCGGTGGTGGGGTTGGCGGCGCGGCCCGGGTTTGTGGCGGCGGTGGGGGAGTTGGTTCCGGAGGACGTCACGGTTGCGGACCGGGAGGGACCGCCGCGTAGGGCAACGGTGTACGACGTCGAAGTCCCGCCGGGTGTGAACAACCTGCCGGAGATGCCGTCGCCGATTTTCGTGGGCAGGGTGGAGGTGATGGCGGAGCTGGAGCGGGCTCTTTCGGCGGAGTCGCAGACGATCACGCAGACGGTGCACGGGCTTGGGGGTGTCGGGAAGACGACTCTTGCCTTGCACTACGCGCATGACCATGCGGGGGCGTATCGGTTGGTGTGGTGGATTCGCTCGGACACGCCTGAGCTGATCGAGGCGGGTTTCGCGGCCCTGACTGTTCGGCTGCGGGGCGAGGAGTCGTCGGACCTCACGACTACGCAGGCCGCCGAGTGGGCGGTGGGGTGGTTGCAGACACACCCTGGGTGGCTGCTGGTTTTCGACAACGCGGAGAAGCCGGGGGATGTGCATGCCTGGACGGGCCAACTACGGGCTTCTGGGCGTCACTTGATCACGAGCCGGTACAAGCGGGGTTGGGTGTGCGACCCGATCTCGTTGTCTGTGCTGGATCAGGAGGCTTCGCTGACCCTTCTGTCAGGTCTCGTCGGGAACGGTGAGGAAGACGAGGCCCGCGCGCTGGCGGACGAACTCGGTCATCTGCCGCTCGCTCTGGAACAGGCCGGCGCCTTCATCGCGCAGAGGGAGGTCTCGATCGCGGCGTACCGGGCCATGCTGGAGCAGTATCCGGCGCGTGCGGCGGCTGCGGCACCGGGCGGCTTTGACCCTGAGCGGACGGTCGCGCGGATCTGGCGCATCACGCTGGACGTGCTTGAGGAGCAGGATCCCAGGGCGGTGGAGATCTTGCGGATCGCGGCGTGGTACGCCCCGACAGGCATTCCGCGATCTCTGTTCGAGCCGCTCGCCGAGGACCCGGTGGACCTTGCCCAGCTCCTGGGGCTGTTGGCCGACTACAACATGATCACGCTCGACCGGACGGGGGTCGGCATCCACCTCATGGTCCAGATGGTGGCTCGCACACCGTCGGCGGACGATCCGCATCGTGATCAGGCACGCATCCTGGCCGCGCGTGAACGGGCCACGGAGCTGATGCTTGACGAGCTTCCGCGCGATCCCAGGGGAAACGTTGCGGGCTGGCCGACTTGGAGAGCCCTGCTTCCCCACGTCGAAGCCATCCTCGATGCGTTCGAACCGGGCGAGGACACGGTTGAGATTGTGTCGATCGTGACTCTGACGGGACAGTTTCTCCAGGAGCAAGGGCAGTTGAGTCAGGCAACCGACTGCTTGAGTCGCTCTCTGGTAGCCGCTACTCGGCTCTTCGGTGACGATGACCCGAGCACGCTGGTTTCGCGGAACAACCTGGCTGCCGCGTATGAGGTGTCGGGGGATATGGCGCGAGCGATCCCGCTCTACGAACAGGCACTTGCCGGTTGTCTTCGTGTACTGGGCGAGGACCACCCGACGACAAAGACCGTCCTCGAAAATCTGGCCGTCGCGCGCGCCCAACACCCCTGACCTACGCCCCCACCAGCGCCAGCACCGCCCCCAACCTCCCCGCCTCCACAAACGGCGCCGTAACCGTAGGCTCGCTGTACCACCGCAACGGCCACGTGTTCCCGTCCAGCGCCGGAACCCCGATGTACGTGACGGTACGAGCGCCCCGTCCCCCGAACTGCTGCACACCCAAGGGCCAGTTGTGCCGGCGCACTTCCCCAGGCGCGAGCAGGAAGTACATCCACCGGAACCCGGCGGCCTCGCAGACGACAGGCCCCGCATCCCCGTCGGCGGCCTCGATGAGACGCGTGGCGACCCGTTCTCCCCGTACGCCTTCGATGCGTACGGCGTCGAAATGGACGCCGGTGAGGCGGAGTTGGTGACCGGACGCGGGGATCCAGTCCGGTAGGTGAATTGATTCGGTCATGGTCACACGGTGGCGTTTGCGAAGCTACGCTCGGTAGTGACTGAGGTGATACACGCCGGGGTGTATCGGTCGGAGGTGGGTGCTGTGTCGGGCCAGTCCAACGCCAACTCCCTGCCGCCGCCTGCGGCCTGGCGGTACAGCGGGAACCAGCTGAAGCGGGGGCGCACGAAGGCCAATGTGAGCCGGGAACAGCTGGCCGCCGCCTCCAACTACGCGCCGGACACCATCAAGTCCATGGAGCAGGGCGTACGGATGCCGACGCCGCGCGTACTCGACGTGGCCGATGGGATGTGCCGGGCTGACGGGATGCTGAGCGCGGCCAAGGACTACTTGCTGAGGGAGAAGTTTCCGGCGCGGGCGCAGGACTTCATGGAGCGTGAGAAAGAGGCGATCAGTCTCTGGTGGTACGAGACCACGGTCGTCCCGGGGCTGTTGCAGACGCCGGGGTACGCGCGCACGCTGATTGAGAACCGCTGCCCGCCCCTGGACGAGGAGACGGTGGAGGAGCGGATCGAGGGACACATCGAGCGGCAGGAGATCCTCACGGAGCGGAAGCCGCTGGTGGCCCTGAGTTTCGTCCTCTATGAGGCGGTGCTGCGCAGTCCCCAGGTGGACACCGAACAGCTGCGCCGTCTGCTGGAGGTGTCCCGCCTGCGGAACGTCACCGTGCAGGTGCTCCCCTTCGAACGGGCCACCAGCGACGCGCTCATGGGCCCCATGGTGCTGCTGGAGACCCTCGACCACGAGCGGTTCGCCTATTCGGAGGGCCCGTTCGCCAGCGAACTGTCGGCCGATCCGGAGGTTGTCAGCCGGGTGAGCGAGCGGCTTAGCATGATCCGCACGCAGGCTCTCAGCCCCGCTGAGTCGGCCCGTTTCGTCGAACGGATGGTGGATCAGCCATGAGTGACCAGCTGAAGTGGTTCAAGTCGAGTCACAGCGACAACGAAGGCGGTGCTTGCGTCGAGGTCGCCCTCCCCACACCGCAGTTGACCGTCCACATACGCGACTCCAAGAACGCCACGGGTCCCGAACTGACCCTCCCCGCCCCCGCCTGGACGGCGTTCCTCTCCGGAGTCTCCGCAGCTCACCCCGGAGCTTGAGCCCCGGGATCCGAGCTCTTTTCTTGGGTTCTGGGCTGGGTAAAAACAACCCAACCAACCAAGCCCGTACGTGAGTTGAGGGGGGTTTAACCCGAACGGGTGACGTTCGGTGATCAGCTTGCGCTGGAACGTAAAGCCACTCTAGGTTCACGGCAAACAAGCAAATAGTTCGGCCCCGGTCGGTGTTGGTAGCACCGGCTCCGGGGCCTAGACCTACGAATCGAAGAGAGTCGATCGTGGCTTACGCCCAGCCTAGCCCTGCCCTGCCGTCCCCGTCGCACCCCATGGCCAATACGGGCTACGGAAAACGCGCCACGGGTGACGAAGAACCGTACGCCGACCCGGACTTCGCACATCTGCTCCCCCGAGACGCCGAGATCGCCGTCTTCATCGACCACCTCGACGACGGCCACGCCATGGGCCACAAGGTGATCGCGGCCGAGCACCCCCGCTACGGCCAGCAGGCCTGCCGTACATCTCTCAAGAGCCTCACCGAGGCCGGCCACCTGCGCTGGATCAAGGAACACATCACCGTCGAGGACAACTCGATGCGATGGGTGACGCGGACGTATTGGTCGCGTACGCCCAGGTCGGCGCAGTGGTGGGCCGAGTTCGCGCGCGAGCGCCACGGCAGGGACGTCACGCATGACTACCAGCCGGGCCTGGCGAGGACGGAAGACCCGACTCCGACCCCGACCCCTGTGCCGGAGCGCGAGAGTGAGACCGACGGGACGCCGGAGACCAACCCGACCCCCGAGCCCAGCGCCGCGTACCGCACCCTCACTCGACTCCGCTCCGCCGACCCTCGTATGAGCCTGTCCGAAGCCGAGTGCCGAGCCCTCGAACCCCTCGCCGCCGAGTGGCTGACCCGAGGCTCCACCCCGGCCGCCATGGCCCGCGCGCTGACCGACGGACTGCCACCCACCATCACGAACCCGGGCGGACTGGCCCGCAACCGATTGGAGACGAAGATGCCCCCGAAGAAGAACGACGCCGCCGAGACCCGCCCCCTCCGCGCCCGTGTGACCCGCGTCCTCATGGCCTGCGCCACCTGCGACGCCGACGAGCGGACGGCGAAGATCATCAACGGCGTGTGCGAGGAATGCCGCGCGGAGCCGGAGATGAGTGAGGAGGAGATCAAGAAGGGGTTCGAGGAGATCGCCTATCTGGGAACGACGACGGCCCGCTTCCTGAAGCAGAAGCTGGAACGCCGTACGGGCGGGCCCGTGCCCGACACGTTCCGCCCCGTGCCGATCGAGGACCGCGTCCACTACCACTACCGCGACAACCGCGACCGCATCGCGAACGGCCTCCCGCCGAGGCGGTGGAAGCCGTGACGGTCGAGAAGCGGCACGGAGGAGAGGGCGGCGACGTATGAGCGTGCAGGAGGTGCCGGTCGGGGCACTATGGAGTCGAGGAGGCGACGCCATGACCCCCAGGACCGAGCAGCAGCCCCAGATGTCCGTCGAGGAATTCGAGCAGCTGGAACGCCATGCCCCTGAGACCGTGCGGCTGGAGTTCATCAAGGGGAAGGTCCAGGTCAAGCCCGTGCCAGACGGCAACCACACGGAGATCTACATGTGGCTACTGGAGCGGTGCATGCAACTGCGTCCCGACCTCAGGCTCTATCCGGAGCGGGGCCTCAAGACCGAGGCCTACCGCAAGGGACGCGCTCGCGCGGACGCGATCCTGATGCCCAAGGGCGGCCTCAAGGGGCATGGGGAGTGGTCCGAGGCCGACGGAGTGTTGATGGCCGTGGAGGTCACGTCGTACGACTCCGGCACGAATCAGCGCGACCGGGTTGAGAAGCCCGACGGGTACGCGGCAGCAGGCATTCCCGTCTACCTCCTCATCGACCGTGACGACTGCTCGGTCGTCGTGTTCAACCAACCGGAGGACGGCCGTTACCGACACGAGGAGAAGCTTCCCTTCGGCGCGACCATCAAGATCCCGGACCCCGTGAACATCACCTTGGACACCGACCCCCTCAAGGAGTTCGCCGACTGATCACAACCCCCACGCCCCCTTCCCCAGGGCCGTGAGCCCACCCGCCAACGCCAACGACAACACCAGTGCGCGCGCCTGGGGTTCAGCTATCCGCCCCGCCAACCCCCGCCCGATCACCCCGCCCACCACCATCGCGATGACCACGGCACCCCACCGCGCCCCACTCAACGACGGCACCCCGTTCGCCGCCACCGAGAACGCGTTGACGACCACGCCGTAGAACTGCGCGTTCGGCACGAACTCCCGTACCGTCCAGCCCGCGTTGACCGCGTACAGGGAGATCGGCGGCCCGCCCACCCCCGCTGCCGCGTTCATGAAGCCGCCCGCCGCGCCCGCCGCGACGGCACCGCGAGTGCCCCGAAGTGCCGGCACCCGGGCGCCCTTCATCACCAGCAGGACAGCCACCGTCACCAACCCGCCCATCACCAACAGGAGGACAGGTGGGGGGAGTTGGCGGGTCATCCACGCCCCCGCCGGTACCGTGCACGCCGCCGCCACGCACAGCGGCACCATCGCGCGGGCCCGTACCTGGCGCCAGCCGCCCGCCAGGCCCACGACGCTGATCGCGCCGGCGGCGCAGTTGGCGAGGACCACTCCCTGGGACGGGCCGAGGAGGAGGACGAGGGCCGGTACGGCCACCAGGGCGAAGCCCATGCCCGTCAGCCACTGCACGGAGGAGCCGAGCAGAACGATCGCGGCCAGCAGTATGTCCCCCGTCATGGAGCAACATCATTCCTGCCAGGGGTGTAGCCCGCTACACCCCCACTTCGGGACCGCACTCCCTCGTCGCGGACCTGCGGAAACGGGATCGTTGAACACGTCAGCCGGTGAACGAGCCACCGGCCCCGAGATCCCAAGGATGCCCGTCATGAAGAACCTCCTCTCCTCCAAGCCCGTCCTGTGGTTCCTCTTCCTCTTCAACCTGGCCGTCGCCGCGGTCGCACCCTTCGTGGTCGACGGAACGCAGGGCGTGATGACCGCCGTCGGCATGGGCGTGGTATCGCTGGGAGCCGGTGTCAGCCTCGTCCGCGACCGTGGTCAGGCGGCCACAGCGCGTTAATTGGGGCAGCCCTTCCTCGCCCCTGTACGTCCGCTGCACGGGCGCTAACCGGCCGAAAGCGAGGCTGGAGTCATCCCAAAAGGCACCAGTACCACTGGAGTTGAGATGACCCGCCGGTCCATGAGCAAGCGTGCAGCAGTCGTCACCGTCACCACCGTCCTGGCCCTCGGCACCCTCGGCACCGTTGCCGCGACCGCCGGGCCCCAGCACGACGCCAAGCCCAGCAAGAAGCAGATAGCCGCGATCTTCGACGGCTGGAACGCCGCCCTGCAGACCGGTGACCCGAAGAAGGTCGCCAACCGGTACGCGCCGGACGCCGTGCTGCTGCCCACCGTCTCCAACGAGATCCGCACCGACCGCGCCGAGATCGTCGACTACTTCGAGCACTTCCTGCCGAACAAGCCGGTCGCGAAGAAGGTCGAGACGTACATCAACGTCCTCGACAGCAACTCGGCCATCGACGCGGGTGCCTACGACATCACGCTCACCGACCCGAAGACCGGCAACAAGCGTGTCGTAGAGGCCCGTTACACCTACGAGTACGAGAAGCGCGGCGGCAAGTGGCTGATCGTCAACCACCACTCCTCGGTGATGCCCGAAGGGTGATGGCGACCAGCAGTCCTCCTCCGGGCGCGTCCCTGAGAGCCACCGTTCCGCCGTCGTCCGTCACCAACTGGCGTACGACGGCGAGGCCCAGGCCCGAACCGGAGCGCCCGGTGAGGCCCTGGCCGCGCCAGAAGCGGTCGAAGGCGCGGGACTTGTCCGGGTCGGACATTCCGGGGCCCTCGTCCGTCACTGTCAACTCGACCTCGTCGCCCCGGAGTTCCGACCGTACGGTGATCGTCGCGCCGTCCGGTGACACCTCCAGGGCGTTCGACAGCACGTTGTCCAGGACCTGTTCGAGATGACCGGGACTGGCCAGCACGAGCGGCCGGCCGTCGACAACACTCCCCCTGAGCGCGATCTCGACTCCGCGCTCGTCGGCGGCCGGTCTCCACACCGAGAGGCGTTCGGCGACGATCTCCCGCAGGGGGAGGGGTTCCGCCGCCGTCACCTTCGCCTCCGCCCGCGCCAGCACCAGCAGGCCGTTGACCAGGCGGCTCATCCGGACCACCTCCGCGGTCGCCTGCTCCACGTCCTCCCGTACGAACTCGTCGTCCGTGCCGTCCGCGATGTTGTCCAGCGAGAGCCTCAACGCCGTGAGCGGGGTGCGGAGTTGGTGGGAGGCGTCGGCCACGAAGATGCGCTGCGAGGCGATGAGAGTGTCGAGGCGTTCGCCCGCCTGGTTCAACGTCCTGGCCAGTGTCTGCGTCTCGTGCGGGCCCGTCACGGGGGAGCGGGCGGTCAGGTCGCCGTCGCTGAACTTGCTCGCCATGTCGTTGAGTTGGCGCAGGGGGCGGGTCAGGCGGCGGGCGACCAGAGCGCCCAGTCCCGCCGCCACCGCCAGGACGGCGAGGGCGAGGATCGCGCGGAAGCCCCAGATCTGCACCAGGCGCCGGGTCAGGTCGGAGGTCGGGTAGGTGATGCGTACGGCGCCGACCGTCCGGCCGTCGCGCTTCGCCGGTGCCGTCACCTCCAACTCCCCGTCGCCCCAGTGCGTCGCGGTCTTCGCGCGCGAGGCCGGCAGCACCTCGGCCGTGCCGGGAGTCTCCTGCGCGTACGCCACGACCATGCGGTCCAGCGCGGCGCGCGAGGCGGCGTCGCCGCTCAGCAGGAGGGCCATCGTCTTCGCCTCGCGCTCCACGGACTGCTCGGTGTCACCCCGGAGTTGGGCGGTCAGCGTGAAGGCGACGGGCACGGTGAACGCGGTCAGCGCCACGGCCACGAGGAGGACGTAGCTGACGATGAGCTGCCGGATCATGACGGCGTCGATCCATCGCCGGAGGTGATGATCTCCAGGCGGAAGCCCACGCCCCGTACCGCCTCGATCGTGATCGCGCCCGCCAACTTCCGCCGCAGCGCCGCCACATGGACGTCGAGCGTCTTCGTCGGGCCGAACCAGTTCGCGTCCCAGACCGCTTCCATGATCTGTTCGCGCGACATCAGCGCGCCGGGCTCCTCGGTGAGGAACGACAGCAGGTCGTACTCCTTGGGGGCGAGCGGGATTTCTTCGCCGTCCAGACGTACTCGCGCGGCCTTGCGGTCGATGGTGAGGCGGGTGCCGTACTCGTCGGGGCCCGCGGCCTCCGCGGCGGCGCGGGGCTGGGCGCGGCGCATCACCGCCCTTATGCGGGCGATGACCTCGCGGACCCCGAACGGTTTCGAGACGTAGTCGTCCGCGCCCAGTTCCAGGCCGACCACCCGGTCCGTCTCGTCGCTGCGCGCGCTGATCACGATGATCGGGACGTCGCCGCGGGCGCGGAGCGCCTTGCACACGTCGAGGCCGTCGGTGTCGGGCAGGCCGAGATCGAGGAGGACGACGTCGTAGGGGGCGGAGTGGCTCAGCGCCGCCCCGCCCGTGGTGACCCAGTCGACCTCGAAGCCGTAGCGGATCAGTCCGCGTCGTAGGGACTCGGCGACCGGCTCATCGTCTTCCACCAGAAGTACGCGCACACGGCGCACCTTAGTGCGGGAAACCCGATTCCCAGCTGTCACCTGTGACGCTCGGCACTTTTCCCGCACCCTTGGATTGGGCATGCGCTGACCTGGGCGTCCGAATCTCACCATGCGATACCTGGGAAGGGAATTTCGGGCGCTCGTTAAACTGAGCCGACACACCAGGACTGAGCGAGGAGCGCACGTGGGCCTTGTCGTGCAGAAGTACGGAGGCTCCTCCGTAGCCGATGCCGAGGGCATCAAGCGCGTCGCCAAGCGAATCGTCGAAGCGAAGAAGAACGGCCACCAAGTGGTCGTCGTCGTTTCCGCGATGGGCGACACGACGGACGAGCTGATCGATCTCGCCGAGCAGGTATCTCCGATGCCCGCCGGGCGTGAGTTCGACATGCTGCTGACCGCCGGAGAGCGGATCTCCATGGCGCTGCTGGCCATGGCGATCAAAAACCTGGGCCACGAGGCCCAGTCGTTCACGGGCAGCCAGGCAGGCGTCATCACCGACTCGGTCCACAACAAAGCCCGGATCATCGATGTCACGCCGGGGCGCATCCGGACCGCGCTGGACGAGGGCAACATCGCCATCGTCGCCGGGTTCCAGGGTGTGAGCCAGGACAAGAAGGACATCACCACGCTGGGGCGGGGTGGCAGTGACACCACCGCGGTCGCCCTCGCCGCCGCGCTCGACGCCGAGGTGTGCGAGATCTACACCGACGTCGACGGTGTGTTCACCGCCGACCCGCGTGTGGTGTCGAAGGCGAAGAAGATCGACTGGATCGTCTTCGAGGACATGCTGGAGCTCGCCGCCTCCGGCTCCAAGGTGCTGCTCCACCGCTGTGTGGAGTACGCCCGCCGATACAACATCCCGATCCATGTGCGGTCCAGCTTCAGCGGACTTCAGGGCACGTGGGTCAGCAGTGAGCCGATTGGGGACCAGAAGGTGGAGCAGGCCATCATCTCCGGTGTCGCGCACGACACCTCCGAGGCCAAGATCACGGTCGTCGGCGTGCCCGACAAGCCGGGCGAGGCCGCGGTGATCTTCCGGACGATCTCCGACGCGCAGGTCAACATCGACATGATCGTGCAGAACGTGTCGGCGGCCTCCACGGGCCTGACGGACATCTCCTTCACCCTCCCCAAGGCGGAGGGCCGCAAGGCCATCGACGCCCTGGAGAAGAACAAGCACGGCATCGGCTTCGAGTCGCTGCGCTACGACGACCAGATCGGGAAGATCTCGCTGGTGGGCGCCGGGATGAAGACGAACCCGGGCGTCACCGCCGACTTCTTCACCGCCCTGTCCGACGCGGGCGTCAACATCGAGCTGATCTCGACCTCCGAGATCCGCATCTCGGTCGTGACCCGCGCCGACGACGTCAACGAGGCCGTCCGCGCCGTGCACACGGCGTTCGGCCTCGACTCCGACAGCGACGAGGCCGTCGTCTACGGAGGCACCGGCCGCTGATGGCCAGCACCGGAGCGACCGTGCGTCCGACGCTCGCCGTTGTCGGAGCGACCGGGGCCGTCGGCACGGTCATGCTCCAGATCCTGTCCCAGCATGCGGACATCTGGGGCGAGATCCGCCTGATCGCCTCTCCGCGCTCGGCCGGCCGCAAGCTGGCCGTGCGCGGGGAGCAGGTCGAGGTGGTGGCCCTGACGGAGGAGGCCTTCGACGGCGTCGACGTCGCGATGTTCGACGTCCCCGACGAGGTCTCCGCCCAGTGGGCGCCGATCGCCGCCGCCAAGGGCGTGGTCGTCGTCGACAACTCGGGCGCCTTCCGGATGGACCCCGAGGTGCCCCTGGTGGTCCCCGAGGTCAACCCGCACAAGGTGCGGCACCGCCCGCGCGGGATCATCGCCAACCCGAACTGCACGACCCTGTCGATGATCGTCGCCGTGGGCGCGCTGCACGCCGAGTTCGGGCTGCGCGAGCTGGTGGTGTCGTCGTACCAGGCGGTGAGCGGGGCCGGGCGGGCCGGCGTGGACACCCTGCGCCAGCAGCTGTCCCTGGTGGCCGGTACGGACCTGGGCACCAAGCCCGGTGACGTACGGCGGGCCGTCGGGGACAACACCGGGCCGTTCCCGGAGCCGGTCGCGCTGAACGTCGTACCGTGGGCCGGGTCCCTGCGCGAGGACGGCTGGTCCTCGGAGGAGATGAAGGTGCGGGACGAGTCCCGCAAGATCCTCGGGCTGCCCGCGCTGCCGGTCGCCGTGACGTGCGTGCGCGTTCCGGTGGTCACCACGCACTCCCTCACCGTGCACGCCCGCTTCCAGGGCGAGGTCACCGTCGACGGGGCGCGCGAGATCCTCGCCACGGCCCCGGGGGTCGTCCTCTTCGACAATCCGGCCGCCGGGGAGTTCCCGACACCCGCCGACGTGGTGGGCACCGACCCGACGTGGGTGGGGCGCCTGCGGCGGGCGCTGGACGATCCGACGGCGCTCGAACTGTTCGTCTGCGGCGACAATCTGCGCAAGGGCGCCGCCCTCAATACCGCGCAGATCGCCGAGCTGGTGGCCCGCGAACTGGCCTGAGCGCAGCCCCCACCTACCCAGCCCGGCCGTAAATCCGCTGGCCAGTGCCGCACGGGTTTGTAGGATCAGTGTGCACGATGTGGCCGGATTAATGGTTGGGACCACTTGAATCCAGCCACCTCCGCATCCGAAGATTTCACTCCCCGCTTCCCGCAACCGCGCGGCGAGCGGGGAGCGTCTTTGCGAACGCCCTTCAGGTGGGCGCGTGGGGATGCGGTAAGGGACGTGGGGACGTCCCGGACTTTTCGTGACACAGGGGAAGAGCGGGTAGGCATGAGGGTGTTCGACGCACTGCCGGTTGTGCTGCCTGACACCAGACGGGTGGGTGATCACGCAGGACAGGTGTGTGGACTGTCTGTTTCGTCTGACGTAAATGTGACGGCCGACGCGTACAACCCCCAAGGGGGGAAGCGTGTCCAACTGGCGTGGCTCAGGTACTCGACTTCACTGCGGCACGCGGCACGGCCCTACGGCCTCCGCGTGGATCCCGTGCGCCCGGCGGCATGCCGGTGATCGCGCCGATGCCCGCAGCGCGGCCCGCCCGCATCCCGAACCAGCGCGACGGTGTCGACGACGCCGTCGCGGCCGGAACGACGGTCGACCATCTCACCGAGACCTACCGGGCGCACTACCGCTCGCTGCTCGGCCTGGCCGCACTCCTCCTCGACGACACCGCCTCCTGCGAGGACGTCGTCCAGGAGGCGTTCATCCGGGTCCACTCGGCGCGCAAACGTGTCCGTGACCCCGAGAAGACCCTGGCCTATCTGCGCCAGACGGTCGTCAACCTCTCCCGCTCGGCCCTGCGCCGCCGCATCCTCGGCCTCAAGCTCCTCTCGAAGCCGATGCCGGACATGGCCAGCGCGGAAGAGGGCGCCTACGACCTGCTGGAGCGCGACTCCCTCATCAAGGCCATGAAGGGACTGCAGCGCCGCCAGCGCGAGGTCCTGGTCCTGCGTTACTTCGCGGACATGACCGAGGCGCAGGTCGCCGAGTCGCTCGGCATATCGCTGGGCTCGGTGAAGGCGTACGGCTCGCGCGGGATCGCCGCCCTCCGGATCGCCATGGAGGCCACGGCATGAGCGACAGGCCCGAGGGAAACGGTTCGCGTGAACGGCGCGAGCCCGACGTCCGGCGCGGCCCGACCTGGGCGCGCAAGGAACAGCCGAACGAAACACATGCTGGGAACGGAACTGTGAACCACGGCCCCGACGAACAGAGCCCCACCGGGCCGAGCCTCGACGGGAACCCCGAGACCCCTGAGAACTCCGGGGACTCCGCGGACATCGAGGGACGGCACCCCGTAGGACCCGTAGGACTTCCGGGCCCCGACGAGCACGGCAACGACGTGCACGGAGTCGAAGGCTTCGACTCCGACGAGCTGGCGCTACGGCGGCTGCTGCACCAGGCGGTCCAGGAGGTCGAGCCGCGCGACGGCACGCTGGACCACCTGCGCAAGGCGGTACCGGCCCGCCGGGCCCGCAAGCGCCAGGCCCTCGTCGGCATGGCCGCCACCGTGCTCTTCTTCGGCACCGCGATCCCGGCCCTCGTGCACGTCTCGAACTCCACCGGCTCGAACGCCGACCCGTCCATCGCGGGCAACAGCTCACAGGCGCAGGGCGGCACCAGTCAGGGCAAGGGCCCGGACGGCGGCTCCAGCACCTCCGGCGGTTCCACGGGACAGGCCTCGCAGAACCCGGGCGGCCACAAGAACGACGGCACGGGCAAGACCCCGGGCCACGGCACCGTGAGCGCGAACCCCTCGGCCAGCACCGGGACGGCCGCGTCCGTCTGCACGGCCAACCAGCTCGGCGCGTCCAACTCGACGGTGGACGCGGCCGATTCGGCAGGCATCGTCTACGGCACGTTCAGCGTCACCAACACCTCCGGCACCAGCTGTACCGTCGGCGGCCCCGGCACCGTGGGCACCTACGCCATGGGCGCTGCCGACTCCACCAAGATCACCGTGCAGCAGCACAGCTCCGGGGACGCGGCGGCCGGCCTGCCCGACCCGTCGACGGAGGTCTCCCAACTGGTCCTCCAGGCGGGCGCCTCCTATGTGGTCAAGTTCGCCTGGGTGCCCTCCGAGACCTGCCCCACCAGCGGCACCAGCACCGGCGGCACCACCACCGGCGGCCCGACGTCCACCCCGACGCCCACCGAGGACGCCAGCACCAGCAGCGGGTCCACGACCGGCGACACGGGTACGTCCACCCAGCTCCTGGAGGACGGCACGCTCGACGGCAGCGTCCAGGTCTCCCACACGGCGGAGGCGGGCTCCCCGACGGTCACGGCCACCGTGCCGAACGCGTGCGCGGGCACGGTCTACCGGACGGGTCTGCTGGCGGGGTCGTAGACCGGACCGCGGGTCCACAGGTGGTCAGCCGGGTCGGGGGACCCGGCTGTGTCTGTGTCGGGCCACGTCAGACGGTCGCGTGGGCCGCTTCCTCGTTCTCGTCCTCAGGGACGAGGCCCAGCTCCGCATCGCGCGCGAACTCCACCTCGCGGCGCAGCAGCCGGAACCACATGAAGACGACGAAGCCCGCGAAGACGAACCACTCGCCGGTGTAGCCGAGGTTCTGGAACGCCTTCAGGTCGAGGCCGGTGTTCGCGGGCGCGGTCGCCGGTACGGCCTTCATCCCCGAGTCGCCCTTGTCGAGCGTGATCCACGCGTCGTACAGGTGGTACGGGACCAGGTTCACCAGGGAGGCCGCGCTGATCGCGGCGGTCTGGCCGGACGGCAGGCCGCCCTGGGCGCTGACGCCGTTGTCGCCCGGGGTCTCGGACGCCTGGAGCGAGCCGGTGACGGTGACTTCGCCGGTCGGCGCGGCCGGTGCCTTCGCGGCATCGGGTCTGCCGGGGATCCAGCCGCGGACGACGGGGAGGGCCCTGCCGTCGTCGGTACGCAGCAGGGTCAGGACGTAGAAACCGTTCTTCCCGTCCAACTGGCGGTCGGGGACGAGGAGTTGCTTGCCGTAGCGGCCGGTCGCGGTGGTCTGGCGGCCGGAGGTGCTCTGGTCGACCGGGAGCAGGGAGGCGAGCGGGCGGGCCGCTTCCGTGCGGTCGGTCTCGACCTGCCTGGTGGCCTGGTGGCTGCTGTCCACGCGCGCCTGGAACCGGCTCAGCTGCCACGAGCCCATGAAGACGCAGAAGGGGATGGCGAGCAGTACGAAGACGTTGATGCCCCACCAGCGCGATGTCAGCAGAAACCGGTACACGACTCCCACGGTACGGGGCTCCCGTAAGGGTCTCGGCCCGGGGGTCGGCCCGAAGGTTCACCGGGCGTCGGCAATGCTCCGGCCGGGACTTGGTCGAAGTTATCCACAGGCTGAGGATCCAGTCAGTGCAATGTCTGTGTGGGCGGGCAGTATGGGGCCATGACTGAGAGCAACGGGTCCGAGAACACACCGGACTGGGAGAAGCGCTTCCGGGCGCCCCGCGTGTCCCTGCCCGACTGGGCGGAGGACGCACCCGACCGTTCCCTGTTCGTGTCGAACGCGACAGGGACGTATGAGCTGTACGCCTGGGACCGGGCGACGGGCGAGCAACGCCAGGTCACCGACCGGCCGAACGGCACGACGGACGGTGTGCTCTCCCCGGACGGGGAGTGGATCTGGTGGTTCGACGACAAGGACGGCGACGAGTTCGGCGTCTGGCGCCGCCAGCCCTTCAAGGGCGGCCCGGACGAACCGGCGGTCCCCGGCCTGGAACCGTCCTACCCGGCGGGGGTCGCCCTCGCCCGCGACGGCCGGACGGCGGTCGTGGGCCGGTCGACCGACGAGGACGGTACGACGATCCACCTCGCCCGCACCGGCGACGAGACCACGCTGATCTACCGCCACCGCGAGTCGGCGGGCGTCGGCGACCTCTCGCACGACGGTTCGCTGATCGCGATCGAGCACACGGAGCACGGCGACGCGATGCACTCGGCGCTGCGCGTCCTGCGCCCGGACGGCACGGCGGTCGCCGACCTGGACGACACCAAGGGCGGCACCGAGGAACTGGGCCTGGAGGTCCTCGGCTTCGCACCCGTCGACGGCGACACCCGTCTCCTCATCGGCCATCAGCGGCGCGGCCGTTGGGAGCCCCTGGTGTGGGACGTGGTCGAGGGCGGCGAGAGCGACCTGTCCCTGGACCTGCCCGGAGACGTGAGCGCCGAGTGGTACCCGGACGGCTCGGCCCTCCTCATCGCGCACAGCTTCGAGGCCCGCAGCGAGGTGTTCCGCTACGACCTCGCCTCGGGCGAGCTGCTGAAGGTGCCGACACCGCCCGGTTCCGTCTCGGGCGCCACGGCCCGCCCCGACGGCAACGTCGAGTACCTCTGGTCGTCGGCCGCCGAACCGTCCGCCGTGCGCTCGACGACGGGCGAGGTCGTCCTGGACCCGCCCGGCCTGAAGTCACCGGGTTCGGTCCCGGTGGAGGACGTGTGGGTGGAAGGACCGGGAGGCCGCATCCACGCCCTCGTCCAGAAGCCGGCGGGCGCCACCGGCCCCCTCCCCACGGTCTTCGACATCCACGGCGGCCCGACCTGGCACGACAGCGACTCGTTCTCGGCGGGCCCGGCGGCCTGGGTCGACCACGGGTACGCGGTCGTCCGGGTCAACTACCGCGGTTCCACTGGCTACGGCCGCGCCTGGACCGACGCCCTGAAGTACCGCGTCGGCCTGATCGAGCTGGAGGACATCGCGGCGGTCCGGGAGTGGGCGATCACCTCCGGCCTCGCCGACCCCGACCGCCTGATCCTCACCGGCGGCTCCTGGGGCGGCTACCTCACCCTCCTCGGCATCGGCACCCAGCCCGACGCGTGGACCCTGGGCATCGCGGCGGTCCCGGTCGCCGACTACGTCACGGCGTACCACGACGAGATGGAAGCCCTGAAGGCCATGGACCGCACACTCCTGGGCGGCACTCCGGAAGAGGTCCCGGCCCGCTTCGAGGCGTCCTCCCCGCTGACCTACGTCGACAAGGTCACGGCCCCGGTCTACATCTCGGCCGGTGTCAACGACCCGCGCTGCCCGATCCGCCAGATCGACAACTACGTGAAGCGGCTTGAGTCCCGGGGCGCGGTGCACGAGGTGTACCGGTACGACGCGGGGCACGGGTCGTTGGTGGTGGACGAGCGCATCAAGCAGGTGAAGCTGGAACTGGACTTCGCGGAGAGGTATTTGGGGGGAGCGGATTCCCTGTCCGCTTAGCCGCGGGCAGTCGTGCCGCTGGGGCGGCACGGGTGGGCGCGGACGGCACCCCGCAGCGCCGGGTTGCGGTCCCTCCCCCGGCCGACCCCGGCGCCGGGCACCTGTTCAAGCCCCGGCCCGGTCCCGTGGTCGCCGCCCCAGCAACTCCGCCAGCCCCCGCCGAGTCGCCGCCAGCACAACCCGGTCCGAGTCCCGCAGGACATACGACTCGGGCAGATCCCACACCAACCCCGACCGCCGTACGTCCTCGGAGGCGTCCCGCGTCGCCGTGTCCAACGCCAGCACCCGCCAGGACCCGGCCCGGAACGCCTCGGCGACGGTCTTCCCCTCCAGCTGGGGATGCCCGCCCACGGTCATCGCCGCGAACAACAGCACCCGCCGCTCGACAGGAATCGCGCCCAGGATCTGCCGCCCCATCATCGCCCCGGCGAAGGCGGGCGCGGCCAGATGGGACACACTCCGGCTCCGGGTCAGGGCACCGGGGTGGGCGGCCCGCAACGTCCGGTACACGGCGGTCGCGAAGTCGTCGTCGTACAGCCGGAGCACGACCCGTAGATCAGGCCGCACGGACCGGGCGTACAGCACCGCTTCGAGGTTCGTCGTGTCGGAGCTGGTGACCGCGAGGAGGGCGTGGGCGCGGTGGACCTTGGCGGATTCCAGGACGCCCTCCTGGGTGACGTCACCGAGGATCACCGGCACCCGCAGCCGGCGCGCGACCGCGAGCCCGCGGGCCTCGGGGTCGGCCTCGACGCACACCACGGGGATGTTGAGTTCGCGCAGCCGGGTCAGCACCCGGGTGCCGATCTTGCCGAGCCCGAGCAGCACGACATGCCCGCCGAGTCCCCGCGGCGGCTTGCGCAACGCGGACGCCGTACGGAAGGTGCCGAGGGCTTCGAGGACCGCGGCCAGCAGCACCGGCAGCATCAGCAACCCGACGAGACCGGACAGGAGTTGAAGGATCTGCCGCCCCAGAGACGCCCCGATCGCGGGGTCGTCGATCGCGAAGAGATCGAGCAGCGTCAGATAGAAGGCGGTCAGCGGATGGATCTGAGTCACCAGCCACAGCGAGACGGCGAGCGCGATCACACAGGCCACCATGCCCGCCAGCGACCACCGCAGCCGCCGCGAGAAGAGCGAGGACCACGCCGGGACGACACCGCCCCCGCGCCCGACCGGCAACTGCGGCCCGGCGTACGACACCTGCTCCAGGACGACGGTCCCGCGCCCGGTGGCGGAGGCGACGGCCGCCGCGCCGGGCAGCAGGCGCGGGCCCTGCTCGCCCATGCCCTCGGAGCCGTCCGCGCCGGCCGGGTCGCTGCTGGTCGCCGACAGCAGGGCGAGCGTGGCAAGGCCCGGATCGGCCACCTCCCCGGGTCCCGGCGGCGGCCGTTCCACCGCGCGCAGCAGCAGCCCGTCGGTCTGGACGACCTTGCTGGTGCCGGCGAGCGCGGTCGCGGCCAGCGCGGGTGCGGCGGTGTCGGCGTCGGAGAGGACGGTCGTGGACGCGTCGAACCCGGTACCGGGACCGCCACCCGTCCCGTCACCGGTCGCCAACGCGGCGGCCTGGTCGAGGAGTTCCTCGATGTGCTGGCCCAGCCGCCGGTTGTAGAGGCGGATCACCAGCCGGATACGGGGGTTGAGGCGGCGGGCGGTGAGGGCGGCGCGGATGTTCGTCTCGTCGTCGTCATAGACGAGGGCCAGCGCGGTCGCCCGCTCCACGCCCGCCTCGGCGAACACGGCCTCGGTCAGCTCGGCGACCTCCAGCACCCGCTCCCCGCGCGGGGGTTCGGGGGCGACGGGACCGGCGTTGCCGCCACCGCCATTGCCGTTGGCCCGGCCCACCGCCGCGTTGACCCGGTCGAGCAGCGCGGCCGAGGCGGCACGGGCACGGCCGACGACGGGCGGCCGGGCGGTGGCCTCGGAGAGCGGGACGACGAGGGTGATCTGCTCGCCGTAGACACTGCGGAGTTCGACGGCGAGCCGGTGCGCGAGCGCGTCGTCGCCGCACACCACCATGTGTGCCCGGGCACTGCCCGGAGGGGTCTGATTCGGAACGCTGCTCGCCACGAGAGGAAAGACTGCCCCAAGGAGGCGGGTGGTTCCAGTATTCCGCTGAACACCCGTGCCCCGGCTGCCGTATGCAGAGACAGGGAGCAAAACTCGCGAAACCAGGCGTCTGCCGGAGGTATCTCACCCGTGGCCATCACCACCGAACCAGCCGCGCCGACCACGGAGACGCCGCCGGAACCGCACACGAAACCGGACACGCAACCGGCCGCACCCGCCAAGGAGTCACCGGCCGCGCCCGCCGAAGAGGCGAAGGCGGCGAAGGACGGCTGGCAGTTCAACTCGCCGCTCGTGCTGACCATGGTGCTGCTCGTGGTCGTACTGGCGCAGGGTCCGATCCGTCAGGCGCTGTCCGCGCCGGTGATGCAGAGCTGGATGACGGTCTTCGTGGCCGTCGTCGTGCAGGCGCTGCCCTTCCTGGTGCTGGGCGTGCTGCTGTCGGCCGGGATCGCGGTGTTCGTACCGGCGACGTTCTTCACCCGCGCGCTGCCGAAGAACCCCGTGCTGGCCGTGCCGATCGCCGGCATGGCGGGCGCGATCCTGCCCGGCTGCGAGTGCGCGTCCGTGCCGGTGGCCGGGGCGCTGGTGCGCCGGGGCGTCACCCCGGCGGCGGCGATCGCGTTCCTGCTCTCCGCCCCGGCGATCAACCCGATCGTGCTGACGGCGACGGCGGTGGCGTTCCCGCGCAACCCGGAGATGGTGCTCGCCCGGTTCGTCGGCAGCCTGCTCGTGGCCTGCGTGATGGGCTGGCTGTGGACGCGGATCGGCCGCACCGACTGGCTGCGCCTGCCCGCCCACGAACCGCACGCGGGGGAGACCAAGGGGGCCGCGTTCTGGGGCTCGGTCCGGCACGACGTGATGCAGGCCGGCGGATTCCTCGTCCTTGGCGCGATGTCCGCGGCCACGCTCAAGGCGGTGGCACCGGCGAGCTGGCTGCGCACGGCCGCCGACAACCCGGTGGTCGCGATCCTCGCCCTCTCGATCCTCGCCGTCCTGCTGTCGATCTGCTCGGAGGCGGACGCGTTCGTCGCCGCGTCGCTCACCCAGTTCTCGCTCACGGCCAAGCTCGCGTTCCTGGTGGTGGGCCCGATGATCGACCTGAAGCTGTTCGCCATGCAGGCGGGCACGTTCGGCCGCGGCTTCGCGATGCGCTTCGCACCCGCCACCTTCGTCCTCGCCATCGCGGGCGCGGTCGTCACCGGGGCGGTGCTCCTGTGAACCGGCAGGCACAGGCGGCGGTCCTGTTCCTCGTCGGCGCGGCCCTCCTGCACGCGGGATTCACCAACCTCTACCTGCGCTACGTCAAGGCAGGCCTCCAGCCGCTCCTGCTGCTCTCCGGCGTGGTCCTCATCGTGACGGCACTGGCGACGGCCTGGTACGAGTGGCGCCGGACGCGGAGGGAGAAGGCCCAGGCGGAAGCGGAGGCGGCGCACACGGAAGCCCACACCGAAGACGGCGCTCCCGAGGGCCACGTCCACCGCGAACCCCGTATCTCCTGGCTCCTGATTCTCCCCCTCTTCGCCCTGATCCTGGTCGCCCCGCCGGCCCTCGGCTCCTACAGCGCGGTCCGCACCGGCACAGCCATCCAGCAGCCGTACGGCCTCCTCAAGCTCCCCGACAGCAACCCGCTCACCATCGGCCTGGTCGACTACGCGAGCCGCGCGGTCTACGACCACGGACGGTCCCTGGGCACCCGGCAGTTGAAGGTCACCGGCTTCGTCGCGCTGGACAAGTCGGGCTCCCCGTTCCTCGTCCGCATGGCCCTCAACTGCTGTGCCGCGGACGCCCAGCCGGTGAAGATCGCGCTGACGGGCAAGATCCCACCGGTACTTCAGCCCGACACCTGGCTGGAGATCACCGGCACCTACAGCCCCAAGCAGACCAAGGACCCCATCAACAACCGCCCGATCCCCTACTTCCAGGTCACCGAGGCCAAACCGGTCCCGACGCCGAAGGACCCGTACGACGAGAGCTGGAACCAGTGACAGCCGGAACCGGTAACCGGCCTGGTCTCAGCGGAGGTTGGCGACCGCGGCGGCCATGATCGGCTCGGCCGCCTCCTCCGTCAGCTCCGGCGGTACGACCAGCAGGTCCCAGCGGCCGCGCCCCGGCGCGAGCAGGACGACGGTGTTCGGGGCGTGCACGGCGGTGGTCCGGTGCAGCCGTACGACCTGGTTGGCCACGAGCATCCGGCCCGGGGCGGTCGACCAGACCCGCCCGTTCACCATGACGCTGACGATGTGCCCCCAGGTCCGGGGCAGTCCGGCGAGCAGGCGCGGCACCTCGGTGAGCACGTCGTAGGAGTGCGGCCACCAGGCTCCGTCGAGGAGGCGCGGTACGGAGGTGTGGGCGGCGAGGCGCAGCCGGAGCAGGGGCGGGGCGGTCTGCTCCACGTCGGGCGACGAGGCGATGGTGTCCGAGGCGGGCGAACTGTGGGCGTCCGTGGGCGCGTTCATGTCGCGGTCCCTGTCCCCGGCCGTCCGTCGTGCGGCGGTCCGGTGCCGTGGTGCACTGGGAACGACGACGGCGCCAGAGCCGAGGTGCGGAGAACTCCCGGTATCGCTCACCGTACTCCCGCCCCGGGCGGGCCGGTCTGCGCCGGAGGCACTCCGAGCCCCTCCGCGGCGCGCGGGCGTACCGTGAAAGGACCGAGGATTTCTCGTGCACCGGATCGCACCGGTGCCGTTCTCGGCGAACCACGACGCCGGGGCGGACCCGTTCCGCGCCCGGGGCAGGGCTCAGCCCATGACCGTGAATGTGCCCGGTCGGCCGGTGGCCGCGGACGCGCCCGCGGCCCTCGCCGGACACGGCGGTGCCGGTACGGCGGGCTGGGAGAGGACGTGGTCCACAACCGGCCACGAGCCCCCCACGTCGAACCGCGAGCGCGGCCCGTCCCCCTGGGAGGGGGACCGCGTCCGCCCCCTCAGCCGCCGCCAGATCGAGGACCGCTTCCAGGACCTAGGCGTGCTGTACGAGGAGACCTGCGGCGGGCCCCGCACGGGCAACCGTTCCCGCACCGCCTTCCTGCGGCGCCTCGCGGGTGACGTCCGGCGCCCCGGTTTCACCCTGCTGATCGCCGAGAACACGACCCTGACGGCCTGCGCCTACGGCTTCCCCGTGCGCGCCGCCGATCCCTGGTGGCAGGGCCACGACACCCGGCTGCCCCGGCTGCTGCACGGCCTCGCGGTCACCGGCGGACTCTTCGCCGTCTCCGGGATCGTCGTCCCGCCCCGCGTGCGCACCCACTACCAGGACCGGGACTGGAACCTCGCCCGGCGCCTGCAGCGCCGGCTGCTCGCCGATCACGCGCCGGCCCTCGGCGTCACCCTGGTGCCCCGCACCGACACCGAGACCCTGGCGGCCTACCGGGCATGGGGCTGGCAGGACGTCGCGGGAGCCACGCCGGACCCCGCGAGAGCACCCGAACGGGGCTCCCTGCGGGGCCCCGACGGCCTTGATCCACGGGTTCCGGGCGCCTGCCGGGTGCTGGTTCTGGCACCCTGAGCGCGTCGATCGGCGTGAGGACATCTGTGCTCGCCGCGACAGAGATTCCCCGGGTGCGACTAGAGTTCCCGTACGGGGGAACCAGCTCCCCCGGCGGCACGCCGTCCCTCCCCGGTGGCCGCAGGAAAGGTGTACATGCCCGCAGAAAGCCAGCAGCCCGCGGCCGACCGGCTCGACGACGACGACTACCCCGCCTACACCATGGGCCGGGCCGCCGAGCTGATCGCCTCCACCCCCGGTTTCCTCCGGTCACTGGGTGAGGCCGGGCTGATCACCCCGAAGCGGTCGGACGGCGGCCACCGCCGCTACTCGCGCCGTCAGCTCCGTACGGCCTCCCGCGCGCGCGAGCTGGTCGACCAGGGAACGCCCATCGAGGCCGCGTGCCGCATCATCAGCCTGGAGGACCGGCTGGACGAAGCGTTGCGCGTCAACGAGGAGCTGCGCCACTCATCCCATCGGTAGAAAATCTGATGTCCCCGAAACAGAAATTCACCGTTTCGGACGGCCCTTTTCCCGCCGAATTTCCCCGTCGCGAAAATGGGTTCCGTGCTAGGCTGACTTCAGTTGCAGTTGTGGTTGCCAATTTTGAACCGGACCTCCGGTGCAGGTGATCATCACGGCGATGGAGGAGATTCGTAAAGTGCGGATCTCGTGCACTGCCTAGGAGTTAAGACATGGCCACCGGTACCGTGAAGTGGTTCAACGCGGAAAAGGGCTTCGGCTTCATCGAGCAGGACGGCGGCGGCGCTGACGTCTTCGCCCACTACTCGAACATCGCCACCCAGGGCTTCCGCGAGCTGCAGGAAGGTCAGAAGGTGACCTTCGACATCACGCAGGGCCAGAAGGGCCCGCAGGCGGAGAACATCGTTCCCGCCTAAGCACGCGAAGCTGCGAAACAGGGGCCCGCACCTTGGGTGCGGGTCCCTTTTCGTATCTGCTCATTTACCTGCCGTTCCCCGGCCGTTCTCGACTTACCCGGCATCCCCGGCTTTCCCCGAGGAGAAATCCTCCCCTCTCCTCCCGCTCGAAACCCCTTGGTGAGGCACCATGCGCTGCGTGATCGCCCGTTACCCCTTCGATCTGACGAAGAGCGAGGTGGAGGAGATGCTCAAGGGCATCCGCCCGGAGCAGCCCGTCACCGGTCCCTGTGCCGTCATCAGCCGCAAGCTGTACCCGGTCAAGCAGGTTGGCGAGGTGATCACCAAGCAGGACCGCCGTGACTTCACCGCCTTCGAGGTGACCAGGGCCCTCACACGGCTCGGCTTCACCTGCCACGAGACGCCGCCCGCGCCCGCCACCCCCGCGCCCGCACCGGCCCCCGCCGCGGAGAACCCCACGGACTCCGGCCCGGAATCGACCTCGTACATCGGCACCACCCTGGGCTGACGCCTCCGCCCGCACGTTCCCGCACACCCCGAGCGACCACGCCGCCGTAGATCCATCCGGGCGCGAGGTCGCTCTTTGCGTCCCGGCTCCTCACAGCTCCTTGTCGGGCCAGTCCAGCAGGCGGGCCCCGATGACCGCCGTTTGCAGTGTGTACCGCTGGCCGGGGTCCGCCGGATCCGCGCCGGTCAGCTGATGGATGCGTTCCAGCCGGTAGGTCAGCGCGCGCACGCTCAGCGAGAGCCGGCGCGCCGACTCCGCCGCCACACACCCGGAGTCGAAGTACGTCGACAGGGTGTCCAGCAGCGGGCGCGCACCGCCGCGTGCCCTGGTCAGCGGGCCCAGCGCGTCGAGGACCAGATCCGCCATCGCCTGCCGGTCGCGGGTGAGCACCGGGTAGACCAGCAGGTCGGCGGCGCGCAGGAGGGGCCCCTCCAGGTTGAGCCGCTCGGCCAGTTCGAGCGTGTTCAGGGCTTCTTCGTACGACTGGACGATGCCGCCCGCGCCCGGCTGCGGCCGGCCGATCGCCGCGCGGGCGCCCTCCGCGGCGGCGTACGACTGCTTGGCGAAGTGGGCGAGGATGTCGTCCTGGTCACCGGGCGCGACGCACAGCATCCGGCCGGCCTTCGTGGTGAGCAGGATGCTGCGGTCACCGAAACGGCTGATCATCGCGCGCTCCACCTGACGCGGCACCGGCGCGCTCTCGTCGTACGGCGTCGGGCCCTGGACCACGGCGACCGCGTGCGAGTGGGAGAGACGCAGGCCGAAGCGCTCGGCGCGTTCCGCGATCCGGCCCAGATCGCTGCGGCCGTAGAGCAGGTCGTCGATGAACTCCCGCCGCGCCGCCTCTTCTTGGCGTACGGCGAGACGCTGCGCGCGTTCGTAGCCCTCGGCGAAGGCGTCGACCACTTGCTGCACCGCGGCAAGGGTGCAGTCGGCGGCGCCGGGAGTCTGCGGCCAGGCGGCGCGGGTGGCGGCTAGATGGGCGTTGACCAGGGAGCGCAGTCCGTGACCGGCCTCGGCCGCCTGCTCGCCCAGGGCGCGGCGGGCCGCCAACTCGGCCCGGGTCAGGCGGCGTCCGGTGCCGGCGACCTCCGCCAGGAGCGGTGCGTACCCCGCCAGATAGTCCTCAGGTATGTCGCGCTCCGGCAACTCCGCCCCCGTTTTTCTTGACGCCCTGGTGACGCTTTCTTAGCGCGTCACCGGCATCAAGACCCTAATGAACACTGCCGGGTTCCGGCAATGCGCGGGCGCGCACCCCGCGTGCACCATGGCGTCAGGGGAGCACCGCGGAAGGTTCCGGTGCCGGACACCGGCAGGTGTCCAGCACCGGGACCACGATCCGCGCCTCCCGGAGTCTTAACACTCTCGACGCGTGCTGAACGCGACGGGCATCGGACACGGACAGGGAACGGGGGGCCGGGATCATGGGGGCGTTCTTCGCTGCCGCGACCGGTTTTCCCACCGTCGTCTTCACCGCCGCGCTCACCGTGGTCGTCCTGTTCTGGCTGCTGGTCGCGCTGGGCGCGGCGGACGCCCACGGACACGCCCACGTTCACCTCAACTCCCGTGCGCACGGCGATGGTTGGGCCCTCGGCGGGGTCCCGGTGACCCTCGCCTTCTCGCTGTTCACCGCCGTCGGCTGGCTGATCAGCTACTGCGCGAGCGTGCTGCTCGTCCCCTCCGGTCCGGTCGGAGTCCTGGTCGGGGCGGTCGTGCTGACCGGCACGGTGTACGTCTCCTGGCAGGCGACCAAGCTGCTCGTACGACCCCTGCACCGCCTGTTCCCCGACGAACACGGGCCGTCCCGGCTGGACTTCGTCGGGCTGACCTGCACGATCCGCACCGGGCGGGTCGACGCCGGCTTCGGCCAGGCGGAGGTCAGGTCGGCGGACGGCTCGGCCGCGGTGGTCCAGGTCCGGCAGACGGGCAACGACGCCCTCGCCGGCGGCAGCACCGGACTGCTCTACGCCTACGACGAGACCGGCGAGTTCTTCTGGGTCGCGCCCTACGACAGCGCGCTGGACCCGCGGACCGGCCCCGGCACGACGGGATAGGCCGCCAACTCAGGCCGCCCGCACGCTCGTTGATCTCCACCCGCCGCTCTCACCCGCTGATCCCTGGCTGGTCGTCGACCACCCTTCTCATCTCTTGGGGACCCATGTCATGAACGCCATCACCGTCGGCATCGGTGTGTTCGTCGCCGTTGTCCTGCTCATCGCGCTCACCCTGCTCCTGGTGGTCGGCCGGCTCTTCCGGAAGGTGGAGCAGGGGCGGGCGCTGATCGTCTCCAAGACGAAGAAGGTCGACGTCACCTTCACCGGGGCGGTCGTGCTGCCGGTGCTGCACAAGGCCGAGTTCATGGACATCTCGGTGAAGACCATCGAGATCCGGCGCACCGGGCGCGAGGGCCTGATCTGCCAGGACAACATCCGCGCCGACATCCACATCAGCTTCTTCGTGCGGGTCAACAAGACCGTCGAGGACGTCATCAAGGTCGCGCAGGCCATCGGCACCCAGACGGCGAGCGACCCGGCGGCGATCCAGGACTTCTTCGCCGCGAAGTTCTCCGAGGCGCTGAAGACCGTAGGGAAGCAGCTGGACTTCGTCGATCTCTACACCAAGCGCGAGGAGTTCCGGGACCGGATCATCCAGGTCATCGGCACCGACCTCAACGGCTACCACCTCGACGACGCGGCCATCGACTTCCTCGAACAGACGCCGATGACCCAGCTCGACAACCAGAACATCCTGGACGCGCAGGGCATCCGCAAGATCACCGAGCTGACGACGATCGAGCACGTGCGCACCAACGAGTTCCAGCGCACCGAGCAGAAGGAGATCACCCGGCAGAACGTCGACGCCCGGGAGACCATCCTGGAGCTGGAACGCCGGCAGGCCGAGGCGGAGATCAAGCAGCGCCGTGAGGTGGAGGTCCTGCGGGCACGCGAGGAGGCCGCCACCGCGAAGGTGCAGGAGGAGGAACGGCTGGGCGCGCAGACCGCGTTCCTTCGTACCGAGGAGCAACTCGGCGTCCAGCGCGAGAACCAGGCCCGCGAGATCGCCGTGGCGCAGAAGAACCGCGAGCGGGTCATCGCCGTCGAGAACGAGCGCATCGAGAAGGACCGGCTCCTCGAAGTCATCGCCAGGGAACGGGAGACGAGCCTGTCCGGGATCGCCCGCGACAAGGAGGTCGAGGCGGAGCGGCGCGAGGTCGCGGACGTGGTCCGGGAACGGATCGCCGTGGACCGTACGGTCGCCGAGCAGGAGGAGGCCATCAAGAAGCTGCGGGTCGTCGAGGAGGCCGAGCGCACCCGCCAGTCGGTGATCATCGCCGCCGAGGCGGAGGCGCAGGAGAAGCTGGTCAAGGACATCAAGGGCGCCGAGGCCGCGGAGGCCGCCGCCAAGCACCGGGCCGGTGAGCAACTCACCCTCGCCGAGGCCCGGTTGAAGTCCGCCGACCTCGACGCCCGCGCCAAGCTGCGGCTAGCCGAGGGCATCCAGGCGGAGGCAGCGGCGGCCGGACTCGCCGAGGTCCAGGTCCGCGACAAGGAGGCCGAGGTCACCGTGAAGGCCGGCCGCGCCGAGGCCGAGGCCACGGGGGCGCGGCTGCGCGCGGAGGCGGAAGGCACCGAGGCCCGGCTGCGGGCGGAGGCCGAGGGCACCCGGGCCAAGGCGCTCGCGGAGGCGGAGGGCGCGCAGGCCAAGGTGCTCGCGCAGGCCGAGGGTGTACGGGCGAACGCGCTCGCGGAAGCCACCGGCATCGGCGAGAAGCTCAAGGCCGAGGCGGAGGGCCTCACCGAGAAGGCCGCCGCGATGGCCGCCCTCGACGACGCCTCGCGCGGGCACGAGGAGTACCGGCTGCGGCTGCAGGCCGAGAAGGAGATCCGGCTGGCCGGGCTCGACGTGCAGCGGCAGGTCGCGGAGGCGCAGGCCACGGTCCTCGCGACGGGTCTGGAGCACGCCGACATCGACATCGTCGGCGGCGACTCGGTCTTCCTCGACCGGCTGATGTCGTCGATCTCGTTCGGCAAGGGCGTCGACGGATTCGTCCAGAACTCCCAGACGGCACAGGCGTTGGCGCGTCCCTGGCTGGACGGCACGTCGAACATCGCCGACGACCTCGCCCGCGTCCTCAGCCCGGTCTCCACGGCGGACGTACAGAACCTCACCGTGTCCGCGCTGCTGATGAAGCTGATGACCTCGGACCCGGCGAACTCCGGTCAGGTACGGCAACTGCTGGACAAGGCAGGCGAGTTGGGCCTGGCGGACACCCCGCTGGCCGCGCTCAACGGGCACCCGGTCAAGGCCTGACCGGCCTGACCCCCACCAACGGTCCGGAACTGCCGCACAGGGGACGGCAGTTCCGGACTCACTTCACCCCGAGATCCTGAGAGGGACCCATGACCACCGGCCTGGACACCGGCACCTACGAGGTCCTGCGCGACCGCCTCGCCGCACAGGCCGCCGAACTCGCCCGCCGCGCGGAGTCGCTCAACGCCCGCCGCACCGAGGAGTTCGGCTCGACCCGCCTGGAACTCACCGGCACCGAACGCCTCGACACCGAGCACCCTGCCGCGCCGCGCGACGTCGTCGCCGTAGGAGACACCCTCCTCTTCGGCCGCCAGGTCTCCCTCGGGGTCACCCGCGAGACGACGGTGGCCGACGTCCTTGCCCTGCACGACCGCCACGACCTGCGCCGACTGCCCGAGAACGCCGTACCCGGACTCCTCGACGACCCGGACTTCGTGCGGGAGTTCACCGCCCTGCACCGGTACTACCGTCAGGCCCGCCTGCTTCAACTCCGGCGTCTCGACGGCAAGTTGCTCGCCGTCTTCCGCACCGGTGAGCAGGCCGACGACATCCGGGTCCTGCGCTGGGAACTCACGGACGACGGCCGGTCGGCGACCTTCCTGGACGCGCACGGCGAACGCGACCACGTCTTCCCGCCGCCGTACGACGTCGACTGGACGGCGACGACCCGTGAGGACCTCGTCCCCGGCCGGCACCCGCACGTCCGGATCCAGGACGGGCTGTACGTCGACACGGTCGGCGGGACTCTCACCGTCAAGATGGAGGACAACACCGAGACGGGGGAGGGGATCTACTCCGAGCCGGTGGACGAGCCGTTGCAGTCGGCGGCCGACGCGGAGATCGCGTATGCGCGGGTGGGGGCGCTGGTGCTGCTGCGTGTGCGTCCGTACAAGGAGGAGGCCCGGCGCTGTCTGGTCTTCAACACGCTGACCAAGGGCGTCGTACGGCTCGACGGGATCGGGCTGTCGTGCCATCGGCTTCCCGAGGAGCAGGGGATCGTGTTCCCGGGCGGGTACTGCCTGGCCACGGGGGTGTGGAAGACCTTCGAAGTGGACACCGCGGGGCTGGAGTTGGAGCGGGTGGTGCGCTCGCCCAACGGTGAGGACGTGCTGTTCGCGTACCGGGTCCGGGTGCCGGGGCGGAGCCTGCTGCTGCCGTACAACATGATCCGCAAGGAGGTCGCCAACCCGCTGTCCTGCCAGGGCTGGGCGCTCTTCGGGGACGGCACGCTGATGGAACTGCGCGCGGGCGTGGAAGAGGAGGCGGCTCGGGTTCATCCCCTGCGTGTGTGGCGTACCCCGTATGTCTCCGACACGTACGCAGCCGACCGACTCGTCGGCTCCGGACCGCTGTTCCGGGTGGGGAACGCCGATCTCGTGCGGGGCATCTCCGACTGCCTTTCCCTCGCGGGCGCGGTGGCCGGGATGGAGCCCACGGCGGAGATGTACGAGGCACTGGTCGGCGCGTGTGTCCGGGCGGCGGACTCGTACCACTGGCTCGGGGATGCCGAACTCGGTGATCTGGGCGGCCCGTTGGAGGACGTCCGGGGCACGGCCGAGCAGGTCCTGGCCGAGTTCGAGACCGTCCGGACGCTCACCGCCCGCGCGGCCGACGCCCTCGCCGAGGCCACGGAACGGCTCACCGGGCTCGTACGACGGCTGCGGGGCGAGGTGCCCCCGGACGCGGCGGGGTGGGTCGGCGGCCTGACCGAACTCCGGCGTGCGCAGGGGCACTTGCTGAAGTTGAAGGAGATGCGGTACGCGGACACCGCGCGGATCGACGAGTCGGTGGCCGGGGCGGAGGCGGAGCTCGGGGCGTTCGGGCAGCGGGCGGTCGTGTTCCTGGCGGGCGAGGACGCGTTCGCCGGGCACCATGAGGTGATCGGCGAGCTGGTCGCGGAGGCGGGGGAGCTGGCCACGGTCGCCGAGTCGGCACCCGTGGCCGCCCGGCTCGACGAACTCACCGACGGACTGCGGACGGTGACCGAGGTGATCGCCGGGCTCGACATCGGTGACGCCACGGTCCGTACGTCGATCCTGGAGCGGATCGCCGAGGTGCTGGGCGGCGTCAACCGGGCCCGCGCCACGCTGGACGCCCGGCGCAGGGAGCTTCAGGACCGGGAGGGCCGGGCGGAGTTCGCGGCCGAGTTCGCGCTGCTGGGCCAGGCGGTGACAGGCGCGCTGGCGGACGCGGCGACACCGGAGGCCTGCGACGCCCAACTCGCCCGGCTGCTCGTGCGGTTGGAGAACCTGGAAGCCCGTTTCGCGGACTTCGACGACTTCCTCGCCGAACTGACCGGCAGACGCACCGAGATCTACGAGACCTTCTCCGCCCGCAAGCAGACGCTGGCCGACGAACGCGCCCGTAGAGCCGAGCAGTTGGCGGCCTCGGCCACCCGGGTTCTGGAGACGGTGGGGCGCCGGGCGGGCACGCTCGCCGATGCCGACGCGGTCAGTACGTACTTCGCCTCCGACCCGATGGTGACGAAGATCCGCCGCACCGCCGACCAACTCCGGGACCTGGGCGACCGGATGAGGGCGGAGGAGCTGACCGGCCGGCTCGCGGCGGCCCGCGAGGAAGCGGTCCGCGCCCTGCGCGATCGCACCGACCTGTACACGGACGGCGGCCGGATCCTGCGCCTGGGCCGCCACCGTTTCGCCGTGAACACCGAGCCCCTCGACCTCACCCTGGTCCCCGCCGGAGACGGCCTCGCCTTCGCCCTCACCGGGACGGACTACCGAACCCCGGTCACAGACCCGGAGTTCGCGGCCACCCGCAGATTCTGGGACCGCCCGCTGCCCTCCGAATCACCGCGGGTCTACCGCGCCGAACACCTCGCCGCCCGCCTCCTCGACGAACACGGCGCCCAGGCCCTCGCCCAGGAACCCGACCTCGCCGCCCTGGTCCGCCGGGCCGCGCAGGAGTCGTACGACGAAGGCTACGAGCGCGGCGTGCACGACCACGACGCGACCGCGATCCTCACCGCGCTGCTCCGCCGGTACGAGGGCGCGGGCCTGCTGCGGCACGAACCGGCCTCCCGGGCAAGGGCGTTGCTGTTCTGGACGCACGGGACGAGCCCGGAGGAGCGCGCGGGCTGGACGCGCCGGGCGAGGTCGCTCGCGCGGGCCCGCGACACCTTCGGACCGACCCCGGCCGTCACCGACTTCCTGACGGAACTGGCCGACCGGACCGGCGAGCCCTCCGCCGCCTACCTCTTCGACGAACTGACCACCGGACCCGAGGGCTTCGTGATCAGCGCCGCCGCACGCACCCTCCTCGACAAGTTCCGCCGCGCGGTGGGAAGTTCGGCCTACGACGACGATGTGCTCGCCGTCGAAGACCTGGCCGCCCGCCGCCAGCTGGTCGAGGCCTGGCTGACGGCGTACACGACGGCGTCCGGCACCGAGGCCGACCCGGGTGACCTCGGGGAGGCAGTGGCGGCCGAACTCTGCCCGGATGTACCGCGGTACGAGTCGGACGCCCGGCTGACGGAGACGGTCGGGGGACTGCTGGGCACCCATCCGCGGATCGAGGCGGGGTCGTTGTCGCTCCGGGTCGATGAACTCCTCGCCCGGACAAGGGAGTTCAGGAGGTCGGACGTCCCCGGTCATCGCGCGTACCAGCGTCGCCGTACGGCCTTGGTGGCGGCGGAACGTGCCCGGCTGCGGCTCGACGAGTACCGGCCGCGCGTGATGTCGTCCTTCGTGCGGGGGCGCCTGGTCGACGAGGTGTATCTCCCGCTGGTCGGCGACAACCTGGCGCGGCAGATCGGTACGACGGGGAAGGGGCGGCGGACCGACACGGGCGGCCTGCTGCTGCTCATCTCGCCGCCGGGGTACGGCAAGACGACCCTCATGGAGTACGTCGCCGACCGGCTCGGGCTGGTCCTGGTCAAGGTCAGCGGGCCGGCCCTCGGGCACGGGGTCACCTCCCTCGACCCGGCCGAGGCGCCGAACGCGACCGCCCGGCAGGAGGTGGAAAAGGTCAACTTCGCGCTCGCGGCCGGCAACAACGTGCTGCTCCACCTCGACGACATCCAGCACACCTCGCCCGAACTCCTGCAGAAATTCATCCCGTTGTGCGATGCGACGCGGCGGGTGGAGGGTGTGTGGGAGGGCGTACCGCGTACATACGACCTACGGGGGAAACGGTTCGCCGTCTGCATGACCGGCAACCCCCACACCGAGTCGGGCGGCCGTTTCCGGGTCCCCGACATGCTGGCCAACCGTGCGGACGTCTGGAACCTCGGCGACGTCCTGACCGGCAAGGAGGCGGTGTTCGCGCTGAGTTTCCTGGAGAACGCCCTGACCTCCAACCCGGTCCTCGCCCCGCTCGCCGGCCGCGACCGCGCCGACCTGGATCTGCTGATCCGCCTCGCGGAGGGTGACGCGACCGCCCGCGCGGACCGGCTGTCCTACGCCTGCGACCCCGCCGAACTCGCCCGGATCGTAGGGCTGTTGAGGCATCTCATCACCGCCCGGAACACCGTGCTCGCGGTCAACTCCGCGTACATGGCGTCGTCGGCGACGACGGACGCGGCCCGCACGGAACCGCCGTTCCGGCTCCAGGGGTCGTACCGCACCATGAACCGCATCGCCCAGCGCATCGAGCCGGTGATGAACTCCCGTGAGCTGGCGGCGGTGTTGGACGACCACTACACCGCCGAGGCGCAGACGCTGGGGACGGGCGCCGAGGCGAACCTGCTGAAGCTGGGGGAGCTGCGCGGCACGCTGACGGGTGAACAGGCGGTGCGCTGGGGTGAGTTGAAGACGGCCTACGTACGGTCGCGAGGCATGGAGGAGGGTGACCCGTTGAGCCACGCGGTGGCGGCCCTCGGGGTGCTGGCCGAGCGGATCGGGGCGGTGGAGTCGGCGATCACACGGGCGAGCAGCGGCCCGAAATGAAGGCCACCAACCTCCCCGTACAGCCAACTGCTAGAGCTGGAGCAGCCGTTGGGTGATCTCGCGGTACTGCCGCAGCGCGTTGCGGAACTCCTCGGACTCGGCCTCGGACGGGGACTCGGGGTCCTGGTCCGCCCAGGCGGCGCGGAGGAGGTCGCGGCGGGCGGCGAGCGCGGTCACGAGCTGTGCGGTGGCCTCGTCGTAGGCGCTCTCCGCCTCCTCCAGGGCATCGCGCGGGGTGTCCGCGAAGGTGTTGAGGGCGTGCCGTAGCTTCTGGAGGACCTTGTCCCGCTCGCTCGACGGGAGCAGCGGCTCCGGGCCCGGGGTGCGGCGTTCGGAGGGGACCCGGTTCTGGCCCGCGGGTTGTTGGGCGCGTGTCTGGTCGTACATCATCGGGAGTCGCTTCCGTCCCGCCCGAAGGCGTTATTGGGATCGTCCTGCACCGGCCACTGCCCTGCGCCGTGCTGCCAGTCAACGTGCGGCGACGGTTCGTGTCAACGCGGCGGTCGCGCGCTCCCGGCCACCGCGTTCCGGCGCGGGCCGGAGTACCGTGGAAGGACCGAGGCCTTCGCGCGCCGATGTCCCGCTCCGACGCCGTGTCCTCGCGTTTCCCTTCACAGGGGCAGCCCGTGACCCCGGCCGCGCCATCCGCAGCGAGGCCGAGGAGTCCCAGCATGTCGATCATCTCCACCCCGTCCACGACGGGGATCCCGGCGGGCACAGGCCCGCCGCCCCCGCCCTACGACGGCACTTCCCCCTTCCCGCCGGACGAGGGCCCGGCGCCCGTCCGCAGCAGCGGGGACCGGATATACATCGGGGTCACGGCGGCGATCGTCGTCCTGCCGTTCGTGGGTCTCGGCCTCGCCGGCTGGCTGCTGTGGGGGCGGCTGATCCACCCCGTCGACATCGTGCTCGCGGCCGTCCTCTACACGGTCACCGGCCTCGGCGTCACGGTCGGCTTCCACCGCGGGCTCACCCACGGTTCGTACCGCGCGGTCCGGCCCGTGCGCGTCGCGCTCGCGGTCGCCGGGTCGATGAGCTTCCAGGGGGATGTCATCGGCTGGGTCGCCACCCACCGCCGCCACCACGCCTTCACCGACCGGCCCGGCGACCCGCACTCGCCGTACCGCTACGGCACCCATCTGCGCGGTCAGTTGCACGGACTGTTCGACGCCCATGTCGGCTGGCTGTTCCGCAACGACCGTACGCCGGCGGGACGTTACGCCCCCGACCTCGTCGACGACCCCGACATCCGGACCGTCTCCCGCGCCTTCCCGTGGCTGTGCCTGCTCACGCTCGCGCTGCCGTTCGGTCTCGGCTGGGCGATCGGCGGCAGCTGGCTGTACGGCGTAACAGGCCTGCTGTGGGCGGGACTTGTGCGCATCGCGCTGCTGCATCACGTCACCTGGAGCGTCAACTCGCTGTGCCACATGATCGGCGAGCGCCCCTTCCGCACCCGGCGCCACGACCGCGCCACCAACCTGTGGCCGCTCGCCCTGCTCTCCTTCGGCGAGAGCTGGCACAACCTCCACCACGCCGACCCCACCAGCGCCCGGCACGGCGTCGACCGCGGCCAGATCGACCCGTCGGCCGCCGTCATCCGCCTGATGGAGCGCGCCGGTTGGGCCTACGACGTGCACTGGCCGTCCGCGGACCGGGTCGCCGCCCGCCGCGCCTGACCTCGGCTACGACGCGCGCGGTGGTACCGGCATGGCCCGGGTGTCGAAGTCGCCCTCGATGATCTGCGCCGCGAGGTCCGACAGGCGCAGATGGCGGGCACGGGCGTAGGAGCGGAACGCGGTGAAGGCGTCGTCGACGGACGTGTTCCAGCGCTCCGCCAGCACGCCCTTGACCTGCTCGACGAGGATGCGGCTGGTCAGCGCGGTCTGCAGCTGGCTGTTCTCGACGTGCGACTGCTCCAGCGTGCGCTGCTGGAGCACCGCGATGGTGGCCACGTCGGCGAGGGCCTGGGCGAGCGCGATGTCGTCGTCGCCCAGGCGGTGCGGGGTGGTCTGGAAGAGGTTGAGCGCGCCGACGACCCGGTTGCGCAGCCGCAGCGGTATGGCGTGGGTGGTCACGTACCCGGTCTCGCGGGCCTGCGCCGCGAAGCGCGGCCAGGCCGCGGTCGCCTCGGCGCGCGTCAGGTCGATGTTGGTGCGGGCGGCGCCGGTGCGGTAGCACTCGACGCACGGGCCCTGGTCGTGCTGGAGCGCGAGGAGTTCCAGCAGGCGGGTGTGCTCGTCCGAGGCGGCGATGATCTGCAGCTCGCCGTGCGCGTCCACGAGGAGGATGCCGGCCGCCGACACGTCGAGCAGCTCGACGCAGCGCGCGGACAGCCGGTGCAGCAGGTCGATGACGTCGAAATCCTCGACCAGGGAGTCCGCGACCTCCACGAAGATCTCGGCCAGACGTCGTTCGCGGGCCATGACGATCATCCCTCTCCAGTGTCGGGCGAATACGGCCCGCTCATATCGTCGTCCAATTCGTCCCCGAAGCGGAGCCGGCGGGCGACCACGTCCGCCGCGACCTCTCCGAGGGTGCGTTCACTGCCGTAGGCGTGGGCCCGCAGGCGCAGCAGGGCCTCCTGGATGGACACGCCCAGCTGGACACTGATCATCCCGGTCGCCTGGTGCACGACGGGGCGGTTCAGCCCGGTCGGCCAGTCCGGCATCGCGTCCGGCCCGGGTGCGGTGCCGTTCGCGTGCCCGTTCCCGTTCAGGAACACGCCGGTCAGCGCGGCCGTCAGGGCGGTGGCGTCGGCGTACTGCTGCTCGCTGATCCGTCGGTCCCCGGCGCACAGCACGGTCAGTACGCCGACCCGGATCGCGCCGATGCCCAGCGGGAACCCGCACACACCCTGGACGCCCATGTCCCGCGCGGCCGGCAGCAGCACCGGCCACCGCTCGGGGCGCACCCGGTCCAGGTCCGGCTCCAGCACGGGCGCACCGGTGCGGACGGCCTCCGGGCCGGGGCCCTCGCCCAGCGTGAACTGGAGCTCCTCGAAACGGGCGCTCAGCTCCGGATGGCACCACAGCGGCTCAGCCGTACGGTCGGCGCCGACCAGCAGCGACAGGGCGACACCCTCGGCACCCAGTGCCCGGGCGCAGGCCTGCGCGGGATCGCCGCCCTCACCGAGGCGCAACGACCGCAGGACTTCGGCTATGCCGTCGCTGATCACCGTGCTCCGTTCCGCGGCCGCCGGGACACTTCGAGACGATGCGCCGACCGACGTCTGCCGTACCTTACGTGGCCCGTCGCTCCAGCGCGCGGTCGGCGAGCACACCCTTCCAGGCATCCCGCACACTCGTGTACCGCGGGAACCGCTCCACCAGACCGGCGGCCCGGAACACGAGCAACGGCTCCGGCCGGGAGTGCACGACGCGCAGCCACCCGAGCCGCTCACGACACTCCTCCCAGGCCGCGCTCAGCGGGTCCAGAACACTGCCGTCCACGAAGGTCACGTCGAGCAGATCGACGACGACGAAGAGCCGCCCCGCGCCGTGCAGGGCCTCCTTCAGCTCGTGCGCGAAGGCCGGCACGGTCATCAGATCGAGCTCACCGCCGGCCCGCACCACTCGTAGTCCGTCTTGTTGTCCGTCCGGTTGTCCGCCTGGTTCGTCGAACAGATCAGGATGCGGGCCCATGTGCCCCATCTCCCCTGTAAGAGAGTGGCTTTCGCCTTGCGCAGGGCCTCTGTTGCGCGGAAAGGGACTGCACGGAGAGGGCCGGGGTCCCGGGCTGCCGTAGGACGAGCGTACTGCCGGGGAGGGATATGCCGGGAGCCGTTTCCGGCTCATGGATACCGGTTTCGGCCTTGTGCTTGCCTCAGTCGGCCTGATGCGGTACCCACTCGCTGTCGTCCAGCGAATAGCCGTACCGCGGACGCCCGCTCATCCCACTGGTGTGGAACGGCTTCCCCTGGTCGTCGATGCGCAGCACGCCCTTGCGGGTCCCGCTGGTCCACGCCAGCTCCAGATACCAGCGCACATCGTGCGACGCCGCGGCGGCCGTGATGTACAGGACCTCGGGATCACTCTCGCTCACCTTGTACGGCAGCCCCGTCTGCCCCGCCTTCGGCGTGGCCACCGGCCGCGTCGCGTCCAGCCCGACGTCGAAGGAGTGCGTGGGCACCCCGCCACCGCAGCCGACCCCGACATACCCCATGGCGTACGCGCTCCAGGCCAGCGGCGACCCGCTCTGCACCACCCGCACATTCAGCGACTGGAGTACGACGGTCTCCTGCCCGGTGCCCTGAACAGTGAGCTCAAGGTACTGACTGTCCGCGGAGACCGCCCCCAGCGCACTCACCCAGCTCGGCGCGTCCTGCTCGGTGGGCGGCGGCGGCACCTTCGCCGCGTCCTCGTCGACCAGGTAGGTCTGACTGCACGGACTCTCCCAGGCATACGGCCGTGAGGTCACCGTCAGCGGAACGGCGGCCGCGGCCGCGTCGGCGCCGCCGGCCTTGCCGCTCGGGGTGGCGGACGTGCCGGTCTTCGCCGTGGCGGACCCGGAGGGGTTCGCGCTGCCGGAGGGCGAGGTGGAGGAGGAGGGGGAGGAGGTCGCCTTCGCCTTCGACGACGGGGAGGGGGAGGAGGTGCCGCGTCCGGTGGAGGTCACGGCCCCGGCGTCCTGCTTCCGGTCGCCGCCGTCGCCGCCCGACACGAGCCGGGGGACGAGCGCGGTGGCGGCGACGACCACGGCTACGGCGGCGGCTGTGAGGAGGGTGGTGCGGCGGCGGGGGCGATTGCCGTTGCGGGGGGCGGGGTTGGGGGTGGTGGGGTGGCTTGTCTCCGGGGGGTTCGCGCCGGGTGGGGTTGTGTCGGAGGGGCTTGCGTTGGAGGGGCTTGCCTCGGGGGTTGAGGTGGGCGTGGGGATGGGCGTGGTGGGCGGCTGGGTGCCGGTGCCGGTGCCGGTGCGGGTGGGGGTGGAAGCGGAGGGGGTGGGAGCGGAGGGGGTGGCGGACGCGGGGGTGTTCGTGCCGGGCTCTGCAGTTGGCGCAGTTGGCGCAGTTGCCGTAGCGGCCGGGGTTGCGGCTGAAGCGGCCCCGGCGGCGGCCTTCCGCTCCCGCTGGCGTGCCCCGTCGGCCAGGATCCACCGGCGGTGGGCCTCGACGAGCTCGTCCGGGGTCGCCTTGCAGAGCCGGGCGAACCGCTCGACGGGGGCGTACTCGGTGGGTACGGCATCGCCGTTGCAGTACCGGTGCAACGTCGACGTGCTCATGTGCAGCCGCTTCGCGAGCACGCCGTAGCTCAGCCCCGACCGGTCCTTGAGCTCCCGTATCAGCGCCGCGAAATCGGCGGTCTCCTCAGGCCCTGCCACCCTGCCCCCATTCCAGTCGAGCGTTCCAGGGAGTCACTGTTCCCCCAGGTAAGAGCCGGTGCGAACGTTCCAGGTTCCCGTAGATCCCGGCTGCCGTAGCGGGTGGGACGGAAAGCGGCACAAGCTGCGGTCATCAAAGCACGCCGCCCGCCGACCGGTTGGGCGGCGGCCACTTCCCTCCTTCCGAAAGGCACAACAGCCATGTCCGCGTTCACCGCCCGTCCCCGCACCCGCCTCTTCGCCGCCACCACCGTCGCACTCGCCGCGCTCTCCCTCACGGCCTGCAACGACAAGCTGGGAGTACAGGACGAGGGCGCGGCCAACCCGACCTCTTCCACGGTGGCGACGCCGGCACCGTCCGGGACGAAGACGGGCGGGGCGGGACAGACGAGTGGGTCGACCGGGTCCACGGGGTCCACCGGGTCCACGTCGGGTGGCTCCTCGACGGGCAACAGCGGCGGGACGGGCAGCAGCACGGGCTCGGGTGGAAGCAAGACGAGTGGGGGCTCCGGCTCTGGCTCCGGCACCTCCACGAGCGGCAGCGTCCCGTGCAACGGCGCCAACACCAAGGTGACGGCCCAGACGGTCTCGCGCCCCATCAACCACATGCTGCTCACCGTCACCAACACGGGTTCCAAGACCTGCGACCTCTACTACTACCCGGCCGTCAACTTCGACGACGCCCAGTCCGTACCGCCGGTCATGAAGGACTCCCAGCCCCAGGCGGTGACCACCCTCACCCCGGGCCAGTCGGGCTACGCCGGCGTGGCCCTCTCCGGCGGAGACAACGGCACCGGCACCAACGGCCGCACCGCCAAGTCCCTCTCCGTCTACTTCTTCGACCGCGACAACAACAGCATCAGCCCGGCAGCGACCCCGCCCCTGCCGGCAAAGGGCGTGTACGTGGACGACTCCCTGAAGGTGACCTACTGGCTGCCGGACGCGCAGGACGCGCTGACGTACTGAGCAGCGGGGACGGGGTCGCCCAGAACGCCAGAGGGCCGGTACTGGATTCCAGTACCGGCCCTCTGTACTACTAGTTGGCTGTCGGGGTGGCGGGATTTGAACCCACGACCTCTTCGTCCCGAACGAAGCGCGCTGCCAAGCTGCGCTACACCCCGATGTCGCCACTCGTCTTGCCAGTGTTGCTGCTCATCGCGGCGACGTCGTTTACTTTAGCCCACCGGTGGCCGGAGACGAAATCCGGTTTTGGCGCGATGGCGGATCGGGTTGGGGCGGGCGTGGTCGAGGGCCACGAGGAGGACGGAGAGGGCGTAGAAGGCGAGGCCGAGGAGGAGGGCGTTGCCCAGGACGCTCTTGTAGCCGTGCCGTTCCACGTCGAGGAACGAGTAGAGGTAGCGGCCTGGTGTGCCGGGGAGGATCAGCTCGCCCCGGCCCAACGACACCGCCAGGTACGTCATCGGGTACAGCAGCCACGTCGCCGCCATCCGCAGGTGCAGCCGGCCGGGGGCGGTCAGGAACAGCCAGTCGATCACCGCCGCGATCGGTATCACCGTGTGCAGGACCTGGTTCGTCACCGCCTGCCAGCCGCTGAGGGTGCCGCCCGTCATCGCGAACGGGCTCGACGCGTGCGTCAGGATCAGGTGGTACACCAGGCCGGTGATCGTGATGTAGAGCAGTGCCGCGCCCGTGACCAGGGGGGAGAGGGGGCGACGGGCCGTCCAGGCGCGGCGGGCCGTGGCGATCATGACCAGGGCCAGCAGGATGTTGCTCTGGATCGTGAAGTACGTCAGCACCCGGATCGGGCTGCCGAGGAACAGGTCGACGGTCACCGCCGCTGCCGCCACGAGCGCGACCAGCAGTCGGTACGCAGCCGTCAGCGGGCGACGGTACGGGGCCACCACCGCGGTGGCGGGAACGGGTGAGGCGAGCAGCGCGGGCATGCCGGGTACCGCGGGGAGGTCCGGGATGTCCCTGGGTATCGGGGCGGTCATGCCCTCACGCTAGGCAGCGAGGACGAAAGGGGCGATACGGGTGGGCTGGACGGGCTACCCGAGCGACCGCGACTCCATGCGGGCCCCCACCGCAGCCCCGGTACCCGTCCCCTACCGCCGCCCCACCAACGTCACGGGTGGGCTGGACGAGCTACCCCAGCGACCGCAACCCCATGAGGACCCCCACCGCAGCCCCCGGCACCTGTCTCCTACTCCCGCTACTCCCGCCCCACCAACGTCAACAACGTCGCCTCCGGCGGACAGGCGAACCGAACCGGCGTGTACCGACTGGTCCCGCACCCCGCCGACACATGCAGATACGACGTCCGCCCTTCCGCCGAGTGCCGGGACAGCCCCTTCACCCGGTCCGTGTCCAGGTCGCAGTTCGTGACCAGGGCGCCGTAGAAGGGGATGCAGAGCTGGCCGCCGTGTGTGTGGCCGCCGAGGATCAGGGGGTAGCCGTCCGCCGTGAACGCGTCCAGGGCCCGGAGATACGGCGCGTGCACCACGGCCATCGAGAAGTCGGCGTCGTCGGACGGGCCGCCGGCCACGCGCGCGTAGCGGTCGCGTTTGATGTGAGGGTCGTCCAGGCCGGTCAACTCCACCGACGCGCCGTCGAGTTTCAGCGTCCCCCGCGTGTTCGTCAGGTTCAGCCAGCCCGCCGCGTCGAAACCGTCCCGCAGGTCCTCCCACGGGTTGTGGACGGCGCCTACGACGGGCGGGTTGCCGTTCAGGCCGTGGCGGCCCGCGGTCTTCTCGAACAAGTACCGGGCGGGGTTACGGGGTGTGGGGCCGTAGTAGTCGTTCGAGCCGAAGACGTACGCGCCCGGGAAGTCCATCAGCGGGCCGAGCGCATCCAGGACCTCGGGGACGCCCTCCGGGTCGGAGAGGTTGTCGCCGGTGTTGATCACGAAGTCGGGGCGCAGGCCAGCCAGCGAGCGCAGCCAGCGCTGTTTCTTGCGCTGGCCGCCGACCATGTGGATGTCGGAGACCTGGAGGACTCTGAGCGGGCGCATGCCGGCCGGCAGCACCGGGACCGTCACCCGGCGCAGCCGGAAGGAGCGGACCTCGAAGGCCGCCGCATAGACCACACCGGCGGCACCGGCCGCCGCAATTCCCAGAGGTACTCCATATCGCGCGCGCATACCGCCATGGTGTCAGACCCCACTGACACCCCGTCGGCCGCGGCCGCTTAAGGGGCCGCTCAAGCGGTCACTTAAATCGGCGGGCGGCCGGACGCACGCACCTGAGAGAATCAGACCCATGACCACCACGCTCAAGGCGAAGCTGCAGGAAGACCTCAACGCCGCGATCAAGGCGCACGACAAGCTGCGCTCCTCCACGCTCCGGCTGACGCTCTCCGCGATCACCAATCAGGAGGTCGCGGGCAAGGAGAAGCGCGAGCTCTCCGACGACGAGGTCCTCAAGGTGATCACCAAGGAGGCGAAGAAGCGCCGCGAGGCCGCAGACGCCTTCGCGCAGGGCGGTCGCCCCGAGTCGGCCGCGCAGGAGACGGCGGAGGGCGAGATCCTCGCCGAGTACCTGCCCAAGCAGCTCGGTGACGAGGAGCTGACCGCGATCGTCACCCAGGCCGTCGAGGAGGCCAAGGCGGCCGGCGCCGAGGGCCCGCGCGCGATGGGCGCCGTCATGAAGATCGTGAACCCGAAGGTCGCCGGCCTGGCCGAGGGCGGCCGCGTCGCCGCCGTGGTGAAGAAGCTCCTCGCGGGCTGAACCGACCTGAACCGGTCACCCGGAGAAACGCATTCTCTACGACGACGGGGGCGCCCCCTTTCACCAGGGGGCGCCCCCCTCGTCGTAGACGAAGAAGCGGAAGAAGCGGAAGAAGCAGGAGAACTGCCGACAGCCTGGGTGCTAGCCCCTGTTGCCGCCGTTCCCGTTGCCGTTGTTCCCGCCGTTCGACGTGCCCTGGATGAAGCCGTCGGGGAAGGAGAACGTCGGGGTGGGGGTGGTGCCGCCGTCGGTCGTGCCGGTGGTGCCGCCGTCGGTGGTCAGGCCGCCGTTGTCGTTGCCCCCGTTGTCGTTGTTCTTGCCGCCGTCGTTGCCCTTGTCCTTCTTGACGGGGTCCGGGATGTTGACGAGCTGGAAGTTCTCGACCTGCTTGCCTTCCAGGGCGCCGGTCATGGCGTCCTTCCAGATCGGGCCGGGGGTGTCGGCGCCGTAGACCTGGTCGTGCCAGACGCCGCCGATGCGGATGCTGGTCATCTCGACGTTCTGCTTGGCGCTGCCGACCCAGACCGCGCCGGCGAGCTGGGGTGTGTAGCCGACGAACCAGGCGTTCTTGCGCGAGTCCGTCGTACCCGTCTTACCGGCGCTCTCGCGGTCGGTGAGGCCGGCCTCCTGGCCGGTGCCGGAGTCGACCACGCCGCGCAGCACGGTGTTGATCGTGTCGGCGGTCTTCTTGCTCATCGCGCGCGTGCAGGTCGACTTGGGGACGGCGAGCGACTTCTGCTCGTTGCCCACCTTCTGGGTGATGGACTCGATGGCGATCGGGGTGCAGTAGGTGCCCTCGTTGGCGAAGGCCGCGTACGCGGTGGCCATCGTCAGCGGCGAGAGGCCCTTGGAGCCGAGCGCGATGGCCGGGACCTCGGGGATCTTGTCGCCGTTGCCCTGCACGACCCCGAGCTTGTTGGTCATGTTCACCACGGGGCACAGACCGATGTCGGAGATCATCTGCACGAAGTAGGTGTTGACCGACTTGGCCATCGCCTCCTTCAGCGCGTACGGGCCCTTCTCCGACTCGCTCTCGTTCTCCACCGTCGCGCCGTCCGTGTTGACCCAGTTCTTGCCGCTGCAGGTCGAGACGGGGCTTGGGTAGTCCATCGAGTACGGCGCCGGGTACTGCTGGGTGGCCGGCAGGCCCTGCTCCAGCGCGGCCGCCGCGACGAACGGCTTGAACGTCGAACCGGTCGGGAAGCCGTAGTTCGAGCCGCCCATGTCGGCGTTGACCGAGTAGTTGTACTCGGTCTCGTTCTTGCCGTAGCCGTACGGCTTCGACTGGCCCATTCCGAGGATCTTGCCGGTGCCGGGCTCGACGAGGGTGGCCGCGGCGGCGACCGAGTCGGACTTGTAGATGTGGTCCTTGAGGGAGGCCTGCACCGAGTCCTGTGCCTGCGGGTCCAGCGTCGTACGGATCGTCAGGCCGCCCTGGTTCCAGATCTTCGCCCGGGCCTCCTTGGTCTTGCCGAAGACCGGGTCGCTCAGGAAGACCTTCTCGACGTACTTGCAGAAGAAGCTGGCGCCCTTGACCGCGGTGATGCAGCCGTTCTTCGGCTGGCTGACCTTCAGGCCCAGGTCGGTCTTCTCGGCCGCCAGGGCCTCCGCCTTGGAGATGTCGCCGACCTCGGCCATGCGGGCCAGCACGGTGTTGCGCCGCTTCTTGGCCTCGGCCTCGTCGTTGATCGGGTCGTAGCGCGTGGGCGACTGGACGATGCCCGCGAGGAGTGCCGACTGCTGGAGGTTCAGGTCCTTGGCGTGCTTGGAGAAGTAGCGCTCGGACGCGGCCTCGACGCCGTAGGCCTGCTCTCCGAAGAAGGTGATGTTGAGGTAGTTCTCAAGGATCTTCTTCTTGCCGAGCTTCTCTTCGATCTGGATCGCGTACTTCAGCTCCTTGACCTTGCGGCCGAGCGTCTGCTGCGTGGCCTGCGCGACCTTCGTCGGGTCGTCACCGGCCTCCTCGACGAAGTAGTTCTTCACCAGCTGCTGGGTGAGGGTCGAGGCGCCCTGGGAGACCCCGCCGCTCTGCGCGTTCTTGTTGAGGGCGCGCAGGACGCCCTTCAGGTCGATCGCGCCGTGCTGGTAGAAGCGCGAGTCCTCGATCGCGACGATCGCCTTCTGCATGTACGGCGAGATGTCCTTGAGCTCCACCACCGTGCGGTCACGGGAGTAGACCGAGGCGATCTGGTTGCCCTTGCTGTCCAGGATCGTGGTGCGCTGGCTGAGCTGAGGGCTCTTCAGACTGTCCGGGATGTCGTCGAATCCCTGGACCGAGCCCTTGGCCGCCAGTCCCAGCGCGCCGGCCGCGGGCATCGCGATTCCGGCCATCACGGCACCGGCGAGCACACTGACACCGAGGAACTTGGCGGTCTGTTGCAGGGGGGACAGACCACCACCCGAGCGCTTTTTTGGCATGGGGGCAGCCTACGTTCTCATTCGCCGGACACGTGTATAGGCGTTGGCCTAAGCTGCTCTCAACTGTCACAGCAGCGCGGTCACGTATCAATACGTCCGGCGACCCCGAATCGTTCCGGTCGTTCCCGGATTTTTTGTCGGAGGCGTGTCCGAATCCGCCTCCTGTGTCACCTGGTGCCCCTTGTGGCGCATGTCAACTGTCCCGCTTTGCCGGGAAAGTCACGCATGTCGTCAGCTCACTCCCCCGGGTGATCTGCCGCTTACCCATAGTCCGTTCGGGCCATTCAAGATTGGGCCCGAAGGGGGTGTTGCGCTGTGCCCACCTTCCGTAACGTCCTCAACTGGCGGCGGTGAATATGCCGCTGCCGCCGTGGGGGAGCCTCGATTCGGGAGAGGACGGCGCCGGTATGGGCTGGGTTACCGACTGGAGTGCGCAGGCGGCCTGCCGCACTACCGATCCGGATGAACTGTTCGTTCAAGGAGCAGCGCAGAACAGGGCGAAGGCAGTGTGCACCGGATGTCCGGTTCGCACGGAGTGCCTCGCCGATGCGCTCGACAACCGCGTCGAATTCGGCGTGTGGGGAGGAATGACGGAACGGGAGCGCCGCGCACTGCTGCGCAGGCGGCCCACTGTCACTTCATGGCGCCGGCTACTGGAGACCGCGCGTATCGAGTACGAACGAGGGGTCGGCATCATCCCCCTCGACGACGACGAGATCTACGAGAACTACGCGGCGGTGGGCTGACACCCACCGGTCCCTTCGGGGCCGACCTCGGGCGATCCCCGGGGGCGCGCCCGGAGGTTCCGCGTCAGACCTTCGTCTCGGGCAGCTCCGGCCGACCGGCCGCGAGCCGGTTCCCGATGTCCCGCAGCCCCGCGAGGTCGTGTACATCGCCGGGCAGCGCGGCCACTTCGGCGACGGCCACCTCCGGGTGGCGCGCGGTGAAGCGGTCACGTGTGCGCTGCTCACGCGAGAGCAGCCGCATCCGCTCGGCATGCAACTTGAGCAGGCCTGCGGTGAGTTGGTCGACTGATCGCTCGTCGTCGGTCGGCTGGTCGTCGGTGTCGTCCGTGGCGGCGGACCGCTCCTGGTCCGTGTCGGCGGGGGAGCCTTCGTCAGGAGCTGCGGCGCGAACTGCTGCCTCGGTGGCGGGCGATGAAGCGGGAGATTCTGAACTGCCGTACGTGTCGGGAGAGTTACGAAGTCCAGCTTTCCCGCCCACCTGATCGACAATGCGGGGCTCCTCAAGATTTTCCGCGGCGGCGAGTGCCCGCTCGGCCGACAGCCGGGCGGCTCCGCTGCCGTGGACCCGGTTGAGGACCAGACCGGCCAGCGGCATCTCCTCGGCCGCCAGCCGCTCCACGAAGTACGCCGCCTCGCGCAGCGCGTCCCGCTCCGGGGCCGCGACCACCAGGAACGCCGTCCCGGGCGCCTGGAGCAGCTTGTACGTCGCGTCCGCGCGCGTGCGGAAGCCGCCGAAGGTGGTGTCCATCGCGGCGATGAACGTCTGGATGTCCTTGAGCAGTTGACCGCCGAGCAGCTTGCCGAGCGTGCCGGTCATCATCGACATGCCGACGTTGAGGAACTTCATCCCGGCCCGGCCGCCGAGCTTCGCCGGGGCGGTCAGCAGCCGGATCAACTTGCCGTCCAGGAACGAGCCGAGACGTTTCGGCGCGTCCAGGAAGTCGAGCGCCGAGCGGGACGGCGGGGTGTCCACCACGATCAGGTCCCAGTCGTGCTGGGCGCGCAACTGGCCCAGCTTCTCCATCGCCATGTACTCCTGCGTGCCCGCGAAGCCCGCCGAGAGCGACTGGTAGAAGGGGTTGTTCAGGATCGCGGCCGCCCGCTCGCGGTCCGCGTGCGCCTCGACGATCTCGTCGAAGGTGCGCTTCATGTCGAGCATCATGGCGTGCAGTTCGCCGTCCCCGTCGACGCCCTTCACGCGCCTCGGGGTGTTGTCCAGCGAGTCGATCCCCATGGACTGGGCGAGCCTGCGGGCCGGGTCGATGGTCAGGACGACGACCCGGCGCCCCCGCTCGGCGGCCCGCAGCCCGAGAGCCGCCGCGGTGGTCGTCTTGCCGACCCCGCCCGAGCCGCAGCACACCACGATCCGGGTCTCCGGGTCGTCGAGCAGGGGGTCCACGTCGAGCACGCGCGCGTGGGAGATGTGATGGGGGCGGGCGGGGTCCTGTGCGGAGGAGGACTGTCGGGGGCGGGCGGGGTCCGTTTCGCGGGCCGGGTCCGGACTCATTACATCCCCTGCTTCCGCAGCTCGGTGGCGAGTTCGTACAGGCCCGCGAGGTCCATGCCCTCGGCGAGCAACGGCAGTTCGTGCAACGGCAGGCCCTGCTCGGCGAGTACGGCCCGCTGGTCGTGCTCCAGCGCGTACCGCTCGGCGTACTCCTCGGCCTGCGCGAGCAGCGGGTCCACCAGCTTCTCGGCGTTGCCGCCGCGCCGGGCCCCGCCGAGGCCCGCGGAAGACAGTGCCTGCGCTACGGCGGTGCGCGGGACGGCCCGTACGAGATCGAGGCCGGCCGCGTCCAACACCTCGGGGCGCACCATGTTGACGATGATCCGGCCCACCGGCAGCCGTGCCGCCCGCAGTTCGGCGATGCCGTCCGCGGTCTCCTGGACGGGCATCTCCTCAAGCAGCGTCACCAGGTGCACGGCCGTCTCCGGCGACTTCAGGACCCGCATCACCGCCTGGGCCTGATTGTGTATCGGGCCGATCTTCGCGAGCCCGGCGACCTCGTCGTTGACGTTGAGGAAACGGGTGATGCGGCCGGTCGGCGGCGCGTCCATCACGACGTAGTCGTAGGCGAACCGTCCGCTCTTCTCCTTGCGGCGTACGGCCTCGCAGGCCTTGCCGGTCAGGAGGACGTCCCGGAGGCCGGGCGCGACCGTGGTGGCGAAGTCGATCGCGCCGAGTTTCTTCAGGGCGCGGCCCGCTCCGCCCAGTTTGTAGAACATCTGGAGGTAGTCCAGAAGGGCCAGTTCGGGGTCGATGGCGAGGGCGTACACCTCCCCGCCCCCGGGAGCGACGGCGATCTTCCGCTCCTCATAGGGCAGCGTCTCCGTCTCGAAGAGCTGCGCGATGCCCTGGCGACCCTCGACCTCGACGAGAAGCGTCCGCTTCCCCTCGGTGGCCAGGGCCAGCGCGAGGGCCGCGGCCACCGTGGTCTTGCCGGTACCGCCCTTGCCACTGACGACCTGGAGCCTGCTCACGTCTTCGAGCCTAACCAGTCCGCGCCCGAACCAAGCGGGAGGCTGTGGATAACGCGACGACCGGCGGCCGGTTCGCAACGGCTAAAGTCGGCCGCATGACCAAGTGGGAATACTCGACAGTGCCGCTTCTCGTACACGCCACGAAGCAGATTCTGGACACCTGGGGCGAGGACGGCTGGGAGCTCGTCCAGGTCGTGCCCGGGCCGAACAACCCCGAGCAACTGGTGGCCTACCTCAAGCGGGAGAAGGCATGAGTGCCGTCGACGCCAGGCTGGCCGAGCTCGGTCTGACCCTGCCGGCGGTCGTCCCGCCGCTCGCCGCGTACCAGCCCGCCGTGCAGTCCGGGGTGTATGTCTACACCTCGGGCCAGCTGCCCATGGTGGACGGCAAGCTCCCCGTCACCGGCAAGGTGGGCGGTGAGGTCACCGCGGAGGAGGCCAAGGAACTGGCCCGCACCTGCGCGCTGAACGCCCTCGCGGCCGTCAAGTCCGTAACCGGTGATCTCGACCGCATCGCGCGCGTGGTGAAGGTCGTCGGCTTCGTCGCTTCGGCCTCCGACTTCACCGGCCAGCCCGGTGTCATCAACGGCGCCAGCGAACTGCTCGCCGAGGTCCTCGGCGACAAGGGCGTGCACGCGCGGAGCGCGGTCGGCGTGGCGGTACTGCCGCTGGACTCACCGGTCGAGGTCGAGATCCAGGTGGAGCTGACGCAGGCGTAGTCGCTGCCCCGGGGCGGACGACGAGCCGGCTTGATCGCTGTCGCTGTCCTGGAGTGCGGGATCGGGCGTAATCGCTGTCCAGGGGTACGGGTAGTTGCCTCTCGAACATCCGCGCACTACGGGATAGCCTCCGCCCATGGCGAACGGTCAGTGGTACCCGGAGGAGTGGCCCGAGCGCATCAGAGCGCTCGCGGAGGGTCGACTCACGCCGGTGGAACCCCGTCGGGCGGCCACGGTGATGCTCCTCAGGGACACCGACACCGGCCCCGCCGTCCACATGCTGCGCAGACGCGCCTCCATGGCTTTCGCCGGGGGCGCGTACGCGTACCCGGGCGGCGGTGTCGACCCGCGCGACGACGACCATCACGTCCGCTGGGCGGGCCCCACGCGCGCGTGGTGGGCGAACCGGCTCGGAGTCGACGAGACGGCCGCCCAGGCGATCGTGTGCGCGGCCGTACGGGAGACGTACGAGGAGGCGGGCGTCCTGCTCGCCGGACCCGCCCCCGACTCGGTCGTCGGCGACACCACGGGCCCCGACTGGGAGACGGACCGCGCCGCCCTGGTCGCCCGTGACCTGTCCTTCGCGGAGTTCCTCGACCGCCGCGGCCTGGTCCTGCGCTCCGACCTGCTGGGCGCGTGGGCCCGCTGGATCACCCCGGAATTCGAGACCCGCCGCTACGACACCTGGTTCTTCGTCGCCGTCCTCCCGGAGGGGCAGCGCACCCGCAACGCCTCCACGGAGGCCGACCGCACGGTGTGGATCACTCCCAGCGAGGCGGCGACCGGCTACGACAAGGGCGACCTGACGATGATGCCGCCGACGATCGCGACCCTGCGCGGCCTGATTCCGTACGGCAGCGCGGCGGAGGCCCTCTCGGCGGCCACGGAACGCGATCTGACCCCGGTCCTCGCCCGGGCCCGCCTGGAGGACGGCGAGATCGTCCTGGGGTGGCCGGGCCACGGGGAGTTCACGAAGCACATTCCTCTGGGCGGGGCGCCCGCATGACCACCCCACCGAACGGCACCCCCCACCCCGTCACCGCCAAGGAAGGCGCCCCCGCATGACCGACGCAGCCGCCCTCCCCGGCCAGCCACGCGGAGGGGTGCTGACCGGCTCAGCCACCGCGCGTGCCGTCAACGTCCTCGCGCCCAACGCGTCCGCGATGACCCTGGACGGCACGAACACGTGGATCGTGTCGGAGCCCGACTCCGAGCTGGCCATGGTGATCGACCCGGGGCCGTTGGACGAGGGACATCTGCGCAACGTCGTCGACACCGCGGAGAAGGCGGGGAAACGCGTCGCGCTGACCCTGTTGACGCACGGGCACCCCGACCACGCGGAAGGTGCCGTCCGGTTCGCCGAGTTGACCGGTACCAAGGTGCGCGCGCTGGATCCGGCGTTGCGGCTCGGGGACGAGGGGCTGGGGGCCGGGGAGATCGTTCGGGTCGGCGGGCTGGAACTGGTCGTGGTGTCGACGCCCGGGCACACCGGGGACTCGCTGTGCTTCCATCTCCCGGCCGATCAGGCCGTGCTGACCGGGGACACCGTCCTGGGGCGCGGTACGACCGTCGTGGCGCATCCTGACGGGCGTCTGGGGGACTACCTGGACTCGCTGCGGCGGCTGCGGTCCCTCACCGTCGACGACGGCGTCCACACCGTCCTGCCGGGGCACGGGCCGGTCCTGGACGACGCGCAGGGTGCCGTCGAGTTCTATCTCGCCCACCGCGCCCACCGGCTCGCCCAGATCGAGACGGCCGTCGAGAACGGTCACCGGAGCCCGGCCGAGGTCGTCGCCCACGTGTACGCGGACGTCGACCGTTCCCTGTGGCCGGCGGCGGAACTGTCCGTGCGGGCCCAGTTGGACTACCTCAAGGAACACGGCCTGATCTAGTCCGGGCCCACGTCCTCCGGGCGCGGTGTCTTCACGCCGTGCACGCGCGCGTACTCCTCGGCCAGCCACGGGCCCAGATCGTCGACGTACGACCGCAGGACGTCCGCGTCGCCCGTCGGTTCGGATCCGGACTCCGCCGCCTCGCGCAGGGCCTCCGCCCGCTCCGGGTAGTACGCGGCGAACGCCTCTGCCATCTCCCGGAGGTCGCTGGTCCAGCCGTTCCAGCGGGGCATGACCAGGGTGAAGCCGGTGCGGACCAGGTGGCGGGACATGGAGCGCATCAGGGGGCGGCGGGCCTCGTCCGTGTCCTCGGCCGCGGCGATGCGTTCGCGCCAGCGGGGGAGCAGGCGGGCCAGGTCGCCGTTCGTCTCCCGGGCCAGCCGTGAGTCGGGGCGGTAGCGGGGCAGGTCCTCGGCGAGGTCCTCCCCGAGCAACGGGGTGCACAGGCACGCCACGAACCACCCCAGGTCGTACGTCTCCGCATCGCTCAGCAGCCGTGCCCGGCCGTACAACAGCGTGCCGACCCCGTCGATCTCCGGGAACTCCTTGTCGAGCGCCTCGCCGAGGTTCCGGGCCTCGGAGCGGTCCTCCTCGGTCGGCTCCTGCCGGGTCACGACAAGCAGGTCCAGATCGCTGCGCCCCACGCGCGCGGTGCCGCGCGGGACCGACCCGTAGAGGTACGCGCTGTTGAGGCGTCCCCCGTAGAGGTCGATCAGCCGGTCCCGCGCGGCGGCGACGACCGGCCGGAAGGCGTGCGGAACGCGCCCCAAGGAGCCCTCGCGCTCGATGTATCCCTGGGCGTCGAGCCCTCTGTGGTGAACGGTTCCGGCCATGGGATCACTGTGCCGGGAGACGGGCCCCCGGGGAGTGCTTTTCCGGCCGCCGATCGGGGTCATCTCCAGCGGAACACCCGTAACCCGTGGCTGTAGTCGCCGGCCTCGCAGCCCACCGCGACCAGGTCGCCGGACGCGGCGACGAGCGAGTCGAACGCGGTGCCGGGCAGCCTGCGCCGGGCCACCACCCTGCCGTCGGTGGGGTCGAGCACGCTGAGGCGGCCGCCGTACTCGTGCACGACCAGCAGCCGGCCGCGGTGGGCGAGGACGCCGTCCTGGTACGTCTCCTTGCCGTGCCACTCCCACAGGAGCTCGCCGGAGGCGAGGGAGTACGCCCCGAGCCGGTTGCCCCGGTCGAGCTCGGCCCTGTCCTTGGGGACCAGGCCCACCACCAGGACGTCACCGGCCACGGCGACCTGCTCGCCGAACCTCTCGTAGCCCTCCGGGAGGGCCAGCGTCACGGCCCCCGTGCCGCCGTCGCCCAGGACCAGGAGGCTGTGCCCGCCGCGCACACCGCGCGTCCTCAGGGACGCCACGAAGGGGCGGGCGCTGATGACGGACGCGCTCCCCACGCGCGGGTCGGTGAGTTCGTATGTCCAACTCACCTCGCCCGTGTCCACGTCGAGGGCGCGCATCACCGGCCGCGCCTCCCCGTCCTGCCAGGACTCGCCGGCCGTCGCGAGGAGACCCCCGCCGAGGGCGACCTCGGACGGTATGTGCCCCAGGGGCGCCGTGTCCTGTTTCCGGCGCCGTACGACCTCGCCCGTGGCCACCGCCAGCGAGGTGAGGCCGACCCGTTTCACGTCCCGGCGCCGGCCGGCGTCGTAGTGCATCACCACCCCCACGCCGCTCTCGGCGTCGGCGGACACCACCCCGACGACCTGGTCGCCCGGCGGCCGCCAGGTCCACAGCGGGTCGCCCGTGGTGGCCCGGAACGCCCGCACCCCGTCCGCGCGGGCGATGACGACGGTGTCGTCCGTCAGCCACAGGCCCAGCGGTCTTCCGCCGAGGTCGCCCTTCTCGTCGGGCGTTCTCCACAGCCGACGCGCCGATCTTCGCCACCAGGAGTGTTTCCAGGCCGAATCCGACGCCTTGTCCTCGTACATCCCCACCCCTGGTGATACGCGAAGGGCCCCGCCGTACGAGCAGGGCCCTTCGAAGTCGTACGAAATGCTGTGGCTAGCGCGAGCGCTTCGCCAGCCGCTCCACGTCCAGCAGGATCACCGCGCGTGCCTCCAGGCGCAGCCAGCCGCGGCCCGCGAAGTCGGCGAGGGCCTTGTTGACCGTCTCGCGGGACGCGCCGACCAGCTGGGCCAGCTCCTCCTGCGTGAGGTCGTGCACCACGTGGATGCCCTCTTCCGACTGCACGCCGAAGCGGCGGGAGAGGTCCAGCAGGGCGCGGGCCACGCGGCCGGGGACGTCCGAGAAGACCAGGTCGGACATCGCGTCGTTGGTCTTGCGCAGCCGGCGGGCGACCGCGCGCAGCAGCGCGGAGGCCACCTCCGGGCGGGCGCTCAGCCAGGGCTGGAGGTCGCCGTGGCCGAGGCCGAGCAGCTTGACCTCGGTCAGCGCGCTGGCGGTCGCCGTGCGCGGGCCCGGGTCGAACAGCGACAGTTCGCCGATCAGCTCGCCGGGGCCGAGGACGGCCAGCATGTTCTCGCGGCCGTCCGGGGAGGTGCGGTGGAGCTTCACCTTGCCCTCGGTGACCACGTAGAGCCGGTCGCCCGGGTCGCCCTCGTGAAAGAGCGAGTCCCCGCGCGCGAGGGTCACCTCACTCATGGAGGCGCGCAGCTCAGCGGCCTGATCGTCATCGAGCGCCGCGAAGAGCGGGGCGCGCCGCAGAACGTCGTCCACGAGTTCTCTCCTTGTCGACCTGCTCAGGGGATGGTGTTCCCCCTTGGTACCAGGGGACCGTGCTCCCCATTTTGCCGGACCGTCCAAACAGTGTGATCTGTCACAAGGATGCCGCACAGGTGTCCCGAGGTAAGCGGCAGGGGTCCAATTGGGGGCTGATCTTCGGGGTCCGGGGCGGATGTCAGTGGCGGGCTCTAGGCTGGCCGGGTGTCCAAATCGCCGGTGAGAGCACAGGCCAAGGGGGCTGGGCGGATGGTTGTACCTCGTGATTCCGCTGTGGGCGAACAGGGCCCTGACGGCGGCAAGGATGGCGGCAGGAAAGTGACAAAGGGGGCAAAAGTGATGTCCGGCGTGAAGAGCGAATCGCACACCGCCCTCGTCCGCCGTGCCCGCCGTATCAATCGCGAACTGGCCGAGATCTATCCGTACGCCCACCCGGAGCTCGACTTCGAGAACCCCTTCCAGCTCGTGGTCGCCACGGTCCTGTCGGCGCAGACCACCGACCTGAGGGTCAATCAGACGACCCCGGCGCTGTTCGCCAAGTACCCGACCCCCGAGGACCTGGCGGTCGCCGACCCGGAGGCGGTCGAGGAGATCCTCCGCCCGACCGGGTTCTTCAGGGCCAAGACCAAGTCGGTGATAGGGCTCTCCAAGGCTCTGGTGGCGGACTTCGGCGGCGAGGTGCCCGGACGGCTCGAAGACCTCGTCAAGCTGCCCGGTGTGGGCCGTAAGACCGCCTTCGTGGTGCTCGGCAACGCCTTCGGGCGGCCCGGCCTCACCGTGGACACGCATTTCCAGCGGCTCGTACGGCGCTGGAAGTGGACCGAGGCGACCGAGCCCGACAAGATCGAGGCCGCCGTGGGAGCGCTCTTCCCGAAGAGCGACTGGACGATGCTCTCGCACCACGTGATCTTCCACGGCCGCCGGATCTGCCACGCCCGCAAGCCCGCCTGCGGCGCCTGCCCCATCGCCCCGCTCTGCCCGGCGTACGGCGAGGGCGAGACCGACCCGGAGAAGGCGAAGAAGCTGCTCAAGTACGAGAAGGGCGGCTATCCGGGCCAGCGCCTGAACCCGCCGCAGGCCTATCTGGACGCGGGCGGCAAACCGGCTCCGCCCCTGGGATCGGCGTGACGGGGACCGGCATGACATCGGGGGCCGGATGACGGAACGATCGCGGAGGTATCGGGCGTTGGTCAGTGGGAACGGGGGTGGGGGATGACACACACGAGCAATACCCAGGGTGTGGGGCTAAGCAAGGACGGGCTGCCGGGCTGGCTTGATCCGGTGGTGCACGCCGTGGAGACGGTCGAGCCGCTGCAGCTGAGCCGGTTCCTGCCGCCGGAGGACGGGGCGGGGCGGCAGTCGGCGGTGCTGATCCTCTTCGGGGAGGGCGATCAGGGTCCCGAGCTGCTGCTCATGGAGCGGTCGACGTCGCTCCGGTCGCACGCGGGGCAGCCGTCCTTCCCGGGTGGCGCCCTCGACCCCGAGGACGGTGATCCGACGGGCGACGGGCCCTTGCGGGCCGCTCTCCGCGAGGCCGAGGAGGAGACCGGGCTCGACCCGGCCGGAGTGCAGCTCTTCGGGGTGCTGCCCAAGCTGTACATCCCGGTGAGCGGCTTCGTGGTGACACCGGTGCTGGGCTGGTGGCGGGAGCCGACACCGGTGGGCGTGGTCGATCCGAACGAGACTGCGAGGGTGTTCACGGTTCCCGTGGCGGATCTCACGGATCCGGCCAACAGAGTCACCGTCACGCACCCCAGCGGCTTCCTGGGTCCGGCATTTCTGGTCGAATCGGCCCTCGTGTGGGGCTTCACGGCCGGAGTCATCGACCGCCTGCTGCACTACTCCGGTTGGGAGCGGCCCTGGGACCCCGAGAAGCAGGTCCCCCTCGACTGGCGGTCATGACAAGGTGTCCGTCGTGCTGTGTCTTCCCGGGGGACGCGGCATCCGACAGCCGCGCCGCGGCGGGCCGGACCCCCGGTGGCCCTGGAGTGATCGCGAAGTCATGAGGCGAGGCTTGAACCGGTGAACGTGCTGGACATCCTGCTGCTGGTCGCCGCCGTGTGGTTCGCGATCGTGGGCTATCGCCAGGGGTTCGTCGTCGGCATTCTGTCGGTGATCGGGTTCCTGGGCGGCGGTCTCGTCGCCGTCTACACGCTGCCCGTGATCTGGGACGCGCTGACCGAGAAGGCGGAGGTCAGCACCACCGCGGCCGTCGTTGCGGTCATCGTCGTCATCGTCTGCGCCTCTGTCGGCCAGGCCCTGACCACGCATCTGGGCAACAAGCTGCGCCGGTACATCACCTGGTCCCCGGCCCGCGCCCTGGACGCGACCGGCGGCGCCCTCGTGAACGTCCTCGCGATGCTCCTGGTCGCCTGGCTGATCGGCTCCGCGCTGGCCGGCACCACCCTGCCGACGCTCGGCAAGGAGGTCCGCAGCTCCAAGGTGCTGCTGGGGGTCTCCCGGGCGCTGCCCGCGCAGGCCGACACCTGGTTCGCGGACTTCTCCTCGGTCCTCGCGCAGAACGGTTTCCCGCAGGTCTTCAGCCCGTTCGCGAACGAGCCGATCAACGACGTCCAGCCGCCCGACCCGGCCCTCGCCTCCAGCGCGGTCGCCACCCGCGCCCAGCAGTCCATCGTCAAGGTCATGGGCACCGCCCAGAGCTGCGGCAAGGTCCTGGAGGGCAGCGGCTTCGTCTTCGGCGACCGCCGCGTCATGACCAACGCGCACGTCGTCGGCGGCGTCGACGAACCCACCGTCCAGATAGGCGGCCAGGGCCGCAAGTACGACGCCAAGGTCGTCCTCTACGACTGGCACCGTGACATCGCCGTCCTCGACGTACCGGACCTGAAGGCGCGCTCCCTGCAGTTCGCGACCAAGGACGCCACGAGCGGCAACAGCGCGATCGTCGCCGGCTTCCCGGAGAACGGGTCGTACGACGTCCGTGCCGCACGCGTGCGTGGCCGTATCACGGCCAACGGCCCGGACATCTACCACCGCGGCACGGTCCGCCGCGATGTGTACTCGCTCTACGCGACCGTCCGCCAGGGCAACTCCGGCGGCCCGCTGCTCACGCCCGAGGGCAAGGTGTACGGCGTGGTCTTCGCCAAGTCCCTCGACGACCCTGACACCGGGTACGCGCTCACCGCGGACGAGATCCAGGCGGACATCGTCAAGGGGCGCAGTGCCAACGAGCAGGTGGACAGCGACAGTTGCGCGCTGTGAGAGCTGTGCGCACTGAAAGGTGTGCCCTGTAAGAGGTGGGTGCGTCAGCCTCGGGGATGACGCAGCCGTACCGAGACCCAGCGGGCCCGGCGGCGCAGAATGCGCGGGATCCCCACCCTGAGGTCGGTGCCCTGGAGTTGCGGGGCGCCCCGTTGGTGGGAGCTCAGACCGTGGTCCGAGCGGCGATTTCGTGCTGCGTCACTGTAGTCGTGCGTCCAGCCCATACCCCGACGTCTGCCCCTGCCCCAAGGTCGATAACCACCCCTTGGGCCCCCAATTGGCGTATGCGCGAGGCAAGTGGCCGTTCGTAGTACAGGTGTTCAGATCCGGATACCGGGCGCAGCGGACCGGTCACGGAACGGTCATCGACGGGTGATCGATGAGTGATCGCCGGGTCGTCGACCGGTCACCGGTCGGGTTCGGGATCCTTGAGCCAGTTGACCAGTTCGGTCGAGAAGATCACCGGGTCCTCCTCGTGCGGGAAGTGCCCGAGACCGTCGAACAACCGCCAGCGGTACGGCGCTTCGACGTACTCCCCGGACCCCGCCGCGCTGCGGGTGCGCAGCACCGGGTCGAGCGAGCCGTGCAGATGCAGCGTCGGCACCCGCACCGGCCGCTTCATGCGCCGGTTGAACTGGATGCCGTCCGGGCGTGCCATCGACCGCACCATCCAGCGGTACGGCTCGATCGAGCAGTGCGCGGTCGACGGGATCAGCATCGCCCGCCGGTACGCCTCGACCGCCTCGTCGTCGGGCAGGCTCGCGCCGGACCAGTCCCGGATCAGCTTGCCCACCAACTCGGCGTCGTCGGCGAGGAGTTGCCGCTCGGGGAGCCAGGGGCGCTGAAACCCCCAGATGTAGGAACTCGCCGCCGACTGCCTGACGTCGGACAGCATCGCGTTGCGCCAGCGCCGGGGGTGCGGCATCGAGGAGACGGCGAGCCGGCGCACCAGCTTGGGGCGCATCGCGGCCGCCGTCCAGGCCAGATAGCCGCCCAGGTCATGGCCGACCAGCGCGGCGTCCGGCTCGCCGAGCGAGCGGATCACGCCGGTGATGTCGAGGGCGAGGTTGGCCGGGTCGTAGCCGCGCGGGGTGCGGTCGCTGCCGCCGACGCCCCGCAGGTCCATGGCGACGGCCCGGAACCCGGCGTCGGCCAGCGCGCCGAGCTGGTGCCGCCAGGTCCACCAGAACTGGGGGAAGCCGTGCAGCAGCAGCACCAGCGGTCCGTCTCCCACCTCCGCGATGTGGAAGCGGGCGCCGTTGGCCGCGACATCCCGGTGGGTCACCTCGCGCCCGCCGGGGATGTCGAGCCGTACGACCGAAGCAGGTTGCGCCCAAGGATTGGCGGGGTCCGTCATGAGGACGAGCGTGCCACAGCCTCGATGGCTTCGGGGACACGGTCTTCGATCGCCGCGCGGGGATGCGGCTTGGCGTTGCCCAGGACGCCTGCGGTCTCCTTCACCGAAGCGGCCACCTTCTGCGGACCCTTGCTCTTCGCGGCCTTCTTGAAGAAGAACACGCCCACCAGCCCGAGGACGATGGCGACGAGCACGTTCGCGGCGAAGGAGAGCAGGAAACAGAGCGCCATGTTCCAGCCGCTCCAGGTGCGAATGCCGTACGCCAGCGCGAAGTTGAGCATCGGCAGGGAGAACAGCAGCACCACCGCGGCGACCGTGAACGCGCCGCCGCCCGCGACACCGCGCTTGACGTCCTGCTTGAGCTGCGCCTTCGCCAGCGCGATCTCGTCGTGCACCAGCGCGGACATCTCGGTCGTCGCCGAGGCGAACAGCTGGCCGATGCTGCGTTCGGCGCCGACCGGGCTGCCGTCGGGTGCGCTCATCGCGTACTCCCTCTTCCGCATGTGTTTGTACCGTCTGGTCAGATCATGCCGGACCGTCGTTGTCCTCGCCTGCCCCGCCCGCCACTTCGGCAAGCGCGCGTCGCTCGGCGGCCTTCACCTCGGCGAGCCTGCGGTGCTCCGCGGCCTTGCGCTCGTGGATCTCCGCCATGCGCAGGTGGTACGACGGCTCGTCCTGCTCGTAGATGTCGGGGATGCCGTCGAGATCCTCGTCGCGCTCCTCGTCCTCGCACATTTTGCGGTACTTGGCGTTTCGGACCTTCAGCAACACGGTTGCGCACAGGGCCGCGATGAGGGAGCCGACCAGGACGGCCGCCTTCACCTCGTCGGTGAGCACCTGGTCGCCGTCGAACGCGAGTTCCCCGATGAGCAGGGACACGGTGAAGCCGATGCCGGCCAGCGAGGCGACCGCGAACACGTCCGGCCAGGCGAGGTCGTCGCTGAGCGAGGCCCGGGTGAAACGGGCCGTCAGCCAGGTCCCGCCGAAGATCCCGACCGCCTTGCCGACGACGAGCCCGAGGACCACGCCGAGCGTCTCGGGCTTGGTGAACACGTCGCCCAACGCACCGCCCGAGATGGCGACTCCGGCGCTGAACAGCGCGAACAGCGGCACCGCGAGGCCCGCCGACAGGGGTCGTACGAGATGTTCGACGTGCTCGCCCGGGGAGTGCTTCTCGTCCTCGCGGGTGGTGCAGCGCAGCATCAGGCCCATCGCGACACCGGCGATCGTGGCGTGGACGCCGCTGTTGTACATCAGCGCCCAGATCACGAGCGCGAGCGGGACGTACACGTACCAGCCGCGCACGCCCCTGCGGAGCAGCAGCCAGAAGACGGCCAGGCCGATGACGGCCCCGCCGAGCGCCACGAAGTCGATGCCGGCCGTGAAGAAGATCGCGATGATCAGGATCGCGAACAGGTCGTCGACGACGGCGAGGGTGAGCAGGAAGGCGCGCAGCGCGCTCGGCAGGGAAGTGCCGATGACCGCGAGGACGGCGAGCGCGAACGCGATGTCGGTGGCGGTCGGCACCGCCCAGCCCTGCAGGGAGCCGCCGCCGGTGAGGTTGGTGAGCGTGTAGACGAGTGCCGGTACGGCCATCCCGCACAGGGCCGCCACGACGGGCAGGGCGGCGGCCTTGGGGTCGCGCAGGTCGCCGGCGACGAGTTCACGCTTGAGCTCGATGCCGGCGACGAAGAAGAAGACGGCGAGGAGGCCGTCGGCGGCCCAGTGGGCGACCGAGAGGTTCAGGCCGAGGGCGCCGGGGCCGAGGTGGTAGTGGCTGACGCTCTCGTAGCTGTCGTGCAGGGCGGGGACGTTGGCCCAGATCAGCGCGGTGACCGCGGCGATCAGGAGGAGGACACCGCCGACGGTCTCGGTGCGCAGCGCGTCCGCGACGAAGTTCCGCTCGGGCAGGGACAGCCGTCCGAGCACCTTGCGGGCGGCGGTGGGGCGGGGCGCGGTCACGGGGAGACCTCCGGGGTGGCGGGCAGCACAGAGCACTTGCCGACCAGACTTCCCGGCACACCTTGTCGCGTCCTTGACGCTTTACTTAGCTTACCTAAGGTGCGGCGGGATGAGCCCTGCGGATCTCACGTTATGCGCGAAAGGGGCGCCCGGCATGTTCGCCGCCGGGCGCCCTTCGTCGTCGTATGTGCAGGTCAGTGCTCTGTCCTGGTCAGTCCTCGCTGGGCGCGGCCGGGAGCTTGTCCTGGATCAGGGTCATGACGGTGGAGTCGGTCAGGGTCGTGACGTCTCCGAGCTGCCTGTTCTCCGCCACGTCCCGCAGCAGGCGGCGCATGATCTTGCCGGAGCGGGTCTTCGGCAGCTCGGCCACCGGGAGGATCCGCTTGGGCTTGGCGATCGGGCCCAGGACGCTGCCGACGTGGTTGCGCAGGTCGGCCACGAGGTTCTCGTCCTCGGCGTTCGCCGTGCCGCGCAGGATGACGAAGGCGACGATCGCCTGACCGGTCGTCTCGTCCGCCGCGCCCACTACGGCCGCCTCGGCGACCGCGGGGTGCGAGACGAGCGCCGACTCGACCTCGGTGGTGGAGATGTTGTGCCCGGACACGAGCATCACGTCGTCCACGCGGCCGAGCAGCCAGATGTCGCCGTCGTCGTCCTTCTTCGCGCCGTCACCGGCGAAGTACCTGCCCGGGAAACGCGACCAGTACGTGTCGAGGAACCGCTGGTCGTCGCCCCAGATCGTGCGCAGCATGGACGGCCACGGCTCGGTCAGGACGAGGTAACCGCCGCCGCCGTTCGGGACCTCGTTGGCCTCGTCGTCGACGACCGTCGCGGAGATGCCGGGCAGCGGGGTCTGCGCGGAACCGGGCTTGGTCGCGGTGACGCCCGGCAGCGGCGAGATCATCATCGCGCCGGTCTCGGTCTGCCACCAGGTGTCCACGATCGGGGTCTTGTCGGCGCCGATGTGCTTGCGGTACCAGATCCATGCCTCGGGGTTGATCGGCTCGCCGACCGAGCCCAGGATGCGCAGGCTGCTGAGGTCGAACTTCGCGGGGATGTCGTCGCCCCACTTCATGAACGTACGGATCGCGGTGGGCGCCGTGTACAGGATCGTCACCCCGTACTTCTGGACGATCTCCCAGAAGCGGCCCTGGTGCGGGGTGTCGGGGGTGCCCTCGTACATGACCTGCGTCGCGCCGTTCGCGAGCGGGCCGTAGACGATGTACGAGTGGCCGGTGACCCAGCCGACGTCGGCCGTGCACCAGTAGACGTCGGTCTCCGGCTTGAGGTCGAACACGGCGTGGTGGGTGTACGCCGCCTGCGTGAGGTAGCCGCCGGAGGTGTGCAGGATGCCCTTGGGCTTACCCGTGGTACCGGAGGTGTAGAGGATGAACAGCGGCTGCTCCGCCTCGAACGCCTCGGGCGTGTGCTCCGCCGACTGCCGCTCGACGATCTCGTGCCACCACACGTCCCGCTCGTCGTTCCACGCGACGTCCTGGCCCGTACGGCGGACCACGAGCACGTGCTCGACGCCGCTGTCCGCGCGGTCGACCGCGTCGTCCACGGCCGGCTTGAGGGCGGAGGGCTTGCCGCGCCGCCAGCCGCCGTCCGTGGTGATGACGACCTTGGCGTCCGCGTCCTGGATGCGGGTCGCGAGCGCGTCCGCCGAGAAACCGCCGAACACCACCGAGTGCGCGGCGCCGATGCGCGCGCAGGCCAGCATCGCGACCGCGGTCTCCGGGATCATCGGCATGTAGACGGCGACCCGGTCGCCCTTCTGGAGTCCCAGTTCCAGCAGGGCGTTCGCGGCCTTGGAGACCTCGTCCTTCAGCTCGGCGTAGGTGATCGCACGGCTGTCGCCGGGCTCGCCCTCGAAGTGGATGGCGACGCGATCGCCGTTGCCCGCCTCGACATGCCGGTCCACGCAGTTGTACGCCACGTTGAGCGTGCCGTCCCTGAACCACTTGGCGAACGGCGGATTCGACCAGTCCAGCGTCTCGCTCGGCTCCTTCGCCCAGCTCAGGCGGCGGGCCTGCGCGGCCCAGAAGCCGAGCCGGTCAGCCTTGGCCTGCTCATACGCCTCCGCCGTGACATTGGCGTTCGCCGCCAGGTCGGCGGGGGGTGCGAACCTGCGCTCCTCGCGCAACAGGTTGGCCAGGCTTTCGTTGCTCACGGCATCTGCCTTTCCCAGGGTGTCCGTTGTGTCCCGGGCCAGCTCATCAGACCCGGGGGTCCGATGACAAGGGTCGTCGAAATATTGGTTTAGACCTGTCATCGGACCTGTGGGCAGAGACGTGTGGCGAGGGTCTTTCGTACCCACGGACGCCGGGTGAACAAGGTTCAGGCCGACATGTCCGCCACCCCCACACCGTCGAACAACTCGTCCCCGTCCACCCCGGTCAGCAAGTACGCCTGAGCCTCACCGACATGGAAGTACATCCCGTGCAGCTCCAACGCCCCCTCCCGCAACGCCCGGGCGACCGACTCGTGCCCCCGCAGATGCTCCAACTGCTGCACCACATTGGTCAGACACAACTGCTCCACGGCGTCTGCCGGCGCCCTTCCGGCCAGCCGCGCCCAGGGCCGGCCGTCGTCGGCCATCCGCTCCAGGCTCGGCAGGCCGTGCCGCAGCCACCGCTTGAGCGGCGTCCGGGCGCCCCCGGGCTCGGAGTTGAGCAGCGCCTGCATGGCCCCGCACCCGGAGTGCCCGCACACCGTGATCGATCTCACGCGCAGCACATCCACCGCGTACTCGATCGCGGCGGCCACCGAGTCGTCGCCGCTCTCCTCGCCGGGCGGCGGCACGAGGTTGCCCACGTTCCGCACGACGAACAGGTCGCCGGGACCACTGGAGGTGATCATCGACGTCACCAGCCGCGAGTCGGCGCAGGTCAGGAAGAGCTGCGAAGGCCGCTGCCCTTCCCTGGCCAGCCGGGCCAGCTCGCCCCGCACGAGCGGCGCGGTGTTGCGCTGGAACGCGCTGATGCCACGGGCCAGTTGGTGACCGCCGGGCCCGGTGCCGGCGTCGCCCGGGATGGCGGTGCCGGGTGCGGAACGGTCCGTCGACTCGCCCGGGTGTCCGCTCGGGGACGCGGACCGCGGGGGCTCGCACTGGTGGTTGCGCCACGGCGTCCAGGGGTGGCAGCGGCAGGCGGTGGACGCGATCGGGGTGCCGGTCGCGGTGTCGGCCGGTGTTGCTTCACCCCCGGTGCGGTCCGGCTCGGTGACGCCAACTCCCGTACGCCGCCCGGTCAGTTCGGCGGTGCCTCCGCGTGCGGTGTGCGCGTTCTGCCAGTCCTGCAGCGACTCGTACGCCGCGTGGTCCATGAACGAACCGTCCAACTCCACGACGACGTGGGCGCCTTGGGGTACGTGATGCAGGGTGCGGCTGAGCCGCGGCACCGCGAGGAACGTCAACTGCCCTCGGACGTGTACGTGATGGACTCCTTCCTTCTCGTCGTGCGTGATGCGGGTGTGGGCAAGGCGGTTGAGGGCGACGGCGACGGCCACGGTGACCCCGAGGAGCACGCCCTCCAGGACACCGAGGAAGACCACGCCGAGGGTGGTGACGGCGTAGACCAGCACTTCGCGGTGGCGGGTCACCGTGCGGATGTGGTGCAGGGACACCATCTGGATGCCGACGGCCATCACGAGTGCGGCGAGCGAAGCGAGCGGGATCAGCTCCAGCACCGGGACCATCAGCAGCGCGGCTACCACTACGAGAACGCCGTGCAGCATCGTGGAGTTCCGGCTCACGGCGCCGGCTTGCACATTCGCCGAACTCCGTACGGCCACGCCCGCGACGGGCAGTCCGCCGAGCGCGCCGGAGACGATGTTGGCGGCGCCCTGGCCCAGCAGTTCGCGGTTCAGGTCGGAGCGGCCGACGCGGGCGGAGAGCCCGGGCTGCCCGGCGACCAGCTTGTCCACGGCGACCGCGCCGAGCAGTGACTGCACGCTGCACACCAGCGTGGTGGTGAGCACGGCGGCGGCGATGCCGAGCACCGGGCCCTTGGGCAGTCCGGCCAGCGCGTGGCTGCTCCAGGAGGGCAGGTCGACCTTGGCCAGGCTCAGCCCGGTGAGGGAGGCGGTGAGGGTGGCTCCGGCGACGGCGACGAGGGCGGCCGGGATCTTGCGCATCAGGTGGCCGAGCCGGCCGGGGACGCGCGGCCACAGCAGCAGAAGGGCCAGCGTCAGCATGCTCATCGCCACGTCGGCGGGGTGCAGGTCCGCCAACTGGGCAGGCAGCGCGCGGAGGTTGGCGAGGACCGAGCTCTGCGGGGTGCCCCCGAGCACGATGTGCAGCTGGGCGACGGCGATGGTGACACCGATGCCGGCCAGCATGCCGTGCACGATCGCGGGGCTGACGGCGAGCGCGGTGCGGGCCACGCGCACGCAGCCCAGGGCGAGTTGGGCGAGACCGGCGAGGACGGTGATCGCGCAGGTCGTACGCCAGCCGTAACGGTGGATCAGGTCGGCGGTGACCACGGTGAGTCCGGCGGCCGGGCCGCTGACCTGGAGCGGGCAACCGCCGAGCAGACCGGCGACGAGGCCGCCCGCGGCGGCGGCGACCAGGCCGGCCTGGAGGGGCGCGCCGGTGGCGAGGGCGATGCCGAGGGACAGGGGGAGGGCGATCAGGAAGACCGCGATGGAGGCCGACACATCGGCGCCCGCGATACGGAAGCGGCGGGGCGCGGGCGGCGGTGGGCTGTGGGGTGGGTGGACGCGCTTCGTCCGATTCTCGTTCGCATTCGAGTCGGTGGCGCGGGTGGGTACGCAGGCTGACATGTCTTCCCGTCTCCTCCGGGGCAGCGCGGTCGCGGAACTGGTGGTCCCCGTCGATGGCGGGGGTCGGTCGCGGCCGTGGGTCACGGCGTGCAGCGGCGGGATATCTCTACGCTCGGTAAATGGATCGTAATGCAGAGTAAAGGTCAAGCATAGGTTTTGCGAGCAAATGGGCTAATAAGTCACTGTAGAGAGTGAAGTGAGAATTTCATCGGCTTGTCGTACTAATCCCACCTTCGGCCCCGTGCGACCTTGGCGGCGCTGCCGGGATTCCCGGCACATCGCCAGAAAACGCCCTGATCGGCGTCGGTCCGAACGAAGGAAGAAGGTGGGCGGACATGGCCGCCACCCAGAGGATCACCGCGGGCGCCGTGATCGCCGCGGCCTGTGCCGCGTCGCTCGCCGGTTGCGCGATCGGTGACAACGGTTCCCCGCACGGAGCGCACGGTCCGCACAAGGCGGCGCCCGCCCCGGCACCCAAGAGCGGAGTCCGCCTGATCGGGGACGGCTCCACGTCGTACACCGGGGTGCAGCCGCATCTGCCCAGACCCGAGCGGCTCAAGCCCGGCCAGAAGCCCCCGCAGTTCGTGGTCTTCTCCTTCGACGGCGCCGGCGAGGACAGCCAGAAGCTGTTCTCCCACTTCCGCAAGGTCTCCAAGGCCAACCACGCGAACATGACGTACTTCCTCAGCGGCGTGTACATGCTGCCGGAGAACAAGCGCGACCTCTACAAGCCCCCGGAGCACTCACCCGGCAGCTCGGACATCGGCTTCAACGACGAGCAGGGCATCGCCGACACCGTGAAGCAGCTGCGCCTGGCGTGGCTGGAGGGCAACGAGATCGGCACCCACTTCAACGGTCACTTCTGCGGCAAGAACGGCGGGGTCGGCGAGTGGTCGGTCGCCGAGTGGAAGAGCGAGATCGCCCAGGCGAAGCAGTTCGTGAAGACCTGGAAGACCAACTCCGGGATGAAGAAGGCGTCTTCGCTGCCCTTCGACTACGACAAGGAACTCGTCGGCGCTCGCACGCCCTGCCTGGAGGGCCAGGCCAACTTCATGAAGGCGGCGAGCCAGTTGGGCTTCCGCTACGACACCAGCGGGGTCAACGACCAGATCTGGCCCAAGAAGAAGGAGGGGCTGTGGGACCTGTCCATGCAGCTCGTCCCCTTCCCCGGCCACTCCTACGAGCAGCTGACCATGGACTACAACTTTATGGTCAACCAGTCCGGCACGCAGACCCAGGGCGACCCCGACAAGTACGACCAGTGGGGCGACGAGATGCGTGACGGCCTGCTCAAGGGCTTCGACCGTGCCTACAACGGCAACCGCGCGCCCCTGGTCATCGGCAACCACTTCGAGTCCTGGAACGGCGGCACCTACATGCGTGCCCTCGACGAGGTCATCGAGAAGGTCTGCAACAAGTCCGAGGTGCGCTGCGTCTCCTTCCGGCAGCTGTCCGACTGGCTGGACGCCCAGGACCCGCAGACCCTGGCCAAGCTGCGCGGCCTGAACGTCGGCGAGGCACCGAAGGCGGGCTGGACGTCCTTCCTGACCGGCCGCCCCGCGCCGGCCCCGAAGGGTGTCCCCGGGGCGCCGGCGGTCAAGCAGTGAGCACTGACGGTCAAGCGGTCAGCGGTAGTTGGGAGAGGGTGCGCCTCACGCATCGCTTCACGCGGAGGCGGTGACACTCTCGTCGAGCACGAACCCGGGGTCGACCTGCGCCGCCAGGTCGGCCCCGGTGCGCTCATTGCCCCAACTCTGCGCGTTCTTCAGGTGGAAGTGCACCATCTGGCGCGTGTAGCGCTCCCCGTCACGCAGTTCGTACGTCGCGTCGGCGGCGATCTCCAACAGGCGCAGGGCACGGCGGTTGGCGTCCTCCAGGAGCTCGAACCGGGGCGGCCGGCCCTTCTCCATGGCACGCACCCAGTCCGAGTGCCCCACCGTCACGAGCAGATCGTCCCCGACCTCGGCGCGGAGGAAGTCGAGATCGTCCTGGTCTCGCACCTTGTTGCCGACGACCTTCAGGACGACCCCGAAGTCGCGGGCGTACTCCTTGTACTGGCGGTAGACGGAGACTCCCTTCCGGGTCGGCTCGGCCACCAGGAACGTGATGTCGAAGCGGGTGAACATGCCGGAGGCGAAGGAGTCCGAGCCCGCCGTCATGTCCACCACGACGAACTCGTCGCGCCCGTCCACCAGGTGGTTCAGGCACAGCTCCACCGCTCCCGTCTTGGAGTGGTAGCAGGAGACCCCCAGGTCGGCGTCGGTGAAGGGGCCCGTGACCATCAAACGGACGGCGCCGCCGTCGAGTTCCACCGGCCGCGCGCAGGCGTCGTAGACCGGATTGTTCTCGCGCACCCGCAGCAGCCGGGAGCCCTCGCCGGGCGGGGTGGTCTTGATCATCGTGTCGGCGGAGGCGATGCGCGGGTTGGTGCCGCGCAAGTAGTCCTTGATCAGGGGGAGGTGCTCGCCGAGTGCGGGCAGTGCGGCGGCCTCGGACTCGTCCAGGCCGAGGGCGGGGCCCAGGTGCTGGTTGATGTCCGCGTCGACGGCGACGACCGGTTGGGCGGTGGCCGCGAGGTGGCGGACGAACAGGGAGGACAGGGTGGTCTTCCCGCTGCCGCCCTTCCCGACGAAAGCAATTTTCATGTTCATGGAGCGTAGTCGTGACATAGCTGTGCGTGGCAGGTGTGCGTGAAGAAGACCACTCAATCGTGGGGCGTGCCCCGGGGATGGCTAGTGTCGTACTCATGAGTACGACAGGTGCGACCGCCGATCCGCTCGCGGCCCTGGGCACGCTGCCCGGAGTGGCCGAGTCCGTCGAGTCCATGCGCAAGGCCGTGGACCGGGTCTACGGGCACCGCGTGATGCGGCGCCGCAGCAACGAGCTCACCGCCGAGGCGGCACTGCGCGGCGCGCGTGGCTCGGCGGCGCTGTCCGGGGCCGACTGGGCACTCGAAGAGGTGCGCCGGCGCACCGACTTCAGTGGTGACGCGGAGGCCCGCACGATGGGCGCGGCCCTGCGGCTGTCCTCCGAGGCGGGCCAACTGCTGTCCATCTGGCGGCAGTCGCCCCTCCGGGTGCTCGCCCGGCTGCACCTGGTGGCGGCCGCGAGCGACGAGGACGCGGTCGGCCGGCCGCGACAACAGGGCGAGCCGGTCGACGAGCCGCTCGTCGAACTGCCGCTGCCTGGCGCGGCCGAGGTGTCCGGACGCCTGGACGGACTCGCGGACCTGATCATCGCGGGCGGCTCGGCACCGGCGCTGGTGACGGCCGCCGTCGTGCACGGCGAGCTGCTCGCCCTGCGCCCCTTCACCTCCCGCAACGGCCTGGTCGCGCGCACGGCCGAGCGGATCGTCCTCATCGGCAGCGGCCTCGACCCGAAGTCCGTGTGCCCGGCGGAGGTCGGCCACGCCGAACTGGGGCGCGCGGCCTATCTGGCGGCGCTGGACGGTTACGTGTCGGGCACCCCGGAGGGCATGGCCGCCTGGATCGCGCATTGCGGCAGGGCGGTCGAGCTGGGGGCGCGCGAGTCGACGGCGGTGTGCGAGGCGCTCCAGCGCGGGGCCGCCTGACATGAAAACGGCCCTCTACGGAGGGCCTTTACAGAGGTGCGGCGGTACGAGGATTCGTACCGCCGCTGGCATGTTCCACCGGGTTACCAAGCGTCCTCGAAATATTGCCCATCAGGTCGGGAACTTCGCCCGTCACCTGGTGCGGCTGGCCCGTAATCGACGGGTCGACGTCGCGTGGGTGCTCGGTGTTCATGCGCGGTCCGTGGGGCCAAATGCGTTATTAAGGTGATCCTTTCGGATGTCCTTGGTCTCGCGGGCCGTTGAATCCTTTGTACTCCAGCCCTGGAGGAAGCGGAACCCCTGGCCGCGGTTCTTTACTTTTATGTTCAAAGGGTCACTAACCGGCGTAAACGGTCGCCGCTTTGCGTCGGCTCGCGTACCAGACGAGCCCCGCCGTGGCCGCCGCGGCACCCACGGCCGCGGCCACGACCAGTGCCGGGCGGGGCGGTACGGAGAGCGCGGGCAGCCGCTGCTTGAGCCGGACCGGGCGGTTGAAGTCCAGAATCGGCCACCCGCGCGCGAGTGCCTCGCGGCGCAGCGCACGGTCGGGGTTCACGGCGTAGGGGTGGCCCACGGACTCCAGCATCGGCACATCGGTCGCCGAGTCGCTGTAGGCGTAGCAGCGGTCGAGGTCGTACCCCTCGGACTGCGCCAGCTCCTTGATCGCCTCGGCCTTCGTCGGGCCGTACGCGTAGTACTCCACCTCGCCCGTGAAGCAGCCGTCGTCGCCCACGACCATGCGGGTCGCCACCACCCGGTCCGCGCCCAGGAGTTCACCGATCGGCTCGACCACCTCGGCGCCGGACGTGGACACGATCACCACGTCGCGGCCGGCGGTGTGGTGCTCCTCGATGAGGGAGGCCGCCTCGTCGTAGATGATCGGGTCGATCAGGTCGTGCAGTGTCTCGGCGACGATCTCCTTGACCTGCTGGACGTTCCAGCCGCGGCAGAGTGCGGACAGGTACTTCCGCATCCGCTCCATCTGGTCGTGGTCGGCGCCGCCGGTGAGGAAGACGAACTGTGCATAGGCGGTCCGCAGGGCGGCCCTGCGGTTGATCAGTCCGCCTTGGTAGAAGGACTTGCCGAAGGTGAGCGTGCTCGACTTCGCAATGACCGTCTTGTCCAGGTCAAAGAAGGCTGCTGTGCGGGGCAAGGAGTGGTTTTCCACAACCCAGAGCATAGGCGCAGCCCATTCGGCGTAAGGTGAGGCGCGTGGGTTTGCCTGAGAGGCCTCTCGGGTACACCATGGAAGTCACGGATCGTTCGCGACCGTGCTAACGCGGTCCGGCTCCTCCCCCCCCGAGTCGGCCGTGAAGGCGACCCCCACTCTCCCCCCCGGTGGGGGTCGTCGCATGTCCGGACGCTTTTTCCCTCCCTGTGCGTGGTCGTGAGGCCAACCCGAGGCGGCTGAGGCCGCCTCTTTTTCATGCCCAGAACTCGTCACCGTGTGTAGTTGGCGGACTGCGCTGCGGAACTAGTACAGAGGTCGGTACAGGGGTCACCGGTATGGGTGAAGGCGATATTCACAGGGCCTGAGTTGTCCACAGTTTTCGACCAAGATCCACACGATTTCCGCGATGCCCGCACCGTGATTCCAACGCGTCCTCGCTCGCGGCGAGTTCATGGCCCGTTCCGTTTGTCGGACGCGTTTGGCCGGTTTCTGTCGGCCGTGCATATGGAGGGCCGGTCGCCGGTTCTCCGCACCTTTGGAAATCGCGGGCCACAGGGGTGACGCGAGAGACACAGCGATGGGGGATGGAAAACATGGCCGGAACCGTCACACACGATCCGCCGCACGCGGCCGGAGGGCGACAGGGCGGACCGCTGATCGTCACCGAGGACGTCGAACTCCTCGACGACCTGCTGCGCCTGTGCGCGGCGGCCGGCGCGACACCCGAGGTGCATCACGGGGTGCCGGAGCGCCAGGGCGGCTGGGAGACGGCCCCGCTCGTCCTGGTCGGCGACGACGCGGCTCGCCGGGTGCGCGGGGCCGCCCGACGGCGCGGGGTGGTGCTGGTCGGCCGGGACCAGGACGACTCGGGGGTCTGGCGGCGGGCCGTCGAGATCGGCGCCGACCACGTCCTGATGCTGCCCAGGAACGCACGTTAAACACACTCTATCGCGCAGACCCCTGGAATGTGACTGACCTGGCGGTTCACATCTGAGGGCCCTGCCCACCAAGTGCCGGACGGGGCTTGGTGGTTGGTCCGTGGCACGACAGAACCCCATGTTTCCTGCCTGCTAGGAAACATGGGGTTCTCGGTCGAGTCGCTACACGTTGGCGCTGCGTGCCAACGCCACGAGGCCAGCGAACCCTTCGGGCGAGAGCATGAGCGCCGGAGCGCTGGGGATCTTGCTGTCCCGTATGGGGACGACACCGTGAGTCATCGCGTACGACGGTGCCCACTCGATGCAGTTGCCGCCCTGCCCGTCGCTGTACGTGCTTTTGACCCACACAACGCCGCGTGGGGCGGGGGTGTTGCTCATCTGGCGTGCTCCTCCATGATCGAGTGGATCAGGGCCAAGGAACGTGTCTCTGACTCCGCTGCCGCACGTAGCCGCTCATAGGTAGCCGACCAATCCCGCACAGCAGACGGAGAGTCGTTCACGGACCCCTTGCCGGTGGTCTCTGAGTACAAGACCGTCGCCCCGTCGTCTGGCGTAAGCAGGATAAACGGCAGACCGGACGCGGGGGCACCCGCCCCGAAGGCCAGAACCTGAAGCGTGACGTGCGGGCTTTCCGCCATCTGAACAAGGTGCTGTAGCTGTCCGGCCATGACTCCCGGACTGCCCACAGTCGTGCGCAAGACGGACTCATGGAAGATGACCCACAGGAACGGCGGTTCCGGCCGGTCCAGGACGTCACTGCGGCGGAGACGGAGTTCGACCCGCGCTTTGATCTGGCTTTCAGTCTCGCGAGGATGCGCCGCCCGGAAGACTGCTTGCGCGTACTCGGGCGTCTGCAACATGCCCATGACGAAACTGGTGCTGTAGTCCTCAATCTTGGTGGCAGCCTTCTCAAGCTCCACGTACGGCACGAACCACTCAGGGTGTCCGTGCTGCGAGATCCTGATCAGCAGCCGCACGAAAGATCCACTGGTGTTGAAGAAGCGGTCACACCCCTCCGCGAAGTGGAGTGACGGAAGCGCCTTGCCGTTCTTGACCTTGGACACGTACGGGGCCTTGTAGCCGGTGAAATCTGCTAGCTCTTGTTGCGTTGCCCCTTTGTGCTCTAACGCTGCGGCTAGCTCTTGCCCGAACCACTCAAGGCCGTTCGCCGGTTCCGGTTCTTCGCTCACCTGTTCAACTCACCAGCCTTTCCACCTGCGTTGGAAACCCCTTCCCTCTGTTGAGCGTACGCGTCGCCCGCCATGGTGTGAGGGAGAAGTCACACACAGCAGCGAGATGTGGAAGGTACGGCAACCGGCCATGACCAGCACCCCCACCGCTACCACAGGCACGCCAGACGACGTGGCGGAGCTGGTCGCGCTACAGCGGGAGTTGGGCCCCTGGGCCTTACTCGGCTGGCGTCCGCGCGGTGGCTTCACTGACCCGAACACCGTCGACCTCCGGGCCGTTGAAGCCGGACTGCGGCGGCTGAGCGTATGAACGGGAACCCGCCCGTCGGGACCACCGTCACGGACTCTCAGCGCGGAGCCGTCGGCCTCGTCATGGGGCACGTCGGCGGACGCGTCCAGCTTCGCCCCCTTGGGGGGGGCCGAGAGTGGGACGCCAAGACGATGAATCTCGAATACGTGCCGCTGTCCGAAGCCCTGAGTACGGCCGTCTCTGAGGTCAATTCCTGTAGTGCAGGGGGAATTTGAAGTGAGTCGCAGCGTCTTTCGGTACGTGCCCTACACGAGTCGCCAGGACCTCACCGTTGAACCCGAGTATTCCGCGTACTGCGTGGTGGGTGACGAAGAAGCCTGCGGGGCCCAATCCGAAAAGCATGACAACCCCACCGATGTGGACGACTGGATGAGGGGGCATATGAAGGAGACCGGGCACATGCATTTCAGGCGCCGGTTCGACGACTTCGCGGAGTTGACCGTTCAGGGTCTTCCGGCCGGTCTTGAACCGGCCCGTGTCGAGAGGGTAAGGGCATGAGGCGAATCCCTTACGCCGCTCAGTGGGTAGGCCTATTAGTGATCATCTTGCTCAGCGGTGCGTGCGGTTTCGTTGTCGGTGCTGTTTTTGGTATGGCGTAGATGTTGGTATCCCTCTTCACGGAGTGTGGCGCAGCGCTCGCCGTGCCGGAAGGCATGCGTAACGCAGCGCTCGAATTGGCCAGCAATGCGGCCACGCGGGACATGGCTCGGGAATACGTGAGTTGTGAACTCGACTCCCACCGTTACGGCGATCACGCTGCCCTACTTCTGGATCTCGAAGCGGAGCAGGGCGACGGAGACATTTGGGTTACCTGGGATGCGGATGGCAGTGACATTGCAGTCCGGATCCGACCCTATTGCCCTTCTAAGAGTCCGTCGAAAGAAGACGCCTGTTGGCTGTACGACGCACACAGGGGAGGTCACACATGGGAGCGATACGAATAACCTGATGAGCAACGATGAAATGGGCGCGCGCGAGCTGTACGACCAGACACTTTCAGCGGCCGAGAGATTAACCCATCCTGAATACACGGGGACCCTCAAAAATGCGGCCAGTTGGAAGGCGGCGGCAACTGGTCTGGCGCATCTCGTGAGGAATCTCGACGAGGCACTGATTGAGGGAGGTGACATACCTATGGAATGGGTTATTGGCGGCCTTACCGATGAAATATCGAACGATGATGATTGCCCGTAGAGGAACGGGTAACACCCACAGACTCCGTCCCTGCCGGACGGTAGCCGGTTTCCGTTCCCCCACGGTAATTGGTGATCCTGGCAGGGGCGGGATAGATCCCGTCCGGCTGTCTTATGACGGTGGCAGCCGGACGGGGCCGGAAGCCGAAGTGGAGGAATGCATGCACCAGGTGATCGCAAGTCCCCAACATGACAAGTTCGTCATTGTTCATCCCGGTGCGCGTAACGGGATGCAGATTCCTCATGCCATGTTCCGTGAGCTGTCATGGCTGGTCGAAAATGGCGGCCCCGTTCCGATATGGCTCACCGATGCATCCCGAACGGCTTGGGGTCTCGAACTCACCGACCGGTCCAGCGACGCAATCATTGTCCGACCCGTTACCCGGCTCAACTACAGCCGCGCGTCATGGGAAATCAACAAGGGCTGCAACTTCAACTGCGAGCACTGCTATCTGGCGGAGCGAAAGTTCGCTGGTCTACCTTTGGACGGCAAGCGGGAACTCCTCTCCCTGCTTCGTGACGCTGGCGTTCTGTGGCTTCAGATCACAGGCGGAGAACCCACGATCGACAGGGACTTCCTTGCGGCCTATGAATATGCGTACCGCATGGGAATGATGATCGAGATCCTGACGAACGGCTCTCGGCTTCACCGACCCGAAGTGGTCGATCTCCTCGGGGACATGCCGCCGCACAAAGTCAAGGTTTCGCTCTACGGCGCGACAGCAGAGAGCTTCGACTCTCTGACCCGAAAGCCGGGAGCTTTCAAGCTCTTGCTCAAGGGACTCAAGTCTGCGAAGGATGCAGGGATTCCCCTTGAGCTGACCTTGATCGTCACGAAGCACAATGCGCACGAGGTGGAATCCATGCGTGCCATGGCAGCGGACTACGCCGAAACGTACGCGGAGTACTCGAACATCTCTCCCACCTACGATGGCACCTCGGAGCCGCTTGCAGCCCAAGCCCCAGGGCTATTGGACAAGTCCTCGGTATTCGAGGGATGTCCAGCCGGGCACACCTTCTTTCATGTCGACCCTCACGGGTTCGCAACCATGTGCAAGATCGGGCGGGAAAACCCAATCAGCTTGATAGCTGAGGGGCTTGACGGCCTTTTGCGTCTGCCAGCAATCGCAGATGCCCAAATGCTTCGCACCGGTGGCTGTAGTGGCTGTCGGCTCTCGGGAACATGCCGAGTGTGCCGACCGCTCGCAAAGGCATACCAGGCTGCGAAGGCACCACTCGAAAACTACTGCCAACACGAAAAGGGAGCTGTCGCATGACTGCTGTTGCTGTCGAGATCACCACCCGCCCCGTATCGGGGTTGATGGTGCCGCCCCTTCCGCTGAGTCCCCCGCCCGTTGTCCGTCCGGCGAGCATTGAGCCGCTCGGGCTCGTCATCGTGGAGGACGTCGAGTCACTGACTCCGACAACGCTCCCCGGGTGCAACGACGACAACCCGTATCAGGGATAGCAAGTAGCGCGATCCGCGCGGGCCTCATGGCGTTGACTCGTCATGGGGTCCGCGCGGGCCGTTACATGAGAGTCTGGGGAGCTGTGGCCACAACACGAATCACCTTTGAAGACCTTCCACTTGCCGTGCTGGCTGCGGTCGAGAGGCAGACCGGACCGGTAGTCAAGACCGAGACTGTAAGCCAGGGATTCAACAGCGAACTTGCAGTGCGTGTATTCACAGAATCCGGGTCATGTTTCGTCAAGGGACTGCGCGCCGACCACAGATGGGTAAGGACTCAGCGTCGCGAAGCTGAGGTGAACCCGTTCCTTCATGGAATCGCTCCTGCCTTGTTCTGGCAGATCGAGGAAGCCGGTTGGGTGCTCCTAGGGTTCGAGAACCTGAAAGGCCACCATGCCGATTACTCGCCTGATTCACCAGACTTGCCAAAGGTCGCCGAATTGTTGGGACGGCTCGGAGAAGTCGCCTGTCCCGAAATCCCGTTGCGGCAGGCGGAGCAACGTCTAGAGGTGTACGCGGTCAAACCGTCAGACCTCGATTTCTTCGCTGGCAACTCGCTGCTTCACACGGACCTGAACGACCACAACGTGATCGTTGACGGCTCCGCTTATCTCGTCGATTGGGCATGGGCAACGCGCGGAGCGGCATGGCTGGATGCCGGGTACTGGGTCGTGTGGCTCATGGCTGCCGGACACCACGAACCGGAGTCGGCCGAACAGTGGGCGCGTGAAATCCCCTCGTGGCGCGTCGCTCCCACGGAGGGAATCACCGCTTTCGCTCAGGCGACCGCGAACGTGTGGGAAGAAATCGCGGGCGACGATGCAGACGAATGGACGGCACGAATGCTCAGTGCCGCTCGACGCTGGGCTACGTTCCGGCAGCGGGCCTGACCCTGCGCCTGCTCTGTCCGTCCGTCGTTCCCTGCGACGGACGGACCGGGCTCCGGCGTCAGGCGCCAACTCATTCGGATAAGTGGTTGACCCGAGTGGCGTGGCTGTCAGATGCTGGCCACTCATCCGGATGAGTGGCTACCTGGTGGCAAGTTGGCGGCTGCTCCTCCTCTTCTGAACCGAAGGGGTTTTGATCATGGGACGTAATGCATTGCGGTCGCTGGCCGTGTCGACTGCGTTGGTGGCCGGTGTCGGCCTGGTGGGTGTCTCGGGTGCGTCGGCGCTGAGCCCGGACCTGGAGCGGTCGGGTGTCCAGTCACGTCAGGTGGTCACGATCAACGGCGTGAACGACGGTCCGTATAAGACAGCCACGGTGAACGGGTTGCGGGTGCGCACGGGTCCGGGTACGAACCGGATGATCCTCGGCCTGATCTACCGGGGGCAGCGCGTGCGGGCCATCGCGTCGGCGCGTGACCGTCGTGGGCAGCGCTGGGACAAGGTCAGGCTCGTGAAGGCTTCGCGGGGTGGCCTTCCCCGTGGCTTCACGGGCTGGGTGACCGAGATGTATCTGTACTGATCGAGTACCGGGAGGTCTGGCCTACCTCGACGGCCCTTCTCCGCTGTGGCGGGGGAGGGCCGTTCCTGTGTGATCGCAGTCCGAGAGTATGGATATTCAGTGAAGGAAGTGTGTAGACAGTGTGGTGATTGACTCAGTTCCGTGACCGCGCTGCCGGTGCCCGGACCCTCGTGTGACGCATGGGCATATTCTGTTGATCTATTTGCTCGTGCTAAGTAATGCTCTACCTCCCGTGACGTGGCGGGCTTCATTGGGGGTATGGGCGGCAACGATGGGGATAGGGGAGCGTGTGCGATGGTGAATAGTTCGGCGGGTGGCTATGGCGAACCTGAGGACGCCGCGTACGTGCCGGGCGTCGACTACGTGTCGGGCTGGCGCATGGCGGCGGAAGCGGCCGACGAGGTGAACGGCGCGCTACGGGACATGGGCGTTGACGAGGGGGCAGTGCGGGCGGTGCCTCACTCGGGGGCGCACGGTGAACCGGTGGTGTGGCTGAGACCGGAGGATGCACGGCTGATAGCTCGGGTGTTACGGCGGGCGCGATGACACATGCTGGGAGATGAGAGGGAAGGGGAGCGGGGATGGCGCGGGACGACTGGAAGACGGCGAAGGGCTCTCGGGTGAGGGTCGAGACCGATCGGCACGGCGAGTTCATCGTGTGCACGGGATGCCGGAAGCGGATCAAGATTACGGGCGCGGGTCCTGTGATCTTCGCCGTTCGGCAGCACACGGCGAGCTGCACCCGGTAGCGGGAAACGGCTGCTTGGCAGGCTGGGCCGGCACATGGATGGAAGTCTGCTGAGTACCCGATGATTAGGGAAAGTGGCTGGTCAACGTGCGTGATGACCTCAATCGCACACGGATCTGTGCCACGGCGAAACCGGCATCTGCGATTGAGGTTGTCACGCCTGGGCGGGGTCCAGGGGTGTGCTGTAGCACCCCTGGTACCACCGCCCGCAACCACTCTCGTCACGGCGCTGGGTGCCACGCTGAGCGGCGTTGGCGCCCTTGGTGAACTGCGGTGTAGGCGGGCGTAGTTGGGGCCCGCGGAGGACGGGTGTGGGCCTCGATCTCGTGGGGCGCCCCACCCTGGGCGACGGACTGGACAGACGACAGAAGCCCCTCACGCTGACTGCGCGGGGGCTTCTCTGCTTGGTCGGGGCGTGTGGGGTGTCGGGCGGTTGCCGACCGGACGGGACCGGCCGAAGGCCGCACGCCCGGCCGGGGCGGCAGGACCGCCCGGCGCGCCGAAGGCGCGCCCTTGAGCAAGTAAAGAGAAGTTACTCCGATGCGGGGCGGCGACGGGCTGGGCGCTTGGCGGCGGGCGCCTTGGTCGGCGTCATGGGGTAGGTGAGCTGGCACGTGGCCGCGGGCGCCTTCAACTCCTCGCACAGCAGCGGGCGGCCGTGGTCCGCGTCGCCGGTGACCCGGTAGGTGATCAGGAGGGGGCTGGCGTCGCCGATGCCCAGTGCGGTCCGCTCGTCCGGGTAGGGAGTGCGGGCGGTGACGTGCTCGGTGAACGTCAGATTCAGTCCAGCGTCGGCAAGCTGCTGGTACAGGTCGCTGATCTCGGCGTCGGGCTGCTCGGCGATCGAGGGAACGTCGGCTGCGGTGGACAGGGGGATCAGGACGCGATGGGCCATGCGGGCGCCGGTCGCCGGGTCGTGGATCATGCGGTCAACGCTGATGGCATCTTGGTCCTGCTGGTTCAACAGGAGTGCCGGGGGCCCCTCCAGTGTGGTCCGGCTGACGGCGGGCGGCTCCGTCTCCATCGCCTCCGGCAGGCGCCAACTCCCCTTTGTGGTGCGCTGGATGGAGCGTTCAACACGGGTCGCGGGCAGGACTCCGCCGGAGGGAAGGACGATGCTGCCCCTGCCCTGCTGCGACTCGACGAGCCCCATGGTGCGCAGCTCGGAAATGGCGGCCCGCACGGTGTGTTTGCCGACCCCGTACATCTTGACCATCTCGGTCTCGGACGGGAGGAGTTCGCCGGACTGGTAGCGGCCTCGCCGGATGTCGCTGGCTACACGCTGGGCGACCTGCATGTACATGGAGGGGGCACGTTCGATGTGCTCTCGGGCTGCTGCCATGTCTGGTGTCCTTGTCAGTCGCCGGTAACTCGTTCAACGGGTGCCGGGCGGTGGGTGGTTGGGCCGGTGCGCGGGTCGGTTGTCAGTGGTGCGTGGTACACGCGTACCACGCCACTCATGAGGATAAGTGGTTGTCCGCCATCCGTACACGTAGCCCAACTCATTCGGATAAGTGGTTGACCGTCGTAGCGTTTGCGAGTGAAAATGATCGCTCCACCTCGCCCGGACGGATGTTCGGGTCTGGTGCCTAGTGAGGGGAGAGGTGAACTTCCATGGATAACAAGCCGATCGATGTAGCGCGGCTGGGTGCCATCCGCTGTGTGATCGCTCCGGAGCCGCGCACCACGCTGGAAGGTGACCAGCGCCGCGACCGTGAGGGCAACCCGTTGTGGATCACGGGTCTGTCCATCCGGCAGGCGGCTGGGCGGCGTACGGACGTCGTCCACGTGGTCACCAGCGGTCAGCCGCAGGGCGTCACGGAGGGCAGTGAAATACAGGTCACGAACCTGTGGGCCAATGAATGGGCGGTCGACGGCCGGACCGGTACGACCTACCGGGCCGATGCAATCATCCCCGTGTCGGCCTCGGGTGGCGGGGCGGGGCCGACTCCTGCTCCGGCCGGACTGCGTGGCAAGTCGGCGGGCGGTGATTCGTGATGGAGCGCTACTTCTGGCACCTGAGCGGCCCACAGGCTGACGGCCTGGCCTGCGTCGTGTGCGCCGCGAATTTCCTGATGCAGAGGATCACGTCGATTGCGGTCGGCCGGTCCCCTGCGGACGAATCGCAAGTGTTTGCATGCAAAGAACCGTGTGCGGGACGCATCGCCGAAGAGGCGGAACGCATGGCGCGCGAGATGCGGACGGCGACGGGAACCACCGCCCTGGACATGCCCCAGGGGGACGACTCGCCGTTCGGTGTCGACGGTCCCTTCGGCTCCCTGCTGCGGGACCTGCGGACGCTGGCCGGTACCGAAGCACTGCTCACCACGTCCGACGACATACCCACGATCAGGTTCCTGCTGTCCCTGGCGGCCCGTCATGCCGAAGCGGCCATGATGCGCGCCCGGCTCGTGCTGGCGCAAACCCCGGAAGGGGAGGAGTGATGCCCGGCTCCCTGCTGGCGTGGGCGCTCTTCGCGCTCGTCCTGGTCGGCGTGCTCACTCGGAAGTCGTGGGTACCGCGTCTTGAGGCTCGCGGCGTGCTGCTTCAGCGGTGGCCGTGGCGTTGGTGGCTGACCGGATATCCGGGTACCGCGCTGCGGGTCCTCACGACCTGGCGGCGGTTGGCCTACCTCAACGGGCTGTCGGTGAGCATGCGGCCGGACCGCCGTGTGATCGGCCGCGACCTGGTGGTGCAGGGGACCGCGCTACGGCCCCGGCCTCCCCGGCTGGTCTGGCCGATGCCGACGAAAACCGGGCTCACACTGCGGGTGCTGCTGCATCCGGGACAGACTCCGGCCCCGTACTACCAGGCGGCCCAAGCCATGGAACACGCCTGGCGCGTCTACGGCGTGCGGGTCACCTCGCCTCGCCGGGGACAGGTCCTCATCCAAGTCACGGCCCTCGATCCGCTGACCGGTGAAGTCCCCTCTGCCCGAAGGCCGTTGCCTGTGCTCCTGTCCGCAGACGTGGGCCGCATCGAGGACGGCGAGCCCTGGCTGATCGACCTGCGGCGCGTTCCCCACTGGCTGATCACGGGGGCTACACAGTCCGGCAAGTCCTCCTTGCTGGCCTCCCTGGTGCTCGCGCTGGCGCCCCAGCCGGTCGCCCTGGTCGGCATCGACTGCAAGGGCGGCATGGAACTCGGCCTCTTTACCCGTCGTCTGTCTGCGCTGGCGATTGACCGCACGGAAGCGGTCGGCCTGTTGTCCGCCGTGGTCGACGAGATCCAGGCACGCATGCGGGTATGCCGGGCGGCAGGCAAGCGGTCCATCTGGGAACTGCCCCCCTACGACCGGCCGGTGCCCCTGGTCGTCATCGTCGACGAGCTGGCAGAGCTGTATCTCACGGACGGCTCGCGGGAGTCGCGCGACGAGGCAGAGCAGTGCGGAACGCTCCTGCTGCGCGTCGCCCAACTCGGCGCAGCGCTCGGCGTCCACCTCGTGGTGGCCGGACAGCGGGTCGGCTCCGACATCGGCCCCCGCGTGACCGCACTGCGGGCCCAGCTCGGAGGACGCGTCGCCCACCGAGCACATGACGAGGCGTCAGCGGAGATGACCCTCGGGGATATCAACCCGGACGCCGTGGTCACCGCGCAGAACATCACGGAGGACGAACAGGGCGTGGCCGTGGTCGCCATGGGGGGCCGGTGGATGCGCGCTCGGTCCCGACTGATCACCCCTGCCGATACGGCCGAGATCGCCCGAACCGATCCCCCAGTGAATCCGTTCCTTCCTCAACCCGACTCCGCGACATTCCAGAAAGGAGAGACAGCGTCATGAATCAGACAGACATGTGGGTCGTCGACTCGTTCCTGTTCCTGTACGTCGTCATGGTCGCCCGCTCGCGGGAAATCCACTGGTACCAGGCAACCCTTATTTCAATGTTCGGATTCCTGCTGGCCGGAACTCCGTTCGCTTATCCCGTGTGGTTCATGGTGCAGAAAATCGGGGGAGTCTTTTTCGGCTGACACAGGAACAACTGTTAGGGCCACTAGAGATCATTCCTCAACTTTAAATACAAAATACATTCTCATAGCTAAGCGAAGCCAAGCCGAATTTATAGCCAAGCAGAGACAAGCCAGGAGCTGACTTATGAACGCCGTGCCTATCCCTCGCGAAAGGGGTCCTCCCCATGTTTCCGATATCGGATGAGGCGCGGCGCTCGGTCCTCAATGAGGCTGAGCGTCTGTGCCTTCTTTCTTCTACCGAGCGCGACCTTATACGGCTTGTTCACGAACCGGGATTCCCGCGCTGGCTCGATCAGATCAAATCCATTGGCGGCTGTGCCCACCCGATCTATCTCGCCGGGCGCACGACCACCCGTGACGCTCGCACCGGCGAAGTACTGCGGCACTACGACACAACCGAGGAACCTGGCGGCCGGATGCCGGTGCGCTGCCGCAACCGCCGAGAAACGCGCTGTGAACCGTGCTCCTACCTTCACGCGGGAGACACGTTCCACCTGGTCCGCTCCGGCCTGCTGGGCGGTAAGGGTGTCACGGACGGCGTTCGGCATCACCCCCGGCTCTTCGTCACCCTCACTGCCCCCTCTTTCGGGCCGGTGCACCGTGCGGGCGGCTCTGACGGGAATGTGTGCCGTCCTCGACGCGATGGCGGAGCTTGCGAACACGGGCGGCCTGTCGGCTGCGGTCAGAAGCATGCCGACGAGGATTCCGCCGTGGGTCAACCACTCTGCCGGGACTGCTACGACTACCCCGGACACGTCCTGTGGCATGCAAGTGCCGGCTCACTGTGGAACCGCTATTGCCACATGCTCAGACGGCATATAGCGACTGCCGCAGGAATCACACAAACCCGCCTCGGCGAACACCTAAAAGTCTCCTTCGCGAAAGTCGCCGAATACCAGCGACGGGGCGCCGTTCATTTCCACGCGGTGATCCGAGCCGACGGGCCGGAGGGCCCTTCCTCGCCTCCGCCTTCTTGGGCCACAACCGAACTGCTCTCGGGCGTGGTGCGCTCTGCTGCGGAATCGGTGGAGGTTCACACACCGTATTCTCCAGCGACCGGTGAACGGGTCATCAAGTGGGGCGAGCAGATCGACGTACACCCCATTCGCAGCGACGCATTCACGGAATCCTCGGCGGTCACCGACAGTGCCGTTGCGGCCTACGTCGCGAAATACGTCTCAAAGAGCGTCGGCGACGCAGGCGGCATCGACTACCGCATCACTGACTTTGAGAGCATCCGCCTAGCCTCGGTGAATGCCCACCTGCGCGCCCTCATGGCTGTCTGCTGGCGCTTGGGCGGACTGCCAGAACTGGAAGCGCTCAACCTCCGCTCCTGGGCTCACACGCTCGGCTACCGGGGACACGTCCTCACCAAATCTCGCCAGTACTCCACCACATACGGGGCGCTGCGCGCAGTCAGGGCGAACCACCAGGGCGGTGGCCTGTTCGCTATGGAACATCGAGACACAGTCACCGAATCGTTCTGGCGCTATGTCGGCTCCGGTCATTCCCTCGCTGAATCAGACATTGCGTTCGGTATCGCGGCAGATCTGGGGAACCTCCGGGAAATCAGAAGGGAAATGATCGCTGAAGGGTGGAAGTATGCCGCGTGAAGAAAATGCGGGATGCTTTCATGCGAGCCGCATTATGAACGGTCGAACGGAAATTCTGCGCGCGTGGCGTGTCACGGCAGGAACTCGCCATGCGGCCAGCGTAGTGGCAAGGAAGCTCGGTGGCGTAGTGCATGCAATGGACAATTCATTGAACGATAGATGGGAGGTGCTAACCGAATCCCCTGCCGTCGAGATTCTGGTTAACGGTATATCCGGTAATGATATTACCTTTACCTTGCCGGGTGAGGCGGAGATTGGGGAATTCGCCTTTAGTTCTGAAATGTGGAACCCGGTAGAGATATCTCGAATACCGGTCGGCGGTCCTGATTTAGTGCGGTGCGATATGGCGTTAAAAGCTGTGGAATTCACAACGCGAACGGGATTGACGTTCCTCTATGTTCTGCCGTCGATCGAATTTCTCGCCTCGGGTGCATGATTCCTGAAGGCACAAAGAAGCCCCGGCGAGTCTGTGTCCTCGCCGGGGCTCCCGTGGTTCAGGGTACTACGTGTTTTCCGGCCAGATGTCCGCACCCGTGATCTGAACCCGCTCCTCGGCCCGCGTTGAGAATACTGTGACCCGTACGTCGAATCCGTTGAGTAGTTCACGGCGTGCCGCGTCGTCATGTGCGGCGTTCCACTCGTCGGCCACGGTCTTTCCAGTGGGTATCATTCTCATCCCGGGGGGGCGCTCGGGCATCTTCTTGAGTTCGCCGATCTCTCGTCCCATGCGGGCGTATTCGTGCCGGTACCATTCCGCATCGTCATCCGAATCGTACAAGCCTGCTGAACGGTCGGCTCGAAGGCGTTTTCTGTCCGCCTCTAGTTCGGCGATTCGAGAGGCGTAGCCGGTTCCGGGGTCGAACTCGCGTTGCATAAGCTGACCATGTCCGTACTTGGCGAGAAACCAATCTTCAACTTCTTTATCCAGCTTGACGGCCTGGATTGATGGGGCGGGTTTACAGTCCTGGGATGTGCGCACTCCGTCTAGTCGGGCGGTGCATGCGTAGCCAATTTTCCTCCCTGCCCGATAATAGACGTAGAGTCGAACTCCACATTTTCCACAGAAAGACAGTCCGGAGAGGAGGCGTGTACCTTTCTGAGCGCGCCGTCCGGTCTGCTTTGTTGCAGTCTTTTCTATCAGTGCGTCTCGTGTCGCATGATCCCACAAGGGAGGGGCTAGCCGTACGGGATGCCCATTAGGGCCAATTACCGGGCGTCCCTTATGCATTAGGTATCCCAACGACCCCTCCTCTGTGAGCAGTCTCATTATTGTGCTGCTTTTCCAGATGGAACCCTTCGGCTTGCGCCCGTATGCGACAGCTCGGTAATCGGCAGGTGAGGGAACTCCTTCCCGGTTAAGTCTGGCGGATTCCGTGAATACGGTCACCTGGCCGGTCTCGTCTGCAAGAATTCGCCGGGCGACGTTGCGGATTACTTTCGCTGCGTCGGGGTCTATCTCGACATGGTCAACCTTTCCCGTGGGTATGAGGCGGATGAAACGGTACCCATACCGGTTCTGTTGCTTTGGCTGACCTGCCTTGCGCGCCCTCTCGGTTTCCTCCCGATTGCGCTTCTGGATTGCTCGCAGCTCCATTTGTGCGCCGAAGGACTCCATGGAAAGGCGCATCTCGTCGTTGGCGTCGTTGAGGTCCCATGGGCCGTCATGGCCATACGTGATCAGTAGACGGTTCGACTCATGGATCATGTAGGCGGTGTTCAGCACGTCGCGTTGATTGCGGCCGATCCGGTCGACAGCCGCGCCGACGATCCCTGAGTACGGGCCCGCCTCTCCTCGGAGCCAAGGGCCAAGTCCCGGACGTGTGAGCGGGTCTGTGGCACCCGAGACTTCCCAGTCGTCGGCCCACGCGATGATGTGACCGCCGACAGACTCAGTTGCACTCAGAACCTGGGCTTCCTGCTTCTCAGGGCTGCTACTTGCCTCGCTCTTCCGTGACAGGCGGCGGACGCCTACGAGGCAGCGCCCGCACCCGTCGTAGTCAGTTGTGACCATCTGGTTCATATTGCTCGCCCTCCAGAGAAAACGCATGTGTGTTTTGCCTTCGCTCCTACCCGACGGCGAGCAGTGGCTCGTCGACCGCATCGCCGACGTGGCCGAGGGCGTCGGCCGTCCCGCGCTCACCGTGGGCGTCATCGGCGGCCGCGGCGGCGCCGGAGCGTCCACGCTCGCGTGCGCCCTCGCCGTCACCTCCGCGCGTGAGGGGCTGCGCACGCTCCTGGTGGACGCGGATCCGCTGGGCGGCGGACTCGACGTACTGCTCGGCGGTGAGACGGCGGAGGGCCTGCGCTGGCCCGCGTTCGCCGCCTCGCGCGGCCGGGTCGGCGGCGGCGCGCTGGAGGAGTCCCTCCCCGAACTCCACTCGCTCCGGGTGCTCAGCTGGGACCGCGGCGACTGCGTCGCCATCCCGCCCCAGGCGGTGCGGGCGGTGCTCGCCGCGGCCCGACGGCGCGGCGGCACGGTGGTGGTCGACCTGCCGCGCCGCATCGACGACGGGGTCGCCGAGGCCCTCGCCCAACTCGACGTCGGCCTCCTCGTGGTCCCCGCCGAACTCCGCGCCGTCGCGGCGGCCGGCCGGGTGGCGTCCGCCGTCGGCATGGTCCTGCGCGACCTCCGCGTGGCGGTACGCGGACCGTACGCCCCCGGCCTGGACGACCGCGAGGTGTCCCGCCTCCTCGGGCTGCCGCTGGCCGGTGAAGTGCCGGTCGAATCGGGGCTGTTGCGGCCGCACGAGGGCAAGTCGCCGCCGGGCACGGCGGGGAGGGGGCCGTTGGCGCGGTTCTGCCGGGAGTTCCTGGAGCGGGCGTTGGTCGAGGTGGGTGGCGTATGAGGCGGCTGGTGAGGAGCGCGGCGAACTCCGAGAGGGACGGTGCGGCGGGTGTCCTGGGGAGCGGGGTGCCTGGGCTTGCGGGGATGGGTGGTTCGGCGGATGCGCCGAGGGGCGCGTCGTTCGGGGACGGCGGTTCGACGGGTGTCCCGGGGAGCGGGGCGGTCGGGGTTGAGCGGGTGAGGGACTCGGGGGGTGCTTCGGGGCGGTGGCCTTCGGGTGGGGCCGGGGTGAGCGGGACCGTCGGGGTCGGTCGGGTGCGGGGTTCGGGTGAGGTCGGGGTGAGTGGGGCGGTCGGGCGTGAGCGGGTGCGGGATTCGGTGGGGGCCGCGGGGCAGTGGGCTTCGAGTGAAGGTGGGGCGAGTGGGGCCGTCGGGGCCGATCGGGTGAAGGGCTCGGTGAGGGCCGCGGGGCAGTGGGCTTCGCGTGAGGGTGGGGCGAGTGGCGGGGCAGGGATGCCTGTCGGACTGCTCGACGGTGTGCGGCGGTGGCTGGCCGAGAGCGGGGGTGAGCCGACGCCCGCGCGGGTGGCGCAGGCGTTGCGGGAGCAGGGGCGGGTGCTGGGGGACGCCGAAGTGCTGGGCGCGGCCGAGCAGTTGCGGTCCGAGCTGGTGGGCAGCGGTCCACTGGAGTCCCTGCTCGCCGACCCCTCCGTGACCGACGTCCTGGTGTCGGCCCCGGACCGGGTGTGGGTCGACCGGGGCGGCGGCCTGGAACTGACCACCGTCTCTTTCCCGGACGCGGCAGCGGTACGACGCCTCGCGCAACGCTTGGCCGCGGTGGCCGGACGCCGGCTGGACGACGCGCGCCCCTGGGCCGATGCCCGGCTGCCCGACGGGACCCGCCTGCACGCCGTACTGCCCCCGGTCGCCGTCGGCTGCACCTGCCTGTCGCTGCGCGTCGTACGACCGCGCGCGTTCACGCTGGACGAGTTGGTCACGGCGGGCACGGTGCCGCCGGGCGGGGACCGCATCCTGCGGGCGTTGATCGAGGCGCGGCTCTCGTTCCTGATCAGCGGCGGTACCGGCACCGGCAAGACGACGTTGCTGAGCGCGCTGCTGGGGCTCGTCGGACCGGGTGAGCGGATCGTGCTCGCGGAGGACTCGGCGGAGTTGAAGCCGGACCATCCGCACGTCGTACGGCTGGAGAGCAGACCCGCCAACCAGGAGGGCGCCGGGCTCGTCACCCTCCAGGACCTGGTCCGCCAGGCACTCCGGATGCGGCCGGACCGGCTGGTCGTCGGCGAGGTGCGCGGGCCTGAGGTTGTTCATTTGCTCGCCGCGCTCAACACGGGTCACGAGGGCGGCTGCGGCACCGTCCACGCGAACGCGGCGGCCGACGTCCCCGCCCGCCTGGAGGCCCTGGGTACGGCCGCGGGCCTCGACCGGGCCGCGCTGCACAGCCAGTTGGCGGCGGCCCTGTCGGTGGTCCTGCATCTCGTACGGGACCGGGCGGGGCGGCGACGGATCGCCGAGGTGCATGTCCTGGAGCGGGATCCGTCGGGGCTGGTGCGGACGGTGCCGGCGTTGCGGTGGGGGGTGGAGGCGTTCGCGTACGAGCGGGGGTGGGAGCGGTTGCGGGAGTTGATTCGGGGTGGGGGCGACGGGGGTCAGGGGCCGGGGTGAGGAGGGGCGTGGGGTCGGCGGAGCGGTTACGGGTGCCGTGCGGGACAGGCGGCAGGTGGGCCGGAGTGGTGATGGGCGTGGGTGCGGGATGGGCCGCAGTGACAGCGAGTGGGAGCGGTGATGGGCGTGGGGATGGGTGAGGTGTCGGTCGGGGTGGTCGCGGTGTGTGTCGGGGGCCTGGTCTGGTTGATGGGTGGGCGGCGATCCGGGGCTCGGCGGGCGGAGTTGTTGTTCGCGGGTGGTGGTGCGGTGGGCATCGGGCCGCCCTCGTGGGAGCGGGCCTTGGGTGAACTGAGGCGGATCCAGGGGCGGTTGCGGGCCGAGTGGTGGGCGCTGGGTGTCGGGCTCGTGTTGGCGGTGCTGGGGGCCTCGGTCGTTCCGGTTGTCGCGGGGGCGGTCGGGGTGCCGTTGCTGCGGCGGGTGCGGCTGGCCGGGGAGGCGCGGCGGGCGCGGGAGTTGCGCGGGGACGCGGTGATCGCGCTGTGCTCGGCGCTCGCCGGGGAGGTGCGTGCTGGGCGGCAGCCCGGGGAGGCGTTGCTGCGGGCGGCGCGTGACTCCGGTGGGCTCGGTGAGGCGCAGGCCGGGGTGTTGGCGGCGGCGCGGTTCGGCGGGGATGTGCCGGGTGCGCTCACCTCGGCGGCACGACAGCCGGGCGCTGAGGGGCTGTTGGGGCTGGCCGCGTGCTGGCGGGTCGCCGTGGATCAGGGCGCGGGGCTCGCGGCGGGACTGGACCGGCTCGAAGGGGCGTTGCGTGCCGACCGGGATCAACGGGCCGATCTTCGCGCTCAGTTGGCGGGGGCGCGGGCCACCGCGGTGATGCTCGCCGGGTTGCCGGTGCTCGGGTTGCTGTTGGGCGCGGCGATGGGTGCGGATCCGTTGCGGGTGTTGCTGCACAGCGGGGCGGGGTTGGGGTGCCTGGTGGTCGGGGGGTTGTTGGAGAGCTTGGGGTTGTGGTGGGCGTTGCGGATCGTGCGGGGGGTGGAGGCGGTGTGAGCGGGGGTGGGTGAGCGAGGTCGGGGTGGGGTGGTGGGGCCGGGTTGGGGGTGGGTGGCTTCGGAGGTGTGCGGGGTGCGGGTGGGTGGGGGCTGGTCGCGCAGTTCCCCGCGCCCCTGAGGGGGTTGGGGGTGGGCGGGGTTGGGGGGTGCGGGTGCGCGGCGGAGCCGCATATCGATACAGCCCCGCGCGCCTAAAGGCATCAGTGTTCGCGGGGTGCCGCGGATCGCTTGGTCGTCGCGGGCTTGACGGGGTGCGGTGCTCGGTGGGAGCCCGGAGCGGCGGTCTGGGTGTGGAAGCGGAAGTCGGTCGTAGTCGGAGAGAGGAGGCGGCGTGAGTGCGGAAGTTGTCCACAGGCTGGGGGTCGTTTTGGGGACCGTGTTGGTCGTGGGGTGGTTGGTGCGGTGGCTGGACGGGGTGCGGTGTGAGCGGCGGGCGCGGCGACGGCTGGCCGGGCTGCTGCTTCGGGAAGTCCGGGAGGCTAGGGAAGTGGCTTCTGCCGGGCGGCGGTTCGAGGCACGGGACGTTGCCAGGCGGTGGCTGCCCGCAGTGGGTGTGGTGGGTGCCGGGTGGGTGCTGGTCGGCGGGGTCGCCGGGGTTGTGGTGGGTGCGGTCGTCGCCGTCGGGCTGTGGCAGTGGCGGCGACGGCAGGCGGCCGACGACACCGTCGCCGAGCGCGATGCCGCCACCGCTGCCCGCCAACTCCCGCTCGCTGCCGATCTGCTGGCCGCCTGCATCGCCGCCGGAGCCTCGCCGGTGATCGCCTCTCAGGCCGTGGGAGAGGCCCTCTCGGGGCCTGTGGGGGAACGGCTGGCGCGTGCGGCGGCGGAGGTGCGGCTCGGTGGTGAACCGGCTGATGCCTGGCGGAGGTTGGCCTCGCTTCCGGGCGCCGGCCCGCTGGCCCGGCTGCTCGAACGGGCCGACGAGTCGGGGCTCCCCGCCGCCGGGCCGGTCGCACGGCTCGCGGCGGAGGCCCGCGCCGACTGGGCCCGCACCACGACGGCACGGGCCCGGCGGGCGGCCGTCCTGATCACCGCACCGGTGGGGCTGTGCTTCCTGCCGGCGTTCATCGCGGTCGGTGTGCTGCCCGTGGTGATCGGGCTCGCGGGCGGGGCGGTGGGAGGGGGCAGCGGCTGACGGGAGGAGCGAGCGGTGACGAACGTATGACGACGAACGGCCGACGTATGACGGGCGATCGCTGAACCTCAGCGGCCGGCCGAGCGAGCAAGTGAACCGACAGGAACCTCACGGGGGTTGAGATGTACAAGGCAATGCAGGCAGTGCAGGCAGTAGCGGTTCGGGCCGTGCGAGCGGCGCGGGTACGGGCACGGTTGGGTGCCTCGGCGCGTGGGGATGCCGGGATGGCCACCGCCGAGTACGCGATGGGGCTGGTCGCGGCGGTGGCGTTCGCGGTGGTGCTCTACAAGGTGGTGACCAGCGGGGCGGTCAGCGCGGAGCTCCAGAGCATCGTGAAGCGGGCCCTCGATGCGAAGGTGTGAACGGCGGGGCGGGGACGAGGGGTTCGTGACGGCGGAGGCGGCCGTGGTGCTGCCCGTGCTGGTGATGTTCGCTATGGCGCTGGTGTGGGGGCTGTTGGTGGTGGCCGCGCAGATCCAGTGCGTGGACGCGGCCCGCTCGGGCGCCCGCGCCGCGGCTCGGCAGGACCCGGCCGACGCGGTCGTCCAGGTGGTCCGGGACACGGCTCCGCGCGGCGCGGAGGTCACCGTTGCCCGGGAGGGCGACCAGGTCCACGTCGTCGTGGTCGCGAAACCGCCGGTGCTGAGCGGACTGCCCTTCGAAGTGCGGGAGGAGGCCGTGGCGTTGGCGGAGGAGACGGTGGGCGAGGGGAGGGCGGGACCGTGAGGTGTCGTATCCGGGCCCTACGGGATGTGATTCCGGACCTGGGGCGCGTGGTTCCGGTTCTGGGGCGGCATAGGAGATCCCGTCACTCGGACCGTGGGTCCGCCACCGTGTGGAGCCTCGGGGCGATGGCCGTGATGTGTGTCGTGTTCGGGGTCGTGCTGGCCCTGGGGCAGGCCGTGGTGGCCCGGCACCGTGCGGCCGGCGGTGCGGATCTCGCGGCGCTCGCGGCGGCCGACCACTGGGCGGAGGGCGGTACGGGGGCCTGCGCCCGGGCTGAGCGGGTGGCGCGGGCGCAGGGGACGCGGCTCGTGCGGTGCGCTGTCGTGGGTGAGACGTCGGACGTGACGGCGTCGGCGGGCCGGGGGCCGTTCGCGGCGGAGGTCAGGTCACGGGCGGGGCCTGCGGGCCCGGTACCGCCCCTGGCGCCCGCACCGGCCCCTGCGTCACCGGCGCCTGCCCCGCCACCGGGCCCTGCACCACCGGCGCCCGCGCTTCCAGCGGCGCCGGCCTCACCGGCACCCTGAGCCTCAACCGGCACCCTGAGCCGCAGCCGCAGCCGCAGCCGCAGCCGCAGCCGCAGCCGCAGCACGCCGACGCCGTAGCTGGTCCGCAGCACGCCCGTTAGATCCCGCCCACCTTCTCTCCGGGCACCTCTCCCACACCCCCCGGCACCTCTCGCACATCCTTCGGAGCTCCCCGCAGCAGCTCCGTCAGCAGCCGCACGGCCCCCCGCTTGTGCAACGGATCGTTGCCGTTGCCGCACTTGGGGGACTGGATGCAGGACGGGCAGCCGGCGTCGCATTCGCAGGAGGCGATGGCCTGGAGGGTGGCGGTGAGCCAGGCGTGGGCGGTGTGGAAGGCGCGTTCCGCGAAGCCCGCGCCGCCCGGGTGTCCGTCGTAGACGAAGACCGTGGGGAGCAGGGTGTCGGGGTGCAGGGGGACGGACACGCCGCCGATGTCCCAGCGGTCGCAGGTGGCGAAGAGGGGGAGCATGCCGATCGAGGCGTGTTCGGCGGCGTGGAGGGCGCCGCCGAGGATCTCGGGGTTGATGCGGGCGGCGTCGAGTTGGTCCTCGGTGACCGTCCACCAGACCGCGCGGGTGCGGAGGGTGCGAGGGGGGAGGTCGAGTTTTGATTCGCCCAGGACTTCGCCGGTGATGACACGTCTGCGGAGGAAGGAGACGACCTGGTTGGTGACTTCGACGGAGCCGTAGCACAACCGGCCCTGACCCCAGGGGATTTCGACGTCCGTCTCCAGGACGGAGATCGCCGTGGTGTCGCGGGCGACCGTCGAGTAGGGCGGGTTGGCCTCCTCGACCAGGGCCACCGAGTCCTCCAGGTCCAGGGAACGCACCAGGTACGTGCGGCCCTGGTGGAGGTGGACCGCGCCCTCGTGGGCGGTCGTGTGGGAGGCGGCCTCGTCGACCGTGCCCAGGAGGCGGCCCGTGCCGTTCTCGACGATCTGGACCGGGTTTCCGCCCCCGCCGCGGATGTCGGTGAGGTCGGCGGCCCGTTCGCGGCGCGTCCAGTGCCAGGCCTTCGCCCGGCGGCGGAGCAGCTTCGCGGCCTCCAACTGCGGCAGCAGATCCGCCGTCGCCGGGCCGAAGAGGTCCAAGTCCTCGTCGGTGAGCGGGAGTTCGGCTGCCGCCGCGCACAGGTGCGGGGCCAGGACGTAAGGGTTGTCCGGGTCCAGGACCGTGGACTCCACCGGCTGGTCGAACAGGGCCTCCGGGTGGTGGACGAGGAACGTGTCCAGGGGGTCGTCGCGGGCCACCAGGATGGCCAGCGCTCCCCGGCCGGAGCGTCCGGCGCGGCCGGCCTGCTGCCAGAGGGAGGCGCGGGTGCCGGGGTAGCCGGCGATCAGTACGGCGTCCAGGCCCGAGACGTCGATGCCGAGTTCGAGGGCGGTGGTGGCGGCGAGGCCGAGCAACTCGCCGGAGTGGAGGGCGCGTTCGAGGGCTCGGCGCTCCTCGGGGAGGTAGCCGCCGCGGTAGGCGGCGACCCGGCGGGCCAGCGAGCGGTCGACCTCGGCGAGGCGTTCCTGGGCGATCAGCGCGATCAGCTCGGCGCCGCGCCGGGACCGTACGAAGGCCACCGAGCGGACGCCCTGGACGGCGAGGTCGGTGAGGAGGTCGGCCGTCTCGGCGGTGGCCGTGCGTCGAACGGGTGCGCCCTTCTCGCCGTGCAGTTCGGTGAGCGGGGGCTCCCACAGGGCGAACACCAGTTCACCGCGGGGCGATGCGTCGTCGGCGACCTCGACCACCGGGAGGCCGGTGAGGCGGCGGGCGGCGACCGAGGGCTCGGCGGCGGTGGCGGAGGCGAGGAGGAAGACGGGGGAGGAGCCGTAGCGGGCGCAGAGGCGGCGCAGGCGGCGGAGCACCTGGGCGACGTGGGAGCCGAAGACGCCCCGGTAGGTGTGGCACTCGTCGATGACGACGTACTTCAGGGACTTCAGGAAGGAGGACCAGCGCGGGTGCGAGGGCAATATGCCGCGGTGGAGCATGTCGGGGTTGGTCAGGACGTAGTTGGCGTACTGGCGGACCCACTCGCGCTCCTCGAACGGAGTGTCGCCGTCGTACACGGCCGGGCGAACGGCATTGCCCAGAGGTTGTGAAAGTTCCTTCACGGAGCGGAGCTGGTCCGCTGCCAGGGCTTTTGTGGGCGCCAGGTAGAGCGCGGTGGTGCCGCGGCCGTTCGGCGCCTCGGAGCCGTCGAGGAGCGCGGAGAGGACCGGTACCAGATAAGCCAGCGACTTGCCCGAGGCGGTGCCTGTGGCAACGATCACTGAGTCGCCGTCGAGGGCGTGCTCGGCGGCCTGTGCCTGGTGGGCCCAGGGGTGTTCGATACCCGCTTCCTGGACGGTGGCGATCACCTCGGCGCGAATCCGGTCAGGCCAGACGGCATGGCGGCCCTCGCGCGGGGGCAAGTGCTCCGTATGAGTGATGCGCGAAGCCCGGCTCGGTCCCGACGCCAGCCGGTCCAGAACCGTGCTCGGCGAGAGGCCGGACACGGGGTCCGCCGAGGGGCGATCGGTTCGCTGATTCTTGGCCATCGGCACCGAGTGTGTCACTGGCGTGACGGACAATGGAGCCAAGGCGTCGTGCACGCCCTGCGGTAAGTGATTGAATGCCATCGCGGCTGGCGAACCGTCCTGGGGGCTCTGCCGAGGTGTCCCATGGGATGACCGCTCGATAGCAAGGTGCTGGAGGATCCGTGGACCTGTCCCTGTCGACCCGTACCGTCGGCGATCGTACGGTCGTCGAGGTCGGTGGCGAAATCGACGTATATACCGCGCCCAAGTTGCGCGAACAGCTGGTCGAGCTGGTGAACGACGGGAGTTTCCACCTCGTCGTGGACATGGAGGGAGTCGACTTCCTCGACTCCACCGGGCTCGGTGTGCTGGTCGGCGGCCTGAAGCGGGTGCGTGCCCACGAGGGCTCGCTGCGCCTGGTCTGCAACCAGGAGCGCATTCTGAAGATCTTCCGTATCACCGGCCTCACCAAGGTGTTCCCGATTCACACCTCGGTCGAGGAAGCGGTGGCGGCCACCGACTGACCGACCGTTCCGGGAGCGGCGTGTGACCGCTCCCCGATCGGCCGTATAGACGACCGGTGGACCGGGCTTTCGGCGGCCCGGCCCTCCGACAGCACGCCCGTAGTCCCGAGGGGGATGCATGGCCACCGTTGAACTCCGCTTCAGCGCGCTGCCCGAGCACGTCAGGACCGCCCGACTGGTGGCGGCAGCGGTGGCGCGCAGGGCCGGAGTGGACGAGGCCGTACTCGACGAGGTCAGACTCGCCGTGGGTGAGGCCTGCACCCGTGCCGTCGGGCTGCACCAGAGCAGTGGGATCACCGCCCCGGTGAAGGTGCTGCTGATCGAGGAGGAGAAGCAGTTCTCCATCGAGGTCGGCGACGAGGCACCACGTTCGGCTCCCGGCGACAAGGCGCCCGGGTCGCCGGGCGACGATCCGGACGCGGAGACCGAGGAGGACGAGATGGGCCTCGCTGTCATCAGCGGGCTCGTCGACGACGTCGAGGTCACCGCGGGGGAGCACGGCGGATCGATCCGTATGACCTGGCCGACGACCCCGCCGGCCACGACGCTTTCCTGAAGACAACGCCGCACACCACAGCCGAAGGGCCCTGCTGAGCAGGGCCCTTCGGCATTTCCGGGAGAGTACCGCGAGCGAGAGTTCTCCGCGCGGTGGAATTCGTGAATTAATTCACGATCAATGCCCGATCAATGCTCTGATCGGCGCCCCGATGATTTGATCAAGCGCCAATGCTTTTAAGGCATTACTATGCGAAGGCCAATTCCGTTTGCCGCGCTCTGTTTTGATCAGGTTCCGGTACCTACAATCCGTCCACATCTTGAGCTCAGCACAGGCGTCAAGGAGGACGAATGGCGGGGCTTTCTACCCCTCAGCAGTTTGATCACCCCACAACCTTCGCAGCAGCAGTTCTGACCGACGACAACCGCATCCTCGTGATGGTGATCGGCCTCGTCGCACTGGCGGCGCTGGTGGTCGCGGGCATCCTGGTCCGCGAGGTCCTCGCGGCAGGCGAGGGCACCGACAGCATGAAGAAGATCGCGGCAGCGGTCCAGGAGGGCGCGAACGCCTATCTGGGACGGCAGCTGCGCACGGTCGGCGTATTCGCCGTGATCGTTTTCTTCCTGCTTCTGCTGCTCCCCGCGGACGACTGGAATCAGCGCGCCGGACGATCGATCTTCTTCCTGATCGGCGCGGTGTTCTCGGCGACCACCGGCTATATCGGCATGTGGCTCGCCGTACGCAGTAATGTCCGTGTCGCCGCGGCGGCCCGGGAAGCGACCCCGGCGGAGGGCGAGCCGGAAAAGGATCTCACCGCCGTCTCGCACAAAGCAATGAAGATCGCTTTCCGCACGGGCGGCGTCGTCGGCATGTTCACGGTGGGGCTCGGTCTGCTGGGCGCCTCGTGCGTGGTGCTGGTGTACGCGGCCGACGCGCCCAAGGTGCTGGAGGGATTCGGCCTCGGTGCCGCCCTCATCGCCATGTTCATGAGGGTCGGCGGCGGCATCTTCACCAAGGCCGCCGACGTCGGCGCCGACCTGGTCGGCAAGGTCGAGAAGGGCATCCCGGAGGACGACCCGCGCAACGCCGCGACCATCGCCGACAACGTGGGCGACAACGTCGGCGACTGCGCGGGCATGGCAGCCGACCTCTTCGAGTCGTACGCCGTGACGCTGGTCGCCGCGCTGATCCTCGGCAAGGCCGCCTTCGGCGACTCCGGGCTCGCCTTCCCGCTGCTCGTGCCGGCGATCGGTGTGATCACCGCCATGATCGGCATCTTCGCGGTGGCACCGCGCCGGACCGACCGCAGCGGCATGTCCGCGATCAACCGGGGTTTCTTCATCTCCGCGGTGATCTCGCTCGTGCTGGTGGCGGTCGCGGTCTTCGTCTACCTGCCGTCGTCGTACGCCGACCTCGACGGCGTCACCGACGCGGCGATCAAGGCCAAGGACGGCGATCCGCGGATCCTCGCGCTCGTCGCCGTGGCCATCGGCATCGTGCTCGCCGCACTGATCCAGCAGCTGACCGGCTACTTCACGGAGACCAACCGCCGTCCCGTGATGGACATCGGCAAGACCTCGCTCACGGGTCCGGCCACCGTCATCCTCGCCGGGATCTCGCTGGGCCTCGAATCGGCCGTCTACACCGCCCTGTTGATCGGTCTCGCCGTCTACGGGGCGTTCCTGCTCGGCGGCGCGTCGATCATGCTGGCGCTGTTCGCGGTGGCCCTGGCCGGTACCGGTCTGCTCACCACGGTCGGTGTGATCGTCGCCATGGACACCTTCGGGCCGGTCTCCGACAACGCGCAGGGCATCGCCGAGATGTCCGGCGACGTCGAGGGCGCGGGCGCGCAGGTGCTCACCAACCTGGACGCGGTGGGCAACACCACCAAGGCCATCACGAAGGGCATCGCCATCGCCACCGCCGTTCTGGCGGCGTCGGCGCTCTTCGGGTCGTACCGGGACGCGATCGTCACCGCCGCCAACGACGTCGGCGAGAAGGTCTCGGGACCCGGCGCGCCACTCAACCTGATGATGGACATCTCCCAGCCCAACAACCTGGTGGGCCTCATCGTGGGCGCCGCGGTCGTCTTCCTCTTCTCCGGGCTGGCGATCAACGCGGTCTCGCGGTCCGCGGGGGCCGTGGTCTACGAGGTGCGGCGGCAGTTCCGCGAGCACCCCGGGATCATGGACTACACCGAGACACCGGAGTACGGCCGCGTCGTCGACATCTGCACCAAGGACGCGCTGCGTGAGCTGGCCACGCCCGGTCTGCTCGCCGTGCTCACGCCGATCGCGGTCGGGTTCACGCTCGGCGTCGGCGCGCTCGGCTCGTTCCTCGCGGGCGCGATCGGCACCGGCACGCTGATGGCGGTCTTCCTCGCGAACTCGGGCGGTGCGTGGGACAACGCGAAGAAACTCGTCGAGGACGGCAACCACGGCGGCAAGGGCAGCGAGGCCCATGCCGCCACGGTGATCGGCGACACGGTCGGCGACCCGTTCAAGGACACCGCGGGCCCGGCCATCAACCCGCTGCTGAAGGTGATGAACCTCGTCGCGCTGCTCATCGCGCCCGCGGTCATCAAGTTCAGCTACGGCGACGACAAGAACATCGGGGTGCGCATCACGATCTCGGTGCTCGCGTTCCTCGTGATCGCCGTCTCCGTGTACATCTCCAAGCGGCGCGGGATCGCCGTGGGGGACGACGGCGACGACGCCGACCGGACAGCCAAGTCGGCGGATCCGGCGGTCGTTTCGTAGGAGGTCCTACGGACCCGGCTCCAGGGTCCTACGAGGCTCGGCTCAACAGGCGGGCGGGTGGCGCGAGTTGTGGGCGCCGCCCGCCCGTTCTGTCTGTGTTCAGACCTCCGCCGTGAGCCTTCTCTCGCTTGTTGCAAATGGCTTCAAAAGGTCTCCTATCGGACATTGGGCCCGGAGGTGCGGCCTGTCCGCCGTGTATGTTCCGGGGCCGAGAGCCATGGAAGGGACCAATCCGGTGAACAAGAAGCTCGCGGCCGCACTGTCCGGCGGTGCGGTACTGGTACTGGGGCTGTCGGGATGCGGCGGCAGCGGCGACGACAGCGACGCCAAGCTGGACGCCTGGGCCAAGCAGGTCTGCGTCGCGGTGCAGCCGCAGGCGAAGAAGATCGAGGCCGCCAACACGGCGATCCAGAAGGAGACCTCGGACAACAGCACCCCGGAAGAGGTCCAGAAGACCGACTCGCAGGCCTTCCAGGACATGTCCGACGCCTACAAGGCGATCGGGGCCGCCGTGAACACCGCCGGGGCACCGGACGTCGACAACGGCGCGAAGAAGCAGCAGGACGCGGTGAAGGAGCTCAACGGCATCTCCACGTCGTACGCCACCCTGAAGGGCCAGGTGGACGCGCTGAACACCAAGGACCAGGCCAAGTTCGCGGACGGCCTCAAGGGTATCGCGACCTCCCTGGACAAGCTCAGCACGAGCGGGAACGACGCCCTGAAGACCCTCGAAGAGGGCGATGTCGGCAAGGCGATGACCAAGCAGGAGGCCTGCAAGGCGGCGACTCCGGTGGCTTCGTCGTCGGCGGCCTGATTTGTTTCAGTTGCTGAAAGATGCCCCGGTACGCGTGTGTGCCGGGGCCTTCGCATGCGCGCGGGGCCGTGTCGGCCGGTGCCACGCGGGTTGTCGGTGGGAGCGGCCACAATGGGGGTGTGAGTAACTCCACCCTGTCCACCCTGCCCGCATCCGACCGCCCGGAGGTCGCCGCCCGGCTCCGGGACGCCCTGCTCGGCGCCGCCTTCACCGCCGACGGACTGCTCGAACTGCTCGGCGCCCCCGCGTACGCGGCGCTGGCCCGCAGCGAGACCGTGCCGGCCCTCCGGGCGACCAGAGGCGATACCCCGCTGGAGACGCTGGTCCGGCTGTTCCTGCTCCAGCAGCCCGTGCCGCACGCACGCGTGGCGGACGTCCTGCCCGTCGCCGCGTGCGTGGAGGACGGGTGGCTGGTCTCGGTCGGCACCGACGAGGTCGCCGCGACCGTGGACGTACGGCCGTACGGCGGGCCCGACGGCGAGGACTGGTTCATCGTGTCCGACCTGGGGTGCGCGGTCGGCGGGGTCGGCGGGATCGGCAGCCGGGACGAAGGCGTCGTCCTCGGGGTGGGCGGCGCGTCCACCACGCTCGCGGGGATCACCGTACGGACGCCGGTCTCCGCCGCGCTCGACCTCGGCACCGGGTCCGGCATCCAGGCGCTGCACGCGGCCCGGCACGCCACGCGCGTGACGGCCACCGACCTCAACCCCCGTGCCCTGCACATCACCGCGCTCACCCTCGCGCTGTCCGGAGCGCCGGCCGCCGACCTCCGCGAGGGCTCGCTCTTCGAGCCGGTCCGGGACGACGAGACGTATGAACTCATCGTGTCCAACCCGCCGTTCGTGATCTCGCCGGGCGCCCGGCTGACCTACCGCGACGGCGGGATGGGCGGGGACGATCTGTGCCGGTCGCTCGTTCAGCAAGCGGGCGACCGCCTGCGCGAGGGCGGGTTCGCGCAGTTCCTCGCCAACTGGCAGCACGTGGAGGGGGAGGACTGGCAGGACCGGCTGCGCTCCTGGGTGCCGCGCGGGTGCGACGCCTGGATCGTGCAGCGCGAGGTCCAGGACGTCACGCAGTACGCCGAGTTGTGGCTCAGGGACGCGGGCGACCACCAGGGCGACACGGCCGCGTACGAGGCGCTCTACGACGCGTGGCTCGACGAGTTCGAGGCGCGCAAGGTCAAGGCCGTGGGCTTCGGCTGGATCACGCTGCGCAGGACGGGCTCCGACGCGCCCTCGATCACCGTCGAGGAGTGGCCGCACCCGGTCGAGCAGCCGCTCGGCGACACCGTGCGGGAGCACTTCGACCGCGTCGACTATCTGCGCGCCCACGACGACGCGGCCCTGCTCGCCGCCCACTTCAGGCTCGCCCCCGAGATCATCCAGGAACAGGTCGGGCTGCCCGGCGCCGAGGACCCCGAGCACGTCGTGCTGCGCCAGCACCGCGGGATGCGCCGGGCGACCAAGGTCGACACGGTCGGCGCGGGTTTCGCCGGCGTCTGCGACGGCACGCTGAGCGCGGGCCGCATCCTGGACGCCATCGCCCAACTCATGGGCGAGGACCCGGTTCTGCTCCGCGACCGGACACCGGCGCAGATCCGGCTGCTGGTGGAACAGGGGTTCCTGGAGCCGGTGGGGTGAGTGGTGCCTACGGCTGACCGGCGTGGTGGGGTGACTGGTGCCGGCGGCTGGCTGGCGCGGGCGATGATCGGGTGCGGACGGCTGACTGGCGTGGGGTGACGGTCGGTTGGGGGCGGCTGACTGGCGCGGGGCGGCGGGCGGTTGCGGGTGGCTGGCCATTTTCCGAGGCCGGAGCTGGCCGGTTGCCCTCAGGCCGACCGGCCACTCCTGGACGGGAGTTGGTGTCGGACGGGAGTTGGTCCCGATCGGGCGGTTGCTCCCGGTCGGCACCTGCTTCTGCCGACGGCTGCACGCAGCGGCCGACCGCGACCCGGCCGCCGGTCTCCCGCACCGCCGAACGTTCCTACGGCCGGCCCGACCATCGCACCGCAATGTGCCCGCCGTATCCGCCGCCCGCCCGCCGTACGGCGCCCCAGCCCCTCCCCGCCCCTGTCACGCCTGAGGCCTCCCCGCACCACTGGGCCGCAGGTGTCCCCATCCGGCGAGATTGCTCGGATCGGTGCGGAAAAGCCCTCTTGTCAGTGGCGGGTGCGAGGCTACTTTCGGAGACAGGTTCCACGCGTCCTCGGGGGAGGCGCGCCGTCTCGGGGGAGGCGTGATGGCCGGGGATACGCCGGAGCAGGGCGAGGGCAGTGTCGTCAACGGGCGCTACCGGCTGCTGCGCATGCTCGGCGCGGGCGGCATGCGACGCGTATGGCTCGCGTACGACGAGGAGTTGGCCTGCGAGGTCGTCCTCAAGGAGATCACGCTGCCGGATGCGTCGGGGGACGGCGGCGAGCGCGCGCAGCGCATCGCGCGGGCGCGTGGCGTGGCGCGACACGCGGCCCGGTTGCGCGGCCATCCGCATGTGGCGACCGTGCACGACGTGGTGATCCACGAGGGCATGCCCTGGATCGTCATGGAGTACGTCCCGGACGGCGTCGACCTCCAGGCGGTCCTATGGCGTTCGGGCCCGCTGCCGCCCGCCCGGGTGGCCCGCATCGGGCTCGCCGTCCTCGACGCGCTCACCGCCGGGCACCGCATCGGCATCCTGCACCGGGACGTGAAACCGGCCAACATCCTTCTGGCACCGGACGCTTCGGGCGATCCGTACGCGCGCGTGCTGCTCACCGACTACGGCATCGCCCTCCAGCCCGAGTCCCACGGACCCCGCCTCACCGCCACCGCCGGCATCGTCGGCACACCCGGGTACCTCGCCCCGGAATGCGCCCGAGGCGAGCCGCCGACTCCGGGCGCGGACCTGTTCTCCCTGGGCGCCACGCTGTACGCCGCCGTCGAGGGTCGCGGCCCGTTCGATCGCGACGGCGACTTCGCGACGCTCACGGCTCTGCTCGGCGAGGACCCGACACCCGCCGTCCGCGCGGGTGAACTGGCGCCGGTACTCCAGGGGTTGCTGGTCAAGGACCCGGCGTTGCGGTCGACGCCGGAGACTGCGGCGCGGGGGTTGGAGCGGGTGGGGCGGCGGGTCGGCGCGGCGCCGGGGAGTCTGACGACGCCGGACGGGGTTGGTCGAGGGGCGGATGGGGACGGGGTCCGTCGGAGGGCGGACGGGGGCGGGCTTGGGCGGAGGGCGGATGAGTTCGGCCCGCTGCCGGACGGGTTCCGCCGGATGCCGGAGGGGTTCGGCCCGCCGCCGGAGGGTTTCGCGCCGGCACCGGGCGGTGGTGGCTCGCCGCCGGATGATTTCGGACCGGTGCAGGACGGTCATGGCTCGGCAGCGGATGGTTTTGGTCCGGTGCGGGGTGGTGGTCCGTCGCCGGGTGGTTTCGGGCCAGTGCCGGGCGGTGGCGCCCCGGCAGCGGACGGTTTCGGGCTGGTGCAGGACGGTGGTGATTCGGCAGCGGATGGTTTTGGTCCGGTGCGGGGTGGTGGTCCGTCGCCGGGTGGTTTCGGGCCAGTGCCGGGCGGTGGCGCCCCGGCAGCGGACGG